>DASXVQ010000210.1:0-3510 GCA_036504155.1 Myxococcales bacterium
AGCAGATAGCTCGCGCCCCACGCCGCATCCCGCTGCTCGAGCGTCACGGTCTCGTCCACCAGCACCTGCTCGCCCTCCGGGACGATGTAGACGAGCTTCAGGTGCGCTCGCGTCGGCTCGGCGGGCGACGGCTCGTGCCGAAGCTCGAGCCGCTCGGTCCGCTCCGGCGTGGGCATGGCCACCGCCAGCTTGAGCGTGCGTGCGTCGGTCCACGGGGCCGCGCCGGAGGCAGGCGCGGAGGCAGGCTTCCCCTGCGGCGGCGTCGATTCGGAGGCAGGCTTGGTGCACGCCGCCAGCAGGCAGGTCAGGACGAGGGCGAGACGCGGCATGGGCTACTTGGAGTCCTTCTTCAGCCAGGCGCTGATCAAGTCCATCGGCACCGGGAAGATGGTGGTGGAGTTCTTCTCGGCGGAGATCTCGACCAGGGTCTGCAGGTAGCGCAGCTGAAGCGAGGCGGGGCTGCGGCCGAGGACCTCGGACGCCTGCGCCAGCTTCTCGGAGGCCTGGAACTCGCCCTCGGCGGCGATGATCTTCGCGCGCCGCTCGCGCTCGGCCTCGGCCTGCTTGGCCATGGCGCGGCGCATCTCCTGCGGCAGGTCCACGTCCTTGACCTCGACGTTGGCGATCTTGATTCCCCAGGGCTCGGTGTGCATGTCGAGCACCTCCTGGAGGTGCTTGTTGATCTTCTCGCGCTGGCTCAGGAGGTCGTCGAGCTCCTGCTGGCCGAGGATGGCGCGCAGGGTCGTCTGCGCCAGCTGGCTGGTGGCGCCGAGGAAGTCCTCGACCTGGATGATGGCCTTCTCGGCCTCGACCACCCGGAAGTAGAGGACCGCGGTCACCTTCACCGAGACGTTGTCGCGGGTGATGACGTCCTGCGGCGGCACCTCGCGAGCCACCGTGCGCATGTCGACGATCACCATCCGGTCGAGCACCGGGATGATGAGGTTCAGCCCCGGCTTGCGCGTCCCCGCGAAGCGGCCGAGGCGGAAGACGATGCCGTTCTCGTACTGGTTGACGATGCGCACGCCCGCGGCGATCAGCGCCACGACGATCACGATGGGGATGACGATGGTCCACATGTCCATCTCCTTGCTCCGGGGCCGCTAGGCCGCGTCCTTCGGGGTCACCGTCGCGACCAGGCCTTCGACCTTCTCGACCTTGACGCGCCGGTCCTTGGCGAGCGGCTGCGACGCCCTCGCCTTCCACAGCTCTCCGTGCACCTGCACCAGCCCGCCCGCCGGGCCCACGTCCTCCACCACCACGCCCTCTTCGCCCACCAGCCCGAACGCGCCGACGGTCTCCGGCATCCGCCGCGAGGCCCGCACCTTCCACACCACGATCCCCAGGATGACCGCGACGGTGAGCAGCGCCGGCAAGACCATGGCCCACTCCACCCCGAAGTCGCGGTCGACCAGGAAGTCGGGGTTGGTCGGGTCGATGAGCAGGAACGACCCGACGCCGACGCAGAGGACGCCGGCGATGGCGAGGAAGCCCCAGCCGGTGACCACGAAGAACTCCGCGGCGATCAGCGCCCCGCCCACCAGCATCAGGATCAGCGCGCCGGTGCGCACCGGGAGCATCCGCGTCGCCACCAGGCCGATCGCCAGGCTCACCGCTCCCAGCACGCCGGGGAAAAGGGTCCCGGGGTGGTACAGCTCGGCGAGGATGCCCACGATTCCCAGCCCTATGAAGAGGAAGGCGAAGTTGGGGTCGCCCAGCGCGTTCAGGAACCGCTCGCGCGGCGTCATTCCGGCCTTCTGCACCGGCGCGCCGATGGTCGCGAGCCTGGCCTTGCCGGCCGCGGTCTCGATCTCCTTGCCGTCGAGCTGCTTGAGCAGGTCCTCCAGGCTCGGCGCGATGAGGTCGACGACCTTCAGCTCCAGCGCCCTCTCGGCGTGGACGGACTCGCTCTTGGCCACGGCGTTGCCGGCCCACTCGCCGTTGCGGCCGCGCTTCTCGGCGAGGCCCTTGGCCCAGGCCACCATGTCGTTGGTGATCTTCTCGTTCATCGTCTCGTCGGGCTTCTCGGATCCGCCCGGGCCCACGGCCACCGGGTGCGCCGCGCCGATGTTGGTCGCCGGAGCCATGGCCGCGACGTTGGCGGCGATGGTGATGAAGACGCCCGCCGAGCCGGCGCGCGCGCCGCCGGGGCCGATCCAGACGATGACCGGGATGGGCGAGGCGAGCTCCGCCTTCACGATGTCGCGGGTGGCCTCCACCATGCCGCCCGGCGTGTCGAGCCGGATGACGACCGCCTGGCAGGACTTGGCGGGGGCCTCCTCGATGGCGCGGACCAGGAAGTCGGCGCTGCCCGGGTTCACCGAGCCGTCGAGCTCCAGGTAGAGGATGGGCCGTCCGGGCTCCGCGGCCACGGAGGCGCGCAGCATCACCAGCGCAGAGAGCGCCAGGAAGGCCGCTGCGACCCGGACCGGAGAGACATGCATCGCTGTCTCCTTCACCCCGAGCTCGTCGAGGGGCCAACTACTTCTTGGCCGGCGGTTCCCTGCCGAGGACCTTCATCACCTGCTGCAGGTCGTCCCAGACCTTCTTCTTCTCGCTGTAGATCTCCTCCTGCGTCTTCTGCCGCAGGAGGTACGAGGGGTGGAAGGTAGGCATCAGGGGGATTCCCTGGTACCTGCGCCACTGGCCCCGCATCCGGGTGATGGAGCCGCCCGGCTCGCGCAGCAGCGTCATCGTCGCGAACTTGCCCAGCGTGACGATGGCCTTGGGCTTGAGCAGCGCGAGCTGGGCCTTGAGGAAGACCTCGCAGGCCGAGATCTCCTCGGGCTCGGGGTCGCGGTTGCCCGGCGGGCGGCACTTCACGACGTTGCAGATGTAGACCTCGTCGCGCGTGAACCCCATCGCCTCGATCATCTTGGTGAGCAGCTGGCCGGCCGCTCCGACGAACGGGATTCCCTGGGTGTCTTCGTCCGCCCCCGGGCCCTCGCCGACGAAGACCAGCTGGGCCGCGGAGCTGCCGACGCCGAAGACGATGTTCTTGCGCTTCTGGTGCAGCTTGCAGCGCTTGCAGTCGCCCAGCTCGGCGCGGATCTGCTCGAGGCTGGTGTGCGCGGGCTTCTCGGCCGCGGGTGCAGGCGCGGTTGCCGGGGCGACTGCCGCAGGAGCCTTCGCCGGCTCGGGCGCCGTCCTGGAGCTGGCGCCCGAGGCTGCAGGCGGTGCCTTCGCAGGCAAAGGCGAAGGCGCCGCTGAAGGAGGCGGTGCCGCCGGGCGCTTGTCCGGGACCCCGGCAGCAGCACGGACGGCGGCGCGCAGGCCCGACACCGGCGCAGTGCCGGCCTCGGGCGTGGCAGCCTCGGCCTTCGCGGGGCCGGCAGCGGGAGCCGCTACGGGCTTCGGGACCGCCGGGACCTCTCGCACCCCGTTCTCGCGCAGCCACTCGAGGTGCCCGCAAAGATCGAGAGCGATGGAGGCCAGTTCCTCGCGATCGCTCGCTGGTCCCGGCTCAGCCATCGCTCTCTCCTCGCAGCTCCTGCGTCTTACGGAAGGGGA
>DASXVQ010000211.1:0-5212 GCA_036504155.1 Myxococcales bacterium
CTCGGCCTCCGGTTCGCGCCCCTGGAGTTCGCCAAGGCCAGGCCCCCGGCCCAGCGCATCGCCTTCCACCGACACTCCGACTTCGACGGCCTCGACCCTCCCCCTCCCGACTGACGCCTCGCGGGCAAGTGCGCTCACCCTCCGTCCGACCGGCGCTCCTTGGTGGCCGCGCCTCGGGATCGTCCATCCTCACTGCCAGTTCGAGCGGCGGCCAGGCACCGGGCCTCGTTCGCTGACCTCGCCATACCCGCTTCACCAACGCCTGGGCCGCCGTTGCTCGCTGGGATTTCCTGCTTCGTTCTTCCTAGGCGCGCCCCGAGGTCGAGGTGCTGGTCGCCGAGAGGGCGAAGACCTTCGTGCCTTTCAAGATGAGCCGGTCCGTGTACGCCACGGGTTGGGATGGGAGCGTGCTGGTTCAGGTCCGCCACCGCCTCCTCGCCCTCGCCGTGGAGGATCGAGTCGAGCGCCGGCACGTCGCGAAGGAGTTCCTCGGCGTGAAAGCTGGCGAAGCGGCCGCCAGCCGTCAGGTGGCCACGCCAGCCCCGGGCGCGCAGCTCGCTCGCGAGCGCGATGAACTCGCCCGCCCGCGTCGTGAACACCATCGAGAGGCCGCAGGCCTCCGGGTTCGACCGGGCGATGGCTTCGGCGACCTGGCCCAGGCCCTCCGCGGATCCGAAGTCGAGCACCTGCACCGCGTGCCCGGCCTTCTCCAGGCTCGCCTGGATGCTGCGCAGGCCGAGGTCTCCTCGATCTCGTCCCCGACCGGCGCGACCTTCACGACGGCCTCTGGATCCGGATTGGGCCGCGCCGCCGAAAGCGCGACCATTCATCGGGCATCGGGAGGAGGCGCCGCTCAGGCTACTTGGCAGCCGGGCAGGCGTTCTGGCAGGAGTTGTACGTGTCCGCGCACTGGTTGGCGCAGGTGAGGCAGGCGTCCATCGTGTCCACCGGGCACTTCGGCAAGCCCGAGCTGGGGAAGTCGGCGAGCACGCAGGTCCTGAACGCGTCGCGGCAAGTCTTGAAGCACGACTCGTCGCCGGGGTGACCGCCGCCGCCAGAGAGGCACTTGTCGAGCACGGCGTTCAGGCCGTCCTGGCTGAAGTGCCCCTGCACGCCGGCGTCGGTCGAGTAGCACTGGCCCGCGTTCTGTCCGATGCAGGCGAAGGTCTCGCCGGCTTGCGTGCGCTGGCAGGCCTTGACGCACTCCCCCATCGCCACCTGCGTCCGCTCGGCCTCGTCCTCGGAGACCGGGGCGCGGGCCATCAGGCAGTAGGCGTACGGGTCCGTGTCGGGCTCCACGTGGCACTGGTCCATCGCCGCCTTGCAGTTGTCGACGGTGCAGCCCGCGCCCCCGTCCCCCGGCTTGCAGGAGGCGAGGCCAAAGGCGGCGAGGAGCGTCAGGGCGAGGCGGAAGAGCACAGGGTGGTTCACGGACAATCTCCTTGGATGATTGGCGCCGACGGCGCAGCAGACCGAGCGACCGCAGCGCCATGAGCGCGAGCGGCGCGCCCGGCGCGACGTCGCAAGCGAACGAGTTGAGGGTGTTCAGGCCCTACTGGGCCTCCTCGGACCAGACGAGGGCCGAGGAGCCTAGCCCATATTCGTCGTTCGCATAGACGGATTACGAGGGATCGTCTTCACCCGCGACGAGGTCGGTGTCGACGTAGCTCGTGCCCGCGACGTCGGCGACCTTGACCGGATTGTTCTTGGAGCGCGGCGTCGCCCGCCAGATCTCGTAGCCCTTAGGCGCGCCGGCGCAGCTGCGGGGCGCGTCCTCGCCGAAGTCCTCCACCGGGCCGCGATCCGGCTCGACCAGGCGGTTGAAGCAGCGCAGGAGCGTGGTCTTGCCCGAGCCAGTCTCTCCGACGATCGCCACGCACTCCTCGGCGCCGACCTCGAGGCTCACGCCTCGCAGGACCCGGACGGGCCCGAACGACTTCTCGAGCGCGCGGACGCGCAACACGGGAGACGAGGTTTGCGACACCCCTCAGGTTGGGCATCGCTGCGCGGGGGCCAAGCCCCGGCCGAGTCAGCCGCCGCCCTTCCAGGCCGACCGCCGCCCGCCGCCGAGGCGTCGGGCGTGCCCGAGCTGGATTCCCCGGTCCTTCGGTTTGCTCCGCTGCTTCTTGGGCGGCGCGCCGATCGGGTCCGGGCACAGCTTGAACAGCGAGCAGGTCCGGCACTCCGCCCCGCTCCAGATGGACTCGAAGAGCGCGCTGATGCGGTCGATGGTCTCGAAGTCCTCGGTGCCGAAGCCGACCTCGAAGTTGCGCCGCGAGTCGGCCTTGGCGCCCAGCCCCGCGCCGGTCAGGTTGGCGCTGCCCAGGTAGAGCCAGGCGCCGTCGACGAGCACGGCCTTCAGGTGCACCCGCGGGCAGATCTTCAGCTCCAGCCCGCCGGCCACCAACCGCTTCTTGCGGTCGAAGCGGGCGCGGAAGGGCCGCGAAGGCAGGTCGGCGTGCAGCAGCCGCAGCTCGATCCCCTTCTTCTCCAGCTCGCCGAAGACGTCGAGGATGGAGACGAACCGGCCGTCCTCGCGCTCGACGTGCATGTCCTTGACGTTGGCCGTGGCGATCCACACCGACTCGCGCGCCTGCTCCAGCCGTTCGCGCACCACCCGGGCGTACAGCTCCCGCCCGACCAGCAGCTCGGTTTCGATCGCGCGGGTGGCCATCAGCCCGCCAGCTTCTCGGGGTCGAGGACGGCTTCGTCCGAGCCGGCGCCGAAGTGGCGGCGCACGTCGTTCACGTAGGTGCGCCCCAGCGACTCGGCGTTCCGCTGCAGCCAGTGCCGGACCGACTGCGTCCCCAGCGCAGGCTCGTGCGAGAGCAGCAGCTCCTGCTCGAGCCCGAGCAGCTCCTCCTCGGTCAGCACCACGTCGCCCAGCAGCGGCTCCAGCATCGAGAGCCCGCCCAGCGCTAGCCAGCCCGGCACGGAGATCAGCAGCCGGCTCAGCCCGCAGGCGTCGGCGACGGCCCGCACGTAGTCCCAGAAGGTCATCGCCTCCGGCCCGGCGGCGTCGACCTCGACGTTCGTCGGATTCTCCGCGGCCTCGGCGACGATGCGTGCGGTGTCGGCGAGGGTGACCGGCTGGAGCTTGCAGCGGCCGCCGTCGGGCACCGGGAAGACGGGGAAGCGCCGCAGCAGCCACGCGATGTTGGAGGTGAGCACGTCGCCGGGGCCGACCACCAGCGTGGGACGGACGATGCCCCAGGAGAGCCGGCACGAGCGCAGCCGCGCCTCGACCTTGGCCTTGCCGGCGTGGTAGCCGAGGTTCAGGCCGGAGGCCGGGTTGCTGACGCTGACGTGCACGACGCGGCCGACGTGCGCGGAGACGGCGGCATCGAAGAGCACGCCCGAGTTCTCGACGGCGTTCTCGAAGCTCTCTCCGGCGTAGGGGATGCGGACCCAGTAGGTGTTGACGAAGAGGTCGGCGCCGGCGAGCTGGTCCCGCAGGTGCCGGGGCTCGAAGGTGAGCGGCGCGGCGCGGATCCTGGAGCCCGGAGGAGGCCGGCGGTTGGTCAGCGTGCTCACCTCGTAGCCGCGCGAGACCAGCTCCGCCGCGACCGCGGCCCCGATGTAGCTGAACGCGCCGGTGACGACCGCCTTCTTCGCCATACGCTCCCCTACTCCTTGGCCCCGCGCGCCGCGCGCAGGGCAGTTCGCAAAGCAGCGTGCCACAGCTTGGCTTCGTCGGCAGTCATGCCGGCGCGCCGCAGCGGCTGCAGCAAGTCCGCGACCCCGTGGCGAGGTCGGTCGGGGTCGGCGAAGCCCGAGGCCAGCAGCAGCTCGCGGGTCGACTCCTCGATGAGCTGGAGCTCGCGCTCGGGCACCTTGTGCTGTCGCAGGGGCGGCGCGGGCCGGACGGCCTGCTGCCGCGCCGCCAGGCACTCGTAGGCGTAGACCAGCACCGCCTGCGCCAGGTTGTACGAGGGCTGCTCGCTCCCGCCCGGGATGCAGGAGAGCGCGTGGCAGCGGACCAGGTCGTCGTTGGACAGGCCGCTCTCCTCGCCGCCGAAGACGAGCGCCACCTTCCCCTGGGCCGAGGCGCAGCGCTCGCCGACCTGGCGCGGAGCGAGCCGCTCGCGCCCCGGAATCTCCCGCGAGGACGTGCCGACGACCCAGACGCAGTCCGCCACCGCTTCGGCCAGCGATTCGACGACGCGCGGCGCCGCCAAAAGATCCTCGGCATGCACCGCGATCCGCCGGGCCGTCACCCAGTCGTCGGTGCGTGGCTGGACCAGGACCAGGTCGTCCAGCTCGCAGTTCTTCATGGCCCGGGCGACGCCGCCCACGTTCATGGGCTCCGCGGGCCGGACGAGCACGATTCGCACCGGGACGCTCATGCCGGATCCCCCAGACTGCGCGAGAGCCTGCGCCTGCGAAGCAGCGTCAGGACGCAGAGGACGAGGCCGCCCGCCGGCCCGACGAAATAGGCCGCGAGGTGCGCGCCAAAGTCGATGCCCCAGCCTTCCTTCTGGTCGAGCGGGATGCCGGCGGGCGCGTAATACGAGATGCCCAGCCCCCAGGCCAGCAGGCCTCCGAGGAAGGCGCCGACGATCATCACCCCCAGGAGCTTGCCCACCGGCTTCAGCAGCGCTCGCGCCTCGAGCTTCGGCCAGCCGCCGGCGCGCGCACAGAGGGCCATCAGGATGCCGAGCGGGAAGCCGACCCACCAGGTCGCGACGACACCCCAGGCGAAGGCCAGCACCGTGGGCGAGGCGTGGTGGAAGATCGCCGGGTAGCCGAGGTCCGGGTGGGCCACGTTGAAGTACGAGGGCGCGATGCGGGCGGTGACGTTGTCCTGGAGGATGCCGTAGCCGACGGCCGCGCCCAGGCCGAGCAGGATGATCTTCAGGGCCTGGAATCGACCCTCACCCCTAAATCCCCTCCCCCGCGGACAGACTGAATCCACTGCGGGCGAGGGGACTTCCTGGCCGGGCGGGCTCGACATTCTTCCTACAGCTCCGTGTCGTCCACCCGTCGCCGCTGGCGCGTGTCGATCGCCATCTGGACCGCCTGCGCCGGCTGCACCGCGCCCCAACCCTGCTTGTCGACCTCGACGCCGGGGAGCCTTCGCGCGGTGCGCACCAGGATCATCTTCACCTGCTGCGGGGTCAGCTCCGAGTTGGCCTCCAGCATCTGCGCCACCACCGAGCTGACGATGGGCGCCGCGAAGCTGGTGCCGTCGACCATCTTGTAGTGCTTGTCG
>DASXVQ010000212.1:0-124323 GCA_036504155.1 Myxococcales bacterium
TTACCGCTCGTGCCGCAGGCTGTCTGCCGAGTGCAAAGGGGCTGACCCCCGCTGTACGGCTCCCGCAACGGTGCCCCGTCGCCATGGAGCCGCTCAGGGCTCGAACTTAGGCGAATCCCTCGCCGTGGAAATCCAGGCTAGTGGTGCGAGTGACCCGGGGCCTCGGGCTCCGGCTCGAATTCGACCCTCATCCGGTACAGCGTGCGGCCGTCGTCCTCCGGGTAGGCGTCGAGGACCCAGCCCTCCTCCGGCACCAGCTTCGCCAGCTCCGGGAAGGCCGTTCGCCACTCGGTCGCCCTTCGCTTGGCCTCTTGCCGGTCGAAGGCCTCGGCCACCACCACCGAGGGCGCCGAGGCGCGCCAGAGGGCGCCCAGCAGGTACTGCGATGGGTCGATCTCGGGAGCCTCCTCGGGCGCCATGAAGAGCAAGGAGACCAGGCCGCCGGTGACCAACTCGACGGTGCGCTCGTCCCACGGATGGAGCGTCCGCGCGAAGCCGATGCCGGCCTCGGCCAGCTTCCGCTCGACTTCCGACCGAGTGGACTTCGCGGACAGGGCCCAGGCGTCGAGCGCGAGCCGCGGGCCTCCCTCGAGCACGGCGAGATCCTCCGTGGAGATCCGCTCGAGCTGCCCGGAGTCCTCCGCGAAGTGCAGCTCGAACGGGCCGTACCTCCAGATCAGCGGTTCGCGCTGGCTCTGGCTTGTCCCGCCTTCCGAGTCGGGAGGCCCGAGGGCGTCCTCGATCTCCGGCTTCTGCATCCCGAGCTCGATCGGGCCGAAGAATCCCGTCTCGAGGAACTCGCTGAGGGCGACATGCACCGGCATCGTTGGTTGGCTCCTGGCGGTGACTTGTCGCCTGGAAGCAAAGGTAGTGCAACCTGGGCCGCCGCGCTGCCCCACTGCCCCACTGCCCCACTGCCCCACTGCCCCACTGCCCCACTGCCCCACTGCCCCACTGCCCCACTGCCCCACCGCCCCACCGCCCCACCGCCCCACCGCCCCACCGCCCCACCCCCGCCTCCCCTTCGCGACCGGTCGAACGGATTGAATCAAGTGCACTCGGGGCTCCGGTGAGGAGCCCGCTGGTTGCCATCGCGGTCTTCGGCGCGACACCTGGACGTCACCGTGTCACGCAAGAGGTCGCGTCGAGCACTGGCGATCGCCTCCCCTGAGCCTCGAGCGGCTCGCGCTCGGTCGTCGTGTCCTTTCGCGAAGGGGAGGCAGGGGAGGGGCAGTGTGGAAGGGCCTCTCTCCTAGTCCACCGTCAGCGCCGCCGACTCCGAGTGCGCCTGCACCTCCGGCTCGTAGAACAGCGCCACCATCGCCGGCACCGCGGTCACCTTGGCCTTGGTCGTGGACTTGAGCCGGTAACTGAACTCCACCTTCGAGGTGGGCGCCATCCCGTCGATATAGACGAGCACCCGGCGCCCTTCGATCGCGTAGCGGGCGATGGTCTTGTCCTCCACCAGCTTCTCCAGGGCCGCCGCCTCGGGCTGGAAGGCCGCGGGCACGGGCAGCGAGACGATCACCATCCCGGCCGGCGTCTTGCGCTGCCACCTCACCTGCGTCTTGGCGTCCACCGGCTCGCCCGTCTTGAGCGCCTTCGCGCCTCCCCAGTTCACCGCCACCTAGAGGTCCTGCGGCGGCTTGGGCTTGGGCAGGTAGCAGGAGGTCGAGAGCTGCCAGAGCGTGCGCCCCTTCACGCTGCGCGACAGGTTCGCCTCCAGCGTCCCGTCCTCGGCGAGGAACCGCGTCAGGTCCACGGTCTGCACGAGGTCCGCGTTGTCCGGCCGCAGCTGCACCTTCTGCTCGCCGCCCGCCGCGCGCACCGTCACGTCGGCGTCGCCGTCGCTGCCCTTCCCCGCCGCCATCAGCACCGCCCGCAGCGCCAGCACGGTGGCCTGGGTCAAGTGCCAGGCGCCGCGGCCGTCGCGCACCGAGAGCAGCCAGTCCAGGCAGGACGCGATGAGAGAAACCTCCCCCGCGCGCTGCAGCGCCGTCGCCGCCAGCGCGGTCGTCTCGACGCGGGCCACGTCGCCGCGCGAGACCATCGCCGTCGGCCCGCTGGGCGAGAACGAGAGCCTCCCCTCGGCGTCGCGAGCGCCCAGCTTCTCCAGCTTCGCCGTCAGATCCTTCGCGTTGCGGCCGGTGAGCGCCCAGACGTTCGCCACCAGCGCCAGCACGTAGGGATCGCCCGACGCCTTCACCTTGGGCTCGAGCCAGCGCGCCGCGCGGTCGAGCGCCGGGCCCTGGTAGCCCGACTCCGCCAGCGCCCAGGCGATGTACGCGTTGGTCGGCAACGGGTCGCGGCTATGGACGACCTGCGAAGCGGTGTGCGAATCGGTCGCCCACGACCCGTCCGCCGCCTGCTGCCCGACGAGCCAGCGCTGCGTGCGCTCCAGCAGCGCCTCGTCCATTGGGAAGGCCTGCTTCATGTCCGAGAACTCCAGCAGCCCGTAGGCGGTGAGCACCCGGTTCGCCGGCGCGCGGCCGAACCACTCGAAGCCGCCGCCCTGGACACCACCGACACGCCCCGGCACAGAGGCCGGCACTACCCCGAGAGCGGGGCATCCTCGAAGAGAAGAGAGGTCACCCAGCCTTGCGCGCCAGCACCAACACCCCGTGCCGATACGGCTCCGGGAAGAGCCCGCGCTGGACCTCGACCTCGAACCCAGCGTCCTCGAGCAGCCGCTGCGCCGCCTCCAGCGTGAGCGTCAGGTAGAACATGACGAAGGGCGGCCGCAGCAGCAGGTTCCGCAGGTGCGCGACCGCATTGTAGGAGCGTCCGAACATCCACTGCAGCGACCAGGGCGGCGGCATCGGCGCGGTCACGAACGCGAACACGCCTCCAGGCCGCAGCGCACGGTGGATCCGGGCGACGAAATCGCGCTCCGAAGCGCGCGGGATGTGCCCGAAGGCGCCGAAGCTGGTGACGAGGTCGAACTCGCTCTCGGAGGCGAGCTCGAGGACGTCGGCCTGGACGAGCTCGACGCCGTCCACGTTCCTGCGCGCCTCGGCCAGCATGCCCTCGCTGAAGTCGAGCCCGACCACCCGCTCGGTGCACAGCGGCCGGAGGATCCTCAGTCCCGCGCCGGTGCCGCAGCACAGGTCCAGGCCGCTCGCGAAGGGGCCGAGCTTTGCCAGCCGCTCGCCGACGACCTCCAGCACCGCGTCGGGCGTGCGGAACGGGGTGAAGTCGAACTTCGGGGCGAGCAGGTCGTAGCCGCGCCGGGTCGAGGAGAGCCCCTGGCGCGCCAGCTCGAGGAAGGTCGGACCTTGGGGGTGGAACATGGCCGCAATTTGGCTTGGTTATACGGAGTTTATGTCCGTCGCCGATAAGCTTCGAATAACTCGGTAAACTCACACAAACTCAGCTGGGCCCCGACTCCTCCGGCCTATTAAACGACGTGTTTTCAACCAGTTACAGCCTCGTCCGCCCGCTCAGCCTTGAGCCTTCTTGGCCTTCTCCGCCAGCCGGGCCATGAACTTGTCCTGCTTGATGATGGCCCGCTCGTGGCGGCCGACGCAGATCCGGTCGACCTCGTCCCTGCCCTCGACCTCGAACACGTACTTCTTGCCCTCGATCGCGGCGAGCGTGGCGCGCATCGTCACCTTCATCCCGATGGGCGTCGCCGCCTCGTGCGTGAACTGGAACCCGACCCCGACGCTGGTCTCCCCGGGCGCCAAGTGCGGCGCCATCAGGTCGGCGCAGACCACCTCCGCGAAGCCGATCATCCGGGCGCTGGCGTAGACCGGCGGCACGCGCGGCGAGATGCGCGCGGCCGAGTCCTCCTCGGTCACGACGCGGGTCTCTTCCTGCTTCATCCCGACCTCGAGCACGGCGTCCTCCTTGGTTCCGGGTTGTCTCTTCTCAGCGGCCGCGCAGCAGCTGCACCACTCCCACCAACGCCTGCACCAGCCCCACGACGATGGCCCCGTAGGCGACGCGGTAGCGCCCGCCGGTCGACGACGCCGAGGCGTAGGTGATCGCCGTGACGCCGCCGCCGATGAGCATCCACAGCACGCCCAGGCCGAGGTTGCGCAAGCCCGCCGCACCTCCGGCCGGGCTCGCGGCGAGCTGCGGCGGCGGCGCGCCCCCAGCCGGCGAGGCGGGAGCGGCCTCGGCGACCGGGATCGCCGCTCGCACCGCCGCCAGGCACGCCGCGGCGATGACCAGGCTCAGGACCATGCGCACGCCGAACATCGGCCAGGGCGGCAGCAGGTGGCGTACGCCGGCCAGCGAAAGCACCCAGAGCGCCAGCCGCGGCCCCCAGCCGACCCAGAAGATCGTCCGCAGCGTCCCGTCCGGCCCGGGGGCCCCGCCGCAGCCCTCGCGCCGCAGCTTGAGGACGGTCTCGAAGGTCAGCGCCTCCGCCACCACCGCCGTCAGCACGCCCATCCAGCCCAGCGCCTGCAGCACCGCCCTCACGCCCGCGCCGCCGTCGAAGAGGAAGGACCAGCCCAGGTCGCTCACCAGCCCCAGCCCGAAGTCCGCCGCCGACATCCCCAGCGCCGCGCCGGCCAGCGAGCGCACCGGCGCGTTGGAGCGCCACAGCAGCACCACCGCGGCCAGCTGGGCCAGGCCGATGCCGTAGTTGAAGAGCCGCAGCGCCCAGCTCACGTAGCCGTCCATCGACCCCAGCGGCGCGCGCTCCGCTGCGCTCATCAGCACCGCGGTGTACGCGCCGCTCGCCAGGCTCGAGGCCACCGCGCCCAGCGCGCACGCCCCCAGCAGGTACAGGCCCGGCACCGCCAGCGGCCAGCGGTTCAGCGCCGGGCCCGGCTGCGACGTGGCGCTCATCTGCATCGACGACATGCGGACCTCGCGGAGCGGAGGCGGGACTCTAGCAGCCCGGACGGTCGGGCGGCGGACGCCAGGGCACGCGCCCGGCCGCCTGCCCGTACCTCTGGAGACCGTCGAGGGAGTATCGTCGCGGCACACTCCTGAGGAGGTTCGGATGAAGACCAGCGTTCTCGCCCTCGCCCTCGCCGCCGCGTTGCTCGCGCCCTCGCTCGCCTCCGGGCAGATCAACATCAACATCAAGCTGCCGCTGCCGCCCACCCCGCCGCTGGTGGTGGTCAGCCCCGGCGTCCAGGTCGTCGAGAACTTCGAGGAGGAGGTCTTCTTCCACAGCGGCTTCTACTGGACCCGCCGCGCCGACCGCTGGTACCGCGCCACGCACCCCCAGGTCGAGTTCGTGCCCGTCGAGGTCAGGGTCGTCCCGCCCGCGCTCGTGAAGGTCCCGGTCGGCCACTACAAGCACTGGAAGCACGAGAAGCGCGACGAGCGCCGCGAGGACATGCACGAGCGGCGGGAAGAGCACCGGGAAGACATGCACGAGAAGCGCGAAGAGAAGCGCGAAGACCGGCACGAGAAGCGGGAGGAGAAGCGGGAGGAGAAGCGCGAGGACAAGAAGGAGAAGAAGGAGAAGCACAAGAGGTAGCCCTCTTCGCGGCGGCCTCGCGGCGCGCGCCGGGGGTGCAGACCCCCGGCTGCCTTTCCTCTCTCGTGGGGCCCGGGGGCGCGCCCCGGAACCCGGGCCGCTCGTCGCATCCCGGTGGCTCGAGTTTCGGCTCCTAGCCGCAAGCCCCCGAGGCTTGGCACTGCTGGTTGCCCGGGCACTTCTTGCACGCCGCGCCGTTGATGCCGCAGTTGTTCTTGTCGGGCGCCATCACGCAGCTGGTCCCGCTGCTGCAGCAGCCGGTGCAGCCACTCGTCGTGTTGTTGCAGACGCAGGCTCCGCCGGAGCAGGTCAGCCCCGGGCCGCAGGCCGGGGTCGTCGGCCCGCACCGGCAGGCCCCGCCGACGCAGCGGTCCGCCTTGCCGGCGTCGCAGGCCACGCACGACCCGCCGGATCCGCCGCAGGCCGTCATGGTGTTGCCGATCTCGCAGGCGTCGCCGGTGGAGCAGCACCCGGAGGCGCAGCTCGTCGGGGTGCACCTGCAGGCGGCGCCGACGCAGGCCCGCCCCGCGCCGCAGGCCGCCCCTCCGCCGCACTGGCAGGCCCCCGCCGTCGAGCACCCGTCCGCCGTCGCGCCGCAGTCGACGCACGCCCCGCCCACCGCCCCGCAGGCCGCCACGGTGATCGGGGTGCACGCCCCGCCCGCGCCGCAGCAGCCCGCCGGGCAGCTCGCCGCGTCGCAGACGCAGCCGGTGGCCCCGCAGCTCTGGCTCGGCCCGCACTCGGGCACCGTCCCGCACCGGCAGGAGCCGCCGGAGCAGCGGTCGGCCCCGGAGCCGCACGCCCTGCAGCTCGCGCCGGAGGTCCCGCAGTCCGCCAAGGTGTCGCCGGTCAGGCAGACCGCGCCCTTGCAGCAGCCGGCGCAGGAGGCCGGATCGCACACGCACGCGCCGCTCTGGCAGATCTCCCCGGTCCCGCAGACCGCCCCGCCGCCGCAGGCGCACTCGCCGGCGGCGCTGCAGGAGTCGGCCTTCGCCGCCTCGCACGCCACGCAGGCACTGCCCGGGGCGCCGCAGTTGGCCGCGGTCGGCGGCGTCACGCAGCCGGAGGCCGAGCAGCAACCGGACGGGCACGAGGCCGCGTCGCACGAGCAGGAGCTGGCGGCGCAGTTCGAAGCGCCCTGGCACGCCGCGCCCGTCCCGCACCGGCACGCTCCGGCGGAGCAGGCGTCCGCCTTGGAGCCGCAGTCGACGCAGGCCGCGCCGGACGCGCCGCAGGCGGCCAGCGCGTCGCCGGGCAGGCACTTGGTCCCGGAGCAACAGCCGGAGCACGTCGCGGCATCGCAGACGCACG
Source organism: Myxococcales bacterium (assembly GCA_036504155.1). Lineage (GTDB taxonomy): Bacteria > Myxococcota > Myxococcia > Myxococcales > UBA5297 > JACRCT01. The sequence goes on from DASXVQ010000212.1 coordinate 6,755, forward strand.
CGCCGCCCTGGCAGATCTCGCCGGCCCCGCACGCCGCCGCTCCGCCGCAGCGGCACTCGCCGCTCGCGCACCCGTCCGCCTTGGCCGAGTCGCAGGGGTTGCAGGCCCCGCCGCCGGTGCCGCACGCCGCCGTCGAGGGCGGGGCGCAGCCGGCCGCCGTGCAGCAGCTGCTCGGGCAGGAGAGCGCGTCGCACAGGCAGTTGCCGCCGACGCAGCGCAGCCCCGCGGAGCACACCGCGCCGGTGCCGCAGCGGCAGGCGCCGTCCGACGAGCAGTTGTCGGCGCCGCCGCCGCAGTCGACGCAGGTCGAGCCCAGCGCGCCGCAGGCGGAGAGCGAGCGCAGCTGGCACTCGTTCTTCTCGCAGCAGCCCGACGGGCAGGAGGTGTCGTCGCAGAAGCAGGCGCCGGAGACGCAGCGCTGGCCGGGGTTGCAGACCGCCTTCGCGCCGCACAGGCATTCCCCGGTGGCCGAGCAGGTGTCGGCGCGCCCCGCCGGGCAGGCGACGCAGGCCGCGCCGCCGATGCCGCAGGCGTCCATCGACGTGGGCGAGCAGGCCGCGCCGGAGCAGCAGCCGGTGGCGCAGGACTTCGCGCAGCCGCTGCAGCGGCCGGTCTCGCAGGACTCGCCGGCGGGGCAGGCGACGCACGGCTGCCCGGAGGCGCCGCAGAGCTCGGAGGCGGTCCCGGTCTCGCACCGGTCGCCCTGGCAGCAGCCGGTCTTGCAGGAGTCGGCGGTGCAGCGGCAGACGCCGGCCTGGCAGACCTGGCCCGTCCCGCAGGCGGCGCCGGTGCCGCAGCGGCACTCGCCCGCCGTGCAGGAGTCGGCGAGCCCGGCGGCGCAGGCCGCGCAGGCGCCGCCCTGCTTGCCGCACGAGGAGAGGTCGTTCTGGTGGCAGACGTCGCCGGCGCCGCAGCAGCCGCCGGGGCAGCTCTCGGCGGTGCAGCGGCAGACCCCGTCCACGCACGCCTGCCCCGAAGGACAGGCCGACGGGCAGCCGATGGCCTCGAGCGTCACCTCAAGCTCCTTCTCGGCGTTGGCCGCGAGCTGCGCCTCGACGCTTCCACGGACCTTGGCGGCGCCGCCCTTCAGGCCCTCGACCTCGACCCGGACGGTGGCGCCGGCCTGCGCCTCGGCGAAGTGCAGGCGGACGATCTCGGTGGCCTCCAGCGGCCCGGCCTCCGTCTCCGGCCGCAGCTGCGGGCCGAGGACGGTGTCGTCGGGGAGCAGGGCCTTGAGCGACAGCTGGGTGATCTCGAAGCTGGCGTCGTGCTTGACGGTCAGCCGCAGGGTGGGCGCCTGCTGCGGGCCGGGGCAGGACGTTCCCAGGGCCAGGAGGGCCAGGCACAGGGCGAGCGATGCTGGGCGTCGGAGCACGGGAGGGCCTTTGGTTCGTCGGGGTCGGCCAAGAAGTCATACGCCCGGGCTCGCGGCCCGGGTCAAGCCGTCAGAAGTGGACGTCGTCGAGGGTGGTGTACGGCGGCGTGGCCTGGCTGCCGCCGCTGGCGAGCACGCCGGCGGTGACCGCCCCGCCCACCACCACCGCGCCGACCAGGGTCCACAGCCACCACTGCTTGACCAGCGGCGTCGAGGTCCCGGCGTCGGCCTGGGCCTGGGTGGGGACGGGCGCCGGCACGGCCGGCAGCGCTTCGGCCGGGACCGCCGCCGGGGCCGCGGGTTCCCTTCCGGGGTCCTTGGCGGCGGCCTGGTTCTTGGGCGGGGAGTCGCCGGACAGGTCCAGCCCCAGGCCCGGAGACGGAGCGGACTTCGCTTGCGCCTCGGCAGCGGCCGCGTCCTCCATCTCCTTGAGCAGGCCCTTGGCCACCTCCTCGTTGTCGACGGGCGGCGGCTGCAGCGAGAGGTAGCGCCCGTAGAAGAAGGCGGCGCGCTCGTACTGCTTCAGCTGCCGGTGGCACTGGGCGATGTTGAAGAGCAGCGCGGGCAGGTCGCTCAGCTCGTAGGCCTTGGAGTAGTGGCCGATGGCCTCCTCGAACTTGCCCAGCTCGTAGGACTTGCGCGCCGAGGCGACGGACGCCTTGGCCGCGGCCTTGTCCTTGGGCGCGGCCGCGAGCGCGTCGCCGGACCCGCCGAAGGCGACCGCCAGCGCCAGGGCCAGCGCGAGCGCGCTAGCGCCCGAACGGATCGATAACGTCATCGCGGTTCACTCCCTTCCCGCCCTTGGTGCGCTTCCTCATCTTGACGACCGTCGGCGAAGCCGAGTCCGCCTTCAGGCGCGCCGTCGCCGGGAGGTACCCATCGCGGGTGAGCTTGATCGTCAGCTCGCCCTCGGGCGGGACCGCGACGTCCAGCGGCGTCACTCCCAGCACCTCCCCGGTATCCGCGCGCAGGACCCTGGCCAAGGGGGGCTGCGAGGCCACGGCGATGATGACGAGCGCGCTCGCCGGCTTCTCGGCGACCGCGGCCGGCGTCGGCGTCGGCGTCGGAGTCGGCGTGGGCCCCGGCGCGGCGACGGGCGCAGTCGGGACGACGAGCCCGGGCTCGGCGGCGACCGGCCGGGCCGGCGCGGCAGCGGGAGTGCGGGTGACGAGGGCGGCCACCGCGAGTGCGAGCGAGAGCGCGAGGCCGCCGGCGAGCAGCGGCAGGGCGAGACTGCGCTTGCGGCGGATCCCCGCCGGACCGGGCGGGGTCGTCTCGTCGGTGAGCAGGCCCTCGAGCGCGGTGCCGACCTCGGCCATCGTCTGCGGCCGGCGCTCGGGGTCCTTCTCCAGGCAGGCGCTGATGAGCGCGCGCAGCGCCGGGGGCACCGGCTCGTCGCGCTGCGTCCTGGCCGGCAGCGGCGCCGGCGTCTCGCGGACGATGGCCTTCACCAGCTGCTCGAAGGTCGTCCCCGAGAACGGCGGCTGCCCGCAGATGAGCCGGTACAGGAGGATCCCCAGGCCGTAGATGTCGGCGCGGGGGTCGGTCTTCTGGCCGAGCAGCTGCTCCGGCGCCATGTAGCGCGGCGTGCCGACGACCACCGGGGCTCCGTTGGAGGTCTCGACGCCCTGGTCGCGCAGCTTGGCGACGCCGAAGTCGAGCACCTTGACGAAGTCGGCGCCGTTCTTGGTGGTGATGAAGATGTTGTCCGGCTTGACGTCGCGGTGGACCACGCCGACGCGGTGCACGGCGTCGAGGGCGAGGGCCACCTGGCGCATCAGCCGCAGCGCGCGGGGCAGCGGCAGCGGGCCGTTGCACAGCCGCTCGCGCAGCGACTGGCCCTGCAAGAGCTCCATCACGAAGTAGACGCGCCGCTCGCCGCCGGTAAGCGTCTCGTCGACGCAGTCGTAGATCTCGACGATGTGCTCGTGGCGGATCTTGTTGACCGCCTGGGCCTCCTGGATGAAGCGCTCGACCTCGTTGCGCGACTGGGCCAGCTCGGGCTTGAGGATCTTGAGCGCGACGCGCCGGTCCAGGGTCTGGTGGCGGGCGAGGAAGACGCGGCCCATCGCCCCCTCGCCCAGCGGCTGCAACAGCTCGTAGCTGCCCACCACCGAGGCCGGCGGGACGGCCGGCGCCGGGCCGGGCTCCAGCGAGAGCTCGATGTCGATGGGCGTCGAGAGCGCCTTCTCCGCCAGCTCCTTGAGCGCGGTCTTGAGGGCGCCCACGCTCGGGTAGCGGGCCGCCGGATCCTTGGCGAGGCAGCGCTCGACGATGGGCGTCAGCAGCGCGCAGCTCTCGGGCAGCGGCGCCGGCGTCTCCTCCAGCTGGCGGCGGCGGACGACGGAGGAGTCGGCGCCGGTGAACGGCGGGAAGCCGGTGAGCAGCTCGTAGAAGAGGACGCCGGCTCCGTAGACGTCGGCCAGCGGGGTGCAGCGCTGCCCGCGGACGCGCTCGGGCGCCAGGTACTCCGGCTCGACGAGGATGACGCCGGGAGGCCGCGGCAGGGTGCGGCCGGGGCGCAGGAACGACAGCCCGAAGTCGATGAGCTTGACCCGCGACAGCGCCCCGTCGCGCTCGACGACGTAGACCGTCGCCGGCTTGAGGTTGCCGTGCACCATGCCCGCCTGGTGCATGAACTCCAGGCCCTCGCAGACCTGCAGGGCGATGGGCAGCAGCACCTCCAGCGGCAGGGCGCCGCGGGAGTTGAGCCGGCTGGCGAGGCTCTCGCCGACGGGCTCGGAGACCAGCCACGGGCGGCCGTCGGCGGTGGCGCCGGTGTGGACGCGGTGGGCGATGTTGGGGTGGGTGATGGCCTGGCGGGCCTTGGCTTCGGCGAGAAAGCGCGCCACCAGCGCCGGTTCCTGCACCAGGTCCGGGCGCATCACCTCGGCGATGACATGGTCCGACCCGTTGGAGGGCCGCGCCAGATAGACCTCGGCGGCGGCCCCTTCCGAGACCTTCCGCAGGACCTCATAGCCCTCGAGCATCCGGTCTCCAAGCAGCGATGCGGCGCCCTCCGACGATAGCACGGGGAGGTAGGGCGGGACGCTCCGGGATGCCGTCCCATCCTTGTAGTGGCCCCCAGGGGCGTTTCCGGACGCGGAAAGGCCGCCCGGATCGCAATCACCTGTATTTGCTCGGGCTTTTTGAGACCCACCCGTTCGGGCCGCCGGGGCTTCCGGGGTTTCCGGACCCGGCCTCGCGGTCCCCACATCCCTTCCAACGCGGCCGCGAGACCCCCGTAGAAGCCGAAGACGAAGCCGGGTTGGCCCGCCTCGCCACGAAGCGCCAGGCCGTACTTGTTGGCGCCCGGGTCGAAGACGATCAGGAAGCCCGGCGGGCCTCCCCAGTCGGACTGACGTGCGACCTTCTTGGCAGGCCCCACGTCCACGCGGCGAACCGCAAAGAGGGAGACCCGGAGCCCCGGGCCTCCCTCGGAAGCTCCGCCGCAGCGCTTCGCTTCTCAGCCGACCTGCAGCGTGTAGCTGCCGCCGTTGCGGCGAATCTCGGCCTCCATGTCCGCGCGGAAGCGCCGCTGGACGTCGGCGTTGCCGACGATGCCGATGCAGCCCTGGGTCCCGGCGCTGCCGCCGTCGGGGTGGATGCGCAGCAGGCTGCGAGTCGCGCCGACGCGCGGGTCGTACTTGTCGCTGACCGCGAAGCTGTAGCCGACGCCGCCGACCGTCATGCCCGCGGTGTCGCGGCTGTGCATGTGCTCGCGGACCGTGTAGGTGCCCCTGGGGAGGCTGCCGTTGCCGTACCCGCCGCTGCGGAAGTCGTAGGAGTGGCCGTTGACCGTGAGGCTGCCGGAGATCATCTGGTTGCGGCGGCCGGCGTTGGTGGTCTGGGCGATCTGCGCGCGGCCGTCGACGCCGCCGGTGGCGTTGTTGGTGGTGACGCTGCCGGTGTCGAAGCCGTCCTGGTAGTAGGACTGCAACGCGCCGCTGGTCTTGGAGCCGACGACGCCGTCGGCCTGCAGGCCCTTGGACCGCTGGAACGCCGAGACCGCCGCCTTGGTCTTGGAGCCGTAGATGCCGTCCGCGGTCCCGAGGTCATAGCCCGCGCTCCTCAATGCGTTCTGGAGCCGAGAGACGTCCGCGCCGCGAGAACCGATCGAGAGCATTTGTGGCCTCCGTGAACTTGCGCCTCTGTAAGGATTCTCAGGGGGTCTCGGAATCGGTTTCGAAAAGGTCTCCGAATCCCGCAACCGCTTGAACTCGGGCCGGAAACGCACCTGTCACCCTTGACGGCCCCTCGCCGCAACCGAGGGCCTCGAGGCCGAAGCCGCGGCCCGTCTTCGCGAGACGGAAGAGCAGGCGCAGCACCGGCTCGCCGAGCGAAACCCAGGCGGGTGCTCCTTCCACCCGCCTGCCGGCCCCACGCTCACTGGGGACCCTGTGTCCCGAGGGGGCTGGGCTTGGGTAGGCAACGGGGCATCTGGGCCGTGCTCGCGGCCCTCACCGTCGCGACCTCCTGCCGCCGCGAGGCCGCGCCTCCCCCGCCGCCGCCGCCGGTGACGCTGGCCCCGGAGGACGTCGCCACCGCCGCCCCCTGCCAGCTCGAAGCCGGGCCCTCGATCAGCGGGACGCTGCAGCCCAGGCGGGTGGCGACGGTGCGCGCCGAGGTCCCGGGCGCCGTGCGCGAGGTGCTGGTGGAGCGCGGCCAGTCCGTCCCCGAAGGCACGCTGGCGGTGGTGATCGACGACACGGCGCAGCGCGACGCCCTGCTCGCCGCGCGCTCCGCGGTCCGCTCCGCCCAGAACACCCTGGAGGTCGCGCTGCAGGAGGAGGTGCGCAGCCGCAAGCTGGCCGAGGCCGGCGGCCTCGCGCAGCGCGACCTCGAGCGGGCCGAGGCGGCGGTCCACCTCCAGCGCGCCCAGCTCGCCGACGCCCAGGCGCGCCTCGCCGTCGCCTCCCTGCAGATGGACCGCACCCGCGTGCGCGTCCCCTTCGGCGGCGTGCTCTCCGAGCGCCCGGTCGGCCAGGGCGACATCGTGCAGGTGGGCGCCGCGCTGTTCACGGTGGTCGACCCCTCGACGCTGCGGCTGGAGGCCCAGGTGCCCGTGGAGAACCTCGCGCGGCTGAGCGCGGGGACGCCGGTGGACTTCTTGGTGGCCGGGCTGCCGGAGCGGACCTTCCGCGGCGAGGTCGAGTACGTGCAGCCGACGGTGGATCCCGCCACCGGCCAGGTGCGCATCGACGTGGCGCTGCCCAACCCGGGCGGGCCGCTGCTGGGCGGCCTGGCGGCGCGCGGGCGGGTGGTGACCGAGGCGCGGCGAGGGCTGTGCGCGCCGCTGTCGGTGGTGGACTTCGCCTCCGCCCAGCCGACCGTGCTGCGCGTGCGCCAGGACGGCACGGTCGAGCGCGTCCCGGTCCGCCTGGGCCTGCGCGACGAGCTCTCGCAGTCCGTGGAGATCGCCTCCGGCGCCGCCGCGGGCGAGGTCCTGGTGCGCGGCTCGGCGCGCGCCAGCGTGGCGCCCGGCACGCACGTGCAGCTCCCGCCGGCCGGGACGCCGGCGCCGCCGCAGGACAACCGGGCGCGCACGCCGCCGCGGAGGCCGTGACGGATGTTCATCTCCGACTTCGCCATCCGCCGGCCCATCGTCACCGTGACGGCGATGCTGGCGCTGGTCGTCTTCGGGCTGGTGGCGCTCGCGGCGCTGCAGACCGACGAGTTCCCGGACGTGCAGCAGCCGATCATCGCCATCGCCATCCCCTACCCCGGCGCCTCGCCGGAGACGGTGGAGCGCGAGGTGCTCGACCCGGTGGAGGACGCGGTCTTCGCCATCAGCGGCGTGGACGGCGAGCGCACCACCGGCAGCGCCACCGACGGGCTGGCCCAGCTGACGGTGTTCTTCGACTTCGAGAAGGACATCAACCAGGCCTCGCAGGACCTGCGCGACGCCATCTCCAGCAAGCGCGCCGACCTGCCCACCGAGATGGAGGAGCCGGCCTTCACCCGCTTCGATCCCGCGGACATGCCCATCGTCTCGCTGGCGCTCATCTCCGCCAGCCGCTCCGCCGCCGCGCTCAGCGAGCTGGCCGACCCGGGGATCGTCCGCGACCTGCGCGCGGTGCGCGGGGTGGCGCAGGCGACGGTGGTGGGCAGCATCAAGCGCGAGCTGACGGTGCAGGTCGACCCCGAGGCGCTGCGGGCGGCGGGGCTGGGCGTGCCCGACGTGGTCAACGCGCTCTCGGCGCAGAACCTGGCCGCCCCGGTCGGCCGGCTCGACCAGCGCTACGGCGAGCAGACCATCCGGCTGCTGGGCCGGCTGGACACGCCGGAGCAGTTCTCCCAGGTGGCCATCGCCGAGCGCGGCGGCGCGCCCATCCGCCTGGGCCAGGTGGCCCGGGCCTTCGACGGCACCGAGGAGCCGCGCACCGCGGCGCTCTTCGACGACCGCGAGGCGGTGGGCATCGACATCCTCAAGGCCAAGGGCCACTCGACGACCGCGGTGGCCAAGGAGGTGCTGGCCCGGGCCGACGAGCTGCGCAAGGGCCTGCCGCCGGGCGTGGAGCTGAAGGTGGTGGTCAACGCCGGCGAGCGGGTGGCGCAGGCGGTCAACAACGTCGAGGAGGCGCTCGTCCTCGGCGCGCTGCTCACCGTGCTGGTGGTCTTCCTCTTCCTCAACTCCTGGCGCTCGACGGTCATCACCGGCCTGGCGCTGCCGGTGAGCGTGCTGGCCTCGTTCATCAGCGTCTGGGCCTTCGGCTTCACCCTCAACACCATGTCGCTGCTCGGCCTGTCGCTGGCCATCGGCATCCTCATCGACGACGCGATCGTGGTGCGCGAGAACATCGTGCGGCACCTGGAGATGGGGCTGGGGCACGACGAGGCGGCGCGCCGCGGCACCAGCCAGATCGGCCTGGCGGTGGCGGCGACGACCTTCTCCATCGTGTCCGTCTTCGTGCCGGTCGCGTTCATGTACGGGGTCGCCGGGCAGTGGTTCAAGCCGTTCGCCCTGACCATCGCCTGCTCGGTGCTGGTGTCGCTGTTCGTGAGCTTCTCGCTCGACCCGATGCTCTCGGCGTACTGGGCGGACCCGCAGATCCGCGGCGAGAAGCGCGGGCGCGTCACCCGGGCGCTCGCGCGCTTCAACGCCTGGTTCGACCGGATGGCCGACCGCTACAAGGTCGTGGTGGCCTGGGCGCTCGACCACCGCCTGGCGATGGTGGGCATCGGCTTCCTCTCGTTCTTCGGGGCCCTGGCGCTGCAGGCGGCCCTCGGCGGCGCCGGGTTCGTGCCGGTGAGCGACCGCAGCGAGATCTACCTCCTGGTCGAGACGCCGCCCGGCTCGAACCTGGAGTACACGCGGCGCAAGGTGCTGGAGGTCACGCGGCTGGCGCGCGCGCACCCCGAGGTGGCCTACTCCTTCGCCACGCTGGGCACGCCGCAGCCGCTGCGCGCGCCGGGCGTCGACCAGGCGCTCGTCTACCTCAAGCTGACGCCGCGCAAGGACCGGCGCGTGAACCAGTCCGAGCTGGGCGCCGCGCTGCGCACCGAGCTGACCCGGGTCGCGGGCGCGGCGACCTCGGTGTTCACCAGCGGCTTCGGCGGCGCGTTCAAGCAGATCCAGATCGAAGTGCAGGGCCCGGAGGTCGGCGGGCTCAACACGCTCGCGGTGCAGGTGCGCGACGTCCTGCGCCAGGTGCCGGGCGCGGTGGACGTGGGGCTCTCGACGCGCGGCCAGAAGCCCGAGGTGGAGGTGCAGCTCGACCGGGACCTCGCCGGCCGGCTGGGATTGTCGATGGGCGCGCTGGCGCTGGCGCTGCGGCCGGCGTTCGCCGGGGTGCACGCCGGCGACTGGGTGGATCCCTCGGGCGAGACACGCAAGGTCATGGTGCGGCTCGCCCCGCAGGCGCGCGAGAGCCCGGCCGACCTCGCCCAGCTCCCGCTGGCGCTCGGCCCCGGCGCGCTCCGGCGGGGAGCCGAGGAGGCCCCGGCGACCGTTCCCCTGGGGCAGGTCGCGCGCCTGCGCTCCACGCTGGGGCCCGCGGAGATCGACCACCTGGACCGCGAGAAGACCATCAACGTGCAGGCCAACGTGCAGGGCCGCTCGCTCTCGGAGGTGGTCCGCGACCTGAACGCGCGGCTGGCCAGGCTGCCGCTGCCGCCGGGCTACACCCTCCACCAGGGCGGCGAGGCGCGGGACCAGGCGGAGGTCTTCGGGCGGGTCGGGCTCGCGCTCGCGGTGGCGCTGCTGCTGATGTACCTCATCCTCGTCATCCAGTTCGGCTCGTTCCTGGACCCGCTGCCCATCCTGGTGTCGCTGCCGCTGTCGCTGATCGGCGTGGTGCTCTCGCTGCTGGTCACCGGCGACACGCTGAACATCATGAGCCTCATCGGCGTGATCCTGCTGTTCGGGATCGTGGCCAAGAACGCCATCCTGCTCATCGACTTCGCCAAGTGGTCGCGCGAGCGCGGGGCGAGCCTGCGGGAGGCGCTGATCGAGGCGGGCCGCATCCGCCTGCGGCCGATCATGATGACCACCGTGGCGATCATCGCCGGCATGATCCCGGTGGCGCTGGGCCTGGGCGAAGGCGGCGACTTCCGGGCGCCGCTGGGGCGCGCGGTCATCGGCGGGGTCATCACCTCCACGCTGCTGACGCTGCTGGTCATCCCGACCGTGTACGAGATCCTCGACTCTTTCCGGGCGCGGGCGCTGGGGCTGCTGCGGCGCCGCACGCACGTCGGGCCGGCGCGGCAGGAGAGTTGAGGTTCAGGAACGCCGCCGGTAATGGCCGTCGTCCATGGAGGGTGCCGAGTTCGAGTTCGTGTCGTACCGGGTCCAGTCGAGCGACGTGCTCAACGCGGCCAGAACGGGCTCGACCCTCGACGTGGATTTCGAGGGCTTCAGCTCCGAGAAGGCGAACCGAATCTCCCTAGAGATGAGTGTGTCCCTTCCTACCGCTGTCCTCGCGGTGGGCGCTCCTCGCGGCTGTGCCATACCCGGACGACCAGCACCGCGTCGGAGTAGATGCGATAGCGAATGACGTAGGCCCCGGCCCCAAAGGGCGCGATCAGGTCACGCAGTTCCGGAGCGTCTTCGACGACGCGGCCCGCCTCGAGCTGCACCAGGAGCGCGCTCGCCGCCTGCCTGATCCGTGCGGCCGCCCGCTCGGCCGCCGCGGAACTCCCCGGCTCGAGGAACTCTCTGAGGCGAACGAGGTCCTGCACGGCCCCAGGGGCCCAGAGGAGGTTCATCGAGGCCACTTACGGGTGCGCGCGGGAACGGGCAGCTCCTTCTTGGAGCCCCAGCTCCTCAACCAGGCATCGACGTCCTCGTGCGCCACGTACTCCCCAGTGGCCTCGAATCGCGCCGCTCGCTGCCTTGCCTCCTTCTTTGCGAGCTCGGCCTCCTCCTCCACCTCGACGTAGCGCTTGATCGCCTCCTTCATGAGCCAGTGCGTCGAGCGCTGCTTCGCCTCCCCGAGCGCCTTCAGCCGCTCTCGAAGGTCGGCCTCCAACTTCACCGCCATGTTGGCCTTCTCGCCCATCGGAAGCCTCCTTGGCGTAAATGTTACTACCTCGTATTACCTATCGCTACCGAGGGACCCGCGCAGAACTCGCCGCCTGCCCGGAGGCCGGCTTGACCTGAGCCCCGCCCTACCGCCTGAACCGGCGCGTCCCGGGGACCCGCCGGGCGATCCACTCGGTGACCTTGGCCGCGTCGGCCAACGGGTTCGTCGAGCCCTTGTGGATGGCGTGCACCGGCTCTGCGCGCTCGAAAAAGAGGTAGCAGCGCGGGGCATCCTGGCGGTCGGGCGCCAGCTCGCGGCACACCTCGACCATGGGCTGGCGCCACCCGTGGCGACCGTCGTCCACCAGCACCACGACGTCGATGGCGTCCCCGGCCGCGTCGAGGATCTGCACCAGCGGCGGCCGCTCCTCCGGGTCCGGGCCCTTGGCCTCCAGCAGCAGGACGAGCCTCGGGGAGGCGCGCACCGCTTCGCACACGCGCTGCTGGGCCGCCGGATCGCTCGTCGCGACGCACAGGCAGCGCCCCCCGGCCGGCGCCGCCGGCATCTCGGACTCCGTCCGCGGAGCGGCCTTCTCCATCTGCTCGGCGGGGCTGTCCACTCGCCGCCGGGGACGCTGAGCCGGTGGCGAGGCCACGCGGGGAGGAGCCGGGGGCGTGTCGCGCCGCGCGGCCTGCGAGGGCACGGAGGACGACGGGGCGCGGAGGGAGCCGGTGACCGCCCGCGGCGCAGGCATCGAGCCGGAGGACGCCGGGGACGGGCGCAGCGAGCCGGTGGCCGCGCGCGGCGCGGACATCGAGCCGGAGGGCGACGGGGACGGGCGCAGCGAGCCGGTGACCGCGCGCGGCGCACCCATCGAGCCGGACGGCGACGGGGACGGGCGCAGCGAGCCGGTGACCGCGCGCGGCGCCCCCATCGAGCCGGAGGGCGACGGGGACGGGGCGCGCGGGGAGCCCGGGGCCTGCAGCGAGTGCATGGAGTGCATGGACGGCGACGGAGCGCGCGTCGAGCCGGTGATCTGGCGACGCGGCGCCGCGGCGGCCGGTTCCCCCTCCTCCAGGGGATTGGCGCGCATGACGGTCCGGTCTTCGCGCGGGGCCCCCGATCCCGATCCCGGGTCGGGCCCCGGCTCGGCCGCAGCGGCCGCGCCGAACAGCGGCGTCCACAGCACCCGGGTGCGCTCGCTGGCGAAGGGCAGCAGCTCGCGGCCGAACCCCAGGACCGACTCGAAGCGCTCGGCGGGCTCGCGCGCCATCGCCCGCGCGATCGCGGCGCCGAGCGGCGCGGGGAGGTCGGGCAGCCGCTCGCGCAGCGGCACCGCCGCCGCGGTCTGGATGGCCACCAGCACGGCGAAGGGGTTCGGGGCGTCGAAGGGCCGCACGCCGGTGAGCAGCTCGTAGAGGATGACCGCCAGGCTGAACTGGTCGCTGCGCGCGTCGAGCGAGCGGACGCCGCGGGCCTGCTCCGGCGACATGTAGAACGGGCTGCCCAGCGCCTCGCCCACCGAGGTCAGGTTGGAGTTGCTGGAGGCGACCTTGCTGATGCCGAAGTCGAGCACCTTGGGGGCGGGCTCCCCGTAGGGGCCCTTGGTCAGGAAGATGTTCTGCGGCTTGAGGTCGCGGTGGATGATCCCCTGGCGGTGGACGGCGTCGACCGCGGCCATCACCGGCACCATGATCTCGATGACCCGCGCCACCGGGAGCCGCGTCTCCCGCCGCAGCAGCACCTCGAGGTCCTCCCCCTCCAGGAACTCCATCACCAGGAACGCCGTGCCCTCGGCCTGGCCGGCGTCGAGGACGTCGACGACGTGCGGGTGGCGGATGCGCGCGGCGGCGCGCCCCTCGCGCAGGAAGCGCTCGAGGACCGTGGGCAGGTTCTCGACCTGCTCCTTCAAGGTCTTGAGCGCCACGCGGCGGTTCAGCTCGACGTGCAGCGCCTCGTAGACCGCTCCCATCCCGCCTTCACCGAGGAATCGGACGATCCGGTACTGGCCGAGTTGCTGGTTTGGCTGGAGCACGGGCCCTGAACGATAGCAGCATCGCTGGCGCGCCAGGCAGGAGACGCCGGGGCGAACCCTGCCCGCGGCCGGGCAGGCTCGGCTGGGCCGGGCGCGCCCACTTTCCTTGGCCGCCTCGCCGCGCCGCCTTTATCTGAGCCTTGCACCCCCGAAGGCGGCTCGACATGCGAATCACGCGCTGGGACGACGAGGAGATGGGCCCGTTGAGCGAGGAGGCGGCGCAGAGGCGCTTCCACCGCTCGCTCTACGAGGTGGCGATCCGCGAGGTCGCCGAGTCGGTGCGGGTCTCGGGCGACGCTCCGCGGCGGACGCTCATCGGCCTCTCGGGGGCCTGGCTGCTCGAGGCGGAAGGCCAGCGCGCGCTGGTCAAGCCGGGTGACGTGGTGGAGGTGGCCTCGGGCAAGTTCACCTTCGAGACCTCCGGGCCGGTGCGCTACCTGGCGGTCTACCCGCTGCCGCCGGACCGCGTGGTCAACTAGGGTCCCGCTGCCGAGCCGGGCCCACCCGTCGCCGAGTGGATTTCACGCTGCGCGCGCCGCCGCGGCCGACGTTTTGCCGGGGGTAGCGCCCTGGGCTAGTACGGCGCCTGCGTCGAGAGGCTCAGCGACGACAGCGAGACGACGACACGCCCGCTCTTCTGCGCGGGGCCCTTGGGGAAGTCGGCGCGGAAGAAGAGCGGCGCGCCGCCCATCGGCTGGCTGAGCATCTGGGTGGTGCCCGGGTAGACGAACTCCCAGCGGGTCGGCGTGAGCTGGCGGACCTCGGGGTCGGTGTCGATGTCGTTGTAGACGGCGACCGCGTTGGGGACCTTGCTGGTCGTGAACTCGCCCACCCAGGCGCGGATACCGTTCTCGGTGCGCGGGACGAGGTCGGACTTCACCCAGATGCTGGTCGGGCCGCTGAAGTCGGTGAGCCGGGGCGCCAGGCCGTAGGTCGCGTAGTACTCGCCGCCGGTGGCGGTGGTGACGGCCAGGTAGACGACCCGCGGGGCCAGGGCGACCTCGAAGTCGGTCCACTCGAACTTGATCTCGAAGCTGCGCGGGTCGGTGAGCGTCGCCCCGCCGAGCGCGTCGTCGCAGATGAAGGAGAAGACGCGGGTCAGGTCCCTGCTGGCGCGGCCGTGCAGCACCCAGGCCGTCCCGCCGCCCTCGTTCACCGCGGTGACGTCGCGGTCGATCCAGACGGTCAGGCCCGAGGCCTTCGCCGAGCGCGTGGTGGACAGCTCGTCCTGCGCGGCCTCGACCGGAGCGCCCTCGTCCTCGAGGGCGCCGACGCCGCAGCCCGCCAGAAGCGCTGCACAGAAGAGGCTCGAGACCAGCCGGTTCATGTCGACCCTCGGTTCGCGGCCGGCGCGGTTTCGCTGCCGGCGAAAAAGGGCGCACGTTCTATCCCAGGCGGAGGTGGAGTTCAAACCTCCGCTCCCGCGGCAGGGCGGAGTGCCCGGACGGACACGGACCCTCCACGGTGGACGCGGACGATCGCCCGGGCTGCGGTGGGCCTGCGCCCCGCCCGCGTCGCGCCAACCCTGCGGACCCTGGACCCTTTCCGCCGACCCCGCCGCCGTGTAATCAACGCGGGCGAGCGGCCTCTTTGATTACAGGAGAGACTCTCGGAACGGTCATGGCAAACCAGGCCACAGCCCTCGATTCCGAAGCCGCGCCGGAAGTCGGCGTCTCCCCGGAGATCGTCCGCGCCGCCAAGCGCCGCGACGAGCGCGCCTGGCGCCTGCTGTTCGGCCAGTTCCAGCCCGCGGTCACCTCCTACTGCCTGGTCTGCGCCCACGGCCGCCGCGACCTCGCCCTGGACTGGACGCAGGACATCTTCTCGCTCGCCTTCCAGAACCTGGACCACCTGCGCGACGACGCGCGCTTCGCCGGCTGGCTCTTCGCCATCGCCCGGCGCCACTGCCTGCGCCACGCGCGCCAGACCGAGCGCGAGCGCAAGCTCTCCGACACCCTGGCCCTGGTCCTCGGCTCCGACGCCCCGCCCGAGGCCCACGAGGAGGCCGCCGACCGCGAGAGCTGGATCCAGACCGTCCGCGCGGCCTGCGAGGGCGTGGAGAACCCCGGCCACCGCGAGGTCGTGCTCGCCCACTACTCGCGCGGGGAGAAGACGCGGGACATCGCCGCGCGGCTGAACGTCCCCCACGGCACCGTGACCGTCACGTTGATGCGCTTCCGGGAGCGGCTCAAGCAGCGGCTGGCCGAAGCCCTGGCCCGCGGAGAACTGCCATGACCTCCAGGACGCACCAGCTTCTCGAGGCCGCCCGCTCCCGCCCCCTCACCGGCGCCGAGCGCTCCGAGCTCGACCCCCGCCAGGCCGCCCGGCTCGATCCGCTCGCGCTCGCCGAGGCGCTCGCCGCCGGCAAGCAGCGCCTGACCCCGGAGGAGGCCGACCGCGTCTTCCACGGCGCGGACCCGGACCGCGAGGTCACCGCCGTCATCGACAACCCGCTGGCCCTCGCCGCGGCCATCGCCGGCGGCGCCCAGCACCTCTCCCGGGAGGAGGCCGACCGGCTCTGCCCCACGCCCGCCCCCACGCCCGCCCCCGCGCCGGCGCCTGCGGCTGCGGCTCCGGCGGCCGACGAGTCCACGCTGCAGGTCGTGATGCTGCGCGGCGGCACCCTCGCCGGCTCGCTGGTCCTTCCGCCCGGCGAGTACGCGGTGGGCAGCGACGCCAACTGCGAGCTGCACCTGGACGATCCGGCCGTCGGCCGCTGCCACGCCTTCCTGGTCTTCCGCGACGGCAAGGCCACGCTCCAGGCCGTCTCCGACGACGGCGCCTTGCGCATCAACGGCGTGCCGCAGCGCACCGCCGAGGTCCGCGCGCTCGACGACGTGGCGATCGGCCCGTTCGTCCTCAAGCTGCGGGTGGTGGCGCCCAAGAAGCAGCGCCCGGCGATCCCGTCGCCCGCGCCGGCCGCTCCTCCGCCTCCTCGCGCAGTCGCGCCGCAGCCCCGACCCCAACCCTTGCCGCAGGCCCGCCCCGCGGCCGCGGCGCCGCGCCCGCAGCCTCAGGCCGCGCCGGCCGCCCCGCTGACCCATCCCGCGACGCCTGCCGCCAGGGCTGCCCCGCCTCCCGCTCCGCCCGCTCCGGTCGCTCTCGCGCAGACGGCGCCGCCCGCGCCTCCCGCGGCCAGGGCTCCGGCACCGGTCCCCGCGTCCCCCGCTGCCGCGCCTGCGTCCGCTCCCGGCCGACACGCCTTCCGGCTGCAGCCCATGGCCGGCTACGTCCCGCCGCCTCCCGAGGATCTGGGCGAGCTGCCGAAGGGCAAGGACCCCGGCCCCGTCCTGCGCGTGCGCGTCTTCTGGGGCAAGACCTCGGTGGGCGTCTACGGCTTCGAGCCCGGCCGCGAGGTCTTCGCCGGCCCGTCCGATGCCGCCGACGTCGCCGCCTATCGCCTGCCGCTGCCCAGCCCGCGGTTCCTGCTGGCCAAGAGCGACAAGGCCGGGCGCTGGACGCTGCGGGTCCCGCAGGGCCTGAAGGCCTTCACCTTCGAGAAGAACGGCTGGCGCCTGGCGCTGGGCGCCGCCGAGAAGGACGCGACCAGCGTCCCGCTCGAGCCGGACAAGCTGGTCCGCCTGGGGGACGCCGACTACTCGCTCGAGGTGCGCGTCGAGCGCCTGCGGCGGGCGCCCTCGATGAGCCTGCGCTCGTTCCTGCGCTCCGGCGTGGCGCTGCCGGCGGCGGCGGTGGGCGCGCTGAGCGTGGCGGCGGTGCTGGCGGTCGTCTTCATGCCGCACTACGACGAGTCCAGGCAGGACTTCACCCCGCAGCAGATGCTGCGCGCGGCCAAGGCCGTCCTCAAGCCGCCGGAGAAGAAGAAGGAAGTGAAGAGGCTGGAGAAGCTCGTCGAGAAGCCCAAGGAGCGCGAGAAGAACGAGCCGAAGGTCGACCTGCCGCCCGACGTGCCGCGCAGCAAGAACACGCAGCAGGTCAGCCAGGCGCTCAAGAGCGTGCAGCGGGTCACCTCGGGCCTCGCGGTGGAGAGCCTGCTCAAGGCGACCAGCAAGCTCACCGGCGGGCCGAAGGGCTACGGCGACAAGGGCATGGGCTACAAGCTCTCGCCGCTGACCGGCAAGCCGCCGGTGGCCATGGCCGGCATGAGCTTCGGCGAGGGGATGGGCGGCTTCGGCACCGAGACCAAGGGCATCGGCGCCATCCGCGGCATGGGCGGAGGAGGCGGCGGCGGCATCGGCTCCTTCAACGCGGGCGGGACCGGCAAGGGCAAGGTCGGCGGCACGGTGGTCGCGTCCGCGGCCGGGTTCAAGCAGCGCGGCGGCGGCGGGCAGCTGGCGCGCGAGCTGATCGCCAAGGTCATCAACGAGCACATGGGCGAGATCCGCGGCTGCTACGAGCGGGCGCTGCTGCGGGAAGCGGGGCTGGCCGGCAAGCTGAACCTCGAGTGGACCATCGGCACCGACGGGCGCGTGGAGGAGGTCAAGGTGAAGCAGGCCACGATCAAGGGCTCCGAGGTGCCCAACTGCATCGTCGGCAGCCTGAAGACCTGGATCTTCCCCAAGCCCACCGGCGGCAAGGTCATCGTCAGCTACCCGTTCCTCTTCAACTCGATCGGGTTCTAGCCAACGACACCCCGAGCTCAGCCAACGACACCCCGAGCTTGTCGAGGGGCCAGCGTTCAATCCGCGCGATCCGTGGCAGCACTCCGAGCCGGCTGCGATGATTCGGCCCGCGAACCCTGCGGAGGCCCGGCCATGGCGCGAGCGATCACGCACCTCGACTGCTGCAAGAGCCCCTCGCTCGAAGTGATCCACGTCGTCTCAGGCCACCCGCGCGACTCGCAGACCGTCGAGCGCTGCGTGACCTGCCAGGCGCACTGGTTCGTCCGCTCCCTCGAGCGGGGCGTCGCGCGCCGAGGACTTGCTCCACCGTGGAGCAAGTCTCCTTCCCGGTCGCCAGGTCCGATCGATCGGACTTGGGCAGCCCGGCGCCGCACGCCAGCCCGGTGTCGGTGCTCGGGCCTGCGTCTCCCGTGTTGGCGCTCGTCGGCGGATTGGTCCCTCCGCGAAGATACCGGTCGGCGCAGTCCGCCCGGACGAGTGTCCACAGGACCGCAGCTGGATACGGGTCGCAGGCCGCGTCTCCTGCCAAGGCGTTGCCGCCGCCGTCCTCAGGAGGCCAGCGCAACGCCGAGCAGGTGGAGCGCCCGTGGTACGGTCCCGCCATGCGAAAGCACTCCCTGGGGATGGCCCTCCTCGTTGCGGCGGCCGCTGGGTGCAGCAGCCCGAAGCGCTCGCCGCCTGCCGCAGAAGCCAGGCCGGCCCCCGTGGCGGCGACCGCGTCCGCCGGTAGAACACCGTCGGCTCCCGCGGCGCAGGTCCCGAGCATCCGGGGCGAGGCCGAAGGCGAAACGCTGGACCTCCGCAGCGGGACGGCCGAGTGGCGCCGCGGGGGGCTCGAGATCCGCCTGGCGGACCACGAGGTCGGCTGCGCGGACACGAGTTACGACGACCGATTGAGCTTCGAGGTGCCGCGCGGTCCGAAGGGGGCGTTCTCGACCGGCCGCGACGTCAACGTCTGGGTGCAGCTCAACCGGAGCGGCCCGAGCTACTACGGCGGCCTCGATCCGCACCATGCCGTGGCGAAGCTGGAGCCCTTCGAGGCCAAGAAGGGCGCACGCGTCCGCGGCAAGCTCTCGTTCGAGCGCCGGCTGGTGAGGGTCACGGGATACGGCGCGGACGAGGTCTCGACGCCGCTCGCGTACCGGGGCAGCGGGAGCTTCGACGTCGAGCTCTGCGCCGACGCGCCCGAGGACCGCATCGGCGACGAGGACCCGGCGGCGCTCTCCGGCAAGCTCGGCGGCACTTGGTCGGGCAAGCCGCTCCGGTTCTTCGAAGGGCTGGCCACGGTCGAGGTCGAACCCGACGGCGGCGCCACCCGCGTCGGCTCGCTCAGGTTCCCCATCGGCGAGGCCGTCGACTGCGCGGCGCTCTCCGTGCGCCCGTTCGCCCATCTGGACCTGAGCAGCATGGGCGGAGTGGCGCGTGGGAAGTCGATCCTGGGTGCGGCCCAGCGGGTCTCGGTCGGCATCAACTTCGCGAAGGGAGACCACTCCTATCTGTTCGACCAGAACGGCAGCCGCGCCTGGGTCCGCTTCGACCAACTCGGCTTCGAGGAGGGGGACGAGATCGCCGGAACGCTCGCGGCGCTGAGCGCACCCGGCGAGAAGGAGTCGTTCCGGGTCCTCGGCCGGTTCAAGGCGCGCATCTGCCCGGCGCGGTGAGGCCGGGGCTTGGCCCCGGAGCCGACGAGGCGAGCGGCGGACACGCGGGCTGCGTCTCTCCCGGACACCTGAGCGCGTCGAGGGGCCAGCGTTCAATCCGCGCGATCCGTGGCAGCACTCCGAGCCGGCTGCGATGATTCGGCCCGCGAACCCAGCGGAGGCCCGGCCATGGCGCGAGCGATCACGCACCTCGACTGTTGCAGGAGCCCCTCGCTCGAAGTGGTCCGCGTCGTGTCAGGCCACCCGCGCGACTCGCAGACCGTCGAGCGCTGCGTGACCTGCCAGGCGCACTGGTTCGTCCGCTCCCTCGAGCGGGTCGTCGCCGGAGAAGGCCTCGACACCACCACCTGGTGGGTGCGCCTGACGGCGGCCGAGGCCTCGGGCCGGCCGGACCTCGAGAAGCTGCGCGACCGCGCCGGGTTCATGGAGGACCTGGCCGGCCTGATCCGGATCGAATCGATGCCCTGGTGAGTCGTCCCCCGGCTACCGAGTGGTGACCGGCTGCGGACCGGGCCCCAGCTCCAGCGCCCAGCCCGGCTCGGGGATGACCCACCACACCGGGCAGCCCGGCGGCGGCGGAAGATGGTTCAGCTCTGCGAAGCGGCAGCGCTGCTCCTGGGTCGGCTCGACGGTCCGCGCCAAGCCGCCCGCCGCGAAGGAGAACGAGACGCCCGGCCGCCACATCGCCTCCAGCAGCCGCGCTCCGACCTCGGGGTGCACCGTGCCGTCCGGGGCGACCTCGGAGCGGATGCCGTCGACGTCGACCGACATGCCTTCCGGGCAGGCGGCGACCGATTCCATCGGCCCCGGCCCATCGCTCTCCTCGACCCAGTTCTGCTTCGGGTGCGCGAGCAGCGCCCAGGTGCCCAGGGCGTCGAGGCCCAGGACGATCCCGGTGACGAGCGCCGCCGCATCCACCTTGCCGCCCTCGAGCTTGGCGGTGCCGAGCATGGCCGCGGCGAGCGCGGTCTCCGAGAGGCCGAAGAAGCCGATGAGGACCTTGTGGCTGGGCTCGTAGAGCCAGCGCTCGGTCCGGTAGTGGGCCTGCGAGTAGCGCGAGTCCTGGCGGCAGATGAGGCGCGCGGTGGCAGGCGCGGTAGGAACGGCGATGGCGATCGGCGGTGGCCCGGGAGGCGGGGGTGGAGGAGGAAGGCGCAGGCGCGGCGGGCCGGGCGGGGGAACGAGGATGGGGCCGGGCCAGGGAGGCGCGGGCACCAGGACCACCACCCGCGGCGGAGGCGGTGGCGCGGGCGGCGGTTCGGGAGGAGCGGGAGGCGGTGGAGGAGGGACGTAGGCCAGATCGACGTGGAGCGTCGTCTGTCGCGAGCCGGTCGGCTGCCAGGTGGTGAGCGAGCTGGAGGAGCACTCCTTCTCGAAGCCCGTCGCCTTGGCGAGGAGCGTCGCGGTCGCGCAGCCCTGGGCGAAGGCCAGCGTCGAGAGGGCGAGAAGAATCCTCAGAGGTGTCCGCATGTTTCTTGCTCCGCCGGCCCCGGCTGCCGCGGCTTGGACGGCGGTGGGGCACGGGTATTCGCTCATTCTCGGATGCTCGAACTGCGCATGCGCTGACCTCTTTCGACCGGCGCGGAAGCCTGCCGCTGCCAGCGACGAGGCCGGGGGTCCGCAGCCCGGGCTGCCTCACGCTGTCGGCGGTCGCTTCGACGCGACATGCCGACGACCGCCCGCCCTCGGCCGCCTTGCAGCGCCCCTTGCCGGCCGCTAAGGTTCGCGAAGTTCAAGCCGTCTTGAACTTAGGAAATCGGACACTCCCATGGACCTCGCCCACCAGTTCGTCCAGACCGTCGAAGGCCGCCTGGGCGCCGCGCTCTCCGGCGACAAGGGAGGCGTCCTGGCCGAGGCCTCGCGCGCCCTGTGCCTGGAGGCCGGCGGCAAGCGCATCCGCCCGCGGCTGACCTTCCTGCTCGGCGAGGCGGCCGGGGCGCCCCGCGAGGCGCTGGAGGACGTCGCCGCCGCCGGCGAGCTGATCCACGGCGCGAGCCTGCTCCACGACGACGTGGTGGACGAGGCCTCGGTGCGCCGCCGCCGCCCGACCGCCAACGCCCGCTGGGGCAACGCGGTGGCCGTGCTCGCCGGCGACTGGCTGCTCTCCAACGCCTTCGCCCTCCTGCGGCCCCACCCGCGGCCGGTGACCACCGGCGCCATCGAGGTGGTGGGCCTGATGTCCCACGCCGCGGCGCTGGAGCTGGAGGTGCGCGGCCGCCTGGACCTGCCGCTCGGCGAGTGGCGCTCCATCGCCGAGGGCAAGACCGGGGCGCTCTTCGCCTGGTGCGGGCGCTCGGCGGGGCTGCTGGCCGGCCGCGAGGACCTCGCCCGCGCCTTCGACGACTTCGGGATGCGCCTGGGCGTCGCCTTCCAGCTCGCCGACGACCTCAAGGATCTCGCCGGCGGCGAGGGCAAGGACCGCTTCGCCGACCTGAAGAACAAGAACCCCTCGGTCCCCATCCTCTGGGCCGCCCAGCGCTCGCCCGCGCTGCGCGCCCGCCTCGAAGCGCTCTGGAGCCGGGAGCACCCCGCCGCTGCCGAGGTCGCCGCCGCGGGCGAGGCGCTCCTCGCCCAGGGCGCCGCCGAGGAGACGGCCTCGCAGCTGCTCGCCGAGGTCGACGCCGCGCTCGGCGCGCTGTCGGTCCTGGGCAACCCGCGCTGGGTGGACGAGCTGGAATCGCTGGCGCGCTCGTTCGCGCAGGGGCTGGGCAAGGAGGCGGCATGAAGGGGCTCGTCATCCGCAGCCGGGACAGCGCGCCGGCCGGCAAGACCGACCTCGCCGACTGGGAGGCGCTGGTCGTCGACGCGGCGGGCAACGTCATCGAGTTCTGGGGCTTCCGCGCCAACGAGGGCCGGGTCTGGGCTCTGCTCTACGTGCGCGACCGGCCCTACACCGCCGCGGAGATCGGCGCTTCGCTCGGCCTGTCCAAGGGCGCGGTCTCGATGATCACCCGGGAGATGGAGCAGTGGGGCGTGCTGCACCGGGTGCGCATGGGCGCCGACGCCTGGCGCTTCGAGGCGGAGACCGACTTCCTCAAGATGATCGGCAAGGTGATCGAGTCCCGCGAGGGCCGCTTCATCGCCCGCGTCCGCAGCGACCTGCTCCGCGCCGAGGAGGCCGCCCTGGGGCGGGCCACCCGCGAGCAGCTGGACCGCATCGTCCGCATGCGCCGGTTGGCCGACCTGGTGGACCGGGCGCTGGGCGTCTTCCTCAAAACCGCGCGCTTCGACGTGGCGGGTGCCCTGGGCATCCTCACCGGCAGCCGCGCTTCGACATCGAGCACGGGAGGTATGTCTTGGAACAGCCGGGAACCGTCACCTGCGACCTCGAGGGCCGCGTCCGCGCCTTCGACCAGGAAGCCACGAAGGTCTTCGGCTACCGGCCGGAGGAAGTAGTCGGCAAGCGCCGGCTGCAGGCGCTCACCGCGGGGCTGGTCGCCGTCGCGGAGCTGCCGGGCTGGCTGGCCGCGGCGCGCCGCGACGGCTCGTTCCAGACCGTGACCGCGCTGCGCCGCGCCGACGGCCGCTCGTTCGCCGCGGCGGTGACGCTGACCTCGCTCGCCGACGGCTACACCGCCACCGCCCAGCCGCTGCCGGAGATGGCGGCCGAGAAGGCGCTGCCGCGGGGTCTCGCGCCGAGGCTGAAGGCGGTGTTCACCGTGGCCCGCGTCCCGTTCCTGACGGCCACGGTGGCTCCGGTGGCCTTCGCCGGCGCCTGGGCGTGGGCGACGGGGATCGCCCGGCCGTTCCCCTGGCTGGTGTTCGTGGTCGCGACGGTCGCCGCGGCGCTGCTGCACACCGCGGCGAACCTGCTCAACGACTACTTCGACTGGAAGAGCGGCGCCGACCCCGGCAACAACGACCACTTCGCGCCGTTCTCGGGCGGCAGCCGGTCGATCGAGCTCGGGCTGCTCACGCCGAAGGGCTCGATGCTGGCCGGATTCGGGGCGATGGCTGCGGCGACGCTGCTCGGCCTGGGCCTGGCGCTCCTGCGCGGCTGGGGCCTGCTGGCGTTCGGGGCGGTCGGCGCGTTCGTCGCCTGGAGCTACACCGCGCCGCCGCTGAGGCTCGCCGCGCGCCGCGGCCTGGGCGAGCTGGCGGTCGGGCTGTGCTTCGGCCCGCTGATGGTCGCCGGCGCCGTCTTCGCGATGACCGGGCAGCACCTCTGGCAGGCCTACCTCGCCGGCGCGCCGCTGGGCGCGCTCACCGCGGCCATCCTCTGGATCAACGAGATCCCCGACCTCAACGCCGACCGCGCGGCGGGCAAGACCAACCTGGTCGTCACACTGGGCGCCGCGGGCGCGGCCAAAGGCTACGTCGTCCTGCTCGCGCTGGCGTTCGTCAGCGTGGTCGCCGGGGTCGCGACGCGCGCCATGCCGCTCTGGACGCTGCTGGCGCTGCTCTCGCTGCCGCTGGCCGTGCGCAACTCGAGGATCGCCTTGGCGCACTACGGCGACCGCCAGCTGGTGCAGGCCAATGCCGGCACCATCCAGCTGCAGTTGGTGGTGGGGATGCTGCTGACCGTGGGGGCCGTCGTGGCCGGGGTCTGGGGATAGGCGCCGTTCGGATGGCCCGCGGCGCAGTCCCGACGCACCTCCCAGACGACGACCGGCCATCCCCCGGCGGCGACGCAGGCCCGACGTCGAAAGCCCGCCTTCTACGCGGGCTCGGCGGTGACGGATCGTTGGGACGGGAACCGGGTTGCCCGGTCCAGAGTCAGCCTGGGTACTGGCCGGCGATGTACTCGTGCAGGTGCTCGATGGTCTCGGTCTGGGCGGAGATGACCCAGTTCACGAGGTCGCCGATCGAGACCATCCCGAGCACGCTGCCGCTCTCGACGACGGGCAGGTGGCGCACGTGCTTCTCGCTCATGTACGCCAGCGCGAGGTCGACGGTGAATTCTGGGGGGACGGTCACCAGCGGCCGGCCCATCACCTCGCGCACCGAGGTCTCCTTGGACACCCTGCCGAGCAGCACCACCTTCCGGGCGTAGTCGCGCTCGGAGAACATCCCCACGGGCTGGCTGCCGTCCACCACCAGGACGGCCCCGATGTTGTTGTCCGCGAGGACCTTGAGGGCTTGGTACACCGTGTCGCCCGGGGCCACGGACAGCACGCGGCTTCCCTTCTTCGCCAGCACCCGACGCAGCGTGTCGTTCATTTGCATGGCAGCCTCCCCTGACCATGCATATCCACGGCAGGCAGGAGCCGCTCCCCGTTCCGCCGCGGGGCTGGCGCTCGCCCCCCAAGTGCAGCAGATTCGTGCCCGCTCATGCCCAAGCCCAAGCCTCAGACGTTCATTGCCGACCGCTTCGCCCTCTATGAGGAGGCCGTGCAGGAGCCCGAGGACGAGCTCGCGTTGCTGGAGGGCGCCTTGAGACGAGCGGGGCGCCCGGCCGTGCGGCTGCGCGAGGACTTCAGCGGCACCGCGCTCCTGTCCGCCACCTGGGTCGGCGCCGATCCCCGACGCGTCGCCGTGGCCGTCGACAACGACCCCGCCGTGCACGACTGGGCGCGTCTGCGTCGCCTGCCGCGCCTGGGACAAGCGGCGAAGCGGCTGCGGCTGGTCCAGGCCGACGTCCGCCGGGGCCCGCGCGGCCCCTTCGACGCCATCGTCGCCCTCAACTTCAGCTACCGCGCCCTCCACGCGCGCAAGGAGCTGAAGGACTACCTGCGCGGCGCCCTGCGCGCCCTGGCGCCGGGCGGCGTGCTGATGCTCGACGCCTACGGCGGCTGGCTCACCCAGCAGGGCCTGACCGAGCGGCGCAAGCTCGGCGGCGGGCTGACCTACGTCTGGGAGCACGACGACTTCGACCCGATCACCTGCCGCGCCCGGGCCTCGATCCACTTCGAGCGCAGCGGCGGCCGGCGCCTGCCCGGCGCCTTCCACTACGACTGGCGGCTGTGGAGCCTGCCCGAGCTGACCGACCTGCTCGAGGAGGTGGGCTTCACCGGGCTCGAGGTGTTGTGGGACGTGGAGCCCGAAGGCGTTCCGCCCCGCTACCTGCCGCGCCGCAGCGCCGAGAACCAGCCCGCCTGGCTGGCCTACCTCTTCGCCCGGCGCCCCCGGCGGCGAGCGGGCCGCAAGGGCGGCCAGGGCTAGAACCCGCTGCGAGGCCCCACTGGACACGCTCCTCAAACCCGGCGACCGCCTGCCCCTGACCTGCTCGCGCGCGGGCACGTGCTGCCACAACAAGGCGATCTTCCTGAACCCCTGGGAGCTGGCCTGCCTGGCGCGCGAGAAGGGCTGCGGCGCGAGGGAGTTCCGCGACCGCCACACGGTGGCGGGCGGCATCCGGCTGCGCATGGACGAGAGCACGCCCAAGGCGACCTGCAGCCAGTACGACCCGTCGAGCGGCTGCCGCGTCTACGTGGGCCGGCCGCTCGCCTGCCGGCTCTTCCCCCTGGGCCGGCAGCGGCAGGGCGAGCAGGCGGTCTACCTGCACCGCGGATCCGAGTTCCCCTGCTTGAAGGAGTGCCCGGAGGTCGTCGGCCTCCCATCCCTGACGGTGGAGGAGTTCCTGCGCGGGCAGCAGGTGGCCGCGGGCGAGACGGCTCAGGACGCCTACCTCGAGGTCTCGCTCGAGCTGGCCGAGGGCGCGCTGGTGCTGCTGCTCGAGGGCGGGCTCGCGGAGCGCGGCGACCGCGAGGCGCTGGAGCGCTGGCACGCGCTCGGCGAGATGTCGGACGTGGAGCGCGCCGCGGCCCTGCCTGGAGGCTGGCTCGACGCGCTGATCGTGCCGGAGCTGCCGGCGAAGCAGGACCAACCCGCGGAGTTCGCCTCGCGGCACTTCGAGCTGCTGCAGGCTTTCGAGGCGTCGCTGCCGGAACCCGCTGACGTCGACGCCCTGCGCGAGCGCTGCTGCGTGCGGATGGCGGCCTCGCTGCACCTGGGGCGCAGCGTCGGGACGGATGCGAAGGCGTTGGCGGCGCGGTGGATCGACGTCGCTCGGAAAAACGGAGCGTAGCGATCCCCCTGCCCCACCCGTCCTCCCCGTCGCACAGGGATCAACGGATTGAGCTCGAGTGCTCTCGCTGCTCCGGGGAGGCGATCGCGTCTGCTCGACGCGGTCCTCGGCGCGACACGGGAATCCGCGCGGGCCTCTCTTCCAACCGTGTCATCACGCAAGCGTCGCCGAAGGCAACCAGCGATCGCCTCCCCGGAGCAGTGAGTGCACCTGATTCCATCCCTGCGTCCATGCGCGACGGGGAGGACGGGTGGGGCGAGGTCCATAGCCTCTCTTCCGTGTCACGCAAGACGTCGCCGCAGGCAACCAACGATCGCCTCCCCGGAGCATTGAGTGCACCTGATTCCATCCCTGCGTCCGTGCGCGACGGGGAGGACGGGTGGGGCGGCGTTTGCGGCGATCCTGCCCGCCGGCCCACCAATCCTCACCAGCCCCAGCCGCGAGAACCTCCGAAGCCCCGGCAGCCTTCGCGGCCGCCGGGGCCTCCTCCCATTTCCCGCTCACGCGTACAGCGCCGCCGACTCCGCGCTTCGCGTCCTCTCCGGGCTCCCGTCCCTGCGCCCCTGGCAGAACCACAGGATGGCGTAGACCAGGTTGAGCAGCGTCAGCCCGACCAGCACGTAGGACACGTAGTTGAACGGCCAGGCCATGAACCGCCCGGGGATGAAGGGGACGACCGTGTCGTTATGCGGGCCCGTGTACATCCAGTTGGCGTCGAGCGCCCAGTTCGCGAAGAAGATGACCAGCGACCAGAGGAACAGGCCGAGAATCGAGCGCGCGTGGGTGCGGTGCTCGTAGCGGAACTCGCCGGTGAGGAAGAGCAGCACGGGGACCAGGAAGAGGTAGAGGTGGCCCCAGAGGTAGTGCCAGAACATGAAGCTGCCGAAGCTCTCGCCGTTCAGGTTCAGGTTGGCGAAGGAGATGAACCCCGCCCCGATCGCCCAGGTGGAGATGAACTTCACGAGGTCGTAGCGCTCGAGCAGGATGAGGACCGCCACCGCGATCTTCAGGCTCGCGCACAGGTGCAGCGGGATGCGCTCGTAGGAATGCTGGAACGGGTAGAAGAACTGCAGCGCGCTCGAGACCGTCTCGCTCGACAGGACGAAGGCGGCGGTCCCGGCCATGAAGGCCCGGCTCTGACGCAGCCTCCACAGCTCCTTCTTGAAGACCACCATCGCGGAGAGCAGTCCGAACATCAGCAGCAGCAGCGCCAGGTGCCCCGTCCCGCCCATCGCGAAGAGCTGGCTCGTCCCCTTGTGCGGCTCGAAGAAGTTCATCGCTGCCTCCGTGATGAGTGCTCTCGGAGGCTCTCGCTGCAACGGGCGGGCCGAGGCCATCCGAGGGCCCGCATCCCCGGGTTCCGCCGCAGTCACGCCGCCCGGTGCACACCCGCTGTGCAAAATCCGGCACACTGCACGGCGGGACTTCGGGGCTCGCTCGCCTCCCTCCGGGGGCGCGCCTGGCCTGCCGGCTGCAATCTCTGCCGCCGGATCAATGCGAACGAAGGAGAGGGATCGTGCGACGGAGCGTCCAGGCCGGATTCGGGATGACGATCGCCGCGGTGCTCTTGGCCGCCAGCCCCGCGCTCGCGCAGCCCGCGCAGTGCCTGGCCCGCGGCACTGCGCAGTGGGTGGTGGACAGCACGCTGCTCGGGCTCATCAACCCGCTGGGCTTCGAGGAGCAGCTGACCGCCAAGGCCTGCCTTCCTCTCATCGACGAGCCGGGCATCCTCTTCGACTACACCCAGTTCGAGACCGGCCTGTTCACCTACGTCGGCCCGATCTACGCGCACGTCGGCGGCTTCATGGCGATCTCGCCGCTCTCCTTCCTGGTGCTGAAGGCGGAGGCCTCCGGGGTCGGCTTCTGGACCGTGCCGATGGACGGGGCCGGCTACACGCCGCAGAGCCGCTACCGGGACTCCATCCCCGACGCGGAGATGCCCGCCAACCGCCTGCTCTCGACCTCCGGCGCCAACGTCGCCTTCACCGCCACCCTGCAGGGCGCCGCGCCGCTCGGCTCCCGCCTGCAGATCCTGGCGTCCGACGCCTTCGGAGCCGACTGGTGGACCGTGGGCCGCGCCTCCCACTACCTCAACTTCCGCCGCGACGTGGTCCTCGCGCGCGAGGACTGGGTGGTCAAGAACACCGCGACGGTCGCGCTCGACCTGCGGGCCAACGACGAGGTCTTCATCCGCGTGGGCGCCATCGACGACCTGACCTACGTGCCGGGCGTGCCCGGCAGCGACTGGAACTACGTCCTCAACCAGCTGACCGGCTACTTCTCGGTCTTCGTCCGCCGCAACTCCAAGCTGCGCGACATCGAGCCGTACGTCCGCGTCGGCGGCTACACCCACGGCGCGGCCTCTCGCCGTTCCGCCGTCACCGTGATGACCGGCATCAGCCTGGCCTGGGCGCTGCCTATCGAAGGGGCGCCGCGCTAACATCGCGCCCAACATTCACCTCGGGGAGCCGGCGATGACGCAGGTCGATGGGACGAACGCGCCGAAGGTGCTGGTGGTCGACGACGACTCGGCGGTGTCGCGGGTGCTGGGCGCGCTGCTCACCCAGGCGGGAATCCAGGCGACGCTGGCCTCCTCGGGCGAGCAGGCGCTGGCGGTGCTGGCCGCCCAGCCGGTGGACGTCGTCGTCACCGACCTCAAGATGCCGGGGATGAGCGGCCTGGACCTGCTCGGCAAGGTCCAGGAGCAGTGGCCGGAGACCCCCGTCGTCCTCATCACCGCGCACGGCACCGTCGCCACCGCGGTGGAGGCGATGAAGAAGGGCGCCGCGGACTTCGTGCAGAAGCCCTTCGAGCGCGACGAGATCCTCTACGTGGTCAAGAAGGCGCTGGCCGCCGCCAGCCACGAGAACGCGCACCCCAGCCGGCTGCCCGCGGCGGCGCAGGGCACCACGCTGCTGGGCTCCTCGCCGGCGATGCGCGAGTGCGACGAGCGGCTGACCCGCGCCGCCCGCGGCGTGGCCAGCGTGCTGCTGCGCGGCGAGAGCGGCACCGGCAAGGAGCTGGCCGCGCGCGCCCTGCACGAGCGCAGCGACCGCAAGGACGGCCCGTTCGTGGTGGTGCACGCCGCCGCGCTGCCGGAGTCGCTGCTGGAGAGCGAGCTGTTCGGCCACGAGAAGGGCGCCTTCACCGGCGCCGTGGCGCGCAAGCCGGGCCGCGTCGAGCTGGCCGACGGCGGGACGCTCTTCCTGGACGAGCTGGGGGACCTGCCGCCCTCGGTACAGGTGAAGCTGCTGCGCGTCGTCCAGGAGCGCCAGTTCGAGCGCCTGGGCGGGACGCAGACGCTGAAGGTGGACGTGCGCTTCGTGGCCGCCACGCACCGCGACCTGGAGGCGCTGGTCAAGGCCGGCACCTTCCGCGAGGACCTCTTCTTCCGGCTCAACGTCATCTCCATCCGCCTGCCTCCGCTGCGCGAGCGCCCCGGCGACATCGAGGTGCTGGCCCGCCACTTCTGCGCGCGGCTCGGCCCCGCCAACGGCCGGCCCGACGCCCAGCTGGAGGACGGCGCGGTGACGCTGCTCGCCGCCCAGACCTGGCCCGGCAACGTCCGCCAGCTGCAGAACTTCGTCGAGCGCCTGGTGGTGATGTCCGACACGCCGCGCATCGACGCCGCCTTCGTCTCCCGCGAGCTGGCCGCGCAGTCGCCCCTGTCCGCCACCCCTGCCGCTTCGGCCGCTCCGGCCGCGGCGATCGCCGCCGAGGCCTCGCCGCCCTACGGGGCCGGAACCGGCTCCGGCGACCAGACGCTGGACGCCCGACGCCGCGAGGCGGAGAAGGCGGCGCTGGTCGAGGCGCTGCGCAAGGCCAACAACAACCGCACGCTCGCCGCGCGCATCCTCGGCGTCGGCCGGCGCACCCTCTACAACAAGCTCAAGGAGCTGGGCGTCGAGTAAGGCCGCATGAGCTCCTCCCTCACGCTGCGCGACTGGGTCACGCTGGCCTCCTGCGCCGGGCAGCTCGCCCTGGCGACGCTGGCGCTCGCGCGCATCTCCAAGAGCCCGCTCGCGCTGCCGCTGGCGCTGCTGTGCCTCGACCTCTTCGCGATGAACGGCTCCGACGTGGCCAACGCGGTCACGTTGGCCCGGGGGCCCCAGCAGCGCGACTGGGTCTGGGCCGACTCGATCGCCGCCTCGCTGCTCTTGCCGGCGGCCCTCTACCTGGTGCTCGCCTTCGTCGGCAAGCGGCGCGCCTGGCGCGTGCCCATGGGCGTGGCCTGGGCCTACTACGGCGGCATCGCCGCCTTCTGCGCGACCGCGTTCCTGGGCGTCCAGGCGGCCCGCGACTTCGCCGGCAACCGCCCGTGGTCGTACTCGCTGCTGCCGGGCACCGCGCTGTTCGTGCCCGCCATGGTCTACCTGCTCGCCTCGCACCTGCGCGAGAGCCCGGGGACCCTGGAGAAGGCGCGGACCTGGCTGGTCGTCGGCGCCTACGCGCTGGGCTTCGTCGGCAACTTCGCGGACCTCCTCGCCAACACCGGCATGGACACGCCGCGGCTGGGCCCGCTGGGGACCCTGCTGGCGACGCTGGTGCTCACCGGCCTCACGCTGCGCGCCGGGCTGCTCGAGCGGCGCGTGCCCTGGCTGCTGGGCGTCAACGCCCTGGTGGCCGCGGTCGTCCAGCTCTTTGCCTACCTCGCGGTCTTCCACTACTTCGGCGAGGACGATGCGCTGCTGGCGCTGGCCGGCGGGACGATCACCCTGGCGCTGCTGCCCGCGCTCGTCCTGATGTCGCGCTCGGCGGCGGCGCACCGGCAGCGGCTGGAGTACCACGCGACCCTGGGCCGCTTCAGCGCGCAGATGGCGCACGACCTGCGCAACCCGCTCGCGGCGATCAAGGGCGCGGCGCAGTTCCTGGCCGAGGCGCAGGACCAGGGCCAGCCGGCGCCGGACGCGCGCGAGTACCTGCAGCTCATCGTCGACCAGGCCGACCGGCTGGGGAAGGTCGTGGCCGACTACCAGCGGATGGGCCGCGTCGAGCCCAAGCTGCAGCCGGCGGACCTCTCGGCGCTCGTCGACGAGGTGCTCAGCGCGCAGCAGATGGGGGCGCCCAAGGGCGTGACCCTCGAGAAGGACCTGGCCAAGGACCTGCCCAAGGTCTCGCTGGACCCCGACCTGTTCTCCAGCGCGGTGGAGAACCTGGTGCGCAACGCCTTCGAGGCGATGGAGGGCGGCGGCGTGGTGACCGCGCGCACCGAGCTGCGCGCCGACCAGCCGGGGTTCCTCGAGATCTCCATCGCCGACACCGGCAAGGGCATGGACGCCCGCGCCGCGGAGCACGCCTTCACCGAGTTCTACACCACCAAGACCACCGGCTCCGGGCTGGGCCTCGCGTTCGTGCGCAGGGTGGCCGAGGCGCACGGCGGGCAGGCCTCGCTCTCCAGCGTCGAGGGCAAGGGGACCACGGTGCGGCTGCGGGTGCCCATCGCCGGCTGATCCTTCCGTGGCGCGAGTGCCCGGCCTCCGCGCCGGGGTCGTGTCGGCCGGTTGCGGCGAGGTCCCTATACAAGGTGGGTCGCCAGGCCGGTTTCGCCGGTTTCCCCAGGCGCAGCGCCCGCTTGCGCCGTCTGCGTGATCGCGATCGCGAAGCGCCCGGAATGGAGCCCGGCGGCCGACCGTTTCTGCGGCCGGGAGGGACACATACCGGAGGCTTTGCGATGCGACGAGTCCTGCCTGCCCTTTCCCTGCTGCTGTTGCCCGCCGGCGTCCTGGCGCAGCCGGCGCAACAACCCGCCGCCGAAGACACGCAGAAGGTCGAGACGGTGCGCCCCTCCCGGGCCCGCCTGGGCGTGGAGGTCATGGAGCTCAACGACGAGCTGCGCGAGTACTTCGGCGCGCCCAAGGGCCGCGGAGTGCTGGTGGCCCGCGTCGAGGACGGCTCGCCCGCGAAGGCCGCCGGGCTCCAGGTCGGCGACGTCATCCAGCGCGTGGCCGGCAAGGACGTGGCCAGCGCCTGGGACGTCCTCTCGGCGGTGGCCGGCCACAAGAAGGGCGACAAGCTGGACCTGGACGTGGTGCGCGCCAAGCGGGACCAGCGCCTCACCGCGACCCTCGACCGCGACGCGCGGCCGGCCTGGGTGGAGCAGCGGGCGCACCAGTTCTTCGACCGCGGCAACCCGACCTGGCACCCGGGCTACAAGGAGATGTGGCGGAGCATGGACGGCGACGAGGCGCAG
Source organism: Myxococcales bacterium (assembly GCA_036504155.1). Taxonomy (GTDB): domain Bacteria; phylum Myxococcota; class Myxococcia; order Myxococcales; family UBA5297; genus JACRCT01. The sequence goes on from DASXVQ010000212.1 coordinate 39,030, forward strand.
AAGAGCGTCCAGGGCACCGACAAGCGGCTCGAGGATCTGGAGAAGAGGATCGAGACCCTCGAGAAGCGGTGAGCGCGCTCGAGCAGCCGCCTGGGAGTCGTGGGCGAATGGACGGCCGGGACCCGGAGGACAGGTTCCGGATCTCCGCGCCCCGTCGCGACGCCTACGTCGCGACGCCTAGTAGATGGGCGGCAGGGTCACCTGGCAGAAGCCCTCGGCGGTGATCCACTTGATGACGTTCAGCCAGAAGCGCTCCACCTGGTAGTCGGCGTGCGAGCTCCATTCCGAGTCGTAGGTGATCCACTCGTCGCACCACACGAAGACGTGGCCCTTGCCCAGCGTGGTCACGCGCGCGACGTCGTGCGCGCCGGGGTCCGGCTCCCAGGCCACCAGCGTGCCGCCGGTGACGGGATAGCCGTTGTCGACGCCGATCTTCTGGATGCCCTCGGTGGTGGGGTGCGCCGCCCAGTGCGTCACCGGCACGGTCGAGCCGCCGGACCTGGGGAGAATCTGCGTCGAGCCGTACCCGAGGCCGAAGGCGCCGAGCAGCACGTTGACGTTCTCGACCTCCGAGGAGTCGCTGTAACCGATGAGCGTCATCACGCCGCCGCCGGCCTCGACCCAGGCCTTCAGCGCGTCGCGCTCGGCGGTCGAGTAGCCGCGCCCGATGCCCTTGCCCTTGCCCTCCTCGCCGGGGGCGCCCGCACGCACGTCCTGGACGACGATGACCTGGAAGGGCGCGAGCACCTCGGCGGTGAGCACCTTGCTCCCCAGCGACACCGCGCCGTCCAGGCTCTTGCCGTTGAGCCAGCTGTTGAAGACGTCGCCGTTGCCCCACTGGCCCGGGAAGCCCAGCGTGGCGATCTTCAGGCAGTCGCAGATGCCGTCCTTGCCGACGTCCACGTCGTCGATGATGCCGTTGAAGTCGTTGTCGATGCCGTCGCAGACCTCGACGTTCGAGCCGCCGCCGCCGTCGCGCTTGACCCCGCCGTCGCTGGCGCCGCCGTTCCCGCCGTCGCCGCCGCCGCCGGGGATCGAGCCGTCGCCGGAACTTCCGCCAGCCGCGTCCGTCCGGCCGTCCCCACCGGGGCCGCCGCAGTCGCACGACGAGAACGCCAGCACTCCCACCGCCAGGACCGCAACGATGCGCTTCATAGCCCCTCTCCTGTGTGCGTTTGCGCGGGCCAGTATAGGTCCGTCGCCCTAGCTGGGGCGGCGCTGCGTCGGGAGATCCTTCTCGAGGCACTCGCCTGGCGATTTGTCCTCGCGCCAGCGCAGGAAGCGCGCCGCATGCCGGAACTGGCCGTTCATGAGCGCGTCGTAGCCCACTTCGCAGACGAGCCCGGGCTCGACGGCAATCCAGGCCAGCTCGCGGCCCCGCGACCACCGGCTCGGACCGCCGGGGCTGCGGTCGGCGCGGAACGGGTTTCGCTCCGTCTCGAGAGGCGCGAGCCGCTGCAGCGCCTCGCGCCGCAGTGCGGCGGAGAGCCCGGAGGTGTGGCCCAGGTACGAGAGCTCCCGGTTCGCGTCCCACGCGCCGAGCAGGAGCGAGCCCACGCCGCCGCCCCCGCCCGAGTACGGCCGGTAGCCGCCCACCACGCAGTCGGCGGTCCGCGCGTGCTTCACCTTGATCATCGTCCGCTGGCCGCCGGCGTACGGCGCCTCCGCGCGCTTGGCGACGACGCCCTCGATGCCCGAGGCCTCCAGCTCCTGGTACCAGCGCTGCGCGACCTCCACGCGGTCGGTCTGCGGCGTCGCGAAGACGCGCCCGCTCCGCTTCGGCAGGATCCTCTCCAGCTGCCTTCGGCGCGCGCTCAGGGGCTCGGAGCGCAGGTCGCGATGGCCCAGCGCCAGGACGTCGAACGCCGCGAACGAAGTCGGCGTCTCCCGTGAGAGCCGCTCGACGCGGGAGCGCGCGGGGTGGATTCGCTGGAGCAGCGCCGCGAAGTCCAGGCCCGCCTCCGCCTCGATGACGATCTCCCCGTCGAAGACGCCCTCGGGAAGCGCGTCGACGAGCGAGCTGGCGAGCTCGGGGAAGTAGCGGTCGAGCCACTGCCCGTTGCGGCTCTGGATGCGCGCCTCGCCGCCCTGCCGGAAGACGATGGCCCGGAAGCCGTCCCACTTCGGCTCGTAGAGCCAGCCGGGACCGAGGGGCAGCTCGCCTTCGAGACGAGAGAGCATGGGCGCGATGGGCGGGGCGAGCGGGAGCGCCATGGCACCACCAAGCTGCAGACGGCCGCGCGCCCCGCGAAGGCCTACCTTTTTAGACCGTGAGCCCGTTCTCGGCCGTCGCCGATTCCCTGGGCCGGCGCGCCCACGTCGCCGCAGGCTTGGTGCGCGCCCTCGCCCTCTCGAGTCTGGTGCGCCTCGCCGAGCGCGCAGTGCCCGGGCCGCCCCCGCCCCCGCCCTCCCCGGAGGCCGAGCGCGAGCTGAGCAAGCGGCTGATCGCCCTGCTCGAAGACGACTGGCAGGACGTGCGCGACGGCGTGCTGCCCGCTCCCTCGCTGGCCATGCCCTGGCTGGGGTACGCCGCGGCGCTGCCCGAGCTCCTCGCCGATCTCCCGGCGGTCCGGGCCCGAATCCGCTCCCGACGAAAGACCGAGCTCGCCCCCGAGGCGCAGCCCTGGCGCTACCCGCGCTACTACGCCCGCAACTTCCACTGGCAGTCCGAGGGCTGGCTCGGGCACAAGAGCGCGCGGCTGTACGACCTGCAGGTGGAGCTGGTCTTCGGCGGCACGGCGGACGCGATGCGGCGGCGGATGGTGCCGCCGGTGGTGCGCTTCGCTCGCTCGCGGCCGGGGGCGCCGCTGCGGCTGCTGGACGTGGCCTGCGGCACCGGGCGGCTGCTGCGCATGCTGGGCGGGGCGCTCCCCGGGGTCCGGCTCACCGGCGTGGACCTGAGCCCGTTCTACGTCTCCTTCGCGCGCGCCGCGCTGCCCCGGGAGCTGGACGTCTCGCTCGTCTGCGAGAACGCGGAGTCGCTGCCCTTCCCCGACGGCCACTTCGACGCCACCACCTGCCTGTACCTCTTCCACGAGCTGCCGCCGAAGGTCCGCTCCCGAGTGATGTCCGAGCTGGCGCGGGTCACGCGGCCAGGCGGCCTGGTCGTCGTCGGCGACAGCTTGCAGCTCGCCGACGCCCCGGCGCTGCGCGGCGTCCTCCAGGCCTTCCCGGGCCGCTACCACGAGCCGTTCTACGCCAGCTTCATCCGCGAGGATCTCGGCGGGAGGATGGAGGACGCCGGGATGCGGGTGCTCTCCGTCCGGCAGGCGTTCTTGACGAAGATCGCCGTGTCCGTCCGTTGAGCGTGGCGGCCCCGCGAGCCCGGCCTTCCTCCGGTCGGCGAGACCTTTACGACTTCCGCGCCGGGCTCTTGCGCGCGCGCTTGGGCGCCGCGGCGCGGGCTGGCCGGGTCTCCGGGGACTTCACCGCCTTCTCGTAGGCGCCCTTCAGGTCGTGCCAGGCCGCCTCGACGCCCGTCCTCAGGTCGTGCCAGGCCTCGTTGCTGGCGCTCCTGACCTCGAGGAGCTGCTTGCGGACGGCGCGCTCCCGCGGCTTGAGCTCCTTCGAGAGGCGATCGAGCTGGACCTTGGCCTCCTTCGAGCCCAGGTCCGCGCGGTTGCGCAGCTTCTCGACCTTGTTCGCCAGCTTCTGGACCTCGGCCTCGATCTTCTCCACGTACAGCTCTCGGGTCACCATGGTCGTCCCCCTTTTCGTCGTCCTGACGCGTTCCGCTGCCGAACCGCGTCCGGTCTACCCGCGGGTGCCGGGCCCGGCAACGCTCGGGGCGCGCCCGCCGTCGCTTGTGAGCGATTCCCGTCACTGACCGCGGCCGGGGCGTGGACGGCGGCCCGGTTCCGCGACACCATCCCCGCCGATGGGTGACGACCGTTCCTCCGAGTCCGCCGCCAAGGCCCTGCGCACCGTGCTGCAGGTGGCCGAGGCGCTCGACGGCTCCACCGGCGTGGCCGACGTCCTCGAGCGCGCGGTGGACGCCATCGTGGCCTACACCCGGTTCCCGGCCTGCGGCCTGTTCCGCCTGGACCCCAGCGGCGCCTGGCTGGACATGATCGCCCACCGCAACCTGTCCCAGGACGTCTGGGAGAAGGCGCGCCGCCTGCCGGTGGAGGGCAGCCTCACCGGCCACGCCATCCGCACCGGCGCGGTGGTGACCACCGGCGACCTGGCCAAGGACGAGCGCCTGGAGCCGGTCACCCGCGAGGCGCTGGCGCGCGAGGGCTACGCCGACGTGGCCTCGGTGCCGCTGCTCCACCGGGGCAGGCCGCTGGGCGCGGTCAACTTCATCTACCGGCCCGACGCCGAGGCGCTCTCGGCCACCGAGCGCGAGATCCTGCTGGGCATCGGGCGCACCATCGGCATGGCCCTGGCCAGCCGCACCGCCGAGGAGGAGCGGCGCCGGCTCGAGGAGCAGGTGCGCCGCTCGGAGCAGCTCGAGCGCATCGGCCTGCTCGCCGGGGGCATCGCCCACGACTTCAACAACCTGCTCACCGGCCTGTTCGGCGTCCTCTCGCTGGGCTCGCAGATCCTCTCCGAGGGCGGCGACCCGCGCGAGGCGGCGCCGCTGCTCGACGACGCGCTCAAGGCCGCCCACCGCGCCTCCGAGCTGGTGCGGCAGCTGCTGACCTTCTCCAAGGGCGGGGCGCCCATCCTGCGCGCCACCGACGACCTGGCGACGCTAGTGCGCGAGTCGGCCGCCTTCTCGGCGCACGGCAGCAGCGTGCGCCTGGACCTCGACCTCGCGCCGGACCTGCGCACGGTGGCGGTCGACGCCGGGCAGATTGGCCAGGTGGTGCAGAACCTGGTCATCAACGCCATCCAGGCCAGCCCGGCCGGCGGCGCGGTGCGCGTCGAGGCCGCCAACGTCTCCGAGCCCTTCGTCGGGGTCTGCCTCCGGTTCGTCGACCGCGGCCACGGCATCCCCGCCGACCTGCTGCAGCGCGTCTTCGAGCCCTACGTCACCACCCGGCCCGGCGGCAGCGGCCTGGGGCTGGCCACGGTCCGCTCCATCGTCGAGCGCCACGGCGGGCGGGTGGAGGTCGACTCGCGGGTCGGCGAGGGCACGACGTTCCGGGTCCTGCTGCCCACCACGCCGGAGACGGCCACGCCTCTGGCGCCCGTCCCGGCGGCGTCCCTGCCGGCGGCGGCCGGCTGCCGCGTCCTGGTGATGGACGACGAGCCGATGGTCCGCGAGGTGGCGCGCACCCTGCTCGAGCGCAGCGGCTGCCGGGTGGTGACCGTCGCCAGCGGCGAGGAGGCGGTCGCCGCCTGCGAGCGGTCGCTCGGCGAGGGCCAGCCGTTCGACGCGGCGGTGCTGGACCTCACCGTCGTGGGCGGCATGGGCGGCCGGCAGGCCATGGAGCGCATCCGCGCGCTGCTGCCCGCCATCGCCGCCGTGGTCTCCAGCGGCTATTCCCAGGACGCGGCGATGGCCGCGCACGAGCGCCATGGCTTCGACGCGGTGCTGCAGAAGCCCTACACGCCCGACCAGCTCGTCCGGGCGGTGGTGGAGGCCAGGGCCCGGCGCGGGGCCGCTCGCTAGAGCCCCGCGGCCGCCCTGCGCTGGACCCGGGCGGCTTCGCGAGGGCAGGTCAGCCCAGCGGCTTGGCGACTTCCCACAGGTCGACGATGGGGATGCCCGAGCGGCCGATGGCGGGGATGACCGGCTTGATCTTGCGCATCTCCTCCACGATGTCCTTGTGCACCTTCACCAGCCGGTAGCCGCGGTGGAGGTGGAAGGCGAGCGCGGTGACGTTGTCGTTGGTGAGCAGCACCGCGATGCGCTTGGCGCCGGCGCTGCCCACGGCCTCCTCCGCCGCCGTCAGCAGGCGGGTGCCCACGCCGCACTCCTCGACGAAGGAGTCGAGCGTGACGATCTCCGCCTCGGCGCCGTTCACCACCCAGGTGATGAGCCCGAGCATCCGGTCGCCGGTCACCAGCGCCCGGCCCTCGACGTCCTGGGGCATGAAGGTGCGGCCCACCGAGCACAGCGGCAGGCCCCAGCGCTCCTTCCACACCCGTTCGATCAGGTCCACCTGCGCGCGCACCAGATCCCATCCGAGCGACTTCATCGCGACCTCCTGCACTTCGTGTTCCGCGTGGACCAATACCTATCGCCGCCAACGGGCCCGTTTCACGATTCGGGGGCGCGGCCTCCGGCAGCGCCTCCCAATCTACCCCGGCGACTCTGGATCAGCCGAGGACCAGCAGCACCGCGCCCTCTTCCACGGCGATGCCCGGCTTGGCCTCGATCGACTTGATGGTGCCGGCCACGGTGGCGCGCACGGGCGTCTTCATCTTCATCGCCTCCAGCGTCACCAGCACGTCGCCGGACTTCACCTGCTGCCCGACCTGCACGTCCACCGAGATCACCATCCCCGAGAGCGGGCAGGTGATGGCGCCGGCCTGCCGGGCGGCGCCGTTGGTGGCCGGCTTGAGGCTGCTGGCGGGCGAGACCGCCGGAGCCACGGTGGGCGCGGCGTGCTCCACGCGCGGGGCGAGCAGCGGCGCGTGCGTCGGCGCCGAGGCCTCCTCCAGCATCTCCACCGCCACGTCGTAGGTCTTGCCCTCGACGGTGATGCGCATCCGCTTCAGTGAGCTCATCTTCGTGTCCTCTTCGTTCTCGTGCGAAGCAATTCCAGGTCAGGGGCTGGCGGCGCTCTTCGTCTCGCCGGTCCCGGGGTCCGCGGCCGGCGGGGTGGCGTACTTGCGCCGCGTCCCCAGGGCGATGGTGAAGAGCCCCGCCAGGGCGATGCCGTTGCCGGCCAGGGTCCAGGCGATGCGCCCGCTCTCGGCGTTCGGCGCCACCAGGCGCACCACCGCCACGCCGGCGAGGGCGACGGCGATGCCCAGGATCCAGTACAGGCGTCCGCTCATGGCGAGATCAGGGGGATGAGGGTGACGTAGATGCCGGCCAGGATGGCGGTGGTGATGACCCCGCTGATGTTGGCCCCGATCGCCTCGGGGAGGATCTGGCAGAACGGGTTGACCTCCTCCGCCGCCTTCTGGGCCACCTTGGCGCAGCTGGGCACGCAGGAGACGCCGGCGATGCCGATGGTCGGGTTGAAGCGCTTCTTGGTGACGAAGTAGAGGACGTACCCGCCGGCCAGCCCGCCGATGCCCGAGAGCAGGAGCGAGGTGACGCCGAGCACCAGCAGCTTGAGCACCCGCGGGTCGAGGATGGTCTTGGCCTCGCAGAGCACGCCCAGCACCAGCCCCAGGAAGAAGGTGGAGGCGTAGAGCAGCGGGCCGTCGAGCAGCTTCACGTACGGCTCGATGCCCGCGTCCTTGACCGCCACGCCCAGGAAGAACGAGGCGAACAGCGGCGCCGCCGAGGGGAAGAGCAGGCAGAGCACGGAGCAGGTCACGATGGAGAAGGCCAGCCGCTCGCCCCGCGAGACGTCGGGCATCTTCGGCCGCTTCATCTCGATGCCGCGGTACTTCTTCGGCACCAGCAGCTTGATGAGGTACGGGTACCCGCCGTAGGTGAGGCTCAGGTACAGGTACGCCACCACGGTGATGGGGACGAAGAGGTCCTTGGCCAGCATCAGCGAGGTGTAGAGGACCATCGGGCCGTCGGCGCCGCCGACCATGGCGATGGAGGCCGCCTCACGCAGGCTCAGCCCCATGGCCACCGCGATGGGCAGCGTCGCCACCGTCCCCAGCTCGGCGCACAGCGCCAGGAACATGCTGGTGAACGGCCGCACCAGCACATAGCGGATGTCGGTCATGGCCCCGATGCCCATGAAGACGAAGCAGGCGATGAGGCCGTTGGAGAAGGTCAGCGTGTAGATCGGCTGGATGAAGTCGATCTGCATCAGGTCGACGAGCCCCGAAGGGTCGCTGGCCATGGGGTCCACGAAGATGGTCCCGGTCTTGCCGCCCGGCAGCACCAGCACCGCGGCGTTCACCGCCGCCATGCCGAAGCCCATGGGGATCATGATCAGCGGCTCGAGCACCCCCTTGGCGCCCCAGTAGACGAGCGCGACGCCGACGAGGATGAGGACGACGCGCGCGATGGCCAGCTTGGGCTCGACCATGAACAGCGTGGAGATGCCCTGGAAGAGGTCGAGCAGGTTCACGCGGCACCCCCCGCCCCACCCTTGTCTTCTTTGCGCGTCAGCCGGATGACCCAGAACGTCCCCTGGATCAGCCCGGCGATCGCGAACGAGATCGCCGAGCCGAGGACGAACACGTAGAGCGCCACTTCCGTGGCAGACATCTTCATGGCAGCTCCTAGCGGCGAATCTGGTGAGAGGTGAGGAGCTGCCGGCGGCCTTCGATCGACCAGGCGAGCTGGCGCGGCTCGAGGCTCACGCTGACGATCCGGTGCGGCTGATCGACCGCGGCGGCCACGGCCGCGGCGATGACCGCGATCGGGACCTCGGCGGCGGCCGAAGCCTGCTCGGCCACCGGCCCGGCGGCCGGAGAAGCCTCGACCTCGGGAAGCGACTTGCGCAGCTCGCGCACCAGCAGCGCGAGGCCCAGGACGACGACGATGCCGGGCGGCAGGTACATCGAGAGCCGGGAAATCTCCGCCTGCGCGGGGGCGGCCGCGAGCGCGGCGTCCAGGCAGGAAGCGGCGGCGGCGAGGATCGAGTGGGTCATAGGGCGATGTTCCCGTGCTTCTTGGGCGGCCGGACTTCCCGCTTGGTGAGGGTGGTGCGCAGCGCCATCGAGACCGCGGCGCGGGTGCGCGAGGGCTCGATGACGTCGGTGATCATCCCGTTGGCGGCGGCCTGCCACGGGGAGGCGAACTGCTCCTTGTACTCGGCGACCTTCGTCGCGAAGGCCGCCTTGCGGTCCGGGGCCGCCTTCAGCTCGTCCTTGTAGAGCACGTTGACCGCGCCCTCGGCGCCCATCACCGCGATCTCCGCGGTGGGCCAGGCGAAGACCATGTCCGCGCCCATGTCCTTGCTGCACATCGCCAGGTACGCCCCGCCGTAGGCGCGGCGCATGATCACGGTGATCTTCGGGACCGTGGCGCTGGCCCAGGCGAAGAGCATCTTGGCGCCGTGGCGGATGATGCCCGAGCGCTCCTGCTGCAGGCCGGGCAGGAAGCCGGGGACGTCCACCAGGCAGACCAGCGGGATGTTGAAGACGTTGCAGACGCGGATGAAGCGCGCCGCCTTGTCCGCGGCGTCGATGTCCAGCGCGCCGGCCTTCACCAGCGACTGGTTGGCGACGATGCCGGTGACGATGCCGTGGATGCGGCCGAAGGCGCAGATGACGTTGCCCGCCCAGTCCTTCTGCACCTCGAGCACCTTGCCGCCGTCCACCAGCCGCGCGATGACCGCCGCGGAGTCGAGCGGCATGGTCGAGTCCTCCGGCACCAGCGCGTCGAAGGCCGGGTCCGGGGTCAGGTCCAACGTCGGCGACGGGTCGTGCGGCGGGTCGCTGATGTTGTTGGAGGGCAGGTAGCTCAAGAGCTCGTGGACGATGCGCACGGCCTCGGCGTCGTCCTCGGCGACGAAGTGGATGTTGCCGGCGACCCTGGCGTGGGCGTCGGCGCTGCCGTACTGCTCCACCGGCGCCTCCTGCCCGGTGGCGGCCTTGATGACGTCCGGGCCGCAGATGAACATGACCGCGTTCTTGCGGGTCATGATCAGGAAGTCGGTGAGCGCCGGCGAGTAGGCGGCGCCGCCCGCGCAGGGGCCGGCGATGACCGCGATCTGCGGGACCACGCCGGAGAGCAGCACGTTGTGGAAGAAGACCTGGCCGTAGCCGGAGAGCGAGTCCACGCCCTCCTGGATGCGCGCGCCGCCGGAGTCGTTGAAGCCGACCACCGGGCACCCCACCTTCAGGGCGTAGTTCATCATGTCGGTGATCTTCTGGGCGTGCATGCGGCCCAGCGCCCCGCCGCCGACCATGAAGTCCTGGCTGAAGCAGGCCACCGGGCGGCCGGCCACCATGCCCACGCCGGTGATGACCCCGTCGGTGGTCATCTTCTTCTTCTCGAGGCCGAACGCGTGGCAGCTGTGCTCCACGTGCAGGCCCATCTCCTGGAACGTGTCCGGCTGGAAGAGCGCCAGGGCGCGGTCGCGCGCGGTCATGACACCCTTGGCGCGCCGGTCGGCGATCTTCTTCTCGCCACCGGGGGTCTGGGCCTCGCGCCGGCGCTTGTCCAGCTGCTCGAGCAACTGCTTCCTAATCGTCATGGTCAACCCTTCTTCGGTTCGGCCTGTCGGTAGTCGGTAGTCGGTAGTCGGTAGTCGGTAGTCGTTGACGTTGACGTTGTCGTTGTCGTTGTCGTGAACGTGAACCTGAACGTGGTCGAAATCAGTGCTTCCCGTCCGAGCACAGCTCAGTGAGCACGCCGCGGGTGCTCTTGGGGTGCAGGAAGGCCACCTGCTTGCCGCCAGCTCCGGGCACCGGGGCGTCGTTGATGAGCCGCACGCCGGCGCCCTTGGCCTGCGCCAGCGCCGCGACGACGTCGTCGGTGGCGAAGGCCACGTGGTGCACGCCCTCGCCCTTGTCCTTGAGGAACTTGGCGATGGGGCTCTCGTCGCTGGTCGGCTCGAGCAGCTCGAGGTGCGTCCCGCCCACCGTGAAGAACGCGGTCTTCACCTTCTGGCTGGCCACCTCCTCGATGCGCTCGCACTTCAAACCCAGGGCCTTCTCGTAGAGCGGGATGGCCTCGTCCAGCTTGTGGACCGCGATGCCGATGTGGTCGATGCGGCTGATCATGTCCGAGCTCCTTAGCGCGACTTGATGTCGCTGTAGACGCCGAAGACCTTGCGCAGCACGTTGCAGACCTCGCCGAGGGTGCCGTAGGCGCGCACCGCCTCGAGGACGTAGGGCATCAGGTTGTCGCCGCCCTTGGCCGCGGTCTCGAGCTTGGCCAGCGCGGCCTGCACCGCCTTGTTGTCGCGGCGCTCCTTCAGGTCCTTGAGGCGCTTCACCTGGCCGGCGCCGACGCTGGGGTCGACGCGGAAGACCGGCGGCCCGGCCTTCTCCTTGGTCTGGAACTTGTTGACCCCGACGATGATGCGGTCGCCCTTCTCCACCTGCGTCTGGTACGTGTACGCCGCGTCCTCGATCTGCCGCTGCGGGAAGCCGGCCTCGATGGCGGAGGTCATGCCGCCCATCGCGTCCACCTTCTCCATCAGCGCCGCGGCCTCCTTCTCGATGGTGTCGGTCAGGCCCTCCACGTAGTACGAGCCGCCGAGCGGGTCGATGGTGTTGCACACGCCGGACTCGTAGGCCACCACCTGCTGCGTGCGCAGCGCGGTGCGGACCGAGTCCTCGGTGGGCAGCGCCAGCGCCTCGTCGCGGGAGTTGGTGTGCAGCGACTGGGTGCCGCCCAGCACCGCCGCCAGCGCCTGCAGCGCCACGCGCACGATGTTGTTGTCGACCTGCTGGGCGGTGAGGGTGTAGCCCGCGGTCTGGGTGTGGAAGCGCAGCATCAGGCTCTGCGGCTTCTGCGCCCCGAAGCGGGTCTTCATGATCTTCGCCCACAGCCTGCGGGCGGCGCGGAACTTGGCCACCTCCTCGAGCAGGTCGCTGGAGGCGTTGAAGAAGAAGCTCAGGCGGCTGGCGAAGTCGTCGACGTTGAGGCCCGAGTCCACCGCCGCCTTCACGTAGGTGACCGCGTCGGCGAGGGTGAAGGCCACCTCCTGGACCGCGGTCGAGCCGGCCTCGCGGATGTGGTAGCCGCTGATGGAGATGGTGTTGAACTTCGGGGCGTTCTTGCCGCACCAGCCGAAGATGTCGGTGACCAGCCTCAGCGACGGCCGCGGCGGGAAGATGTACGTGCCGCGGGCGATGTACTCCTTGAGCACGTCGTTCTGGATCGTCCCCTCGATCTGCTCGCTCTTGACGCCCTGCTTCTCGGCCACCACCGCGTACATGGCGAGCAGCACCATGGCCGGGCTGTTGATGGTCATCGAGGTGGAGACCTTGTCCAGCGGGATGCCGGCGAAGAGCGCCTCCATGTCCGCCAGGGAGTCGATGGCCACGCCCACCTTGCCCACCTCGCCCCGGCTCATCGGGTCGTCGCTGTCGTAGCCGATCTGCGTGGGCAGGTCGAAGGCCACCGAGAGCCCGGTCGTGCCCTGCTCGAGCAGGTAGCGGTAGCGCTTGTTCGACTCCTCGGCGGTCGAGAAGCCGGCGTACTGGCGCATGGTCCAGAAGCGGCCGCGGTACATGGTGGGCTGCACGCCGCGGGTGAACGGGTACTGGCCGGGGAAGCCGATGCGCGCGAGGTACGCCTCGTCGGGCTCCGCGGGGCAGGCCACGCGCTCGGCGGGCAGGCCGGAGCCGGTGCGGAAGTCGGGCACGCGCTCGGGGCCCTTCTTGAGCGCCTTCTCGAGGACCTTGGATTCCCAGTCGGTGAGGGCGAGGGACTTGATCACGTGGAGGTCTCCTTGTTGCCGGAAGGGTTCAGGATTCGCAGGCCGACCGACTCCAGCAGCCGCCGGGCGTTGGCGCGCGGGTCCCCGCGCAGGGCGCCGAGGGAGTCGAGGGCCTGGCACAGCTGCGGGCGCAGCAGCTCGGCGGCCCAGTCGAGCACCTCGGCCTTGCGGCACTTCTCGCGGCGCTCGCGCAGGGTCGCGCCGGCCCCGGCGCAGCGGCACTCCTCGATGGTCTGGGCCAGCTCGGGGACGCCGCGGCCGTCGGCGGCGCAGGTGCGGCACAGGCGCCGGCCGCGCTCGCGGGCCACCGGCTCCATCTCCATCGCCAGCGCCTCGCTGTCGGGGCGGTCGGACTTGTTGACGACCAGGATGTCGGCCAGCTCGACCAGGCCGGCCTTCATCGCCTGGATGTCGTCGCCCAGGCCGGGGGCGAGCACCAGGACGGTGAGGTCGGTCAGGCGCACCACGTCGATCTCCGCCTGGCCCACGCCCACCGTCTCCACCACGACCGGGTTGCAGCCGGAGGCGGCCATGATGCGCACCGCCGCCCCGGCCGAGGCGCACAGCCCGCCGATGCGGCCGCGCGTCGCCATGGAGCGGATGACGACCTGGGGGTCGAGCGCGTGGTGCATCATCCGCACGCGGTCGCCGAGCAGCGCGCCGCCGGAGATGGGCGAGGACGGGTCGATGGCCACCACGCCGACGCGGTGCCCGGCGGCGCGGTAGTGGCCGATGAGCTGCTGGGTGAGCGTGGACTTGCCGGCGCCGCCCGGCCCGGTGATGCCCACGGTGGTGACCTGCTCCATCGGGGCCTGGTCGAGCGCGGAGAGCAGGCCCTCGGCCGCGGGGTCGCCGTCCTCGACCAGCGAGATGGCCCGGGCGATGGCGCGCGGGTCCCGGTCGCGGATGCCCCCCAGGAGCCTCTGGGCGGCCTGGCTCACGTGCGGGCGGCTCGGTGCTCGCCGACGGCGCCCTGGAAGGCGGTGAGGATCTCGGCGAGCGGCGTGCCCGGCGTGAACACCGAGCGGATGCCCCGGGACTTGAGCTGCGCGATGTCCTCGTCGGGGATGACGCCGCCGCCGATGACCGGGATGTCGCCGGCGCCCGCCTTCTTGAGCGCGTCGAGCACCGCCGGGAACAGCTCGTTGTGCGCGCCGGAGAGCAGGCTCAGGCCGACCGCGTCCACGTCCTCCTGGACGGCGGCCGCGGCGATCTCCTCGGCGGTGCGGCGGATGCCGGTGTAGATGACCTCGAAGCCGGCGTCGCGCAGCGCGCGGGAGATGAACTTCGCGCCGCGGTCGTGGCCGTCGAGCCCGGGCTTGCCGATGAGCACGCGCCCCTTCGGGTGCTGGTTCATGGAGTCCTCCTCGGAAGGTGCTGGGAGACGGGGCGGGGGCCGAATACAGCCGCACTCACAATGACCGGGTGGCCCTCGAGTGCCTGCGCTGGCTGTTGCCGCAACATCGCGACGACTCCGGCCTTCTCCGCCCCGTTAGGGGGACCTGGCGTGGTCTAGGCCGCGGAGGCAGCCCGTCAGGATCCCGTGACGCGGTCGAAGCCTTGTTCCTCCCGACTCCCGAGTCAACCCGTGCACGGCTGCGTCCGGGCTGGCTCGCAATACCTCGTATTCACACGCCAAATACGGGGCGGCGCGATCGGGTGGGACCTCGGCGCACACGAAGGCCCGGGCCCGGAATCGAGCCGGATAATCACAGGTGATGGAGGTAAAAGCGCCCGTGATAGGCGCCGGATTCCTGGCGGATAAACGGCGATGATGAGCGCCCACAAGCGGCGCTGATAGCGCGTCGCGCCGGTCAGCTCGCGAAGAAACGGCGCTCGGCCTCTGGCGGCAAGGCCATGCCGGTGACCCGGGCGCGGCAGAGCAGCTCCCAGAGGTAGCGGTAGGAGGCGCGGTCGTGCAGGCGGCCCTCGTGATCCAGCGGGGCCCAGTCGCGGTCCTGGGCGGCGAGCAGGACCTGGGCCGCCGCGCTCACCTCGGAGAAGTCCGGACGCATGCCTTCGAGGATGGGCTGGATCTGGTTGGGGTGGATGCTCCACATCCGCAGGTAGCCGAACCCGGTGCGCGCGCGGCGGGCGTCGTCGCGGATGGCCGCGAGGTCCTTGAGCTCGGTGGTCACGTTGTGCGTCGGCACCACGCCGCAGGCCAGCGCCGCGGCGCTGACCTCGCACTTGGCGCGCGCGACCAGCGGGTGCTCGAACTGGCCGGGGCTGCGCATGGCGCTGCCGGGGATGGCGCCGTGGTGGTCCGAGACGAAGTCCATCAGACCGAAGTCCAGGCTCTCGACCCCGGGCAGCGCGGCGATCGCCCAGACCTCGCGCAGGGCGCCGTGCGTCTCGACGAGCACGTGCACCGGGATAGGCCGCGCGAGGCCAAAGCGGCGCTCCAGTCCGCGCAGCGCGTCGAGCTGCTCGCGGACGTCGAAGACGCTGCTGGCCTTGGGCAGGGTGAGGAAGGCCAGGCGCGCTCCGGCCTTGCCCACCAGGATCTCCAGGTCCTGCATCCAGCGGGGATCGGCGACGCCGTGGATGCGGGCGCCGACCCGGCCGAAGCGGTTGGCCTCGCCCAGGATGCAGGCCGCCGCCATCTGCGCGTGCTCGCGCTCGGCGCCGGCGTGCGCGCCGTCCTCGCAGTCGCAGGTGACGTCGAAGAGGGGCCCCAGCTCCGCCTGCAGCTGCAGGGCCTTCTTCATCTGCTTCTCGCTCCCGGCGTAGTGGTCGACGGCGGGCAGCACGGGGAAGGGCTTCTCGCCGGCGAACAGGACCGAGGATGGGTGGCGCATGGATGTCTCTCCGCGACGAAGGGCCGGAAGATACACCCGGCCGACGGCGGCGAATCCGTCCGCGGGCGCTGCACTTGCGCTCGCTCTTCTTCTATGAAGGACGGTGGCGACAGTCGGGAACCTCGTCACAGGAATCGAGGCCGCGCTCGCTTCCGGCCGCCGTCGCCCGCGAACTCTTCGTCGTCGCGCTCGGCGGCCGCCAGCTCCGCCAGCTGGTCGCCAAGTCCGAGCGCCCAGAGCATCCCGACGTACGCGCCGACTCTCGTCGAAGCGCTGCCCTTCTCGGCTTCGGAGATCGTCTTGCGCGTGAGGCCAACCGCCTTGGCCATCTGCTCGACCGTCATGTTCCGGCGCAACCGCGCTTCTCGCAGGTGCTCGCCGAACATCTCGAGCGAGGCCTTTACGTCGCTCGGCGCCACGTAGGGGACACCTCGGAGAGAGTCCATCTGAATAATGCTCCCTGCAGTACCCCGTATTCAGTTACGGGGTAGTCGGCTACCCATTGTACCGGCAGCCCCTCCGTAGACCCCAGTGGCCCCGGCCCGAAAATCGCGAGGCCACAACCCTTCCCACTTCGACGAACGGCTCGCCGCGAAGCTGAC
Organism: Myxococcales bacterium; assembly: GCA_036504155.1. GTDB lineage: Bacteria > Myxococcota > Myxococcia > Myxococcales > UBA5297 > JACRCT01. Next base: position 54,804 of record DASXVQ010000212.1, read on the forward strand.
GGATGCGCCGGTAAGCCGCGTCTCCGGGAAGCCCCGCGCTCCTCCGATTCCCGGCCTCCCCGACCAACACAGACCCTGCCCTCTTAGAAGAAGCCCGCGCCCGAAGCCACCGCGGGGCAGGCGTTCCCGGCAACAGCGGCGCCACGATCGTCCATGAAGCCCCGCGCTCCTCCGATTCCCGGCCTCCCCGACCAACACAGACCCTGCCCTATTAGAAGAAGCCGCGCCCGAAGCCAACGCCGCGCAGGCAATCCCGGCAACAGCGGCGGCGACACGCCGACTGTCCGGGTTGAGCCGGTCTTGCCGAACCACCGCCGACCCGACCCAGCGCGCAGGACCCGTGGGTATAAGGTCTCGTCGTCCCGGCCGGAAGGAGCTCGAAATGGCGCGCCCCACCGTCGCAGTGCTCTTCACCAAGCCCTCCACCATCCTCGAGGACTACGCCCGCCTGCTCGACTTGGCCGGCGCCCGCGACGCGCTCGCCCCGGGCGCGACGACCATCCTCAAGGACAACATCTCCTGGCACTACCCGATGCCCTCGGCCAACACCACGCCGTGGCAGCTGGAGGGCACCATCGCCGGCCTGCGCGGGCTCGGGTACTCCGACCTCGTCTGCGTCGAGAACGAGACCGTGGTCACCGACCCGCACAAGGGCGACCGCCTCAACCTCTACGCGCCGGTCCTCGAGGCCTACGGCGTGCCGGTGAAGTTCAACTTCCGCCCCGAGGACATGACCTGGAAGCACTACGCGCCCAAGGCGCGGATGCGGGCGCTCGACCGCATCTACCCCGAAGGCATCGAGATCCCCGACTACTTCCCCGGCAAGAACGTCGTGCACCTGCCCACGGTCAAGTGCCACATCTACACGACCACCACCGGGGCCATGAAGAACGCCTTCGGCGGGCTGCTCTACAAGCACCGGCACTACACGCACACGTGGATCCACGAGGTGCTGGTGGACCTGCTCGCCATCCAGAAGGAGATCCACTCCGGGATCTTCGCGGTGATGGACGGCACCACCGCGGGCAACGGCCCCGGGCCGCGCATCCTCATCCCGGTGGAGAAGAACGTCGTGCTGGCCAGCGCGGACCAGGTCGCCATCGACGCCGTGGCCGCCAAGCTGATGGGCTTCGACCCGATGTCCATCCCCTACCTGCGCATGGCGCACGAGGACGGCCTGGGCGTCGCGGACCCGCGGGACATCGAGGTCGTCGGCGACTCCATCGAGTACCAGGACTGGAACTTCAGCGTCGGCTACTCGATGCACAAGCTCTTGGCCTGGTTCTCCTGGTACGGCCCGACCAAGCTGCTGCAGGACCTGCTCTTCAAGACGCCGCTCGTGGAGATCCCCACGATGGTCTCGGCCATCGAGCACGACGTGCTGCACTGGCCGCTGAAGGAACGCTTCATCTTCGAGCGCTGGAAGCGCGAGACGCAGTGGGGGCACCTGTTCGCCAAGTACGAGCAGGTCAAGACGCTGGCGCAGCCCTCTTCCGGTCCCAAGCCCCGCCGAAGGGCCGCGGGCAAGAAGCGCTGACCTCCTCGCAGAACTGCGGCCTGGAGCTCGATCCCCTGCGACACGCCGCCGCTCACCTCGCCGGCAGCGGCTTCTCCAGCACCTCGAACAGCAGGTCGTCCCGCTTCGGCTGGCCGAAGCGCTCGTCGCCGTAGGGGAACGGCTTGAAGTGGCCGGTGCGGCGGTAGCCGCGGCGCTGGTACCAGGCGATCAGCTCCGCGCGCTGGACGATGACCGTCATCAGCATCGCGCGGCTCTTCCAGCGCTCGACCGCGACGCGCTCGGCCTCGGCCAGCACCTGCTTGCCCAGCCCGCCGCGCTGCGAGTCCGGGTCCACGGCGAACATGCCGAAGTAGGCGTCCTCGCCCTGGCGCTCGAGGTGGCAGCAGCCGGCCAGCCGGCCCCCGCTCTCGGCGACGAGGACCAGGCTGTCGTCGCGGGCGATCAACCCGGCCACCTCGCCGGGATCGGTGCGCTGGCCGCCCAGCAGGTCGGCCTCGGTGGTCCAACCCTTCTTGCTGCACTCGCCGCGGTAGGCCGACTGCACCAGCGCCACCACCGCATCGACGTCCGCGGTGATGGCCGTCCGGAACCTCAAGGGAGCTTCCATGGGCCGCGATATTGGACGATCCGCGGCGGGAATGCCCAGCCTCCTCCGGTCAGGGATGGGTCGGGCCGGCGACGTCCTCGGCGCTCCCTGCGCGCGCCGCGGGTCGAGGCCGGCGGCCCGTCAGGTCGTCGGGCAGTTCTGACGGCAGGTGGGGGCGACGGGCGACTTGGCGAAGCCGTCGTTGGTCCGCGGGGTGTACGAGGGCGCTGCGGCGACAGCAACGACCAGCGCGAAGAGGAAGGCGGCCATCAGGGAACGGGTACGCATGTGCGGCTCCTGGGTAGGTTGTCTGACAGGTTGATGCGCCGACCGACCCGACGGTTCCGCCGCCCTGTCCTGCATTCGCCAACCGGCCGTCATGACCGGGCTTTCCGGACACCGTCGGGGCGGCTTGCGGCAAGCACCCGAGGTTTTCGGGGTTCCTGAAAAGGGCCCGCAACGATCACATGGGTCGCCGGCGGCCCGCGCCTGGCCGCAAGGCCCGCTGCCGATGCCGCTGCCAGCGCACTCGAGCCTGCGGGACGGCACGCCGGCGAGGACGCAGGCCGGATGCTCGCAGGTCGCCGCGGGCTCCCGCGGGCGTGCGCCGTCCCCTCGAAGCCAGCGGCGCCAAAGCCCACGGCCGGGTTCAGCTCACTGCGTGCACCCCGAGGTGTTGAAGAAGCAGTACGAGCCGCAGGCCAGGGTGCCGCCAGTGAAGCCAAGGTCCTGGCAGGTCTTCCCGCCCAGCTCGGCGCCATCGCACAGCTCGTTGGAGTCGACCTTCCCGTTGCCGCAGTTCTTGCTGCAGCCGGTGAAGACGCAGTTCGAGCAACCCAGCGTGCCGTAGGAGTAGCCGAGCTTCGAGCAGGTCTTGTTGTTCAGGTTGGCGCCGTCGCAGTCCTCGCCGGCCTCGATGTTGCCGTTGCCGCAGGTCATGGAAGCGACCCGGCACGTTCCGGCCATGTCGCAGAACGTGGGCACGCCGGTGAACTGGGTGCAGTTGCGGTCCCAGTCGATCTGGTCGGCCGCCAACCCGTAGCAGGGCGGCCCGCAGACCGGCAGCGCGGTGACCTTCAGCGTCGCCAGCTCGGTCCAGCAGCGGAAGCCGGTGCCGATGGCGTCGCAGCCAGCGTCGTTCATGCAGTTGCAGGCGAAGAGGTCCGCGACGGGGAAGTCGCAGTTGTTGAGCCCGTCGCACACCTCGATGCACGGGAGGAACCCCCACTGCTTCTTGCTCTGGCAGATGTCCGAGGGGTCCGTCTTGCACTGGGCCTCCTCGCAGTCCTGCTCGCCGTCGGGCTCGTCGTCGAGCCCGTTGAAGCACTGCGGGCCGGATTCGGGGCTGGCGCACTGCGCGGTGTCGAAGGTGCAGTTGGCCAGGCAGGACAGCGTGCCGGAGGCGAAGCCCTGGGTCTGGCAGGTCTTGCCGTTCAGGTTCGTCCCGTCGCACTGCTCGGCCCCGTCGATGGCGCCGTTGCCGCAGGAGGCGGCGGCGGTGCAGGCCCCGGTGTCGAAGGAGCAGTCGGCCCTGCACGAGAGCGCGCCGCCGGTGAAGCCCAAGCCCAGCAGGACGCAGGTCTTGCCGTTCAGGTTGGTCTTGTCGCAGGCCTCGGTCCCCTCCACGGTGCCGTTGCCGCACACGGCCGCGAGGCACAGGGTGGTGTCGAAGGTGCACAGGCTGCCGCAGGAGAGGGTGCCGCTGGCGTAGCCCTGCGTCTTGCAGGTCTTGCCGTTGAGGTTCGCGCCGTCGCACATCTCGGCGCCCTCCAGCGTGCCGTTGCCGCAGTCGCCGTAGGAGCAGCCGCTGAAGTCGAGCCAGCAGTCCGAGGTGCACATTAGGTCGCCGCGGGTGTAGCCCAGCGAGACGCAGCTCTGGCCGCCGAGGTTGCTGCCGTCGCAGCTCTCGCCGAACGCCTGGTCGATGACCCCGTTGCCGCACAGGGAGCACCCGGCGGTGTCGAAGGTGCAGTCGCTCTTGCACGAGAGGTTGCCGAACCCGTAGCCCAGCGCCTGGCAGGTCTTGCCGTTCAGCGCCACGCCGTCGCAGGCCTCGGTCCCGTCGATCGCCCCGTTGCCGCACCGGGTGCACCCGCCGGTGTCGAGGGTGCAGTCGTCGCCGCACGACAGCACGCCGGCGGCGAAGCCCTGGGTCTGGCAGGTCTTGCCGTTCAGGGCCGAGCCGTCGCAGGCCTCGGTCCCGTCGAGGACGCCGTTGCCGCACTTGGTGCACTGGCTCAGGTCGAAGGTGCAGCTGGCCTTGCAGCCGAGCGTGCCGCCCAGGAACCCCATCGAGCCGCAGCTGCCGCCGTTGAGCTCGGCGCCGTCGCAGTCCTCGCCGCTGTCCAGCCGGCCGTTGCCGCACGCGCCGCCGCCGGTGCAGGCGCTGGTGTCCAGCGCGCAGCCGGCCTTGCAGGAGAGCGTGCCGCCGGCGAAGCCCTCGCTCTGGCAGGTCTTGCCGCCCAGGGCGGCGCCGTCGCAGGCCTCGCCGCCGTCGAGCGCGCCGTTGCCGCAGGCGGCGCCGCCAGTGCAGGCGCCGGTGTCCAGGGTGCAGGTCGGCTTGCAGGAGAGCGTGCCGCCGGTGAAGCCCTCGGACTGGCAGGTCTTGCCGCCCAGGTCCGCCCCGTCGCAGGCCTCGGGCCCGTCGATGGCGTCGTTGCCGCACTGCGTCGCCACGCAGTGGCCGCTGCCGTCGCAGGCCTGGCTCGTGCCGCAGGAGGTCCCGGCGCGCAGCGGGGAGTGCTCCTGCTGGCCCTTCAGGCACCCGTCCAGGGTGCAGGGGTTGCCGTCGTCGGCGCCGTCGCTGTCGTCGATGACGCTGCGCTGGCCGCCCTTGCCGTCGCAGACGACCTTGAGGCAGTCGCCGGCGGTCTGGGCCTCGAGGGCCCTGCCGTTGGGGAGGTAGCCGGTGGCGCACTTGGCGTTGGTGCACCTGGCCTCGCTGCAGACGCTCGCGGGCGCGGGGCAATCGGCGGGGGCGTCGCAGGCCTGCGGCGGGACCTTGGGGTCCTGGCTGCAGCCCGCAGCCGCGAGGGCGGCCGCGAGCGGGAGGAGCACGGTCAGCCAGGCCGGACGGGTCATCGCGATTCACCTCGAGCGGCCGCATCGGGGCCGCCAGGGACAGGATACCCGTTGGGCGCCCGGCGGTGGACCCGCGGCCGGTCGCCGGCGCCGGCGAGGAGCCGCGGTGCCCGGCCTGGCTGGACCCCGGCGCTTCCGGGCAGCCCCGCGCGACGCGCCGCGCCGCGCGCCGCGCAGGGCCGCGGCGCTGCGCTATCGTCGGTGGCCACGGAGGTGCGCATGAGCCGCGAGGTGGTGTACCGGGGCCGCAGGATCCAGGTCGAGGTGGACGCGCGGGTCGACTCCCGCGGCGTCGAGGTGCGGCGCGACGTGGTGGTCCACCCGGGGGCGGCGGTCATCCTCCCGCTGCTGGAGGGCGACCGGGTCTGCCTCATCCGCAACCAGCGCATCACCGTCGGCGAGGAGCTGCTCGAGGTCCCGGCGGGCACGCTCGAGCCCCCGGAGCCGCCGGAGACCTGCGCCCGCCGCGAGCTGGCCGAGGAGACCGGCTACCGCGCCGCGCGCTGGCGCAAGCTGGCGGAGTACTTCCCGTCGCCCGGCGTGCTCTCGGAGAGGATGCACCTGTACCTGGCCGAGGGCCTCACCCTGGGCGAGACGGACCTGCAGCCCGGCGAGGAGCTGCACCGCGTCGAGGTGCCGTTCGCGCAGGCGCTCGGGTGGGCCATGGACGGCACCATCAAGGACGGCAAGACGCTAGTGGCGCTGCTGCTGTGGTCGCGGCTGCGCGGGTGACCGGGGGTGGCGCATTCCAGGCCTCCCCTTGGGCGCCTCCACGGGGAAGCCCCGACGGGCCCTGCGCTCTCCGCCCTGGTCGGATGGACTGGATGGACTGGATGGACTGAATCGACTCGATGGACCGGATGGACGGGGTCGACCGCTTCCACCGGGTCCGACGTCTGCGTCTTGCCTGCCGGGCGCTCGCCCTCAAGTTGTTGCCATGGGCGATTCCAGCGAGGGGAGCGCGGGCGAGCACGCCCCCGGCAGGGCATGGCACCTGCTGACGGCACAGGCGGTCGCCGAGGCCCTGGAGGTGGACCCCAGCGCCGGCCTGAGCCTCGCCCAAGTCCGCGACCGCCTCGCGCGCCACGGCCCCAACGCCCTCCCCGAGGGCCACGGCCCGTCCGCGCTGAGCCTCGCGGGGCGCCAGCTGCGCAGCTTCCTCGTCCTCCTGCTCCTCCTGGCAGCCCTGCTTTCGTTCGTCCTGGGGGAGCGGGCGGACGCCCTGGCCATCCTCACCGCGGTGCTGCTCAACGCCATCGTCGGCTTCGTCATGGACTTCAGGGCGGAGCGGGCGCTCGCTTCGCTCCAGGCTCTGTCGGCGCCCAGCGCGCGGACCAGGCGCGCCGGGCAGCAGGCGCAGATCCCGGCGCGAGAGCTGGTGCCGGGCGACGTGGTCCTCGTCGAGGCCGGTGACCGGGTGCCCGCGGACGGGCGGCTCGTCGACGGCGCCCTCGAGGCGGACGAGTCCCTCCTCACCGGCGAGTCGGTGCCGGTCCCCAAGCACTGCGCGCCCCTGACCGAGCCCCACCCGGAGACCGCCGGGCGCGGCAACGAGCTCTTCGCCGGCGCCATGATCACCCGCGGCGCCGGCACGATGATCGTCACCGAGACCGGCGGCAGGACGGAGGTCGGGCACATCGGGCGCCTGCTGTCCGAGGCTCCGAGCCCGGCCTCGCCCCTGGCGGAGCGCCTGGACGCGCTCGGGCGATACCTCGTGTGGATGATCTCGGCGCTCGCCGGGGTGATCATCGCCATCGGCCTGCTGCAGGGCCGGGAGTTCTGGCCGTTGGTCGAGACCGCCGTGGTGCTGGCCATCGCCGCCATCCCCGAGGGGCTGCCCGCGGTCGCGACCCTCGCCCTGGCGGCGGGGGCCCGGCGCCTCGCGCGCAGGGGCGTACTCCTGCGCAAGCTCGGGGCGCTGGAGGCCATGGGCAGCGTCAGCACGCTGTGCGTCGACAAGACCGGGACCTTGACGGCCAACGCCATGACCGCGCGCGCCGTGGTGCTCGCGGGCTGCGAGCTGGACGTGACGGGCGAGGGCTGGGAGCCGAGCGGAGCGGTCCTTCAGCGCGGGAGGCCGCCGGCCCCGGAGTGCCTGCCGGCGCTCGCCGCGCTCGCCCGCGCCTGCCAGGCCTGCAACGACGCCGTGCTCGAGCAGGAGGAGGGCCGCTGGCACATCCATGGAGACCCGAGCGAGGGGGCGTTGCTGGTGCTGGCGGCCAAGCTCGGCTCGACGGAGCGCCCTCGCCGCTTGGAGACGATTCCGCCCGGCGAGAACCACCCTTGGATGGTCGCCGTGTGCGAGAGCGAGGGGGCGCGAATCGCGTTCGTGAAGGGGGCGCCCGAGCAGGTCCTCTCCCGGTGTGTCTCCATTCGCGGCGGCGACTCCACCCTCCCCTTCTCGGAGGAGCAGCGGGCGCGCTGCGAGGCCGCCAACCAGGGCCTGGCGGGCCGGGCCATGCGCGTGCTCGCCCTGGCCATGCGCCGGCTCCCCGAGGGACCGACCGGGGAGGACCTCGAGTCGGGGTGGGAGTGGCTCGGGCTGGTCGGCCTGGCGGATCCGCCCCGTCCCACCGTTCGCGCGGTCCTCGCCCAGGCCCACCGGGCGGGAATCCGCACCGTGATGATCACCGGCGACCAGCGGATCACCGCGGCGGCCATCGCCCGCGAGCTCGACCTCGCCGGCGGGGCCGAGCCCAAGCTCTGCGTCGGCTCGGATCCGGCCGTCGACGCCGACGTCTACGCCCGGGCGACGCCGGCCGGGAAGCTGCGGCTGGTCCAGGGCCTCCAGGCGCGGGGGGAGCTGGTCGCGATGACCGGCGACGGCGTGAACGACGCGCCGGCCCTGCGGACCGCGACCGTCGGCATTGCCATGGGCCGGGGCGCCGACGTCGCCAAGGAGGCGGCCGATGCGGTCCTGACCGACGAGCGGCTGGAGTCGCTGGTGACCGGGATCCGCGAAGGGCGTGCGGTCTTCCTCAACATCCAGAAGGGCCTGGACTTCCTGCTGACCTGCTCGATGACGACGCTGCTGGTGGTCCTGGTCACCACCGCGTCGGGACTGCCTCTGCCCTTGCTGCCCCTGCAGATCCTCTACCTCAACCTCTTGATGCACACCTTCCCCGCCCTGGGCCTGACGCTCGAGCCCGCCTCGCCGGAGGTCATGACCCGGCCCCCGCTGCCCCGTCGCGCCTCGCTGCTGCCGCCGGGCCGGCTGGCGACCATCCTCTCGCACAGCGTCATCATGTCCGTCGCCACGCTCAGCATCGGGGCGTGGGGGCTGCACCACGAGGGCGAGAGCCACGCCCGGACGCTGGTCTTCGCCACCGTCGCCACGACCCTGCTGCTGCACGTCTTCTCCGACCGCTCGGTGAAGCCCTTCGGCGGCCTGAGGTGGGGCGGCAACCCGATGCTCTTCGCGTTCCTCGCCGCCGCGGTGGGGATGCAGCTCACGGCGATCTACGTCCCCGCGATCAGCCGGAGGCTGGACATGACGCCCTTCAACCCGGACGACTGGCTGGCCATCCTCATCGCCGCCTTCATCTCCCTGGTGGCGGTCGAGACGAGCAAGCTGGCGCTGCCGCCCGAGCCGCCCCCGAAGGCGGCGAGGTGAAGGCGGTCGTCGGCCGGGAGAGGCCTGCGCGGCGCCGGCCCCGGCCCGCACCGCACCTGGCCGCCCGTCCGGCCGCCTCCGGGTAGAGTGGCGCGGTGCGCCCCCTCTCCCGCCCCGCGAAGCTCGCCGTGCTCGGCTGGCTCGTCTGGATGACGACCGCGGCGCTGCAGCGCGGCAGGCTGCACCCGGACGAGATCTTCCAGTACCTCGAGCCGGCGCACCGCTTCGCCTTCGGCTACGGCCAGGCGGCCTGGGAGTGGTCGGAGGGCCTGCGCAACTGGGCCGTCCCCGGCGCGCTCGGCCTGCTGCTCAAAGCGGTCGCCGCCACCGGCGTGCAGCACCCGTGGATCTTCGCCGGCGCGGTCTGGTCGCTCTTGGCGCTCCTCCAGGCCTTCGGGACGGTCGCGCTCTATCGGCTGATCGAAGAGCAGGACGGTGAGCGCGCGGCCTCGTTCGGCGCCCTCGTCTACGTGACCTGGGGAGGCCTGGCGCTCTACGCGGCCCGCTCGCTCGGGGACGCCGTCAGCGTCGCCCCGCTGATCGGAGCGCTGCTCTGGGCCCTGCGCGCGCGCCGCGCCGACGCCTGGCGCGCCGGGGCGCTCGCCGGGGCCTTGCTGGGAGCCGCCTTCGTCATCCGCTACCCGTCGGCGATCTTCGGCGTCCCCATCGCCCTGTGGCTCTTGGCGGGGCGCCGCTTCCGTGCGGCGGCGGGCTTCGCGCTGGGCGCCCTGGCGATCGTCGCGGCGCTGCTCGCGCTCGACCAGGCGAGCTGGGGCTTCCCCTCCGCCTGGCGCTACCTCCAGTACAACGTGCTCGGCGGCGGCTCGGAGCTTCACGGCACCAAGCCCTGGTGGTTCTACGCCACCGCGCTCGCCGGCCTCGCCCCCATGCTCCTCCTCTGGCACTTCGCGCGCGGCTGCGCCCGGCCGCGCCTCGAGCTCTACTGCCTGGCGACCTACCTGCTGGGGATGAGCCTGCTCGCGCACAAGGAGCCGCGCTTCCTCGTGCCGCTCCTGCCGCTGTACGTCGCGCTCGCGGCCGGGCCGGCGGCCCAGACCTGGGAGCGCCTGGCGTCGGCGGCGGCCTGGAAGCGCGGGCTGCTCGTCGCGCTGTACGCGGGCTCGTCGATCGCGGCGGCGACCGTGCAGCGGACCGCCGGCCAGCGCACCGAGATCATCGATGCCCAGGTGCAGGTCGGGCGCGACCCGCGGCTGACCGGCCTCGTCGTGGGTGGGGCCGCCTGGTGGCGGACCGGTGGGCAGTTCTACCTGCACCGCGACGTGCCGCAGTTCTTCGCGCAGGGCGCCACCGGCGAGCAGGTGACGCGGGCGCTCGCCGACCCGCGCTACTCCCACGCCATCGCCGAAGGAGACGAGCTCTCCGCCGAGAGGCTCGCCGGCGCCGGCTTCGTGCTCGAGCGCCGCGACGGGCCGGTGGCCGTCTGGCGGCGGTGAGAGAGACGCCGGGCGCCCTGGAAGGCGCCCGGACGTCCTCGAGCGCGGCTACTGCGGCTCGATCGGCGGCTCCGCCTCCGCCGCGACCGGCGTGCCGATCGTGTTCGAGACCGTGGACGTCGGACGGAGGCTGGCCACGGGAGCCTCGGGGATCCGCATGGCGATCCCCATCTCGTCCGGGTCCGGCGCGTAACCCTGCACGCCGACCTCGTCGAGGTCGAGGCCGCGCCGCTCCATCTCCTCGGTGACGCGGTTGCCGCGCACCAGCCGGCCGATGATCCCCAGCGAGAGCGCCGCCACGGGGATGACCCACGCCGCGTTGGCGACGATGCCGATGATCGAGGCCGCCAGCTGGCTGGGGTCGCCGTAGAACAGCCCGCGCACGTTGCCCGCCACGCCGTTGAGCCCGTCGCCGTAGGTCCCGTTGGCGAACAGCCCGAGCGCCAGGATGCCCCAGGCGCCGTTGACGCCGTGCACCGCGATCGCCCCCACCGGGTCGTCGATCTTCAGGCGGCGCTCGACGAAGAGGGCGGCCACGACCACCAGCACGCCGGAGACCGCGCCGATGAGGATGGCGACGGGCGCGCTGACGAAGGCGCACGGCGCGGTGATCGCCACCATGCCGGCGAGCATGCCGTTGGCCATCATCGTCACGTCCGGCTTGCGGTAGCGCAGCGCGGTGTAGAGGTACGACAGGAAGGCGCCGGAGGCCGAGGCGAGCATGGTGTTCACCGCCACGATGGCGATGCGCCCGTCCATGCCGGCGAGCGTGGAGCCGGCGTTGAAGCCGAACCAGCCGAACGCCAGCACGAAGGTCCCCAGGACGACCTGCGGCACGTTGTGCCCCGGGATGGGCCGCACCGACCCGTCGCGCCCGAACTTGCCCGCGCGCGGCCCGAGCAGCTTGGCTCCGACCAGCGCCATCATGCCGCCGGTCAGGTGCACCACCGAGCTGCCGGCGAAGTCGACGTGCCCGTGGCCCAGGCCGAAGTTCTTGCCCAGCTGCGACAGCCACCCGCCGCCCCACACCCAGTTGGCGTACATCGGGTAGATGAGCGAGGAGATGACGAAGCTGAAGAGCACGAACGAGACGAACTTCCAGCGCTCCGCCATCGCGCCGGTGGGGATGGTCGCCGTCGTGTCCATGAAGACCATCTGGAAGAAGAAGGTCGTCGCCACCCCGGCGGTGAACATCGCCGTCGGCAGGAAGAAGCCCTTCATCCCGAACAGGCCGAACTCCTTGCCGAAGAGGTGGACGACGAACTCGCGGTTGAGCGTCTCCTCCCCGCCGAAGGTGGCCAGCGGCCCCACCCCGCCCATCTGCAGCCCGAAGCCCACCGCCCAGAACCCCAGGATGCCGATGGCGTAGACGAGGAAGTTCATCGCCATCGTGTGCCCGACGTTCTTCGCCCGCGTCAGGCCGGTCTCCACCAGGGCGAAGCCGGCCTGCATGAACATCACCAGGAAGCCCGCAACGAGCGTCCACACCACGTTGATGGCCGTCTGGCTGGAAGCCACCTGCTTCGCCAGATCGGCCAGAGTCGGATCCGCCATGTCCCCTCCCCTCCCGCGCGCATGCGCTCGCCCGCCGCCCCTTTCCAGGGGCGTCTCCGCGGCGGCAACGAGTTAGGGCGCGCGCCCGATCCGCGCCAACCCTCACGGTTGGATGGGGACGCGGCGCGGCGCGGGCGGATGGAGGACGGGACTCCGGGCGGTCGCCCGCTGGTCCTCGCGGCCGCGAGTTCGACCCGGGTCCGGGGACTCCGCTGCCGGCGGCAGTGAAGCCGGTGCCGAAGTCGTAGGCTCGGGGCCGCTCATGCCCCGGCCGCGGACCTCACTCGTCCTGCACGCGCCCGTTGCGGATGGTCCAGAAGCGGGTGGCGGTCGCGGCGGCGTCGCCGTGGGCGTCCAGGTCCACCTCGCCGCTGGCGCCCACGTAGTCGACGTCCTTGCCCTCGCGAACGAGCGAGAGCGCGCGCCCGAGGTCGTTCCAGGCCACCTTCTCTCCGGGAGACCGGGTGACCGCGCGCAGCTGCTGCCGGAGCACCTCGGGGGTGAGCTCCCCCTGCTCGTGCCAGGTCGCCTCCGCCGCCAGCGCCCAGACCGCCAGGGCGTCGTAGTAGTAGGCGGCCCCGTTGGTGGGCTCCTCGCCGTACCAGCGCGAGGAGAAGGCGGCGGCGAAGGCGGCCTCGTCCCTCACCGCCGCAGCCACGCCGACCATGCCCTCGACCAGGCTGGGTGGGAGGTTGTCGGCGAAGACCTGGTGCCTCAGCGAAGGCGGCAGGTACCAGCGCAGGGTGCCGCCGACCGCCGACCACTCCAGGGCGATGCCCGCGGCCTGCTCCGGGTAGCTGACCATCACCACCGCGTCCGGCTTGTGCTCCAGCGCCATCTGGATGAGGGGGCCGTGGCTGGAGAGCCCGGGCTCGATGACCATCGGCAGGCCGGTGTTGATGCCGCGGGCGCCCGCGGCCAGGCCCAGCGCGTTGGCGAACTGCACCCCGTAGACGTCCGACTCGTGGATGATGACGGCGGTGCGCACCCCGTCCCGGGACATGCGGTCGGCGAGGGCCGCGCTGAGCTCGGTGGCGCTGGGATTGGTGCGGAAGCAGAAGTCGCCGTCCTCCACCGAGGTGAACGCCGGGGACACCAGCCCCCCGGAGATCTGCACGATCCGGCGCTGCGCCATCAGCGGGCCGAGCGCCTGCGCCAGCTCCTCGGACTCCGGCCCCATCAGCGCCACGACCTTCTCGCCGTCGAGCAGCTCCTGCGCCTTCTCCAGGCCCCAGGCCGGGTCGGTGCGGGTGTCGCGCGCCACCAGCCGCAGGTCGCGTCCCCCCACCCCGCCGCCGGCGTTCACGTTCTCCACCGCGAGCATCAGCGCGCGCTCCAGGTTGCTGCCGGACGCCGCGTTGCCCCCGGTGAATGGCAGCAGCGCCCCGACGGCGAGCGCGTGGGGGTCGGGCGGCGGCTCCTTGCCGAGGCAGCCGGCGAGGAGGAGCGCGGCGGCGAGCGCAGCGGCGAGCGCGGGGAGCGAGGTGCGGCGGGCCATGGTGTCCTCGGGGCAGGGGCGCGGCGCCCGCCCTTGGGGGTGGCGGGCGCCGGTGGAGCGGAAGACGGCTTCAGTCGCCGACCGGCGTCTCCTCCAGGATGGGCACCCGGAACAGGCCGCTCATGATCTTGGCGCTGCGGTCGTTGATCTCGGAGACCACGGTGGGCGGCAGGGTGTTGGTGAAGTGCTCGGTGTAGGGAGCGAGCTTCGCGCCGCCCTTGGCCATCATCGAGAAGTCCTTGAGGTCCTGCGCGGTGAAGGAGCCGGCGCGCACCTGGCTCACCGCGTAGGTCACCGTCGGGCCCATGTTCCACACCGGGCCGGTCACCACGGTCTCGGGCCCCAGCGCGCTCTGGTCCTGCATGTTCCCGAAGGCCATCAGGCCGTGCTTCTTGGCGACCTCGATGACGCCGGACCGCTCGCCGAAGAGCAGGTCGGCGCCGGCGGCGATCTGCGCCTCGGCCGCGGCGCCGGCCTTGTCCGGGTCGTACCAGGAGTTGATGAAGGCGACGAACACCTTGACGTCCGGCCTGGCCTCCTTGGCGCCGGCGATGAAGGCGTTGACCACCCGGTTGACCTCGGCCACCGGCATGCCGCCCACCACGCCCACCTTGCCGGTGGCGGTCAGCCGCCCGGCGAGCATGCCGCACAGGTAGGCCGGCTCGTGGATCCAGTTGTCGAACACCGAGAGGTTGGGCTCGACCGGGCCGAACTCGGAGCCGAAGACGAAGCGGATGCCCTGGTTGTCCTTGGCGACCTTGCGGACCGCCTCCTCGTTGCCGAAGGCGTCGCCGAAGATGACGTCGGGCTTGGGGCTGGCCTTGACCGCCTCGCGCAGCGCGGCCTCCATCGCCCCGTCGGCGTAGCCGATCTTCTCCTTGTAGGTGTACTCGATGTTCCCGCGCTGCTGGGCGTCCTGCAGCGCCAGGTGGATGACGCCGTCCCACGGCTCCTCGATGGGGGTGGCGAAGGCGGCGAACACCTTGACCTTGCCCAGGGTCCCGGCGTCGGGGGTCCCCTGGGTCTCGTTGCCCGAGCAGGCGGCCAGCAGCAGGCCGAGTCCGAGGATGGCGGCGGATGGGACGAACTTTCTCATGGTCTCCCCTAGGGTCGGTGCGGTGCGGTGCGGCGTGGGACTGCGAAGCTAGAAGGTCTGGCGCAGCGACAGCTCCAGGCCGCGCCGCGCCAGCGGGTAGTCGACGCCGGAGTAGCCCGGGTCGGCGGCCCGCGCGTCGAGCAGGTTGCGGGCGGCGACCAGCAGCGAGGTCTCCCCGTAGCCGCCGGGGAAGAGGCGCAGGCCGAAGACGGTGAGGGTGGCGTCGGCGAGGAAGTAGGGGTCGAGCTTGTAGCGCCCCCCCGCCAGCAGGGCGTTGATGGCCGAGGCCTCGCGGGCCCCGACGTAGGCGCCCTCCAGCGCGAGCCGCAGGTGCCAGGGGGCGTACTCGCCGGTGATCCCCGCGCGCACGATGGCCTCGGGGGCGCCCTCGTTGATCTCGCCGACCAGCTCCGCGCGGTAACCCTCGTCGCCCGAGCGCCGGCTCATGAACTGCTTCTCGAAGCTGAGGTAGCCGGACACGAACCGCTGGTAGCGGGCCTCGAGGCGCGTCTCCCAGGAGAGGCTGTCGGCCTCGGCCAGGTTGCGCGCCACCAGGTTCACGCCCTCGGAGGCGAACTCCGCCTTGTTCTGCAGGTAGTTGTAGGAGAGCGCGGTGCTCGCCGAGAACCAGGCGACGGGCTTGAACGCCAGCTCGCCCTCCACGGTCTGCACCCGCTGGGGCTTGAGGCCGGGGTTGCCCACCACGTCCCCGGAGCGGTACGGCCGGGCGTAGAGCAGCCACGGCGAGGGCGCCTTGAAGGCGCTGCCCCACAGGACCTTGACGTGCAGCGAGTCCAGCGGCTGGGAGACCGCGCCGACGCGGCCGCTGACCTGGTCGCCGTAGATGTTGTGCTGGTCGTAGCGCAGGCCGCCGATGAGCCGCAGGTAGCGCTCGAACGGGGTCCACAGCACCTGCCCGTACACCGCCGGGGAGAGGAAGTTGCGCCAGCCCTGGTCGACGCGGGTCGCCTCCACCACCGAGCCGGCCGGGGCGGTCCCCGCCTCCAGCTTGAGCACCCGCTCGTAGGCCGGCAGCTGCTCGCGGTCGAGCAGCAGCCCCGCGCCCACCACCAGCGTCAGCGAGGGCAGCGGCCGCCAGCGCCCCTCGAGGCTGCCGTCCAGGCCGCGCGAGGTGACGTGGCGGCGCACGTAGTAGACGTCGCTGCCCACCTCCAGCCGGTCGTTCGGCTGCACGCCGGCGGAGAAGAAGATCGCGTCGAGGGTGACGTCGAGGTCGGGGGTGAAGAAGCGCTGGGCCCGCAGCGACACCTGGCCCTGCAGCAGGTCCACCCGGTTCTCGCGGCTGCGGCCGCTGCGGTCGACGCCGTTGGAGAGCTGCGCCCAGGGGCTGAACTCCGCCCGCGTGTCGAGCGCGGAGAGGTAGGCGTTGAGCTGGGCGTTCCAGGTCGCGGCCGAGTAGCGCAGCTTGAGCAGCGCGGTGGTGGCCGTGCGCGTGGCCAGCGACGACTCGTTCCGGTCGCCGGGGACGAGCGGCGCCGGGGAGGAGGCCGGCAGCTGGAGGCCGGAGCGGTCCTCGTTCTGGTAGCGCAGGAACACCGCGACCTCCACGCCGCCCAGCGTGGTGCCCAGGGCGCCGTCCAGGTCGCTGCCGGCGGTGCGCATCAAGGGGCTCAGGCCGGCCCGCAGGTCGGCGCCGTGCAGCGAGTCGCTGCCGCGGGTGACGATGTTGACCACGCCCAGGAAGGCGTCCGCGCCGAAGAGCGCCGAGGCCGGCCCGCGGATGATCTCCACCCGCTCGATGGCGCTCATCGGGATGAGCTCGGGGCCGAGCCAGTTGCCGGCGGTGGGGCGGAAGGCCACCGAGTGCCCGTCGATCATCACCTTGAGGTTGCCGCTCTCGCCCCACAGGCCCCCGGAGATGCCGCGCACCGACACGTTGGGCAGGGTGTGGTCGTCACTGACGTAGAAGCCCAGCACCCAGCGCAGGGCGTCGGCGATCGAGGTGTAGCCGTTGGAGCGCAGGTCCTCTCCCCGCAGCACCGTGAGCACCGCGGGGGCCTCCTCGATGGTCCCGGCGGACTTGGTGGCCACCCACACCTGCAGCTCTTGCTCCAGCCCGTCGATCTGCTCGATGAGCCCGGACATCTCGTCCCCGGCGGGGGCCGCGGCGGGCTCGACGGCAGCCGGAACGGGCTCGGCCGCGGCCGCGGCGGGCGCCGTCATGGCCGGGGCCGGCGCCGATTCGGCGGCTCCCGCGTCCCCTGGAGAGCGGGCGTCGACGGCGGACGCATCTGCCGTAAAGGAGGTGGGCTCGACGTCAGCCGGGGATGCGGCACCGCCATCCATCGCCCAAGTCGCGGGGGAGGCCGTCCATGCACAGACAAGGGCGAGGAATCGAAGGGTGCTGTGCATCAGAGAGGATCCCCTGGGACGTTGATTGTCGGCCTGTGGACATAACCGCCCCGAAATCGGCCCGCTACCGCCCGGCCGCAACTTTTTACATCTACTGGAAGAACGACGGTGCGAGAAGTTACATGGACGACAGTCTGCCGCCGCCATTTCAGACGGCGAACGGGCGCGGCAAGGCCCTCCGGCCCGCATCCCCCCGAGATTCCTGGGTTTCCTCGGCAATTTCAAAGCCGCCGCCGTCGCTCGAGTGCTCTCGTGCGGTGGGGTTGGGAGGCTGCCTCGGCGCGTCCTCGAAGGCGGACGGCCCGCTGCCCGGCAGCGTCGCCACCCAGCAGACGGCCGAGGATGAACGGGTTGGGGCAGTTGCTGGCCATCGGGCGGCTCCAGGCGAAAGGCGGGTCGCTGGCCCCCGGTCCACCCGGTCCACCCGGTCCACCCGGTCCACCGCCCTGCCGCTCCAGGGTGCCTCGGTCACCGACACCGTCACGGTCCTGCCAAAGGCCAAGCGCGACCACGTCGGTGGACGTCGAGGAGATCTTCAAGACCCCGTACCGCGCGGGACGAAGACCCCGCGGCGAGGGTCGCGCTCGCGTGAAAGCTTCTGGGGCCTCCGCCCTCTTCGCGCCCGCCAACCGACTAACGACCGCGCGCCCGCGAGCACCCTCGCACCCACCGTGACTTTCCGCGCACTCGGCCTTTTCCCCCAGCAACGCCGCAGGGTTTCGCCCTCACGTCCGGGGCGGCCCGCTGATTGCACTGCCAGGCGCACCAAAACAAATCGCGGAGGTCGTCGTGGCTACTGCTCGCTCCAGCCTTGGGCTGGTCGTTGGGGTCGTGTTGTCTCTCGTCGCCGGGTGCGCTGCGGAGCGCGACCCCATCAACAAGGTTCAGCCGAACGTCCTCAAGAAGGCGGACTTCATCGGCGACCTCGCGAACGGCGGGGACAACCCCGAGTTCTACTGGCGCAACTTCGTCGTCGACACCTCGGTGAACCAGTCGCACATGGGCATCGGCACGACCAGCGGCGTCGACCGCATCCGCTTCGAGATCACCGAGGACAAGCTGCTGGCCCACAAGGCCTACCAGACCGGCCTGGGCGAGGACGGCCGCGCCGACCGCACCAAGGCGCCCGACGGCGCGGTGGTCGCCAGCTTCCGCATCAAGGAGCACTTCGACATCAAGCACGACTACAACCCCACCACCGGCGAGCAATACAACGTGCTGGTCGAGAACCAGACCGACCGGCCCTGGAACGAGCGCGAGTTCTTCCGCGTCGACTGGGGCTCGAACGAGGTCCTCGACCCGAACTGGGGCGACATGTTCCTCGGCAAGATCTTCGGCTGGGCCGAGCTGACGCCGATGACCTACTCGGTGACCGACCCCGGCGACCGCGACGCGCCGCACATGGAGGAGCTGGAGACGCAGGGCTACTTCGACGTGACGAACATGTACTACGTCTCGCCCAAGTCGGCCGGCAACGACCTGCCGGAGTGCGTGCTCTACGGCTTCTACACCGGCTCGACCGCCTACACCTGCGACCCGGCCGAGGCCACGGTCCGCATGTCGTTCTGGAAGGTCGACCCGGCGCACGACTACGAGCGGCTGGAGAACACCCGGGCCTACCAGGACATCGTCGGCAACTTCGGCGGCGCCGGCGTCAGCTACTACCTGCTCGGCAACACCTCGCAGCAGGGCTGGGACCCCGGCTACGGCTACACCGACGCCCTCTTCCACCGCTTCATGATCCGCCACAACAACTGGGTCAAGAGCCACCAGGCGGCGGCGTGCTCCAGCAACCTCGACGCGAACGCCAACGGCACCGCCGACCAGTGCGAGAACGCCGTCACCGGCTACGCCGGCTCCCAGGGCTCGCAGTGCGACGAGTTCGACCAGCGCTGCACGCTGCCGCTGCGCGACCGGGCGATCCGCGCCGTCACCTACTTCGTCAACGCCGAGGTCCCCGCCGAGCTGCTCGACGCCGCCGAGGCCTCCGCTGCCGCCGCGCCCACCGCCCGCGGCGTGATGGAGGAGCAGCTGCTCTCCTGGAACCAGCTGATGCGCAACGCCCTGGCCTCCGCCCGCGAGGTGGAGTGCCGCCGCACCGGCGACGGCGACCGCGCCGCCTGCCACGCCGCGTTCTTCAACCCCGACAAGGTGATGCTGCGCTACGGCGCCTGGCTGATCGACGACGCCAAGGCCACCGACACCGTCATCACGCTCTGCCACAACCCGGTGCGCGCCTACGACGACCCGGCCTGCGGCAAGGCCGGCGAGGTCGCGCGGCTGGGCGACGTGCGCAAGAACTTCGTCATCTACTGGCCCTACGAGTCCCACGCCCCGTACGGCGGGGTCGCCAACATCGGCGCCGACCCGCTCACCGGCGAGGCCATCGGCGTCACCGCCACCATCATGGGCCGCTCGGCGACCATGGCCGCCGCCCGCCAGCGCGACGCGCTGCTGGTGGCGATGGGCGACCTGACCATCGACGACTACATGGCCGGCGTGCCCTCGCAGACCTACGCCAAGATCCTGCAGCGCGGCTTCGGCGCCTCGGGCCGGACCCCGGAGCAGCTCGCCTCCGCCCAGAAGGCCTTCGACGTGTCGGCCCTGAGCCAGCGCCTCGCCGGCGTCAACCGCGCGCCGATGAGCGAGCTGACCGCCAAGCAGCTCTCCCTCGTCGCCAGCACCCGCGAGAGCGCGGAGCAGCAGGTGACCGACCAGGCCGAGTTCGACGGCTGGGCCCGCAAGCTCTGGAACACGCCGTTCGAGGCCTCGCTGATCGACACCCGCCGCGCGCGCAGCCTGCTGGGCCTGCCGGCGGGGGCGAACCTGGACGAGGCGATGCTGGACCAGGCCTCGGTGCTGCGCGGCATGGACAGCAGCCGCCTGTCCCATTGGCGCGAGTCGATGTCCAGGAAGCTCGCGGCCATGGGCTACGACCTCTTCGACGCCGAGGCCCCGCTGGTCGGCGGCATCAACCTCCCCTCGCTGGCCGGCTACTTCAAGGCCAAGTACCAGGGGCTCGACCCCAAGGCGCGCGGCGAGGCCGTCTACCGGGACCTGTGGCTCGAGGCGACCAAGGGCCTGGGCATCCACGAGATCGGCCACTCGCTGGGCCTGCGCCACCAGTTCTCGTCCTCGTGGGACAGCCTCAACTACTTCCCGCAGTACTGGCAGCTGCGCACTGGCGAGAAGGCCGCGCAGGAGACCGCCGACTGCGAGCAGCCCCGCGCCGAGGGCAGCCCCGACACCTGCATGGGCCCGCGCTACAAGGACCCCGAGACCGCCGACGAGCTGGGCCTGGGCGAGGAGAGCCGGCCGGCCATCACCTACTTCGGCAACACCTCGGTGATGGAGTACCAGATCGACCGCTTCGCCGAGACCGTGGGCCTGGGCCAGTACGACCAGCACGCGATGAACTCGGTGTACGGCGCCGTGCTGCAGACGGTGGACGCCAAGGCGCTGGGCCTGAAGAGCGCCGAGCTCGAGGCGGCCATCGCCGAGGACCTGGAATCGCTCTCCTTCACCCAGCTGACCGAGTCCAACCTGGTCCGGTGGAGCGTGCCCGAGGCCGGTGGCAAGAAGATCGTCTTCAACATCCCGTACACCAAGCTGGCGCGGCTCACGAACATCTTCGACCCCGCGCGCTGCCGCCCCGCCACCGAGGCCGAGAAGGCGCTGGCGGGCTGGCGCATCGTCCACGGCAAGGTCTGCGCGCCGGTGGAGCGCGACGTGGCCGCCTGGCAGGACTTCACCGACGGCACGCTCGAGGGCACCCCGGAGCGGATGTTCAAGTCGCGCACCCGCGCCGAGGCCGGGACCGGCGGCAACGCCATCCGCTGGGCCTACCGGGTGGGCGAGGTCTACGGCAACTCGTACCTGCACGCGGTGGCCTTCGACGCCGGCGCCGACCCGTACGAGGTCACCATGAACCAGCTGCGCGCCTACGAGATGAGCTACCCCTCCAGCTACTTCCGCCGCGGCGACCGCATGTACCTCGTCACCTCGCCGTCCTCCGGCACCGTCAA
Organism: Myxococcales bacterium; assembly: GCA_036504155.1. Classification (GTDB taxonomy): domain Bacteria; phylum Myxococcota; class Myxococcia; order Myxococcales; family UBA5297; genus JACRCT01. The sequence goes on from DASXVQ010000212.1 coordinate 75,603, forward strand.
CCGCGTCTTCGAGCGCGTGCGCTCCTACCACTGGCAGATCGCCAAGCAGATCGGCTGGTACGGCCTGGGCTGGGTCGACAGCGACAACCTGCTGGCGCCCTACGTGCAGGCCGGCCAGGCCATCTTCGGCCTCTACCACCGCGCCGCGGTGATGCCCGAGCCGATGGAGTACCGCATCGACCCGGTGCGCACCGGCCCGGACCAGACCCAGCTCATCTACGACACCGGCGACAGCTACTTCGCCTCGGACCCCGCCTTCAGCGTGGGCGTGGTCGACGGCCGCTACCTCGCCGACGAGTTCGACAACGGCATCGGCGGGTCCTGGGACTACCAGCACTGGGCGAGCCACGTCGGCTTCGACCTGGAGAAGTCGCTGGCCATCCGCGCCATCGCCGACGGGCGGGCCACCCTCTCCACCATCAGCCGCGAGAACTACCTGGACGGCCGGCTCTCGAAGATCAGCTTCCGCGACGACATGCCCCGCGCCGTCGACCGGCTGATGGGCGGGCTGCTCGCCGAGGACTGGGAGACGGTGGGCACCTACGTCCCGGCGCAGTCCCAGCCCGGCGAGCAGCTCTCGCCACAGGTCATCGACCTCACCGGCGAGAAGCTGTGCATCCCCACCGCCAGCCAGGGGCGGATCCTGTTCAGCAACGTCGGCTACTCGCAGCAGTCGAGCATGGCCATCCTCGCCTCGCTCTTCTCGCGCCAGAACACCGACATGATCCTGATGAACAAGCTGCGGGTGTTCGTCGACGGCGTGGACGGGCCCATCGGCGCCAGCGGCATCCCCGACGCGTCGCAGGTGCGCTTCACCGATCCGCGCAGCGGCTACACCTACGTCGCGCGCAGGTACGGCGACGAGCCGGTCTACGACCTGACCTGCGCCACCGAGCTCAAGACGATCGACCGGGGCATCGCCTCGCGCATGCTGCAGCACGCCAACGCGCTGCTGGCGAACGCCTACTGGTCCGAGCCCGGCGTCGGCGGCAAGCCGAAGACGGACGCCTACGGGCGCCCGGAGCTCAGCCTCGACGGGAGCGGCCAGCCGGTGATCAACGACGCCGCGCGCGAGGCGGAGCTGGTCAAGTACGTCGGCCTGCTGGACACGCTGCGGCAGGTGGGCGCCACCCTGGGCGGCGGGCCGATGGGCGGGGCCAGCAGCGGCGGCGGGGAGGAGTAGGTAGGCGACTCCGGCGGCGCCGGGACCTTGGGAGAAGGCCGTCCCCTCGCGGGGGCGGCCTTCTCCCGTTCGTGCCCGGCCCTCACTCGAGCCGAGGCCTCCCGCCGCCCTATTGCGAAGCAGCTCCCTCGCAGCCAGCTGCGTCAGCTATTCCGCGACCGCCAGGTCCGACATTTCGGGTCTCGAGGAAGCTCGCGGACTTCGCGGATTCGAGGAAACTCGAGGAGGCCGCCGACCGCACCGCGGGTGCGCGCCTACTTGACCCACGGCGCCAACATGTCCCACATGGGACATGTTGGCCGCCCCGGGCGCGGCCTTGCCGCAAAGCCTGCACTGTCAGAGCGCAGGTCCCGCCGTCGAAGGGGGCCCCCTTCCTGCAAGAGGGAGCGTCTCCCGGTCCGTCGTGCGCCGGCGGCGGAGCCAGCGGACGCAGAAGGTGCGGCCACGGAGATGGGCAGAGGGCGGAGGCCATCAACACGTTCTTCCGCGAAGACTGGGCCCGCGAAGGGGTGAAGAGAGGGTCATCACAGCTGCCGAATGGGGCCGGGCCGTCTCGCAGGCTGCCCCACCGTATCGAGGTCGACGCCGAACTTGGACACCGCCAGATCGAGGGCAGCCTCGACTTTGGCGAAGAACATCGAAAGCTCCTCGTCGGTCGGTGCTTCCGGGATGCGCCCCGCCGGGGTCGGGTAGCGGTAGGCGGTCGCGTAGGCGGACAGCTCCTCGATGCCGCGGAGCGCGGGTTTGAGCGGATTCTCGTCAGGCACCAGATCCACCATTTCGTTCAACCGGTGCGTGATGCCGCCGTGCTTGCTCTCTGAAGTGAGCACAGCGCGGAGGACCTTCTCGGCAGCTTGGCCACAGAGGTAGACGGCGTTTCGATTCTTCGTCCTTGCGAGAAGCTTCGCGCCGTCCAGGTCCTCTTTGGCGACGCGAAGGAAGTTCGCAATGACGAGATCAGCCGCCACGGACCAGCACTCCCTCTCTCGCAACGACATACGAAAGGGTGTTCGCGACGTCACGAGCCTCTCGGAACTCACTCGTTCGACAAGGGATCAGGTCCGCGGGGACACCGGATTCCTTGCAGATGCGCCACGCCTGGAGTGGATTGAGGACGCTCTGGTCTGCGTCGTCTGGGACGATGACGAAGAGATCCCAGTCGCTGCCAGCTCCACCGTCGCCCCTCGCCCGGCTGCCGAACAACCAGACCTGCAGGGGGTGGTAGATCGCCTCGATGCGCGCAAGGAGCGCTTCAATCGGCCGGAGGTCGACCGTTGGGACGCCTGGGATCGTGCCTTCCATCTGCCGCTAGTCTAGTTCGACCTCCGCCAAGCCTGCCATCGAGCCGCGATCAGGGGGTTGCACCGTCCCCCGGCGACGAGGCATCCGGCGGCCACATTGCTCTCCCAAAGCCCGCAGTCGAAGAGCTCCCCCTCCGTGCAGGCCGGGTGCATCCGGTGGAGGGGTTTGGTGGAGGGCCCAGCTAACGGATGGCAGCGAGGTCTATGAGGAATTTTGCCTTCCAAGACGCTCTTCTCCGGTGTTTGTGGACCCGAAGGGACACTTCGTTCTTGCGTTGCGGAACATGCGACACGCGGAGCGCCCCTTGATACTTCGCGACCAACTTCACCCGCTCTCGCTTTCGTCAGAAGACCGACGGCGAATCTTGGCGACGTTGGACTGCACGACTAACCGGCCTTCGCGATCGCAGGGTTTCTGAACCCGATCGTCGTGGTGATGGTCTTGGCGTACGGCTCGGCCTGAAGCTGGGCGTCAGTTTGTGCGTCGAGAGGATGTTCTCTTCCCTCTTCACCCGGCACTGCACCGCGGAGGAGTGACGCGAGCCGCCCTTGGCGGAGTCCCTGACGCAACACGGGTTGGTCTCCAAGTTCGTCAAGAGCAAGGCCTGTGCGGGCCTGCCGGAGCTGAAGGTCGTGGCGGCGCAGGCCTCCCAGCAGCAAGTGCCGGTCGATCGGCTGGCCGCGAAGACGGACGGCAGCTCTCGCGAAGGCCTCGCTGCACGACCTGCCCAAGGCGCTGGGAACGGGGCTCGGGCAGTCGCTCTCTCCCGCTCAAACACTGACTGTGTTACCGGTCTTTTCGGCCGAGCAGCGCAGAGGCGATTCAGGGGAGAACATGAACGGAGCTCCGACGAAGGGCCGGATGGTGTTCGCCGCGGTGGCGGTAGTGGTCCTCTCGACGATTGCCTTCGTGCGCGTCTTCTTCAGCAGCGAGCCGCTCACGCTGGTCGAGGCCCGGCGGGCCCTCCACTCGAAGCTGCTCCCTTCCACCCTGCGCCCCGTCCCGTTCGAGCCCGCTCCCGCAGCCGATTTTCGGAACGTACAGTACCCAGCTGCCGTGGGGCCGCTGCGTGCCTACCTGACGCCCGATCCTGGAGACGGCAAGCAGCACCCCGCAATCGTCTGGATCACCGGCGGCGACTGCAACTCCATCGGGGACGTCTGGTCGGCGGCCTCGGCCGACAACGACCAGACCGCGGCGGCCTACCGGAAGGCAGGCGTGGTCATGCTCTTCCCTTCCATGCGCGGAGGGAACGACAACCCTGGGCAGCGCGAGGGCTTTCTCGGTGAGGTCGACGACGTGATCGCCGCCCACGCATACCTCTCCAAAATTCCTTATGTCGACACCCGCCGAATCTATCTGGGCGGCCACAGCACCGGCGGAACCCTGGTGCTCCTGGTGGCAGAAAGCTTCAACGGCTTCGCCGGGGTCATCGCCTTCGGGCCGGTAACCGACGTGCGTGCCTATGGTGAGGACTCGGGCCTGTTGCCGTACGACTTGTCGGACCCGGCGGAGTCGAAGGCGCGGTCGCCGGGCCATTGGCTGCACCTGATTCGCTCGCCGGCGTGGATCGTCGAGGGCGAGCACGGGAACATCGACGCCCTGCGCGCGATGCGGAGGATGCTCCACGGCAAGAACGTGGTCCTGGCCGAGATCTCCAACGCCTCTCACTTCTCCGCGCTGGCGCCTCTCAACGCCCTCCTTGCAGGCAAGATAGCGGCTGTGGGCGCCGATGGCCGGCTGGACCTCGGCGCCGCAGACCTCGACCGCACCTTCCAGGCCTTCCAGCAGCGGGCCGGCGGCGTGACGCCTTAGCTCAGTGACCAACCCAATTGTCGCGACAGCGTCGCGACAATCCTCGGCTCGGGGAAAACCCGATATGGGCGGGGCTTCGGCGAGAGAGCTTGCGACGGATGGTGCAGTTCGCGGAGCTTCCCTGCGAATCCGCGAGCCGATCTCGCAGTACAGACCTGGTGGCGGGCCCAGCAGGACGGCGAGCAGGCAGGGGATCGTGGACCCGCGGCTCCGTCTCGAGGGCCCTCGGTCAGCCCGCGTCGGCCATCCCCGGCGCGCGGCACTCCTTCGCCGGCGCCAGCGCCTCGCGTGCTGCGCCCGCGCTGGTCCAGACGATGGCGCCGCTCGCGCACGCCTTGACGCACTTGCCGCAAGAGTCGCACAGCTCGTAGCGGAACGGCCGCGCCTCGCGGCGGCAGGGCACCTCGAACGAGAGGCAGTACTTCACGCACCGGGCGCAGGCCCCGCCCTGCGGCGCCCTCACGGCACCGGTGGGGCAGCGCGCGGCGCACTCGCCGCAACCGCTGCACCTCGCGAGATCGACAATCGGCAGCCTGACCGGCTGAATCATGGAAAACGCCTCTAGTTGTCGGGTCCTGGAGCTTGGCGGCGCGCAAAGTGCCGGAGCCGACGCCTGCCCGCAACCCACCCAAACGGGGCATGGCAGGGCCGCGCTCGAGCCTGGTGCACCTCGGAGCGCATACCGCCGCCCTCCCGGAACCGAATCGACGGCGTCGGACCCATGTGATCGTTGCGGGCCGCGGCCCGGAGGCCGGTCACCCGAGCGCGCCAGGCCCGGGCCCCGCCTCGGGGAGGTCGGCTGCGCTGCCCGGCCCGGTGATGCCGACCGAGCCATCGCGGCGACCCCGGACTGCGCCTCGGGGTTCCGCGGCGATCGGGCCCGGAACGCCTCGGGATAGGATGGCGGCGCTCGGAGGCCCGGAGGAGGAACGACGATGACCCGCCGCAGACTCGCCGCCTTGGCGTCGTGCTGGGCGCTGTGCGCCGCGCTGGGCTGCGGCGGCGGCAACAGCGCGTTCACTCCCATCCCGATGCCCGACGACCTGCCGGCCGCCGGCACCTCCGACCGGGTCGACGTCCCGGCCGAGGCCCTGCCCGACGACGTCTCCACGCCCACCACGGTCGTCGGGGACGGGACGGCCGCGTCCTGCACCTCCAAGGCGTTCATCGACGCCGTCTGGAAGGGCGGGGTCGTCACCTTCGACTGCGGCAAGCAGCCCGTCACCCTCGTGCTGGACGCGCAAGCCGAGGTGAACAACAAGGGCGCGAAGAAGACGGTCATCGACGGCGGCGGCCTGGTGACCCTCAGCGGCGGCGGGGCGCACCGCATCCTCTACCAGGACGTCTGCCTGGAGCGGCTGGGCTGGGCCACCTCCGACTGCTGGGGGCAGGACTTCCCGCGCCTGACGCTGCAGAACCTCACCTTCGTCAACGGCTTCACCGCCGACAAAGAGGGCGGCGGGGCGGTCCGCGTCGCCGGCGGGCGCCTGAAGATCGTCAACTGCCGCTTCTTCCACTCCTCGGCCAGCTTCGCCGGGCCCGACGAGGGCGGCGGGGCGCTGCGCGTGGCGCAGATCCAGGCCGAGCCGGTGGTCATCGTGCAGACCACCTTCGGCGGCGCCGGCGAGCTGGGCAACGCCGCCGCCAACGGAGGCGCGCTGAGCGGGCTGTTCGCCAACTTCCGCGTCTACAACTCCACCTTCGTGAACAACCGCACCACCGCCTGCTGCGGCAACCCGACGACCTCGGGCACCGGCGGCGGCAGCGGCGGCGCCCTCTACATGGACGGGATGAAGCTGGAGCTCGCGCTGCACAACGTCGAGCTGGTCGGCAACTCCTGCCAGGCCCACGGCAGCGCCGTCTTCTTCGTCTCCAACGACCACGCCGGCGTGCTGACCATCACCGACTCGCTCTTCCGCGACAACGCCGAGGGCGAGGGCAACTGGTACCCCGAGCCCGACATCTCGATGCACGACGACACGCAGCGGTCGATCACCAACACGGTGTTCGAGTAGGCCCCAACGCCCGAGGCGCGAATGATTCGAACGAGCATCGCCCTTCCCTTGCTCCTCCTGCTCGCTTCCGGTTGCGCGGACGGGCACCGGTCGAGCCTCGACGCAGGCCCGGCGCCCGATGCCGCCGCCGGGCCCGATGCCGCGGGTTGCCCGGCCACGCTCCCGCGGGCGCCCTTGGATCACCGGCCGGCGGGCACCGAGTGCCCGCCGGAGCGCGGCCCCCAGACCTCGACGCCTTCGTGCACGTGCCCCGCGGACGGAGGCTTCTGCCCCTGCAGCTCGTGCGCCCAGGATTCGGACTGCACCGCCGGGACCAACGGCCGCTGCGGCCGCAACATCCCGCCCCCGGTCCTGGAGTGCACCTACGACGAGTGCTTCCGGGACTCGGACTGCGCCGGCGCAGGCCCCTGCCAATGCCGTCGCGCGAGCTCCAGCAGCGCGCCCAACCGCTGCATCCGGGGCGCGGAGTGCACGCTCGACTCGGACTGCGGCCCCGGCGGCTTCTGCTCGCCCAGCGTCCTCGACGTGCTGTGCGCCTGCTTCAGCGCGCAGCTGTGCCCCGACGCGGGCAGCCAATGCTACGTGGGCTCGCCCGACGCCGAAGGCACTCCGCCGGGCCCCGGATGGACCGCCGTTCCCTGCGTGTGCGGGGATTCCTGCGGGCACGGCTACTTCTGCCACACGGGCTGCGACGCCTGCATCGACGACGCCGACTGCGCCGGCGCCGAGACCTGCAACTACAGCGTCCCGAGCGGTCGCTGGGAATGCTCGGCGCCGGCCTGCCCGCCCGGGTTCACGCCGGACGGGTGAGGATCGTCCTCGGGGACGACCCGCTCCGGGCCTCCTGAAGAGGCCGACCCGACGCGCACCTGCTTGATAGCATGGCGCAACCCCTTCGCCCCGGGAGTGCCCATGCAGAAGCTCCTCATGTCGGTCGCCTTGGTCTCGCTCAGCGCGAGCGTTGCGCGGGCCGCGGCCCCTGCGGCGCAGGCCGCGGCCCCGGCCGGGCAGGAGAGGACGGCGCGCCTGCTCGCCGATCTCCTGGTCGCCGAGCGCGCGGTGGTCGCCCTGAACCAGCCGCTCATCAACGACGCCAGCAAGGCCGACAAGGGCTTCTCGGCCGAGGTCTTCGGCGCCGCCGCGCTCGCGGAGTTCAAGAAGCGCAGCGGCCTGGACCTCGTGCCCGCCAAGCCCGCCAACGAAGCCGAGCGGATGCTGGCGGCGCTCTTCGAGGCCTCCAAGCAGGCGGTCGCCGAGGCGCAGCCGGTCATCAACCGCCCCGGCATGGTCTTCAAGGGCTTCACGCCCGCGGTCTTCGGGCTGCGCACCTGCGAGCTGTTCCTGCAGAAGACCGGGGTCAAGATCAAGCAGACGAGCGCGCGCTACCGCAACGCGCTGAACCGCCCCGACGAGTTCGAGGTGGCCGGCCTGACCCGCCTTCAGGACGCGGCCTGGAAGCAGGGCGAGGGCTTCGGGCAGGAGGTGGAGAAGCCCGCCAAGGCCTACCGCTACATGCTGCCGGTCTACGCCGCCAAGGCCTGCCTGAGCTGCCACGGCGACCCCAAGGGCGAGCTGGACGTCGCCGGGCGCGCGAAAGAGGGCTACCAGGAGGGCGAGCTGCGCGGCGCCATCAGCGTGGTCCTGCCGCGCAAGTAGCGTTCGCCACCGTCCGTCCTGCGAGGGCCCTCTCCGTTTATGGATTTCCTCACTGGCTTCGAGCGGCGGTTCCTAGGGCGCTTCAACGTCGGCCCCAAGCTCCTCATCGGCTTCCTCGGGATCCTGCTGCCCATCATCGGGGCGCTGGCCTGGGCCAGCCTCGCCAACCGCAGCGCGGCGCTCGCGTTCGAGCGGCTGCGCCTGGCCGACGAGATCGAGCGCAGCATCTCCAGCACGGTGCGCTGGGACGCGGACTACGCCCTGACCTTCATGCCGGAGTCGGAGCAGAAGGCCACGCAGGCGGCCCAGCGGGAAGCCGGGGCGGCGGCGGCGCTGCGCGGGACGGGGGACCCGGAGGCGCTCGCCGCGCTGGCGTCCCTGGAGCTGGAGTTCCGCCAGTACCGCGCGGTGAGCCGGGAGATGGCCGAGGCCTACCTCCAGTTCGGGCGCGTGGTGGGCAACTCGTTCACCGCGCGCTACCACGCGCGGGTGGTGCAGCTCGAGGCCACCGCGCGCGCGCTCAAGGACGCCACCGAGGGCGCCGCCCGCCGCTCGATGCGCCGGGCCGAGATCCTCTCGATCGCGGCGGGGATCTTCATCGTGCTGAGCGTGGCGTTCGCCGCGCTCTTCTTCGGCCGCAGGCTGACGGCGCCGCTGCTGCGCCTGACCGAGGAGAGCGAGGGGCTGGCGATGGGCTTCGTCGTCGCGGCCGGCGAGCTGGGCACGCGGGACGAGCTGGGGCGGCTCAGCGGCGCCTTCGCCCGCTTCGGCCAGACGCTGCGCAAGCTGGTGCGGGAGCTCGGGGCCGGCTTCGCGGCCTTCCGCTCCTCCTCCGCGGCGCTGGCCTCGTCGGTGGGCGAGCTGCGCGCGGGCGCCGCCGGGCACGCGGCGCAGGTCGCCCAGGTCGCGCACGCCACCGAGCTGCTCTCGCACGGCGCCCGGGAGATGGAGCGGTCGGCGAGCCTCGCCGCCGGGTCGGCGCGCGCCTCCGCGGAGGAGGCCGCCCAGGGACGCCAGGTCGTCACCCGCTCCGCCTCGGCGATCCAGCAGACCGCCCAGAGCACCGAGGCCATCACCGCGGCGCTGGTCTCGCTCGGCGACAGCTCGCAGCAGATCGAGCTGCTGGTGGTCGCGATGAACGACATCGCCGAGAAGACCAACGTGCTCGCGCTCACCGCCGCCATCGAGGCCGCGCGCGCCGGGGAAGGCGGACAGGGCTTCGCGGTGGTCGCCCGGGAGGTCCGCGGACTCGCCAAGAACTCACGCGCGCTCAGCGGCGACATCGGGCGGCACGCCGGCGCCATCCGCGCCGACATGCTGCGCGCGGTGCGGGCGATGGAGGCCGGGAGCCGCTCGGTGGCGCAGGCGGCGACGCTCGCCGCCGCGGCCAGTCAGTCGCTGGACGCCGTCGTCGGAAGCTCGGCGACCGCCCAGGACCAGGCCGAGCGCATCGCCGCCCACGCGGCCGAGCAGGCCGCGGCGGTGGCGCGGATCTCCTCGAGCATGAAGGAGGCCTCGACCCTCACCGCCCGGCTCGAGGCCACCGCCGAGCACGTCAGCGGCGTCTCCGAGGGGATCTCGACGCGGGCGATCGGGCTGCAAGAGGTGGTGGGCTTCTTCAAGATCCAGGGCGACCCGGACAAGCCGCCCGGCACGGGCCAGCAGGGCGGCGGCTGACGTCGGTCGGCCTTCCAGTGCCGGCTCCCGGGTGCTGCTCCGGACGCCGGCACCGGCCTGGCCGAGGCCTCAGCGGACCGCGCCGCGCCCCCGGCGGCTCGCGAGCGCGAGCGCGACGGCGAGGATCCACAGCCCTCCCGACGACGCGCCCTGAGACGCCGCGGAGCACCCGCACCCGTCCTGCGACGCGCCGCCGGGAGAGCCGGACGAGTCGCAGGCCGTGTTGGGGCCGGTCGCGTTGTCCCCGGCCGGCCGCGTCTCCCCGCTGCCGCAAGCGGCGCAGGCGTGGTCGGCCACGTGCTCGTTGGCCGCGCAGAGGACGACGGCGCAGGCGGTGTCGTTGCCCGTCGCCAGGTCGCCGGCCGGCCGCGTGGTGCCCAGCAGGCAGGTGACGCAAGCGTGGCTCGACACGAACTGGTCCGCCGCGCAGAGGTTCGGAGCGCAGGAGGTGTCGTCGCCGGTGGCCGGGTCGCCGCTGGGACGGGTGCTGCCCGCGGCGCACGCGACGCAGGTGTGGCTGGAGACGCGCTGGTTCTCGGCGCACACCGTCGCGGCGCAACTCGTGTCGGAGCCGCTCGCGTCGTCGCCCGCCGAGCGCGCGCTGCCCGGAGGGCACTCGACGCACGCGTGGGCCGACACGTGCTGGTTGGCGGAGCAGAAGGTCCCGGTGCAGTTGGTGTCCGAGCCGGTCGCGTCGTCGCCGGCCGGATGCTCGCTCCCCGGGGGGCAGGGGACGCAGTCGTGGCTCGACACCGACTGGTTCGCGTCGCAGAAGGTGGCGGCACAGCTCGTGTCGGCGCCGGTGGCGTCGTCGCCGGCGGCGCGGGTGCTCCCCGCCGCGCAGGCCACGCAGGCGTGGCTCGCGACCTTCTGGTCCTGGCCGCACAGCGTCGGCGCGCAGCGGGTGTCGTCGGCGGTGGCGTCGTCGCCGGCGGCGCGGGTGCTCCCCGCCGCGCAGGCCACGCAGACGTGGCCCGAGACGCGCTGGTCGGCGTCGCACCGGGTGGCGGTGCAGGCCGTGGCCGGGCCGCTGGCGTCGTCGCCGGCAGGACGGGTGCTCCCCGCGGCGCAGGAGACGCAGGCGTGGCTTTCGACGTGCTGGTTGGCGGCGCAGAACACCCCCGTGCAGTTGGTGTCGGTGCCGGTCGCGTCGTCGCCGGCCGGATGCTCGCTCCCCGCCGGGCACGCCACGCAGGCGTGGGCCGAGACGTACTCGTTCCCCGCGCAGCGGGTGGCGGCGCAGCTCGTGTCCGCTCCGCTGGCGTCGTCGCCGGCGGCGCGGGTGCTCCCGGCGGCGCAGGTGACGCAGGTGTGGCCGACGACCTGCTGGTTCGCGCTGCAGAGGGTGGAGGCGCAGGCGGTGTCGGCGCCCGTCGCGTCGTCGCCCGCGGGACGGGTGCTGCCCGGCGCGCAGGCCAGGCAGGCGTGCCCGGAGACGAAGTGGTCGGCGGCGCAGAGGACCGCCGTGCACCCGGTGTCGGCGCCGGTCGCGTCGTCGCCGGCCGGGCGCGTGCTCCCGGCCGCGCAGGCGGCGCAGGCGTGGGTCGAGACGTGCTGGTCGGCGGCGCAGACGATCGGCGCACAGGTCGTGTCCGGCCCCGCGGCGTCGTCGCCGGCGGCCCGCGTGCTGCCCGGCGCGCAGGCGAGGCAGGCGTGGTTGGAGACGTGCCGGTCCGACGCGCAGAACGTGCTGGTGCAGCTCGTGTTGCCGCCGGTCGCGTCGTCGCCCGCCGGGTGGGTGCTGCCGGGCGGGCAGGCCGCGCAGGCGTGGCTCACCACGTACTGGTCCACCCCGCAGAGCGTCGCGGCGCAGCCCGTGTCCGCTCCCGTCGCGTCGTCGCCGGCGGCGCGGGTGCTCCCCGGCGCGCAGGCCACGCAGGCGTGGCCCGAGACGTGGGTGTCGGCCGCGCAGAGGATCGCCGCGCAGGTCGTGTCCGCTCCGGTCGCGTCGTCGCCCGCGGCGCGGGTGCTCCCCGCCGCGCAGGCCACGCAGGAATGGCTCGCGACGCGGTAGTCGGTCGTGCAGAGGGTGGGGGCGCAGGCCGTGTCCGGGCCGGTCGCGTTGTCGCCGGCGGCGCGGGTGCTGCCGGGGACGCAGGGCACGCAGGCGTGGTTCGCGACGCGCTGGTTGGCGGGGCAGATCACCACCGTGCAAGTGGTGTCGGCGCCGGTCGCGAGATCACCGGCCGGGCTGGTGCTTCCGGGCGCGCAGGCCACGCAGGTGTGGTTGGAGACGAACTGATTGGCGGAGCAGGTCGTCGCCGTGCAGCTGGTGTTGGCGCCGGTCGCGTTGTCGCCGGCGGGGCGGGTGCTGCCCGGCGCGCAGGCCACGCAGGCGTGGTTGGAGACGAACTGGTTCGCCGCACAGAGGATCGCGGTGCAGGTCGTGTCGCTTCCCGTCGCGTTGTCCCCGGCGGGGCGGGTGGTGCCCGCGGCGCAGGCCGCGCAGGCGTGGCTCACGACGTGGAAGTCGAGCGCGCAGAGGATCGGCGCAACTCGTGTCCGCGCCCGTCGCGTTATCGCCGGCGGGGCGCCCGCTCCCCGCCGCGCACGCCACGCAGGCGTGGTTGACGACGTGCAGGTCGACCGCGCAGAGGGTCGGCGCGCAGGTCGTGTTCGCGCCGGCCGGGTCGTCGCCAGCGGCGCGCGTGCTCCCCGCTGCACAGGCCACGCAGGCATGGTTGGTGACGGACTGGTTCGCCGTGCAGGGAGGCACCGCCCCGACGACGCGCAGCCCGTAGCTGCTCGCGGAGACAGCCGATCCCTCGAAGTAGGCGGCCGGGGTCACCGCGCTCGAGCCATAGAAGTACATCCGGAAGGTCGTGGTGCCCGTCCGCTGCCCGAGGCTCGAGACGTTGAGCGAGGTGTTCTTCACGCCCCCGGTCGAGCCCTGCGCGTTGGTCGCCGTGGCCAGGGCCGCGCCGTAGCCGTCGACGCTCGACCGGAGCTGCATGGCGTTGACGTGCCACGAGCTGGACCACCAGCTGAAGTCCACCGAGGTGAAGGTGATAGTCCCGGTCACGGAGAACTGGATGTAGTAGGTAGGGTCGAACGCGATGGGCCAGTTCTTGACGCCGTAGTCGCCGGTGATGGGCACGTTCAGCAGGTTGGTGCCGGCGTACGTCAGGGACGAGGCCGTGACGGCCGCCGTGGACGTCGCGGGGAAGTTGGCCTCGTTGACGTCCCCGGAGGGGTTCCATTGAGCGAGAACGGCGGCCCGGGCCGGGGTGCACCACAGGACGAGGGCGATTCCCAAGAAGGCGCTCAGCGGCTTGAACAAGGCGACGTCCCTTCGCCGCGCGTCTGTTGGTCCTGCATTGCGCGGGGCGCGCACGATAGCGCGGCGCGGCCCACGCCGGTAGGAATCGCGTCGGCCCTGCGGCGCTGGTCGGGACGCGCGCGCGGGGTCGACCCGGAGTGCCGGCGGTGAGCGCCACCACGCCGGCGTGCGGACCATCACCGACTCGCTCTTCCGCGACGGCGCCCAGGGCGAAGCTCGGCCCGACCCGCTCGATCGTTGCGGGCCGCGGGGTGACGCGCGTCAGCAAGCGCGCGCAGCCTCCGGCTGAAACCCGGATTCCGGCGACCTCGGTCGTGCGGCCGCGCTCACGCAAGTACCGCGAGTACCGCAGGCGTCCGTCGAGGCCCGGAGAATCGCCTGAACCGCTGCGTGCACGCCGTCTCCAGCACCTGAGGCCGCCCCGGAAGGGGCGGCCTCGGACTTGCTGGCGCATCTGGCGCCGGGCTACTTCGCCGCAGGAGCATCCTTCGGAGGAGGCGGCACGTAGCAGCACACGCAGTTGGCCAAGTCGGCGCTGCCCGCGTCGCAGACCAGCAGGTCGCCCTGGCCCCAGAGGTGCCACTCGACCGCCACGGACTCGCCTCCGCCGTTGGGGCTTCTGTTGCCGGCCATCGGCTCGATCGCCGGCGTCTTTCCGTTCGCCTCGGTGTACTTGAGGATGGTGCTGAAGGGGAACACCTCGGCGTTGGTGCCGGGGACGAGGTACTGGTCGCCGGTGAAGCCGTCCCCGCAACCGTCGTACAGCTTGACGCCGCCCTGGGCGGTCGCGGGCTCGCAGGTGCACAGGCCAGCGAAGAACGGATGGTCGAGGGGCACCGGGCATTTGAAGGTCGCGCCGATTTCGCAGGCGCCCACCTGGTAGAAGCCGTCTTCATTCTGCCCGCCGTTGGGGCCAGGCAGCGTCGTGTTGCCCGCCGGCGGCGTGGTCTGCCCATGTGGATTGAAGATCTCTGCGCAGAACACCTGCCAAGCAGCTGCGGGCCGCGGCGCCAACACCAGTGCCACCGCCACGACTGCCCCCAATACGCCGCTCCAGCGTGCCGAGTTTCGGTTCATCCCGCGCCTCCTTAATGCCTGACACCGGTCGGGGGACCCAGGCCCTCCGACACGGCACACGCTATGTGCCCTGCGGTTGCCCGGCATCCTCTGTGGCAGGCACCAGTAAGGGCGCTCATCTGCTCGTGCGGGGCCCGACCGCAGGGCTACCAACCCGAAGGCAGGGAATGCCCGGCGCCGGCCTGCCCGCCCGGGTTCGCCGGACGGGAGGAGACCGCCTTAGGGGACGACCCGGTCCGGGCGTCTCCATGGATGCCGATGCCGAAGGTCGGCAAGCGCGCCCGATGGACAGCTCGCGCTCCCCGGTGCCGGCGGGTCCGAAGCTGACCAACCGCACCTTCCGTCGGGCGGAGGCACCAGCCCAGGACGGTCGCCATGTTCGAGGCGGCTTGCCGCGGTACGTGGAGGAGAAGTTCCGGGACACGCAGCTCAGTGCTGCGCCTTCCAGATCGTTCCGTCTGGGGCCACCGCGAGGGCAGCGCTGCCGTTCTTGACCGCGGCCGACCAGGCGAGGCTCGCCGGCAGGGTCGCGCAGGTGTTGGAGAAGCTGGCCCAGTAGAGGTTTCCGTCGCTGGTCTTGACGGCGATCGCCGCAGTGGAGTCGTTGCTGGCCATCCGGATGTCGTAGATCGAAAGCCCCGCGTTCCGGTTGCCGGCCGGGACGGGCGTCAGGTCCACGGACTTGAGCCAGGTCGCGCCGAAGCTCGCGGTCTCCGAGCATCCGATGAACAGCGCCGGATAGTCTTCGGTGGCCGTCTTCACCTGCTCGGCCCACGCCACCAAGCCCGCCCCGATCGCCTTCTGCCCGCCCGTGGTCGGGTTGGTCCCGACCCGCTGCTGGAGGCCGATGACCCGGATGGAGCTTGCCGTCGAGAGGATGCTCAGAGCCGGCGTCGCGGCGGGAAGGTAGACCACCTTGTCGTTGGCGAGCGCGACGCCGCCGCTGCCGCGGACTGGAGTGGCCGATTGGTACCGGGTGGTCGCGGTGCTCCAGGCCGCGGCGGGGTCGGCGACCCGCTGGACCTTCGTCGGATCGCCCGAGGTTTGGAACAAGCGAGCGAACGACTTGGTCACGCTCCATTGGTCGCAGACGCCGCCGGTCAGGTGCTCGCACTGATCCGAGTAGGTCCGCTCGAGCGCGGCATGGAGGTAGGAGTCCGAGTCGCTGCTCTCCGAGTGGTTCCAGGTCGTGAGGTCGGTCGTCCAGTCGAGGCGGATCGTCGCGACATAGGGCGTGTTGGCCATGTCCCACTCCGTGCCGAGCGCGACCACCAGGTTGTCGAGGGACAGGCTGCCTTTTCGTGGCGAGCTCAGGACAGCAAAGTCGGTGACTCCGCCTCGGGCGAGGGAGGCGTTGTAGTAGAAGTCGAGGGCGTGCTTGACGAAGGCGCCACGTCCGTCCCAGGCGTAGTGGAAGTTGCACGGCAGCAGATAGCCATTGCCGTCGTCACAGACGCTCTCCGACGTCACCACGTACGGCAGCCCGTCCAGGTCGGTCTCGATGAAGACTGCGTCCGGCGGCAGAGAGGTCGGAAGCACCGCCTCCGTGAGGAACTGCTGGGCGACCTGCGCGGCGATGGGATTGCCCGACCGATCCCTGGCGGCCGTCGCCAGGATCACGTCGTAGAGGGTGTAAGGGGCCAGCGCGCTGGCCTCGAACGACTTGCCGTCGAGGGAGCCCCAAGCGGCGTCCACTGCGCCATTGAACTGGGTCGCGGCCTGCACCGAGGCGACGTCCATCGCCTCCGAGCACCGCAGCAGCTCCGCCGTCCGCGGCACGAGCCGCTTCTGGTCCTGGGTGCCGGTGCAGGTGGGCGGGACGCGGTCGACCCATACTTTTCGCGTGGCCTCGCCGCGATTGCCGGCCTTGTCCGAGGCGGAGAGCCTGAAGGTGTAGGCGGCGCCGTCGTCGCTCGGGAGGGCGCTCCACGAGTAGGTCCAGGCGGGGTCGGCGGTGAGGTCCGCCGTCTGGTCGCCGATGGCGGCCTTCAGGGTGGTCGCGTCGAGGCCGCCCCCGTCCGTCGCGGTCCCCGCGAAGGCGTAGGTCGCGCCGCTCTGCAGGTTGACGACGGCGCCCGTGCAGACCTCCGCGCAGGCGGCGTCCGCGGCCGGGGTCGAGATGACGAGCGCCGGCGGAACCCGGTCGACGGTGTAGGCGCGGACGACGGTCGTCTGCCGGTTGGCGGCGTCGCGGGCGACGAACACCAGGACGTGCTTGACCGAGTCCTCGTCCGCCAGCGGAAGCGTCCTGAGGAACGCCCCGTCCGAGACGGGCAGGTCCTGAGCCGCTCCGCCGTCCACGCTGAGCGTCAGGGTCACGGTGCTGACGTCGCTGACGCTGCCCTTCACCTGCAGGCTCGCCGGCGAGGAGAGAGAGAAGAGCGCCCCGTCGGCCGGGCTGGCGACCGTGAGGACGGGCGGCTCGGCGTCGGAGCAGGTCTTGCCGTCGCCGGTGAAGCCGGTCATGCAGGTGCAGCTGACCGCGCCGCCGTCCATCGCGCACTCGGCGTTCAAGTCGCAGCCGCCGTTGTCCTTGGTGCAGCTGGCTTCGGCCTGACAGGTCTTGCCGTCGCCGGTGAAGCCGGTCTTGCAGGTGCAGCTCAACGCCCCGCCGCTCACCGAGCAGTCGGCGTTGGCGTCGCAGCCGCCGTTGTTCGCGGCGCAGCTGGCCTCGGCCTGGCAGGTCTTCCCGTCGCCCGTGTACCCCGACTTGCAGGCGCAGCTGGGCGTCCCGTCGTCGTTCGTGGTGCAGGTGGCGTTTTCGTCACAGCCGCCGTGGCCCAGCGCGCAGGCCTTTTCGGCCGGGGCCGGCGTCCCACAGGCTGCGGCAACCAAGACCACGACAGCGAAAAAACGCGTGCGCATTCCCTCTCCCTGGAACCTGCGGTTCCCCTCGGTTGGATGCGCTCGAGAGCGCGGCAGGCGAACGGCCAAGCCCGCGTAGCTCTATTGCAGATCATGACTGCCGGTGCAACCGGCCAATGCCGGCCGAACCAGGGCCCCGGACGCGCGAGCACCGCTCCGGGCCGCAGCATCCTGGAGCCGCCGGTCACCGGCGAGGCTGCGGGTCTGGGGCGAGGTCCCCGCGGCGTCGGCGGGCGACGTCGTCGAGCGGCGGATAGGTCCCCGCGCCGCGTTGGACGCCCGCGGCGCACGGCGAAGCGCGCGCGCTCCTCCCGCGCTCCTCCCGCGCTCCTCCCGCGCGCCTCGCCGGCGACTCGCGTCATCGGCGAGGAGTCGCCGCCGTCCCCGGGGGCGCGGGCGCGCCTCTAGGTCCCGCCACCGCAGACGTTGGGAACGCCGCCGCCGCCGCAGCTGTCGGGCGAGCTGCAGGTGCCGCACTGGAGCAGCGCCCCGCAGCCGTCGGAGACCGGCCCGCAGTTCTTGCCCAGCGAGGCGCAGGTCGCCGGAGTGCACGGCGGCGTGCCGCAATGCCCCGCGTTCCCGCCGTAGCCGCAGAACCAGCCGGTCGGGCACGTCCCGCAGTCGATGAGGTTGCCGCACCCGTCGCCCGCCGGGCCGCAGGCGATGAAGAGGTCCTCGCACATCTTCGGCAGGCAGGTCGTGCTGCCGCACTGGCCGGGGACGCCGCCGCCGCCGCAGCTCTGGCCGGCCGGGCAGGCCCCGCAGTCGATGAGGCCGCCGCAGCCGTCGCCGGTGGGCCCGCAGCCGACCATCAGCCCCTCGCACGTCTTGGGCGTGCAGGTGGAGGTGCCGCAGACCCCGGGCGAGCCCCCGCCGCCGCAGGACTGGCCGGAGGGGCAGCTCCCGCAGTCGAGCAGGCCGCCGCAGCCGTTGCCCGCCGGGCCGCAGTTGTAGCCGAGGGCCGCGCAGGTCGTGGGCGTGCACAGGTCCGCGCACTTGCCGGGGACTCCGCCCGCGCCGCAGCCCTGGCCCGCCGGGCAGGTGCCGCAGGCCAGCAGGTTGCCGCAGCCGTCGCCGGCCGGGCCGCACTGGATGCTCTGAGCCGCGCAGGTCCTCGGGACGCAGGAGGGGGCGCCGCACTCGTTGGGCACGCCGCCGCCGCCGCAGGAGGTCCCGGCCGGGCAGGCCCCGCAGTCGATGACGCCGCCGCAGCCGTCGCCGGCGGGCCCGCAGTGGATGCCCAGGCCGGCGCAGGTCCCCGGGGTGCAGGTCGGCACGTCGGGGGTGATGCACGAGCCCAGGTCGAAGAGCATGAACTCCAGCATCTTCTCCTGCGGGGTCATCGCGGTGAGGGCGCCGCACTCCGCGGGGAAGACCGTGTTGGTGGTGGGCACGGCAGAAGCGTCCTCGACGTGGAAGTCGTCGAAGAGCACGCGGCCGCACTGCAGGTCGGAGCTCACGCCCACCGGCGTGTTGAAGGTGTAGTGCATGGTGACGTCGGGCTGCCCGGCGGTGGGGTTGGGGACCGTCACCCAGGACTGCGACGGGGTCACCACGCCCTGCACGTCGTTGCGCAGCACCTGGATCGGCATCCGGCCCAGGACGGTGGCGGCCTTCACGCCCATCAGCCACTGCGCCAGCGCCAGGCCCTTGGGGAACGACATGTTGAGGATGCCGTCCTGGTCCGCCGGGCCGGTCCGCCCCACGTTCCAGTTCGCCGTGGAGAGGAACGTGTCGGCGGTGTTGAGCCACACGTAGCTGAAGTGGGTGGCGAAGACGCGCCCGCCCGCGGAGGTGAAGTCCTTGACCGCGGTCCGGGCCGTGGCGCCGTAGCCCGGGCGAGTGGTGTACGGGCTGCCCTGGCAGGGGAAGAGCACGAGGTCGTAGTTCTTCAGCGTGTCGAGCGAGCCCCAGAGCGACGACTCGCTGAGCGGCGGGCACGTGTTCCTGCTCCCGATGCAGTTGCAGCGCCTGGCAGCGGTGTCGCAGGAGCCGCCCGGGCAGTCGGCGTTCGCGGTGCACGCGCCGCAGGTGGTGGCGTGGTTGGCGGTGGTGCAGGCGACGCGGTCGGCCGGCTGGGACCCGCCGGCGCCGGAGCCGACGTACAGCTTGACCCGGCCGTTGCCGCTGGGCGCGGTGAACTCGGCGTCGTCGATGCCGATCTTGCGCAGCACGCACTCCAGCTTGTCGACCGAGCCGGTGGAGAAGGCCATGTGCGGGATGTCGCCCTCGCCCTTGTTGCGGGGCAGGCGGGTGAGCGTCCAGGGCACCGGGTTGTCCTGGCAGGCGGTGACCGTGGAGAGGGTCACCTGCCGGCGCCAGCGGCCGGTCTGGATGACCAGCGGGATGTTGGCTCCCACCGGCACGTTGCTGAGCACGAACTTGCCGTCCACGCCGGTGGTGGCGCTCACCAGCGGCGAGCCGGTGACGGTCGAGGTGCACTGGTCGCAGGAGACGCGAGCGCCGAACGGCTGCACCGCCGCGTTGGGGACGTAGACCAGCACGTTGAAGAGCGGGTCGGGGCTGCCCACCGCCGGCGGCGCCGGATCGGTCGCGTGGCCGGGCGCGTAGACCGTGCCGCTGACGGTGGTCGTGCCGCTGCCCGGGCAGCTGACCTGCTTGAGGCAGAGGTTGGTGCAGGTGGCCGGCACGCCGCACTGGCCGGGCACGGCGGCGCCGCCGCACTTCTGGGGCAGCGAGCAGCCGCCGCACTGCAGCAGGCCGCCGCAGCCGTCGGCCTTGGGCCCGCAGTCGACGCCCGCGCTGCAGGTCAGGGGCGTGCAGGCCGTGGCCCCGCAGACGTTGGGGACGCCGCCGCCGCCGCAGCTCTGGCCGACCAGGCAGGTCCCGCAGTCGAGGGTGCCGTTGCAGCCGTCGGCGGTGACGCCGCAGAAGACGCCGAGCTGCGCGCAGGTCTTGGGCGTGCAGGTGGGCGCGCCGCAGGCGCCGGCGGTGCCGCCGCCGCCGCAGGTCTGGCCCGCCGGGCAGCCGCCGCACTGGATGATCCCGCCGCAGCCGTCGCCCGCCGGGCCGCAGGAGAGGCCGAGGGCGGCGCAGGTGGTGGGGGTGCAGGTGGAGCCGCAGGCCCCGGCCGTGCCGCCGCCGCCGCAGGAGCTGCCGGCGGGGCACGTGCCGCAGTTCAGGGCGCCGCCGCAGCCGTCGCCCGCCGGGCCGCACTGGATGCCCAGGACGGCGCAGGTGGTCGGGCTGCAGACCGTCCCGCACTTCCCGGGGACGCCGCCGCCGCCGCAGCTGGTGCCCGCGGCGCAGGTGCCGCAGTCCAGGGCGCCGCCGCAGCCGTCGCCCGCCGGGCCGCACTGCAGGCCGAGGTCCGCGCAGGTCCGCGCGGTGCAGGCCGTCCCGCACTCGCCGGGGACGCCGCCGCCGCCGCACGCCGTCCCCGCCGGGCAGCTGCCGCAGTCGAGCAGGCCGCCGCAGCCGTTCCCCTCCGGGCCGCAGTGGACGCCCAGGTCCGCGCAGGTGACCGGGGTGCAGGTCGAGCCGCAGATCCCGGTGAGCCCGCCGCCGCCGCAGGAGGTGTCGGGCGAGCACGTCCCGCAGTCGATCGTCTTCCCGCAGCCGTCGCCCGCCGGCCCGCAGGACAGTCCCTGCTCGGCGCAGGAGAGCGCCGTGCACGACGAGCCGCAGGCGCCGGGGACCCCGCCCCCGCCGCAGGTCTGGCCGTTCGGGCAGGTGCCGCAGCTGAGCGCGCCGCCGCAGCCGTCGCCCGCCGGGCCGCAGGCGATGCCGAGCGCGGCGCAGGTCTTCGGGGTGCACACGCCGCTGCCGCACTGGCCGGGGACGCCGTCCCCGCCGCAGGACATGCCCGACGGGCAGGCGCCGCAGGCGAGGGCGCCGCCACAGCCGTCACCGGCCGGGCCGCACTCGATGGCCTGGCTGGCGCAGGTCCGGGGGGTGCACGAGCCGGTGCCGCAGGCGCCCGCGATCCCCGCGCCGCCGCAGGTCTGCCCCGCCGGGCAGCCGCCGCAGTCGAGCGAGCCGCCGCAGCCGTCGCCCGCCGGGCCGCAGCCGACGCCCTGGTCGGCGCAGGTCCGCTTCACGCAGCTGGTGCCGCACTGGCCGGAGACGCCTCCCCCGCCGCAGGTCTGTCCCGCCGGGCAGCCGCCGCAGTCGAGCGAGCCGCCGCAGCCGTCGCCCGCCGGGCCGCAGCGGACGCCCTGGTCGGCGCAGGTCCGCTTGGCGCAGCTCGCGCCGCACTGGCCGGGGACGCCGCCGCCGCCGCAGGTCTGGCCCGCCGCGCAGCCGCCGCAGTCGAGCGTGCCGCCGCAGCCGTCGCCCGCCGGGCCGCAGGCGATGCCCTGCTGGCCGCAGCTCTTGGGCACGCAGGTCGAGCCGCAGCGGCCGGCCACGCCTCCGCCCCCGCAGGTCTCCTCGCCGGAGCAGGAGCCGCAGGCGAGGACCGCGCCGCAGCCGTCGCCCGCGGGGCCGCAGGCGATGCCCAGCGCCGCGCAGCTCCTGGGGACGCAGCTGCTGCCGCACTGGCCGCTCGCCCCCGCGCCGCCGCAAGACTGGCCGGCGGGGCAGCTGCCGCACTGGAGCGAGCCGCCGCAGCCGTCGCCCGCGGGGCCGCACGCCAGCCCCAGGTCGGCGCAGGTCCTGGGCGAGCAGGTGCTCGCTCCGCACTTCCCGGGCCCCGCGCCGCCGCAGTTCTCGCCGGGCTGGCAGGCGCCGCACGCCAGGGCGCCGCCGCAGCCGTCGCCCGCCGGTCCGCAGTCGAAGCCTTGCGCCGCGCAGCTCTTCGGGACGCAGCTGGTGCCGCACTGGCCGGGGGCGCCGGAGCCGCCGCAGGTCTGGCCGGCCGGGCAGTCGCCGCACTCCAGCGAGCCGCCGCAGCCGTCGCCCGCGGGGCCGCAGGAGGTGGCCTGGCCCGCGCACGTCAGCAGGGTGCAGCTCGTCGGGGAGCAGGCGTTGGGCGTGCCGCCGCCGCCGCAGGACTCGCCGTCCGGGCAGTTGCCGCACGAGACGAAGCCGCCGCACCCGTCGGCCGCGCGGCCGCAGCTCTTGCCGAGCGAGTCGCAGGTGCCGGGCTGGCAGCCGCCGCCGTCGACCCCGGCGCCGCCGCCCGCGTCGAGGCCGCCAGCGCCGCCGCCGTCGACCGCGGTTCCGCCGCCGCCATCGACCGCGGTGCCCCCGCCGCCGTCGGTCGTCGCGCCGCCGCCGGCGTCCCCTGCGCTACCGCCGCCCCCGTCGATCGCGGCGCCGCCACTGCCGTCCGCCGCACCGCTGCTCCCCGCCGGGGTTCCGCAGGCGCTGCCGAGGAGGACCACGAGAAGCAGGGACGAGAGCAGGAGATTGGAGTGGCGCATGGGCGCATGGTCCCAGACCGCACCG
This sequence comes from Myxococcales bacterium, assembly GCA_036504155.1. Taxonomy (GTDB): domain Bacteria; phylum Myxococcota; class Myxococcia; order Myxococcales; family UBA5297; genus JACRCT01. The sequence goes on from DASXVQ010000212.1 coordinate 97,825, forward strand.
GCTGCACACAAGCGTCGGCTTGCCCGCCCGGGTTCACGGCGGACGGGCACGATCGCGCGCAGGTCGCTGTCGGCCCCATCGCCTACAATGCCCGCCTTCACTCGGATGCTCCGGCACGAAGGCGGCGGTCCACAGGAGGCGGGCGGGATGGCGAAGGCGAAGACGGTCTACGCGTGCCAGGAGTGCGGGCACAAGGAAGCCAAGTGGCTCGGGCGCTGCCCGGACTGCGGCGGCTGGAACACGCTGGTCGAGGAGATCGTCGAGCGCGAGGAGTCCTCCAAGCGCCCGGCGTGGGGCGCCGGCGGCGCGGGCGGCAAGCCGGTGCGCCTCTCCGACGTCAGCTCCGAGCGCGAGGACCGCCAGCTCACCCACATCGGCGAGCTGGACCGCGTGCTGGGCGGCGGCGTCGTCCCCGGCTCGCTGGTGCTGCTCGGCGGCGACCCCGGCATCGGCAAGAGCACGCTGCTCCTGTGCGCGCTCGACCGCCTGGCCAAGGACGGCCCGGTGCTCTACGTCACCGGCGAGGAGTCGCTGCGCCAGACGCGCATGCGCGCCGACCGCCTCAACGTCACCAGCCCGGAGCTGCACCTGCTCTCCGAGACCGACGCCGACAAGGTGCTCGCCGCCGCGGGCCTGATGAAGCCCCGGGCGCTCGCCGTCGACTCCATCCAGACGCTCTTCCTTCCCGAGCTGGGCAGCGCGCCGGGCTCCATCAGCCAGGTCCGGGAGGTCGCCGGGCGCCTGATGGCCTTCGCCAAGCGCACCGAGACGCCCACCTTCATCGTCGGGCACGTCACCAAGGACGGCGCCATCGCCGGCCCGCGCGTGCTCGAGCACATGGTGGACACCGTCCTCTACTTCGAGGGCGACAAGGGCCACCCCTTCCGCGTCCTGCGCGCGCACAAGAACCGCTTCGGCTCCACCAACGAGATCGGCGTCTTCGAGATGAAGAGCGCCGGGCTCTGCGAGGTCACCGACCCCAGCTCGCTCTTCCTCTCCGAGCGCCCCAAGGACGCCGCGGGATCCACCGTGACCGCCTCGCTGTCGGGGACGCGGCCGCTGCTGGTCGAGGTGCAGGCGCTGGTGGCGCCCACCGGCTACGGCACCGCCCGGCGCACGACCATGGGCGTCGACCACAACCGGGTGGCGCTGCTGGCGGCGGTGCTGGAGAAGAAGGAGGGCGTGGACCTCATCGGCTGCGACCTGTTCGTCAACGTCGCCGGCGGCATCGAGCTGGACGAGCCCTCGGCGGACCTGGCGATCGTCGCGGCGCTGGTCTCCAGCGTGCGCGACCGGCCGGTGGATCACCAGACGATGGTCTTCGGCGAGGTGGGGCTGGCCGGGGAGATCCGCGCCGTGGCGCAGGTCGAGCCGCGGCTCGCCGAGGCCGCGAAGATGGGCTTCAAGCGGGCCATCCTCCCGGCGGCCTCCGCGCGGCGGGTGGAGAACCCGCCGCTCACGCTGGTGCCGGTGGACACGGTGGGCGAGGCGCTGGCGAAGCTCTTCGAGTAGCGCCCCCTTCACTGCCCCACCCCGCTCCCGGCGGCGGGCCCGGCGAGACTCCGCCGAGCAGGCGCGCAAGTCCATTCGCCATGAGGCGAGCTGGACGGGCGGCGGGCACGTCTGCCGCTAGAACCGCAGCCTGCGCGCCACCAGGGTGACGTCCCCGCCCATCGCCGGGACCAGCCCGTCCGCGCGGCGCTCGGTGAGGGGCGGCAAGCCGTCGAACTCCTCCACCAGCCGCACCGGGACGCGCTCTCCGCTCGGCGCGTCGACCACCACGCGCAGCTCTTCGCCCCCGGGGCCGCAGTGCTTCATCTTCCACAGCGGGGGCGAGCGGTCCTGGCTGACCAGGCGCATCAGCCGCGCGTCGAGCTCCGCCGAGAAGCGCACGAGGTCCGGCACCGGCTTGCCCTGCACGGAGACCGTGGCCAGCGGTGCGCCGCTCTCCTGCCAGAGGTCCAGGCAGCGTGCCTGCGAGCGGATCGTCAGCTCCACCCGGCGCCGCGGCGACGGCGGCCCGGCTCGCTCGGCGATGCGGATGTCCGGCGCGGGCCGGTCCACCAGCGGCGCCGGCGCGGTCCGGCGGATGGCGAAGCTGGGGTCGAGGTCGCCCAGCACCGGCGCCGCGCCCTTGGGGACCAGCTTCTCGCTCAATCCGTGCGGCATGGGGCTCGAGGCGCCCAGCCAGCGGGCCGACCCGGCATCGGCGTCGACGGCATAGGCCAGGTAGTCGCTCTTGGCGCCCGCGGACACCGCCGCGCGGGCCACCGGGATGAGGGCCGCCGCGGCGACGAGCAGCGCGGCCCCGGAGAGCAGCAGGGCGCGGCGCGAGGCCGCGGACAGCAGCGGGAGGAAGAGCGCGAAGCCGAGCGCCGCGAACAGGGCGGTCGCGGAGGGCAGGCCGACTCCCGCCGCCAGGTGCAGCGCCCAGCCGAACGGCGCCAGCACCGCCAGCGCCGCCGCGCCGGCCACGGGGATCGCCCAGCGGCGCCCCGAGGCGAGCGCCGCGGTCATGAGCAGGAGCGGCCACTGCACCGGGAAGCTGGCCGCCGGGCCGAAGACGGCGAGGGCCGCGAGCCCCGCCGCCCAGAAGGCCAGCACGCCGGTGGCCAGGTCCTCGAGCACGAAGCGCCTGCGCAGCAGGCCCAGGCCCAAGAGCAGCGTCGCCGCCGCCACCGCCAGCGCCTGGGCGCCGCGGAAGGGCCCCTGGCGCGCCAGCAGCTCCCAGGAGAATTCCCAGGCCGCCGCGGAGGACATCGCGAACGAGAGCCCCGCCGCGACGAGGGCACTGGCCGCCGTCAGCGCCGCCCCGGCCGCCAGGCCCGATCCGCGCAGGCCCTGCCGTCGGCGCCGCACGACCAGGAGGCAGAAGGCCAACACGGTCAGCGCGGCGAGGACCCGGGCCGTGGTGGCGCTGTAGGAGACGAGCAGGAGCCGGAAGAGATCGAAGTAGACCGCCTCGCCCTTCTTGGCGATCTCGTCCTTGGACCGGGCGAAGGTCCGCGCCAGCGCGAGCGCCTGGTCCCCCTCGTCCTGGACGCTGGCGGGGGCCAGGCGCTCCAGGTCGTCGAACCTGGAGTGGTAGTCGGCGAAGCCGTCGGCGAAGGCGAAGCCCAGGCCCGGGTAGCCGGCGCGGGTGAAGACCGCGAGGTCGGTGCCGTGGGGCAGGGCCTGGGCCAGCGCGGTCACCGCCGAGCTCGCCGAGGGCCGCGGCGAGGCGCGCAGGAGATCGACGAGACCGGGGACGTGCGGCGAGGTCTCGAACATGAAGGCCGTGCCGCGGTTGCCGCGCGCCTCGAAGTTGAGGACCGCGCCCACGTCGCCGCGCCACGGGTGCTCGGCCACGAAGCCCTGCGCGCCCAGCAGCGCCAGCTCCTCGCCGTCCGTGAACAGGAAGATCACGTCGCGCCGCGGCGGCGGCCCGCTCTTGAGGGCGCGCGCCGTCTCCAGCAGCGTGGCCACGCCGGAGCCGTCGTCGGCGGCGGCCGGGCACTGCGGCACCGAGTCGTAGTGCGAGGCGAGCATGAGCGCCTTGGCCTCGCCGCCCGCGGTGCCGCGCAGGCGGCCGGCCACGTTGACCAGCTCCGCGCTGGCGATTCGGCCCGCGGCGCGCAGGGCCACGTTCACCTTCTGGGTCTCGACCTCGAGGCCCAGGCCCCGCAGGGTCTGGACGAGGTAGGCGCGCACCTCCTCGTTGGCCCTGGAGCCGGTGGGGTGCGGCTCGCGGGCGATGACCTCGAGGTGCCGCCTCGCCCTCTGGGCCGAGAAGGCGTCCGCCGGCGCGCTCTCGGGAGCGGGCGGCGGCGGCCCCAGGGCGCGGATGGCGAGCAGCGCGACGGCGGCGAGGAGCAGCGCGCCGCCCCAGCTTGCTAGGCGTTCGTGGCGAGGGCTCGGCGTCATGGGGTGGGAACTCTGGAGCGGTTCCTGATCGGCGAAGCGACGGAGGGATCGCTCGGCGGCTGGCTGGATCCGTGGCAGTGCGTTCGTTCTCTCGAGGTCCTGGCAGCCGCCTGGCTCACGAGCGGTGCCCGGGAGTCCTCGCAGGCGTCCTCCTGGCGGTGGCCCTCGGGGCGCGCCTCCCGTTGCTCGTCCTCAAAGGGCCTTGTCGCCACGGTGTGCACCGCGCGGGCGACTTGCCGGCAGCCCCTCCGGTCGTCACGCGGCGACGAGCGGCGCACGCGGCGACGAGCGGCGCACGCGGCGCGAGCCGCCTTCCGTGCGCGCGAGCGCTCGAGAAGCACTTCGGCCGGCGTCCTCTTGCCCGTTCAGCCTCCGACGAGCTCGCGCTCCAACGGCGTCCCGTTGGACCAAGGCGCGCCGTGCCCGTACGCAAGCGCGAAGCCGTCCGTGCCTGCCATCGGCGGGGCTCCGCTCTAGAGCGCGGTGAGGCCCTGGAACCTGGCGACCAGGGCCGCGTCCCCGAAGACCTCCAGCGCGGTCGCCGGGATCCGTCCCCAGAGGAAGAGGTCGAGGTCCGAGGCCTTGCCCCGGACGGCGGCGTCGCCCTTGGCGTGCTTGCGTCCGACCTCGAGGCCCTTCGTGCCCAGGCGCACCAGCCACTCGCCGCTGACGTCGGTGCAGTGCAGGTGGACGGTCTCGCCGGATCCGGTGCGGCTGCCGGGCACGAACGGCAGCATCTCCAGCAGCTCGTCGATCCCGTCCGCGGCCAGCGCTGCCTCGAGGGGCTGCGCCGCGCCGGCGGCGTTCTGCGCGTCCCAGCGGTGGACCGCCGCCTCTTGCGCCTGCCGCCGCCGCCAGTACCCGGCCTTCCGCTCCGGCGTCCAGGTCCACAGCGGCGTCGCCGGGTCCGCCTTCGACAGCGTGTCGAGCAGGGTGCTCGTGGCCTCCCGGAACCACGGGACGAGGTCCGCCTGCGGAGCCTGGGGAAACGCGCTGCGGTCGGGGCGCTCCTGCGCGCGCGTGGACACGATGAAGTTGCACCAGCGCTGGACCTGCCCCAGGTGCGTCACGAGCTGGCCCATCGTCCATCCCGGGCAGGTGGGGACGGGGGTCTCCAGGGGCACGCGCGAGGCGGCCTCGGCCAGGGCGGCGGACTCGTCGCGGATGACTTGCAGGTAGTCGATGGCGTTCATGGCGCGCAGCATGGCGCCTGGCGGCGCGCACGCCAACGATCTCGGAGTCGTCGCCAGTGGGATGGAGTCGAAGTGCGGCGCCAGGCACGCGGCACGAGCAGCGGTCCCTGTCCTAGTAGACGCCCGGGAGGATCCGCCAGCGCACCCGCGCGGTGTACGCCTTCCAGTCCTCGCCGTACTTCCGGGCGCAGTGCCGCCCGTCCCGCCACTCGCGGTGCACGAGCAGGACGGTGAAGTAGACGATGTAGAAGTACGGCACGACGCGGTCGACGCCGGTGGCCAGGCACCAGGCGAGCCCCATCATCAGGTCGCCCAGGTAGTTCGCGTGCCGCGCGATGCCCCACCAGCCCGACACCAGCAGCTTGGTGCCGCGCTTCGTCTGGATGAACTGCGCGGGCTTGCCCCAGATCTCGGTCTTGCGGCCTCTCCTGAACTCGTTCTTCTGCAGGTTGGAGCTGCGGAAGAGGTAGTAGCCGGCGCAGTTGAGCAGCCCGATGCCCGCCACCGCCCACACCGGAAGGTCGACCGGGTGGTGCGCGAGGTAGACCGCCTGCAGCGAGAAGGTGAAGGGGATCCACACCAGGCAGCCCCAACCCAGGATGAAGCCGAAGCCCTCGTGCTGGATGTCCCAGGTCGAGAGGATGGCCTCCTCGACCACGAAGTAGTCGATGACGTAGAGCGCCTGGAAGCCGACCACCAGCCCCGTTGCGGCGCTCACCTGCCCGGTGCGCGCGTGCTGCGCCCACGCCGCTGAGAGGTCGATGAGCAGCCAGAGGATCATCCCGGGCCGCGACTCGCAGAAATACTTCCAGTCGAAGCTCTTCGTGCGCGGGTTGAGCGCCGCGCCCAGGACGTACTTCTCGACCCAGTTCTGCGCTCGCTCCTCCTGCGTCGACTGGCCTCGCGCCAGCACCGCCATCACGGCGCAGAACACCAGGACGACCGCGTTGGCAGCCACGAGCAGAGGGGCGACCTGGTCGAACAGCCAGGCGGGATCCACCCAACCCGCCTCGGAGGCCCCACGCCGGCGGCCAGCGTCAGCGAGAGCGCGGCGAGGCCGTTGGTGCGGTAGGTGAGCGTCCGGCCGTCGGCGAGCGGCATCCCCTGCACCGTCCTGCCGGGCAGCAGCAGCATCAGCGCCGCCTGGAACGCCACCCAGCCCAGGTAGACGGCGACGATCCCCAGCGTCGGCACGACGATCCGGAGCGGCGCGAAGAGCGCGCCGTCGCCGAAGACGACCGAGGAGATCAGGTAGAGCGTGACGGTCGGGAGCACCACGACCATCAGGGCGAGCAGGACTGTGCGGACGGAGCGCGGCATGGGCGGATCAGAACTTGCGCGCGAAGGGGTTGGGGGCGCGCATGCGCACCAGGAGGATCAGTGGGACGAGGATGTACGGCGTGTTGAAGGCCAGGAACTTGGCGGCGAAGGTCACGCGCAGCGCCGGCTCGCCGAAGAACTCCTCGGCGAACATGATGCCGGTGATGCTGCAGATCATCGTGGCGTAGACCACCGCCGGGAACTGGATCCAGTTCTTGCCCTTGACGAGCGCCCAGGCGAGCACGACGTAGAACGGCCCGTAGACGAACGCCGACAGGAACGTGGCGATGCGCAGCCACAGCGGCGCGTGCATCAGGAGCGGGTCGGTGTCTTGCGCGTACCACCAGTTCGCCCGGACGATCGGGTTGGCCGAGTCCGGAATCATCGGCACCCCGAGTGCCACCAGCGAGTCGGAGATGGCGCTGGTGAGGGCGAAGACGCAGAAGAGGCAGGCGAGGACGAGGTCGAGGCGGCGCTGGCCGAGCGGGAGGTTCATGGCGCCGTCGTTTAGTGCCTCGACTCGCGCGTCACAATCTCCAGCTTGCAGGGGGTGTTCGATTTCGACCGCGCCCCGAGCAGTCCGGCCAGGGCAGCAAGGACGCCTCGCCTCATGGCTGCCCGGATCTCGGCCACAACCTTCGCGTCTTCGACGCATGCTCCGGGAGGGACGCCCTGCCCAGGCTCACCATGCGTCGCCGGCGAAGTCCGAGCCGCTGGCGATCGCGAGCCTCACGCCCGAGAAATGGACCAAGGAGGTCCCCTCCCCCGGCGTGCGCCCGAGACGACCGCGGCCCGGGCCAGCGGGTCCTCGGCGCAGGGCGAGGTGAGCAGGTCCTGGTAGCTCTGGTAGAACCGGAACCGACGGTCTTGCTCTGGTGTCACCAGGGGAGCGGCGACCGTCTCGCCGGAGGGAATCCCATGCGCGCCTCGATCCTCCTCGTCCTTCCGCTCGCGGCTGCCGTCCTTGGCTGCGCCCACGAGCCTCCGAAGCCGGTCTCGTCCGAGGCGGTTCTTCCACTCAAGCGAGCGCGGCTCTACGAAACGGGCATCGGATACTTCGAGAGGACCGGAGCCGTCGGGGCTGTCGACCAGATCGGTCTGCCCGTGCCGGCCAGCCACCTGGACGACGCGCTCAAGAGCCTGGTGGTCCTCGGCTCGGACAACCAGAAGCCCGTCGTTCAAGCCATCGAGTTCCCGACCAGCATGGCGGAAGGCATGGCGCGCGCTCGCGCCGGGCTCTCGTCCAACGGCACTCCTTTGGACATGAAGGAACTGCTCACCAGCCTCAAGGGCGAGAAGGTCAGGGTGACGCTCGCGCGCGAGCAGGTGTCGGGGCGCGTCCTGGACGTGGTCGAAGACCCGCCTGCGCGGAGCGAGGCAGGCAAGGGGGCGAGGTCGGGCAAGCTCGCGGTCGTTCTGCTCACCGACTCCTCGGCGATTCGCTACCTCGACACGGACGGCATCGCAGCCGTCCGTCCCGACGATCCAGCCCAGGTCGCGCGGCTGGGCGCGGCGCTCACCGCGATCTCGACCAAGAGTCGCGCCCAGCGCCTCATGCACGTCCTGGCTCAGTCCCCGGGCACGGTGACGCTGGGCTACATCGCAGAGGCGCCACTCTGGCGACCGACCTACCGGCTCGTCCTGGAGCCAACGGGCAAGCGCGGAGTCCTCCAGGCCTGGGCGCTGCTCCACAACGACACCGACGAAGACTGGTCGCAGGTCAGGGTGGAGCTCGTGAACGGCCGGCCGACCTCCTTCCTCTACCCGCTCGCGGCGCCTCGCTACGCCCGACGCGGGCTCGCGCACCCCGAGGATGCGTTCTCGACCGTCCCGCAGCTGCTGGGAAAGACCGCCGATTCGCTGTGGGGCGACTTCGTCGACGACGCGAGCGATGGCTCGGGCGTTGCCGAGTTGGGCGGCAGGCGCGTGGACGTGGGCATTGCAGGGGACGCCGCATCCCAGGGAGGGGAAGGGGGAGGCATGGGACGCGTCGCAGGCGTGAAGGCCGGAGACGAGCCGAGCGACGCCCTGTCGGTGGGCAATCTCGCCGCGACCGACCAGGCGCGTGGTGCCGAGTCCGGGGCTCTCTTCGTCTACAGCTTGCCAACCCCGCTCAGCCTTGGGCGCCAGTCTTCGGCGCTGGTTCCCTTCCTGCAGCAATCGATCGAGGTCGAGACCCTCGCCTTCATCGACTCGCCCGGCGAGCCTGCGCGCTCTGGCGTGAGGATCCTCAACGGCACCGGGCAGACGCTGCCTGCTGGGCCTCTCGCGACCTTCGCCGACGGGGGACTGGCGGGTGAGGGTGCGCTGGATCGCTTGAAGCCCGCGCAGCGCCAGATCGTCCAGTACGGAGCCGACCTGGACGTGTCGCTAGTGGTCAAGGTCGACAGCCTCAAGGTGCGAGAAGACACGCGCCGCGTCGCGTTCGCGGACGACAGGCTCGAGGAACACTACCTGCGGACCACCGAGAGCGTTTTCGTGGTCGAGAACCGCGGCGGGCAGGCTCGTTCCATCTATGTGGGGTTGCCGGTCATCGACAACGGGAAGGTGACGGGCGCCGATCGTCTCGAGCGCGAGGCGAACTCCGCCAAGACGATGGCGGTCTTCCGACTGGAGGCTCGCAAGAAGGTCGAGCGCCCCATGACGTTCGAGGAGGGCTTCAGCCGGACGACCTCGCTGAAGGAGTTGCGCGCGGACGGGCTGAAGAAGCTGGCCTCCAACGAGCTGATTCCAGAGGCCGACCGCAAGGCAGTGGCCGAAGCCGCCGTCGCCCAGGCAAGAGCGGAGGAGACCGCCAATGCCCTCGCGAAGTTGAACGTCGAGATCGCCCGGATCGGCAAGGACCTCGAGCGCCTGCGCGGTCACCTCGAGGCAGCCAGCGGAAAGGGCGCGTCGCCGGCCACGGGGAATCCCTTCGTGCAGAGGATCCTTGCTGCAGAGGACCGGCTCGAGAGCCTGCGCAAGAAGGGCGAGGAGCTCACCGCGGCGGGCGAGGCCCAACGCAACGAGGTGCGCGGCTCGCTCAAGAAGCTTGGCCGCTGAGCCGGAGGGATCTCGATGGCGATCGCCGCGGCCCTCTCTCTCGCGCTGGCCCTCTACGGAGCGGCGCCCTCGCTCGAAGTGGCGTATCTGCGGGCCCTGGAGCTCGAGAGGAAGATCGGCCAGGGCGGAAGACCCCGTGACCTCGCCAGCTGGGCCCATGAGCTCGCCAAGCTGGCGAGGGCGGCCAAGGACTCCAAGGCGGTCTCGGGCGAGACGGAGGCGCTGCGCGGTTTCATCCTGCGAGGCGCGGAGCGCACTCTCTCGTCCTTCGCCGTGAAGATGCACAACGAGGGCAAGAAGCATCGAAGCGCGCAGCTCTTCCTGCTCGCCAACGGTGCGTACGAGGACTATCTGCCGCTCTTTCCGGAGGACCGAAAGGCCTACGACCTCCGCTTCTTCCACGCAGAGCTCCTCAACGACAACCTCAATCGCTACGAAGAGGCTGCCGAGGAGTACACGCGGGTCCTGCGCCAGGACATCGCGAAGATGGAGCCGGCGGAGGGCGTCGACGCTCTCGGATTCCAGCCTGGGCAACCCGGGCGATGGATGGTCAATACCGCCTACAACGCCGTGCTGGCCTACGACGAGGTCGCGAAGAAGGAAGAGAAGAACGAAGCCCGGTCCAGCAGCGACCCGAACGTGAAGCTGCCGATCCCCAAAGCCAAGCAGGACCTGCTGGCCGCCTGCGAGCGGTATCTGAAGTACGTGCCACCGGGGCCCAAGTACGCGAGCGTGCTCAACAAGACCGCCTACATCTATTACCGCTACAACCACTTCGATCAGTCCACCCCGCGGTTTGCGCGAATTGCGCTCGAGCTGCCCGAGGCCGACGACCAGCCTGGCCTGGTCGCGGCCAACCTCATCCTCGACACCTACGCGCTGCTCGGTGAGTGGGACCAGGTGAACGCGTGGGCGCGCAGGTTCCTCGAGGATCCCAAACTCAGCGGCGGCAAAATGGGAGAAGACCTCCGGAAGGTCCTCGAGCAATCGGCACTGAAGCTGCAGCCTCGCCAGACGAGATGAGGGGCCAGCCCGTCGCCGCCGCGAAGCAAGTGACCAACAGGCGCCGATCCGTCGCCGTGAAGCTTGACTCTCAGTATGAGACGGCGCTATTCGCCAAGGCACTCGACGGTTCCTGACCAAACCGGCGGAGGGGTCCATCAGAATGCGCTCGCATCGTCTCGACTCTCTTTGGGTGTTCGTACTCGTCACCTTCGTGCTCTGCGGCACCGCGCACGCCTACATCGACCCGGGCGCGGGCAGCCTGGCGCTGCAGATGGCGCTGGCGGCGGTCTTCGCCTGCCTGTTCTTCGTCCGCGCGTCGTGGGCGAAGGTCCGCACCTTCTTCGGCCACCCGTGGCACCCGCACCCGCACGGCGAGGCGGGGAAGCAGCCGGCGGCGCGCCGGCCGTGAGCAGAGGCGTGGCCGAGGCCCGGCCGCTCGGCGCGTCGTTCCGCGATCCGGCCGGGTTCGTGTTCGAGCGAGGCGGGACGCTCCTTCGCCAGGTCAACCTCGAGTACCGGCAGCACTACGAGCTGCTGGAGTCCTCGGGGCTCCTGCGCGCCCTGTGGGATCAGGGGCTCCTGGTCCCGCACGAGGTCGTCGACGAGCCGCCCGCGGACCCGGGGTCAGCGTGGAGGGTGCTGCGCCCGCAGCGCGTCGAGCTCGTCAGCTACCCGTGGGAATGGAGCTTCTCGCAACTCCGGGACGCGGCGCTGGCGACCCTGCGGATCCAGGAGCTGGCGCTCGCGCACGGGATGTCGCTCAAGGACGCCAGCGCCCTGAACCTCCAGCTCGTCGATGGCCGGCCCGTCTTCATCGACACGCTCTCGTTCGAGGCGCTGCGCGAGGGGGCGCCGTGGGTCGCCTACCGCCAGTTCTGCCGGCACTTCCTGGCCCCGCTCGCCCTGGTGGCGCACGTGGACTGGCGGCTGGCGGCGCTCTCCCGCCTGCACGTCGACGGAGTGCCGCTGGACCTCGCCAGCGGCCTGCTGCCGTGGACCAGCCACCTCTCGTTCGGGCTCTCCGTGCACCTGCACCTCCACGCACGGCTCGAGAGGCGCAGCGCCGGCGCCGCGGGTGGGGTGCGGCCGGCGCGGGTGAGCCGCGAGAGCCTGGCCGGCCTCGTCCAGAGCCTGGCGTCGGCCTGTGCCGGCCTGCGCTGGCGGCCTCCCTCCACCGAGTGGGGCGACTACCGGCCCGAGGGCTCGTACTCCGGGGAGGCGCTCGCCGCGAAGAAGGCGGCCGTCTCGGCGCTCCTGGGGAGGGCGAGGCCCAGGACCGTGTGGGACCTGGGCGCGAACGCGGGTGAGTTCTCGCGCCTCGCCGCGGGGCTGGGGGCGCGGGTCGTCGCCTTCGACGCGGACCCGGTGGCGGTCGAGGCGAGCTGGCAGGCCGCGAGGGACCGGGCGGACGGACGGGTCCTTCCGCTGCTGATGGACCTGACCAACCCCAGCGGCGACCAGGGCTGGGCGCACCGCGAGCACCGTTCGCTGCAGTCGCGCGGGCCGGCCGACCTGGTGATGGCGCTGGCGCTGGTGCACCACCTCGCCCTGGGCTACCACGTGCCCCTGCCTGCCTTCGCCGCCTGGCTGGCGAGCCTGGGACGCCGCGCCCTGGTCGAGTTCGTCCCCCGCGAGGACCCGCGCGCGGCGCAGCTGCTCGCCACCCGCCCCGGGGCCTTCCCCGGCTACCACCAGACCGGCTTCGAAGAGGCCCTCGCCGGGCCCTTCGAGGTCGAGGAGCGCCGCAGCTTGGAGGGCTCTGGGCGCGTCCTCTACCTGCTGCGACGGCGCGCACCATGAACGCCCTGTCGCAGCGGCCCGTCCACCCGCTGCTCTTCGCGGCCCTCCCGGTGCTGAGCCTGATGTTGGCGAACTTCGACGAGGTCGCCTGGGACGTGGCGCTCGGCGCCCTCGCGCTCGCCGAGGCGCTGGGCGCGGCGACGTGGATGCTGGTGCGCGCGGCGCTGGTGCGGGAGCGGCACCGCGCGGCGTTGCTCGCCACCTTGCTGGTCCTGTCCCTGCTCTCGGTGAGCCGTGCTCGGCTGCTGGAGGAGGCGCTGCTCTCCTATGGAGGCGCGACCACCTTCAGGCTGGCCGTCACCCTGTGGGGCCTGGCGGTGCTGCTGCTCGCCCTGGTCCTGCGCCGGACGCGCAGGGACCTGCGCCTGGCGACCGGAGCCGCTAACTTCGCGGGCCTCGCGGTCGTCGGGCTGCTCTGCGTGAGGCTCGCGGGCGCCCAGGGGGCCGCGCGGCAGGGCGGATGGGCGGGGGCGCCCCCGGGATCCCGCGCGGAGGGCGCCGCACCCCCGGCAGGCGAGGCGGCGCCGTCGGTGTACCTCCTCATCCCCGATGCCCACGGGCGACACGACCTGCTGAGCTCGAACTACGGCGTCGACTCCACGGCCTTCCTCGCCGGGCTGCGGGCGCGAGGCTTCCGGATCGTCGAGGGGAGCCGGTCCAACTACGACCGCACCTCGTACAGCATCCCCTCGCTGCTCGGGCTCGACTACCTCCCGGCCGGCTACGTGCCGAGCATCCACAGCGCCCCGGTCGTGCCCGCCGCGGCGCGCTTCCTCAAGGACCGGGGCTATGTCTTCGTAGGGGTTCAGACCCTCCCCGAAGTCGACCTGCGCCTGGTGGACGTGCTGGTCCGGCGGCCGGCCTGGTCGGGCGACTTCCACGACGAGCTGTTCGGCGCTTTCCTCTCCTTGCGCCAGACGTGGGAGGAGCGGCAGCGAGAGCGAATCCGCTTCGCATTCGAGGCCCTGGCGCAGGTCGCCGGAACGCGCCCGCGGCAGTTCGTGGTGGCGCACGTCAAGGCGCCGCACGAGCCCTACGTCTTCCTCCACGACGGGAGCGAGGCGCCGGCGGAGCCACCTTCACGACGGTCGGAGTCAGTGCGCGGATACGCCGAGCAGGTCCAGTACGTCGACCGCCTGATCCTGGAGGCCATCGACGTCATCCTGGCCAAGGAGCGGATCCCGCCGGTGATCGTGCTGGTGGGCGACCACGGGCCCTGGGAGTACTACGCCGGCGACTCGAACCAGGGGCTCAACGGGTCCTTCCTGCTGGACCACTTCTCGAACCTCGTCGCGGTTCGCCTCCCGAAGGGAGGGCCCGATTGCCTCTGGGACGGCATGACGCTGGTGAACGTCCTGCGCTCGGTCCTGCGATGCCAGTTCCAAGCGCCGCTCGAGCCGCTGCCGGACCGCTCGTTCATCACCAGCATCACCAGCGACGAGGCGCCCGCACTCGACGTCACCGACCAGACCGGGACGCCAGAAGACTGGGCGCGCTACGCGCGGCTGCACGAGCTCGACCAGGCTTCGGGAGCCGGACGTTGAACCCCCGCCGCGACCGGTACGCCCACTTCACTGCGAGGTGAGCCCGGCGCTCGCCGACGCGCTCGGAATCCCTAAGCCGGAGGAGCCCGAGCCCGCCTGACGAGCTACTTCAAGGGCTTGCCGTAGAAGCGGACCTCCTCGTCGATGCCCTTGAACTTCTGCCGCCAGCGCAGGGTGGAGAGCGCCTCGGCGAAGTCCGGCCCGTTCTGGATGAGCGCCTCGTAGAACCCCTGGTCGGCGATGACCAGGTTCTCGTGGCCCATCTCCTTGATGCGCGCGATGCGGTCCACGTCCCGGCCGATGAGGTCGTAGGTCTGGTCGTAGTAGGGGTGGAACACCTTGGCGCCGGTGACCTCGCCCAGGGCCAACTTCACCGCGATCCGGTGCGGGCTCTTCTCCGGCTGCGCCACGCCCTTCAGCGCCGGGTTGAAGCGGTTCACCTCGTCCAGGTACCAGCTGTGCCGCGAGAAGATGAACCGGTAGATCGAGAGCGCCTGCTCCGCCTTGTCGGTCTTCGCGTCGAACGGCAGGAAGAGCATCACCTCGTCGCCGATGAACTTGATGAAGTCGAAGCCGAGCGTGCGGAACGCGTACTTCGTGTACATGAGGAAGTGGACGATGCGATCGGGCCACAGCTCGGGGAAGTCGCGCTTGTACTGGGTCGAGTTGACCAGGTCGACGAAGAGCAGGAAGCCGGAGATCGCCTGGCCCTGTCCGTAGACCTGGTGGATGCGGCTCTCCATCAACTTGGCGATCGCGTCCCGCGTGCCGTTGGCGACGAGCGCCGGGTGGTCGGCGAAGAACTTCTGCAGGAAGCGCTGCGCCTTGGCCGGATCGAAGTCGCAAGAGCGCATGACCAGGAAGCAGAAGTACATGCAGGGGCTGTCGGGCAGGTGCGGCGGCGGCAGGGCCGCGAACAGGCCCGCGAACTCCTCGACCGCCGTCTCGTAGTCGCCCAGCGAGGTGCTGCCGAGCGACAGGACGAAGCGCGCGCCGATCTCCTCGGGCCTCTCCGCCAGGACCTCGCGCGCCAGCGCCATCGCGGCGTCCTTCGCGCCCAGGTCGGTGAGGAACCAGGCGTACTGGATCTTCGCCTCGGCGCTCCCGGGGTGGGCGGCGACGAGGCGCTCGTAGCCCGCCTTCGCTTCCTCGATCTGGAACTGCTCCAGCCGAGTCAGGCGCAGCAGCTCGGACTCCAGGTTCGTCTCTGCCATGGTCGAGATCCTCCAGTGCTGGCCAGCGCTGGCCACTCTACCCGGGCCTGCGCTTGCCCAGGCGCGCCGGCTGTGGTCGCCTCCCTCGCACCATGAGCGTCCCGGTCCGCCACCTCCTCAAGCAGGGCCCGATGTTGCGCACGCTGGGCCGCGCCGTCGCCAGCCCGCTGCTCGGCAAACTCCCGTCCTTCGTGCAGGGCCCGCCGCCGCCCGAGACCCTCGAGCGCACGCTGCCGTCGCCTCCCGCGGACCTGGTCGAGGACTTCCTGCGCGAGATGGGCGGCGACCCCGCTCGCTGGCGCGGCGTGGTGCCGCCGCACCTCTTCCCGCAGTGGGGACTGCCGCTGGCCGGCGCGGTATTCCGCACGCTGCGCTACCCGATGCACCGGATGCTCAACGCCTCCTGCCGGCTGGAGTTGCGCAAGCCGCTGCCGGCCGGCGAGCCGCTGCACGTCACCGCGCGCGTCGCCAAGGTCGACGACGACGGCAAGCGGGCGCGGATCCACGGGCTCATCACCACCG
Source organism: Myxococcales bacterium (assembly GCA_036504155.1). Classification (GTDB taxonomy): domain Bacteria; phylum Myxococcota; class Myxococcia; order Myxococcales; family UBA5297; genus JACRCT01. The sequence continues at coordinate 113,368 of DASXVQ010000212.1, forward strand.
GCACCGCCAGCGCGCCCGAGGCGCTGGTCGCCTTCGTCGAGGGCTACGTCCCGCTTCCCTCCAAGACGGGTTCGAGGATGAAGGAGCGGCCGATGGTTCCGAAGGACGCTCGCCAGATCGCGGAGTGGCGCCTGGGCCCGCGCGCCGGGCTCGACTTCGCGCTGCTCACCGGCGACTTCAATCCGCTGCACTGGATCCGGCCGTACGCGCGGCTGATGGGCTTCAAGAGCACCCTCGCGCACGGCTATGCGCTGATGGGCCGGGCGCTGGAGGCCGTGGTCGAGCACGAGCTGAACGGCGATCCCTCGCGGCTGGCGGCGCTGGAGGTCCGCTTCACCGCGCCGACGGTGCTGCCGGCGGCCATCGGACTCTTCGTGGGCGAGGGCGACGCAATCTGGATGGGCAAGGGACCGGGGGCGACCGCGAACATCGTCGGGAGCTTCCAGCGCCGCAGCGGCTAGGGGATTTTCGTTTCTCTGCCGCGGTGGGCGATCTTGATCGCCCTGGGAGGACCCCTTCTTCCTGTCAGACACTGCCCTGGCGCGATCTCCTCCTCGGGCCGCCGCGCGCTCTGGGCTATCTTCGTTCCGATGCTCCGCCCCGGTTCCCAGGTCGGCAAGTACCGCCTCGTCCAGCAGCTCGGCCAGGGCGGCATGGGCTGCGTCTTCGAGGCGGTGCACGTCGAGCTCTCCAAGCGCGTCGCGCTCAAGACGCTCCACCCCCAGCTCGCCGGCGGCTCCGAGCAGCGCGACCGCTTCCTGCGCGAGGGCCGCGCCGCCGCCCGGCTGCGCCACCCGCACGTCGTGGAGGTCTTCGACGCGGGGGAGGACGACGGCGTGATGTACCTGGTCATGGAGCTGCTCGAGGGCGAGGACCTCGGCCAGCTCCTCGACCGCGAGAGCCGGCTCTCCGTCGAGCGCAGCGTCGACCTCATGCTGCCGGTGCTGGCCGCGGTGGCCACCGTCCACGAGCAGGGCATCGTCCACCGCGACCTGAAGCCGGGGAACATCTTCCTGGCCCGCGACCCCTACGGCGCCCTCCACCCCAAGGTCCTCGACTTCGGCATCTCGCGGCTGCGCGCCGACTCGAACCTCACCCCGGCCGGCGACGTGCTGGGCAGCCCGCGCTACATGAGCCCGGAGCAGACGGTGGGCCTGGCCGAGCTCGACGCGCGCAGCGACCAGTTCTCGCTGGGGGTCATCCTCTACGAGCTGCTCGCGGGCGAGCTGCCGTTCGCGGGCAGCGATCTCATCGAGGTGCTGCAGGCCATCCGCGAGGCCCAGGCCCCGCCGCTGCGCGAGAAGGTCCCGGGCCTCCCGCTCGAGATCGAGCGCGCGGTGATGCGCTCGCTCGCGCGCGAGCCCGACGATCGGTTCGCCTCCGTCTTCGACCTGGGCAAGGCGCTGGTGGGCTTCGCCGGCGAGCGCGGCCGCGTGCTCTGGTCGCCGGTCTTCGCGCACGGCGACACCACCGTCGTCGTGCCGAGGCCCCGCGCCCCCGCGCCCGCGCCCGCCACTGCCGGAGCGGGAGCCCTCGACGACGACACCACCCGGCCGCCCGCCCGCAGGTGCGCCGAGGACACGCAGTCCCAGCCCGGTCCCGCCCCCGCCCCGACCCGCGCCGCCCCGGCGCCCGAGACCGACCGGCTGCCGGCGACCGGGCCGGGCTCCGAGAAGACGCAGGTGGTCGGCGGGGTGCACTTCCTCCCCGCCTCGGAGAAGGACGCCGCCGAGCAGGCGCGAAGGATCATTGAGGGCTCCCCGCGCCTGGTGCTCCTGTGCGCCGCGCAGGGCCCCGCGCCCGAGACCCGGCCGCCGCTTTTGCAGGTGCTCGCCTCGGTGGCGCGCGAGATGGAGCCGGTGGTCCTCGTGGAGGGCGTCGGCCCGCCCAGCTGGCGCAACCCGATGGAGGAGCTGTGCGCCGAGTTGGCGCCGGGCAACTCCACCGCGTCGCAGAGCTACCTCGTCTTCGAGCGCGGAGCGTGCGTCCACGCTGTCCGCAAGGACATCTGGAACCCGGCCGCCGACGCCCAGCGGCTACGCGAGTTCCTCACGGGACGCCGGCGGAACACGCGGAAGTAAGGCAAACCGCCCCCCAACCCCCTCCAGCGGAGCTGGTGGGGGAGCCGTTGGTTGCCTTCGCCCACCCGGTCGGAGCTCTTGGCACCGTCACGCCCGTGCTGGCGTCGGCGTCGGCATTGACGTTCGCGGTGCCGTTAGCTCCGCAGAGGTGGATTCTCGGCACTGACGTTCGCGGTGCCGTTAGCTCAGCAGAGGTGGATTCGAGCAGCGCCGGGCTCCCTTCCAGCTCCGCTGGAGGGGCGGGGGGGAGGTTTCACGGCTCCGCGTACAGCCGCTGGACCAGCTCCGCGAACGCCTGCTCTTGGCCCGCGGGCGCCGCCGCCCGCTTCCCGCCCGGTCGGCCCAGCGGCCCGTCCCCTACTTGCCGGGCCCGAAGGCGTCCGCCGCCATGGCGTCCACGACCTTGTTCATGTTCATGGTCGAGACGCTGGTGGCGGGCACGATGAGGAACTTCTTGGTGGCGAACTGCTTGGCCAGCTGCATCTTCACGTAGGCGTCGCCGCCCATCTTGCTGAGCGCCTCGGCCTCCTTGACGGTGGCGTCGGTCTCCGCCTTGGCCTCGGCCAGCAGCGCCTTGGCCTCGTTGGTCTTGGTCTGGCCGTAGCCGTCGGCGTCGTTGCGCACCCGGCCGGCCTCGCCCAGCGCGTCCTCCATCCGCTTGTTCCACTCGGCGCGCTTGGCCTGCAGCTCGCTGCGCTTGGCCTCCTCGACGTTCTTCTGCTGCTCGACCAGGGTCTGCACGTCGGCCTCGGCCTGCTTCTGCGCGTTGATGGCCGCCTGGTACTCGGGGTCGAAGCGGTGCTGCTGGACCTGCAGCATGTCGACGAGGACGCCGTAGGGCGCCAGCTCCTGCGCCAGCTGGTCCTTGGCCATGGCCGCCATCTTGTTCTTCACGGTGACCTGGTAGTACTCCTCGCTGTTGATCTCGTTGAACACGTCGCGGACGACCGAGCGCGCGAAGGGGCGCACCACCCGCTCCTTGATCTCCCCGGCCGACCCGCCGACGTTGGAGACGATGAAGCCCGCCTTCTGCGGGTCGATGCGCCACATGACGTTCACGTCCACGTAGACGTTGTTGCCGTCCTTGGTCTTGAAGGTGATGTCGTCCGCGCCCGGGCGGTCGCCCTCGTTGGGGTTGGCGTTCATCAGCAGGTTCTGCTGGGCGATGGGCAGCGACTGCCAGGCGTTGACGATGGGCATCACCACGAAGATGCCGCCCGGCTCGTAGACCTGCTGGGTGCCGCGGCTCTCGAGGATGCCCCACAGGCAGGTGCGCACGGCGACTTCGGTGGAGTCGGTGGACCGGCAGCCCGACGTCGAGGCGGCCAGCGCGGCGGCGGCGAGGAGGAGGCAGAGGCGCTTCTTCACTTGGCACCTCCTTCCGCCGGCGCGGTCCCGCCGGGCGAGAGCCCCAACAGCGCCCAGGAGCTGCGGATGAAGGCGATGTACTGCTCGGGGGTCATCACCCCTCCCTGGATGTTGTCGAAGATCTTGGCGGTCTCCAGCGCCACCACGTAGCGGCCGCCGGCCTTGTTGAGGGCGTCGGCCTTGAGCCGCTTGGCCTCGGCGTTGGCCAGGCCGATCTCGCGGTCGGCGTTGGCGCGCACCTGCGAGCTGTAGAGGTCGGCCTCGGCCTTGATCTTGGAGATCTTCGCGTTGACCTCCGACTCGGCGATGGTGATGGTCGCGCTGCCCTTGGACTCGATCTGCTGGAACTTGGCGCGCTCGTCGTTGACCAGGCTCTCCTTGCGGTTCTTCTCCGCCAGCTGCACGGCCACCTTCTTGTCGTGCAGGCTCTTCTCGTAGCTGTCCTGGTAGTGGTAGCTGCGCAAGAGCAGCCGGTGGACCTTGAAGCCGCGCTCCTCGAAGCGGGTGCGCACGTAGGCCTCGGCCTCGCCCACCGCGGCGATGCGGACCTTCTCGTCGTAGAAGGACTCCGCGTTGAGCTTGCCCAGGGTGGCCAACAGGCCGTTGCGGAAGGTGTTGATGACGAAGGAGTCGACGTACAGCGAGCCCCAGCCGAACTCCTTGCCGATCTTCACCGGGTTGGTGATCGAGTAGACCAGCGTCACGTCGGCGTTGACCGCGTAGCCGTCCGAGGTCTGGATGTTGAGCGCTTCGATCTCCCGGTAGGTGTGGGTGCCCAGCAGCTCCAGGCGGTTGGCGAAGTACTGGTCCAGCTTGGTCACGATCTGCGCGGCGGCGGCCCGGCGCTTCGACTCCACCTGGTCGCGGGTGGCGTCCAGCACGTGCATCTCGCGGGGGAAGGTGTGCATCGTCGTCCCCGGCCCGACGAAGTAGACCCCGGGGCCGAAGACCTCGTCCCCGATGCCGGTCTTGGTGCCGAAGCGGTGCTGCTCCACGCCGAACTCGTTGGGTTCGACGCGCGCGGTGCACGACCCCAGGAACAGCACGAACAGGAACCCGACCACCAACAACAGGATTCCCAGGCGCCCGGCGGAGCTCGTGAGCCTCCGCAGGGACGCGGCCTTCGCAGCCAGCTGGACCATCAGTGCACCCCCGTCTTCGAGTTTTCGGAATCCGTCGCCACGGCCTCGCCGCCCAGCCCCTGCACCGGAGACAGCTCGGCCCGCCTGGCGTCGCTGAGCAGGTATGCCACGTCGATGCGGCCCGCCTCGCGGTCGGCGCGCAGGACCAGCTCGTTGAGGTCCTTCTCGTAGCGGCGGAAGGTGAAGTAGCTGCGCAGGTTGGGGAAGAACAGCCCGGCGACCATGAACGGGACGATCGCCTCCTTGGACCAGATGGGGATGAACGGCGCCCACACCACGAAGGCGCCCACCGCCATCCCGGCCACGCCCCAGCCCAGGCGCTCGAGCACGTGCAGGCCCTCGCGCACCGCGTAGAAGTCGTTGCGCTCGCGGGGCGTGAAGCGCGCGGTCAGCCTCACGTAGGCGGGCACCACCACGGTGCGGATGAGCTTGTCGACCTCGACGAAGAGGGCGTCGCGGGCCTCCGTCGAGAGGTGCTCCTGGGCGGAGACCTGCTCGCGCAGCCGCGCCGACTCCTGCTCGTAGACCTGCAGGAAGAACTGCTCGCAGGCCCTCTCGCCCTTCTTCAGCGTCTCCCCGGTCAGCCCCGGCCGCCGGTCCTCGAAGGTCTGCAGCAGGCGGTCGATGAACGTGCCGAACGGGCTCCGCGAGCGCCGGTCGGCAGAGGGCTTGGTCACCAGGCTGATGGAGGATTCGGCGGGGCTCATGGAGGCGGCGAGTATACCCGAGCGGCCAGGCGCGGCCCGCCGGCCGCGGGCGCGTCTCCCGGCGCACGCGACGCGCCTCGCGCGCTCGCCCGATTCCGCAGGGAAATCGCGGTCAGGTGGGAGTGGCACGCACCATGAAGAAGCGTCGGGGCGTCACGAGAAGAAGAAGAAGAAGCCGAAGGACGCGAACGACCGGCAGCAGGCCCGCCGCTCCAACCCGAAGAACCTCAGGAGAGATCCCGATGACCAAGACCCTCGCCGCCACCCTGGCCGCCGCAGCGCTGCTGGCCGCCTTCCCCGCCGCCGCCTCCGCGCAGGCCGACGAGCCGACCCCCGACGAGATCCAGCGGGTGCTCGACTACTTCAACTCCGGCAAGGGCCGCGGGCCCATCCTGACCGCCTTCAAGGCCTGCACGTCGGTGGACACCAAGAAGGACAGCCCGACGCGCCTGGAGTGCAGCGAGGAGGTGAGCGGGCCGGTGAAGAAGGGGACGCTGGTGCACGCCTGGACCGCGTGGTTCGTGCCGCAGGGCGACCGCTACGACGACCTCGCCGTGCAGTTCGTGCACGAGGGCAGCCTGCGCGCCACGGTCGACGTCTCGGTGACCACGGCCTACCGGACGCGCAGCTACAAGTCGCAGGCGCTGACCAAGGGCGGCAACTGGGAGATCAAGGTGGTGCGGGGGGAGAAGGTGCTGGCCTCGAGCAAGGTGGTGGTGGAGTAGGCAGTCGGAGTCGGAGTCGAGGGGGGATCCGGGGAGGCGAGGCGGGGGCGTCGGGAGGGGCGTCGGGGCCAGTGGGGGAGAGGAAGACGGTCGCCCTCCGGCGAAGCTGCCGGAGGGCGGTCGTCTTCTTCGTGCGCAAACGCACGGCGGGTGGAGTTTCCGGTTCCCGACGCTGCGGCTTCCGCCTAGTCTCCCCGCGCTTTTCCCAGCGGGCTGTTCGCCGCCCGCGCGCCAGGAGCCCAAGCTCGTGCAACCGGAGCTGTTCCAGAACCTCGTGCTCGCCTGGATCGGGATCGCCGCGGCGACCTTCGTCCTGCTCTTCTTCGTCAGCGCGCCCTATGGCCGGCACGCGCGCAAGGGCTGGGGCCCGCTCATCCCGGCGCGGCTGGGCTGGGTGCTGATGGAGTCGCCCTCGCCGATCGGGATGGCGGTCTTCTTCCTGCTCGGCCCCAAGGGCCTGTCCGCGCCGATGCTGGTGAGCGGCGTGCTGCTGGCGCTCTGGGAGACCCACTACCTCCACCGCTCCTTCATCTACCCGTTCCGTCTGGCGAATCCGCGGCCGGTGCCCCTCTCGGTGACGGGGATGGGGGCGACGTTCAACCTCGTCAACGCCTGCATCAACGGCTACTGGCTCTTCTTCCTGGCCAACTACCCTTCCTCCTGGCTCGCCGACCCGCGGTTCGTCATCGGCGTCGTCCTGTTCGTGGCGGGCTTCGTGGTCAACCGCTGGTCGGACGCCATCCTCCGCGCGCTGCGAAAGCCGGGCGAGAGCGGCTACAAGATCCCGCGGGGCGGGCCCTGGGAGCTGGTCTCCAGCCCCAACTACCTGGGCGAGATCATGGAGTGGTGCGGCTTCGCGCTGGCCAGCTGGTCGCTCGCCGGACTGGCCTTCGCCGCCTGGACCATCGCCAACCTCGCGCCGCGGGCGCGCACCAACCACCGTTGGTACCGCTCGCAGTTCCCGGACTACCCCGCCGGGCGCAAGGCGCTCTTGCCGTTCGTGTGGTGAGCCACCCGCAGCGCCTTCGGGCGCTGATGCGAGCGAGCGCGATCCGCTTCGGCGGCCGCCACTTCGACATCGCGCTCGAGCAACGGGCCTTCCGGCTCAGCCGCCGTACTCGCGCAGCTGCTGCATCGGCCGACCCACCATGCGGAAGGCGCGCTTCTCCGCCTCGAAGCGGATCCTCTCTTCGTCCAGCGTGGTGAGCTGGCCGTCCCTGAGCAGGAACTTGCCGTCGCAGAGCACGTGGCGCACGTCGCTGGGGTGCGCGCCGTAGACCACGGTCGCCAACAGGTCGTGCCGCGGCCGCCAGTGCGTCGCGCGGGTGTCGAAGAGCACGAGGTCGGCGGCGGCGCCGGGGGCGATCTTGCCGCTGGAGGAGAAACCCAGGGCGTGCGCCGAATTGCGCGAGGCCATGCGCACCAGCTGCGCGAGCGGGGCGGCCTCGGCCTTCCCCTGCTCGCCCTTCTGCACCAGGCCCGTCAGCCGCATCGACTGCATCAGGTCAAGGTCGGAGTTCGAGGCCGGCCCGTCGGTGCCCAGCGCCACGCGGACCTGGTGGTCCAGCAGGCGCTGCAGCGGCGGCATTCCCATCGCCAGCTTCAGGTAGGTCTTGGGGGTGTGCGCCACGTTCACGCCGTGCCGCGCGAGGATCTCCACGTCGTCCTCGCTGACCACGTTGCAGTGCGCGGCGAGGGTCGGCAGGCGGAAGGCGCCCAGCGCCGCCAGGTGCGCCACCGGGGTGCGGCCGTGGGCCTTGAGCGAGGTCTCCACCTGCTCGCGGCTCTCGGAGACGTGCAGGTGGATGCCGGTCTCGAGCTTCTCCGCCGCGGCGACCACCTTCTTGAGCGCCTCGGGCGAGCACATGTACGGCGAGTGCGGCCCCAGGCAGGCGTGGATGCGCCCCTCGCCCTGGCCGTGCCAGCGCTCGACGAAGCCTTCGGTGGTCTTCAGCGTGGTGCCGCCGACCTCGTGGCCGGTGTCGACGCCGAACCAGCACCAGGCCAGGAGCGCCTTCATGCCGCTCTGGGCGACCACCTCGGCCACGCGGTCCATCCAGAAGTAGTGGTCGGCGAAGCCCACCGTGCCCGAGCGGATCATCTCGCAGGCGGCCAGCGAGGCGCCCCAGTAGACGTCGTCCTCGGTGAGCGCCGACTCGGCGACCCAGATGCGCTCGTTGAGCCAGCGGTCGAAGGGCAGGTCCTCGGCCCAGCCGCGCTCCAGGGTCATGGCGGCGTGGCAGTGGGCGTTGAAGAAGCCCGGCAGCGCCAGCAGGTCGGTCCCGTCCAGGGTCTCGTCGGCGACGAACCCCGGCGGGGCGGCCTCGCCGACGGCGGCGATGGCGCTGCCGTCGACGGCGATGGCCTGCGCCTTCTTGACCTTGCCGCTGGGGTCGAGGACGTCGGCGCCGCGGATGAGCAGACGGGCCATGGGCAGCTCGCGAAGAGGCAGGCCGGGCGCGCCTGCGCCTTCAGTTCGAGGGGATGCCGTGGTGGACCTGGTCGGCGCAGTAGCCGGCCTGGAAGCCCACGATGTGCAGCTGGAGGATGTACTGCGACAGCTCGCCGTAGGCCGGGTCGGTGGCCGACAGACCCTTGGCGAAGCTCGCGAGCGCCTCGTCGAGCCAGTGCGTGGCCAGGAGCGACAGGGCGTCCTTCACCGCGGGGACATCGACGCTGAAGGCGGCCAGCCGCTCGGCGGCGTCGCCCTCGTCGATGCGCTCGAACAGGGTGCGGACGCGCTCGCGCACGGGCTCGGAGGAGACCGGCGGCAGCATCGCGTGGTAGCTGCGGACGGCGAGGTAGAGCCGCAGCCCGTCCCACAGCCAGCGCTCGATGTGGTCGTTGCGGACCTTGCGCGCCCTGGCGTAGGTCATGGTCTTGAAGCGGGGCAGCTGGTCGGCCAGGACGTCGAGCGCGCCGACCGACCACTCGGTGAGGATGGAGACCAGCGCGGGGCTGGCGATGGCGGCCAGCTCCGAGGCTTCGACGGCCTCGGCGCGGCGCAGGATGTCGGCCACCTCGATGCGGCGGCCGCCCTCGCTGCGAGGCACCTGGGCGTCCGCGTCCTCGGGCAGGACCTCGTCGACCTCGCCCTCGCCCTCGCCTTCCTCGAGCGCGGGCGCGCGGCGGGGCCGCTCGCCGTGCCGGTCGCGCCAGAGGTTCTTGCGGGCGCGCCAGAGCTCCTTGGAGGAGGAGGCGTCGTCCTTGAAGTCCCCCTCGCTGATCTCCTCGAGGGCGGTGTCGGGGACGATGCAGGCCTTCCGCGCGCCGGCGATGAGCACGAACGACTGCTCGCCGGGCGTGGAGCGGCGGTAGATGTCAGGGACGACCTTGCCGACCATCCCCTCGAGGAGGGGCTCTTCGGCGATGGCGTCCTGGGTGATTCGGACGAAGGCACCGGGCGCGAGCACGAAGACACCATATCAGCGCAGAGGTCGGTTGGGGCACGGACCAATCGACACGACGGGCCCCGTGGGAGAAGCGGGCCAGCGTGCGAGATCGTTTTGAATCGCCAGGCGGCCGAGGCAGCCAAGGTCGCCAAGGGGAAGGGGTCTCGGGGCGGTTCCCAGGCCCCGAGGCCGCCCGATATGTCGTCGCCCAAGCCAGAGAGGCCAGCCTTGGCCGCTTGGCTCCCTTGGCCGCTTGGCGTTGAAGAGCGGGCCGGCACCCGGCGCGCCCTGGCTACGGGAGCACTTCCAGCCGGTCGCCGCCCAGGTTGATGGCCCGCTTCAGGCAGCTCGTGGCGTGGGTGAACAGCCCCTTGAAGGTCACGTCCGCGCCCGACCCGTCGTAGGCCGCCAGCCCCACCGAGACGGTGATCTTGGCGTCCTCGCAGCTCTTGGGCAGCAGCTCGCGGATTCGCCGACCCACGTAGTGCGCCCCGTCCGCGTCGGTCTGCGGCAGGCACACCAGGAAGCGCTGCTCCCCGTCCTGGACCGCGAGGTCGATGTCCCGCACGGTGTCGACGATCTCCTTGAGCAGCTGGCCCATGGCCTTGGTCCGCACGTGCACCGGCAGCCGCCCCAAGGTCTGCGGGAAGCGGTCCACTCCCACGCACAGGAACGCCAGCGGGTACCGGTAGCGCTTGGAGCGACGCACCTCGTTGAGCAGGGTGCGCTTGAAGAACTCCACCTCCACCTTGCTCGACTGCCCGGCGTTGGGCGAGGGCGCCAGCGCCACCTCGTCCACCTGGTCGCGCAGCAGGTGCAGCTCCTTGCTCGCCTCGCGCACCTTCACCGCCCACTTCACGCACGAGACCACCGCCCCCGCGTTGTACGGGGCGTACAGCCAGCCGTCCGCGCCCGCCGCCTCCGCCTTCTGGTCCGCGTTGGTCAGCTCCACCGGGTAGACCAGCAGCACCGCCGCGCTCTTGTCGATGCGCTTGATCTGCCTGCACAACTCCTCGCCGTCGATGCGCTTCTCCACCGGGGCGATCACCACGTCGGGGTGGAACTCGCGCACCCGCATCAGCGCCCCGGCGTCGGTGGAGGTCGTGTCCACCACCAGCGGCGCGCTCCACAGGTGCCGCGACAGCTCGGCTGCGGCGCGGTAGTCCGGCTCCACCAAGAGGACGCGTGATTTCTCGGGCACCGCAGGCCTCCTCGCGACCGTCACCCAGCCGGCGCCAGCCTAGCACGACCCACGGTCGGCCAAGCCGCCGGGTGAGAGGGCGTGGAGGGCGCCATCGGCGCCGCACGGCGCGAGGCCGAGGCTGCGCGAAAGCCCGCGATCGATGGGTGGGGAAGCCCTACCGCCTCGAGCCCTGCTGTCACCCCACATCTTCAGCCGACGGAGGTGGGTAGAGCCCGCCCTCCGTGGCGGGGGCGGCCTTTGTCGGGCGCTGACACGACCAAACATACCGACACGACCCCGGCACCCTTCGGCAAGATCACGGCAGGTCCCAGCCCGACACGACCAACCGACCGACACG
>DASXVQ010000213.1:0-29030 GCA_036504155.1 Myxococcales bacterium
GGTTGCAGAGTCCCCTCACCCCGTCCCGCTCCCAGACGCTGCGGCTCATACGCTCTGCCTCGGTCCGCCTCGGGTGCTTCTTCTTGGCGCGGCTCTCGATCGGCGAGGGAGCGGGCGATCCCGTCTGCTCGTCGCAGGCTCTGTCGGAGCGCAAGATCCGGCGAAAGATCGATCGTCGCGATCCGAGGAGATTGCGGCGAGCTACCAACGATCGCCCGCTCCCTGGTGAATCGAGAGAGAGGCTCAGCGAACCAAGCAAGGCTGGTCGAGGCAGAGAGATGAAGCCGCAGCGAATGGGAGCGGGAAGGGGTGAGGGCGTTGTTTCTCTACACCAGCTTCCTGCCCTGCCGCCCCTGCCGGCTCTGCGCCTCCACCAGCCGCCGCCACGCCGCGGGATCCTCCACTTGTCTCGCCCAGGCCCGCTCCGCCTCCGGCGTGTAGCCGAGGTAGGCGCGCGAGAGCTTGGCCTCGATGGCCTCGAGGGCCGCCAGCGCCTCCTCCCGCGCGCGTCCCCGCGGCGGAAGGCTCAGCTGCAGAGACGTTCCGTCATAGGCGACGAGCCGCAGGGCTTCGTCGGACGCCGCGAGGAAGATCAGGGTCGTCTTCGTCCGGTGCAGGTAGGCCCAGGCGATCTCGGCGTGGGGCAGGGCGCGCTCGGGGCGCAGCAGGTAACGCGCGACGACGCCATCCTCGCCGACCGTCCCGCCGGAGTTGGCCCGGGTTCCCACGAAGATTAGCGTCCCGCCGCAGGCCAGGGCCATCGCCGCCGCGGGCCACCAGCGTCCGATGGGCAATCCGGTGAGCGGGAAGAGCAGGGTGGCCACGAAGCCCACGACGACGCCCAGCCCCATCAGCGCGCCGACCATGCGCACGGGCGTGTTGCCCGCGCTCCACGGTCTCGGCACGGCTGGGTTCGTGGGCTCCACGGGACTTAGGACTTACGACTCACCGCTCGCGGCTCAACCCATTCGCTTCATGATGATCGACGTGTTGATCCCGGCGAAGGCGAAGTTGTTGGTCATGATGATGTTCGGATTGGCCTGCCGCGGGTCGCCCACGACGAAGTCGAGCGCGGGGAGCTTGGGGTCGACCTTCTCCAGGTTCTTGTTCGGCGCCAGGAAGCCGTCCCGGAACATGGCCAGGCAGAAGCCGGCCTCGATCGCCCCGCAGGCGCCCAGGGTGTGGCCGGTGAAGCCCTTGGTGGAGCTGATGGGGATCTTGGTGCCCAGCACGCGGCTGACCGCGGTGCTCTCGCAGAGGTCGCCGATGTCGGTCGCGGTGGCGTGGGCGTTGATGTAGTCGACCTTGTCCGGCGCCAGCTGCGCGTCCTTGAGCGACTCCTGCAGGACGCGGGTCATGCCCTCGTCGGACGGCGCGGTCATGTGGTAGCCGTCGCAGTTGGTCGTCGCGCCGATGATCTCCGCGTAGATCCTGGCGCCGCGCTTCTCGGCGTGCTCCAGGCTCTCGAGGATCAGCGTGCCGGCGCCCTCGCCCACCACCAGGCCGTCGCGCCTGACGTCGAAGGGCCGCGGGGTCAGGTGCGGGGTGTCGTTGAAGCCCCGCGAGGTGGCGAACATGATGTCGAACACCGAGGCGTTGGTGATGTGCATCTCCTCGGCGCCGCCGCAGACCATGGCGTCCTGCAGGCCGTACTTGATGGCCTCGTATCCGTAGACGATGCCCTGGCTCGAGGAGACGCAGGCGGAGCAGGTGGTCAGGACCCGGCCGCGGATCTGGAAGTAGGCGGCGAGGTTGGCCGGCGCGGTGTGGGTCATCAATCTCAGATACGTCGCCGACTGGATGCCGTTGACGGTGTGCTCGACGGCCAGCTTGCGCACGAACTCCTCGGTGGCGGGCATCGACCCGGAGGTCGAGCCGTACGCCAGCCCGGTGCGCGTGTTGGAGAGGATCTCCTGGCTCAGGCCGGCGTCCTCGATGGCCTTGCCGGTCGCCCAGGTGGAGAGCATGGCCACGCGCCCCATGGTGCGCACGCGCTTCTTGGGCAGGACGGAGAGGTCGGTGTGGCACACCGCGCCCAGCCGCGTGGCGAAGCCCTGCAGCTGCTCCCAGCCCTCCATCTTGACGACGCCGCTCTTGTTGCTGCGCAGCGACTTCGAGACCTCGTCCAGGCTGTCGCCGATGGGGCTGGTGAGCCCGACGCCGGTGATGACGACTCGATGCGTGCTCATTCCTTCGCGCCTCTTCCCTTCGTATTGGTGAAACGCCGCGATTCTACGCGAGGCCGCCGTTGATGCCGATGACCTGCCCGGTGATGTACGCCGCGAGGTCGCTGACCAGGAAGGCGACCAGCGAGGCGACCTCGTCGGGCTTCCCGAAGCGCCGCATGGGGATCATCTTGACGATCTCCTCCAGCGGCGCGCCCTTGATCATGTCGGTCTCGATGAGCCCCGGGGCCACGCAGTTGACGGTCACGCCGCGGCGGGCGACCTCCTCGGCGAGCGCCTTGGTGGCGCCGATGAGGCCGGCCTTGGCCGCCGAGTAGTTCACCTGCCCGCGGTTGCCGCGGACGCCGGAGACGGAGGAGATGTTCACGATGCGCCCCCAGCGGCGGCGCACCATGGGCATCACCAGCGGCCGGGTGACGTTGAAGAAGCCGTCCAGCGAGCAGCGGGTGACCGCTTCCCAGTCCGGCCGCTCCATGACCGGGAAGGAGCTGTCGCGGGTGATGCCGGCGTTGTTGACGATGACGCCGATGGGGTCCTGCTCGTCCTCGGCGACCAGCCTCTCCATCGCCCGGGTCGACTCCTCGGTGCTGCCGACGTCGAAGGGGAGCAGCTCCGCCTTCCCGCCGGCCGCCTCGATCCTGGCCTTGAGCGCCTGGGCCGCCTCGTGGTTGGACCGGTAGTTGAGGATGACCGGGAAGCCGTCCCGGGCCAGCGCGGCGGCGATGGCGGCGCCGATTCCGCGGCTGGCGCCGGTGATGAGGGCGCGGGGCTTCATGGGTTCGGAACCTCCTCGTCGTCGCTTCGAAAGGCGTTGACCTGCGCGCTGGCGACCACCTGGCCGCGCCGGGAGACGGTGCACTTGAAGCTGCCCAGCACCCGGTCGCCGAAGAGGTGGTCGGCCTCGGCGAGGAGCTCGTCTCCCACGTCGAAGTGGTCGATCTCCAGCGAGAGCTCGCGGGTGCCCAGCAGGAACCCGATGCGGATGGGCTCGCCCCGGGCCAGGGACTGGTAGCCGACGATGATGCCGAGGGCCTGCGCCATGTACTCGAGCGCGACCAGGGCCGGGACCTTGCCGTCCTCGACGAACATCGAGTCCGGCCGGATCTTCAGGCGCACCGCCGCGTGCGGGAAGGCGTACTCCACCACCTCGTCGATGAGGATCATCGGCGGCGTGTGCGGGAGCAGTTCGGCGGGGGTCAGGTAGGCGGGCATGACGCGTTCTCGGCGGTCCTCCAGCTAGAGCGGCTCGACGTCGACGGCCCAGTCGGCCTGGCCCGTCAGGGAGAGCGCCACCGGTCCGGCCTGGGCGCCGGCCACCGCGTCGAGCAGGAGCAGCGCGCAGGCGCAGGGGTGCGCGGAGAAGGGCTCGGGCACGGCGCCGGGGACGCTCGCCTGCCTCAGGCCCGACAGGCGGGCGCGGCTCTGCGGCCGGCGCTCGGCGGTGAGGTGGAAGGCGGCGGCGAAGGCGCTCCAGGCGGCCCTGGGCGCGAACGGCGCCGGCGGCGGCTCGTCGAGCGCGACCAGGATGGCCTCGCCGGCGTGCTCCGCGAGCCAGGCGGAGGTCTCGACCATGCCGAAGGCGAAGCTGTGCGGGCCGCCGGCGAGCGAGGTGGAGAAGGACTGGTTGCGGGTGGCGATGGCGACGTAGCCCGCCGAGGTGTTGTGGACGCTGTTGTGGAAGCGGGTGGGCGAGGGCAGCCCCTCGGGCTCGGTCGCCATCTGGACCAGCATCTCGATGGTGGTGACGATCTCGCCGTAGGCCGAGGTGTAGACGGTCGGCACCGTCGCCAGGTCGGCTCCGCCCTGCTGGGCGGCCTCGGCGAAGGCGTCGGCGGCGGCCCGCGTCAGGGTGCTCGCGCGTCGGCGGATGCCCGGGGCGAGCAGGGCTCCCGTGGGCGCGGTCACCGCGGGGTCGGCCTGGCGCTGGGCGAAGGCCTGCGCGTTGCGATGGCCGGGCGCCCACAGACCCAGGCCGCTGACGAACACGGGCTTCATCCCGGCGCCCCGAAGAGGACGCTGACGTTGGAGCCGCCGAAGGCGAAGGAGTTGCTCAGGACGGTGCGGCAGCGCAGCTCGCGCCGCTCGCGGCCGACGTTCAGGGTCAGCGCCGGGTCGAGCGGGTCGGCGCCCAGGCTGGCGGGGATCCAGCCCTGCTCGATGGCCGCCACCGCGAAGACCGCCTCGGTCGACGCGGCCGCGCCGAGCAAGTGCCCGGTGTAGCCCTTGGTCGAGACCACGGGGACCTGATCGCCAAGCAGGCGGGTGATGGCCTTGCCTTCGGCCGCGTCGTTGAGCGGCGTCGCCGTCCCGTGGGCGTTGACGTGGTCGACGTCCCGCGGCGAGAGCCCGGCCTGCGAGAGCGCCCCGGCCATCGCCGCCTCGGCGCCCTGGCCTTCGGGGTGCGGGTGGCTCATGTGGTGCGCGTCGCAGCTCTCGCCCACGCCCAGCAGCCGGGCGGGACCGTCGCCCTCGCGCTCGAGCAACAGCAGCGCCGCGCCCTCGCCGATGGTCGTCCCGTCGCGCCCGGCGCCGAACGGGCGGCACGGCTTCTGGGAGAGGACCTCCAGGCTGTGGAACCCGCACAAGGTGGTCTTGCACAGGCTGTCCGCGCCGCCGACCAGCACCGCGTCGACCAAGCCGGCGAGCAGGAGGCGGCGGGCGGCGCCCAGCACCTTGCCGCTCGAGGAGCAGGCGGTGGAGACGACGTAGCCCGGCCCCCGCGCCCCGGTCGCCAGCCTCACCAGGTCGACGACGCCGTGGAAGGAGTGCTGGCGCTCGAAGTCGTAAGAGGCCGGCAGCGCTCCCTGAACCCGGTGGGAAGCGAACGCCCGCTCGGTCTCCAGGATGCCGCCGGTGCTCGTCCCCAGCACCACCCCGACCCGGTCCGCGCCCCACCGCGCGATCGCCTTCTTCACGGCGGGCGCCACCTCGGTCAGCACGGCGAGGGCAATCCGGGCGACCCGGCTGTCGTAGGCCGACCACTGGGTCGGCAAGGGCGCGAGCGGCACCGGGACCTCGCCGCAGGAGGTGGCGAACGGGAGATCCCAGCCACACGCCTTCAGGCCCGACCGGCCGGCGGACAGCCCCGCGAGCACCTCCCGGGTGCTCAGCCCCAAGGCATTGCCCGCCGCATACGCTGTCACCGGAAAGGAGCCCATGGAAAGGGCCGAAGCCATAGCAGAGCCCGCGCGCGGGCGTCAACGATGCCGCGGCGAAAAAAAGCGTCAATTCGGGGGCTTATCCCGTTCCGGGCCCCTCCGGACACCGCCCAGGTCGGTGGATGTAGGAGCGTGGGGCCGGAGCCCTGCCCGTCCGGGTGCAAGGCGGCGAAACGGCAAGGCTTTTGAGGCTGTCCAGAACAAATCCAGGAACCCCGAAAGTCTGTTGAGGCGGAAACGGAGCCGGTGCTAGAGTCCGGCAACTTTTGGAAGGCCTCGGTAGGGACCCGCGTCCAAACCGTCGGCCGTTGCATGGGAAGTGAAGCCCACGGCCGGAGGCGGCCGCGGGTCCTGGAGCCATGGAAGAACTCGAGCACGAGATCAAGCAGCTGATCATCGACAGCCTCCGGCTGGAGGACGTCCAGGCCACTGACCTCAAGTCCGACGCGCCGTTGTTCGCGGAGGGCTTGGGCCTCGACTCCATCGACGCGCTCGAGTTGGCCATGGTCATCCGCAGGAAGTACGGCGTCCGCACCCAAGCCGACGACCGAGAGAACGCCAAGATCTTTGCGAACGTGAAGAGCCTGGCCGCCTACGTTGCCGCGAACCGGCAGGCGAAGGCTTAGGAGAGCAGGATGCCCACCATGACCCGCGACCAGGTCTACGAGAAGGTCACCTCCATGATGGCCGAGATGTTCGACCTCGACAAAGGCAAGATCACGCCCGAGTCGAAGTTCGAGGACCTCGACCTGACCAGCATCGACGCCATCGACCTGGTCGTCGAGCTGCAGCAGCTGACCGGCAGGAAGGTCAACGAGGAGGGCCTGAAGAAGGTCCGCACCGTCGGCGACATCGTGGCGCTGGTCGAGGAACACGTCGTGGCGGAGGCGAAGGCCTAGCTCCAGGCCTGCCGGCCCGCCGCAGCAGAAGATGACCTCCTCCTTCCGCCTCGTCGTCCACCCCCCGGACGCGCTCGTCGCGTTCGGCGACGCGGGCGATCGCACCGCCGCGCAATTGCTCTCCGACGTCGCCGCCGTCCGCCGCGCGCTACCCTCGTCTTCGGGCCCGTCGGACGAGCTGCTCGTCATCTGCCAGGACCGCTATCACTTCGCGGTGGGCCTGCTCGCCGCCTGGCAGGCGGGGTTCGGCGTCGCGCTGCCGCCCAACGGCGCCTCCGAGACCATCCGCGCGCTCGTCAAGAAGCCGGGCGTGCGCGGGCTGCTCGACGACATCGACACCGGCGAGGGGATCGACCTGCGCGCGCTGGTCGGCCGGGGCGGGCCGGGCGAGCCGATCGCCCCCCTCGAGCCCTCGCGCCGCGTGGCCACGCTCTACACCTCCGGCTCGACCGGCGACCACCAGGCCTGCCCCAAGCTGGCCTCCCAACTCCTGGGCGAGGCGCTCTCGCAGGTCCAGACGTTCGGGCTCGCCGCCGGCTCGCGCTTCTGCGCGACCATCCCCAGCCACCACATCTACGGGCTGCTCTACTCGGTGCTCGCGCCGCTCCTGTGCGGGGCCTCGTTCCTGCGCGAGACGCCGTTCTACGCCGAGACGGTGGTCGGCGCCCTGGAGCGCTTCCGCTGCGACGTCCTGGTCGCCGTCCCTCCCCACCTGCGCGGCCTGGAGGTGCTGGAGCAGCTGCCCCGGGTCTCGCGCGTCTTCTCCTCGGCCGGGCTGCTGCCCGACGAGACCGCGCGGATGCTGCGCGAGAAGTTCGGGATGGAGGTGACCAACGTCTTCGGCTCCTCCGAGACCGGCGGCATCGCCTGGCGCAACGACCCGCGGGCGGCGTGGACTCCGTTCCCCGGCGTGAAGATCTCGATGGGGGAGGACTGCCGGCTGCTGCTCGACTCGCCCTTCCTCGCCCCGGAGACCCCGCGGCCCCTGCCCTGCGGCGACCGGGTGGCGCTCGAGGAGGACGGCACGTTCCGGCTGCTGGGGCGCGTCGACGGCGTGGTCAAGGTCGGCGGCAAGCGGGTGGCGCTGGCCGAGGTGGAGCAGCGGGTGCTGGCGCTGCCGGGGGTGAAGGACGCGGCGGCCACGGCGGTGGACGTCGACGGGGCGCGCGGCCAGGAGATCTGGCTGGCGGTCGCCACCGATCGCTGGACGCCCCCGGCGGTGAAGGCGAAGCTGCGCGAGTGGTTCGACGCCGCGGCGCTGCCCCGCCGCATCCGGGTCGTGGCGGCGATCCCGCGCGAGGCCAACGGCAAGATCACCCGGCGCCGCCTGCGCGCGATGTTCGAGGACCCGGTCAGGACCGGTCCGACGGTGAAGGTGCTCGAGCCCTCCCGCGAGGAGCGCAGGCAGGAGGACGGCGCCGAGGTGGCGGTGCTGACCATCCCGGTGCGCGAGGACCTGCTCTACTTCCGCGGCCACTTCGACGGCATGCCCATCCTGCCCGGCGTGGTCCAGCTGCAGAACCTGGTGCTTCAGAACGCCCGGCGCCTGTGGCCGGACCTGAAGTCGGTGCGCAAGGTCCGCAAGCTGCAGTTCAAGCGCATCACCCAGCCGCGGCAGACGGTGGTGCTCACGCTAAAGCGCCCCGCAGGCAAGCCGCAGGTCGACTTCGAGCTCACCCGCGAAGGCGGACCCACCGCCTGCGGCACGCTGGTATTCGGGGACTAGCCGATGGCCGATTCCTTCCGACCGTGCGGGCTGGTGCCCACCTACGACAACCCGCGGACCATCCGCCGGGTCGTCGAGCGCGTCCGCGCCTTCCTCCCCGACGTGGTGGTCGTCGACGACGGCAGCGCGGCGGAGGGCCGCGAGGCGGTGGCGGCGCTGGGGCGCGAGGGCCTGGCCCACGTGCACCACCGCGAGCAGAACGGCGGCAAGGGCGCGGCGGTGAAGACCGGCTTCGAGGTGGCGCACCGGCTGGGCTTCACCCACGCGCTGCAGGTGGACGCCGACGGCCAGCACTCCATCGAGGACATCCCGAGGTTCCTGGAGGCGGCCCGGGCGCAGCCCGCCGCGCTGGTGCTGGGCGCCCCGGTCTTCGACGCCACCGCGCCCAAGGGGCGGCTGCGGGCCCGGCAGATCACCTGCTTCTGGACCAACCTCGAGACCGGCGGCAAGGTCATCGAGGACCCGATGTGCGGCTTCCGGCTCTACCCCGTCGAGCCCGCGCTCCGCTGCGGCGCCTCCGGCGAGCGGATGGACTTCGACCCGGAGATCGCGGTGCGCCTGGTGTGGATGGGGCTGCCGGTGGTCAACATCCCCACCAGGGTCCACTACGTGAGCAAGGAAGAGGGCGGCGTCTCGCACTTCCAGATGTTCTGGGACAACGTGCGCATCAGCTGGATGCACACGCGGATGGTGCTGCTGGGGATGCTGCGCGGCGTGGGGCTGGGACCGAGGCCCCTCAAGGCGCTGCCGCCCAAGGCGTGATCGAATTCGACGGAAAGAAGGCCTTATGACGTCGTCGTCCCATCGCCCCGCCATCGCCGTCGGGGAGCGGCCGCTGACCGTGGAGGACGTGCTCGCCCTCGCCCACGGGAGCGCCCGCGCGACCCTCGACCCCGACCCGGCGCTGCGCGCGCGCATCCGGGCGAGCCACGAGCAGCTCACGCGCCTGCTGGGCCACGCGGGCAACGTCTACGGCGTCACCACCGGCTTCGGCGACAGCTGCGAGAACGCGGTCGGCCAGGACCTGGCGCTGGAGATGCCGCGCAACCTGATGCGCTTCCACGGCTGCGGCACCGGGCGGACGCTGCCCGAGGTCGAGGCCGCGGCGGTGCTGGCGGTCCGGCTGGCGGCGCTCTCGCGCGGGTACTCCGGAGTCCGCGAGGTCCTGCTGGAGCGGCTGTGCGAGCTGCTGGAGAAGCGGATCCTCCCGGTCATCCCGGAGGAGGGGTCGGTCGGGGCCAGCGGGGACCTGACGCCGCTCTCGTACGTGGCGGCGCTGCTGGCCGGCGAGCGCGAGGCGCAGGTGGACGGGAAGGTGGTCGAGGCGGCGCAGGCCCTGAAGGGCGCCGGGCTCGAGCCGCTGACGCTGGGCCCCAAGGAGAGCCTGGCGGTGATGAACGGCACCAGCGTGATGACCGCGCTGGGCTGCGTCGCCTACGAGCGCGCCGAGCGGCTCAGCAGGCTGGCGGCGGTGGTGACGGCGATGGCGAGCGACGGCCTGAGGGGCGAGCCGGCTCACTTCGACGACCGGATCTTCGCGCTCAAGCCGTACCCCGGGCAGCGGCAGTTCGCGCGCTGGCTGCGCGAGCACCTCGAGTACGACCCGAAGAAGGGGCGCAGCGCCCAGCGCATCCAGGACCGCTACTCCATCCGCTGCGCGCCGCACGTGGTGGGCGTGCTGCTCGACGCGCTGCCGTGGATCCGGCGGACGCTGGAGATCGAGCTCAACAGCGCCAACGACAACCCGCTCGTCGACCCGGAGACCGGGGAGATCCTGCACGGCGGCAACTTCTACGGCGGGCACGTCTGCTTCGCGATGGACGGGCTCAAGAACGCGGTGGCCAACGTCGCCGACCTCCTCGACCGCCAGCTGGCGCTGATGTGCACCCCGCACTTCAGCAACGGGCTGCCGGCGAACCTGGTGGCCATCACCGGGCCGGAGAGGGTGGCGCACCACGCCTTCAAGGCGATGCAGATCTCGGCCTCGGCGCTGACCGCGGAGGCGCTCAAGCTGACGATGCCGGCCTCGGTGTTCAGCCGGTCGACCGAGTGCCACAACCAGGACAAGGTCTCGATGGGCACCATCGCGGCGCGCGACGCGCTGCGGGTGCTGGAGCTGACCGAGACCGTGGCGGCGATCGGGCTGTTGGCGACGTGCCAGGCGGCGGACATCCGCGGCGTGGACACGATGAAGAAGCGCACCCGGGAGATGCACGCGGCGGTGCGGGCGTTCGTGCCGGTGAACACGGCGGACCGCAGGCAGGACCTCGACATCGTCGCGGTGCTGGAGAGGCTGCGCAGGAACGAGCTGCCGCTGCCGGTCGCACCCGTCGCGGGTTGAAGCGTCGGCGTTCGAGGTGGCTACAGGGTCGACTCCATGGCTCGGGCTGCAGCCTCTCCGAAGAGGCGGCCGATCATGTCGAGAAACTTGAGCTTGAACATCTCGCGGCTGCCCACGACCTCCGTGGTCCGGAACCGTTCGACGAGGGTCTTCGCGTCGAGGGGGGACGCTCGATGGATGTCCAGGATGCCCTCGAGGTCGTGCTCCTCTCCTCGGGCGACCTTCATCATCGCCAAGTCGTGGGCTTCTGGAACGAGGAGCTGGAGATGCTGTAGCCCGCGGATGGGAAGGCGCCTGAGCCGGTCTTCAAAGTCGTAGGGAGCCTCGGCAACACCCACCTTCTGGATGGGAATGGCCTTCCCGGCTTGCTGACGAGCGTGTTCGCACGCCGTCCAGAACTCCGCAGGTGCGTTGCTCCATAGGTCGATGTCGGTGGTGGTGTGAGCGGGATCGAAGGCCATGCCGATGGCGGCGCCGCCGATCACGATGACAGAGCAGTCAGCCGTCAGACCTTGGTCGACCGCGCGCCAGAAGACCTCGAAGTCGGGGACATGGAACCTATCCAAAGTGCTTCTCGAAGATCTGGCGGAATGAGTCATGCTCAACGTTCAAGACAAAGCCCCAGCGCCGCGCTGGGGCTGGGCTGCGGGCGTCCGCGAGGCGGCGGGCGTAGCTGTTCGGGAGCGGGAAGAAATACTCCTGCTTGGTCGGGGCCTGCCAGAGAGCAGTCGCGCGTGCTGCGAGATCCGGAAGCTTTCCGAGCTCTGAAGCAATTTCGGCTACGAAGCCCAGGGCCGAGATCTGATTCGACCGCCGGCAATTCTCGACGAGCTTGTCCCAGTCGAGCTTCGGGTAGTTCCTGGCGAGAACGAGAGGAAGCACCCGGAGGACGGTGGCGTCCTCTCGCGCAAGCACGAGTCCCCGGGCGAGAGCTTCCTCGAGCGGGAAGTGCGCGTGCCCATCCCAGGCCGCCAAAGGTGCACCATACGCGACGAGCGATTCCCTGACCGCCTGGACTTCCTTAGGTTCCATTCGTTCCTCTTCGACTTCAAGTGTAGCGCCTGTTGCTGCATGCCTGTCTGCCCCGGTAGGGGGCCCGGATGCTCCAGCTTGATGGCGAGGGTCGAAGCCCGTTGCCTGGCACCGCACCTCCGTGCGATGCAGGCACCCATGTTCACGACCTTCTCCGCCCTCGTCGCCGCCGCGCTGCTCAGCGCCGCCCCGGTCGCTGCTCCGGCCCCCACTCCTGCAGCCGCCGCCCCGCAGGCCTACTCGGGCCTCGGCGCAGGCAGCGTCCCCAAGGAGATCGTCGAGAAGTACGGCCCCAAGCCCTTCGACCCGGAGCTGACCCGCAAGGTCCAGATGATGATGGACGTGCGCGCCCCGGGCATGGGCCTGCCTTCGCCCAGGGGCGACCGCCTCTTCTTCAGCTGGAACGTCACCGGCACCCGCCAGGTGTGGCGCCTCGAGGGCGCCGACCGCTTCCCCATCCAGATGACCGGCGGCGAGGACAACACCAACGTCGTCGACATCACGCCGGACGGGAAGACGCTCGTCGTCCAGCGCGACCGCAAGGGCGAGGAGAACCCGGGCCTGTATTTGCTCGACGCCGGCGGCGGTCCGCTCGTCGCCGTCCAGCACCTGGAGAAGGTGCAGACCCACTTCCAGTTCCTCACCGCCGACGGCGCCTGGCTCTACTTCCGCGCCAACGACCAGAAGCCCGACGCCTACGCGCTCTACCGCTGGGACCTGAAGTCCAACAAGAGGGAGGCGGTCTTCGCCGAGCCGGGGCTCTGGGCCATCGACACCACCGGCCCGACGGGCGGCTGCTGCTGCGCAAGGACATCGGCAGCATGCAGGCCGAGTACTTCGAGCTGGCCCCCGGCGCCGCCGCGCCGACCCCGCTCTTCGGCCAGGGCGAGCGCATCGAGTACGAGGCGCAGTACGCGGCCGCGCCGGGCGAGCTCGTGGTCCTGACCAACAAGCTCTCCGACTTCCGGCGCCTCTACCGCGTCAAGGACGGCAAGTTCGAAGCCGTCTCGCCGGAGCTCAAGTGGGACGTCAGCTCCTTCTCGGTCGACCAGGCGCGCACGCGCATCCTCTACACGGTCAACGAGGGCGGCTACACGCGGCTGGGCGCGCTCGACGCCAAGACCTACAAGCCCGTCGCCCTGCCCAAGCTGCCGCCTGGCGACCAGGTGTTCTTCGGCATCACCACCAAGGACGGCCGGTTCTCGACCCTGGGCGTCGAGACGAGCCAGGCGCCCCGCACCAGCTACGTCTACGACTGGCAGAAGAGGTCGCTGGTCCGCTGGGTGGTCCCCAGCGCCCCGGAGGTGGACACCACCCGCTTCGCGACGGCGTCGCTCGAGAGCTACCCGGCCCGCGACGGGACGCCCATCCCCATGTTCGTGCGCCGCCCGGCCTCGTGCCCGAACGGCCCGTGCCCGGTGGTGGTGGAGTTCCACGGCGGCCCCGAGGGCCAGTCCACCGCCGGGTTCAGCCCCTACGCGCAGCTCTTCGTGGACCTCGGCTTCGTCTTCGTCCAGCCGAACGTCCGCGGCAGCGACGGCTACGGCAAGAAGTGGCTCGACGCGGACAACGGCGCCAAGCGCCTGCAGATCATCACCGACATCGAGGACTGCTCGAAGTTCATCCGCGAGAGGTGGGCCCAGGACGGCAAGGCGCCGAAGGTCGCGGTGACGGGCGGCAGCTACGGCGGCTACTCGTCGCTGATGGCCATGACGCGCTTCGCGGGCGCCTACGACGCGGGCGTCTCCAACGTCGGCATCTCCAGCCTGCTGACGTTCCTCAACAACACCGCGCCCTACCGCCGCATCCTGCGCACCTCCGAGTACGGCGACCCGGAGAAGGACAAGGACGTGCTGCAGCAGCTCTCGCCGGTCACCTACGTGGACAAGATCGCCGCGCCGCTGCTGCTCATCCAGGGCCTGAGCGACCCGCGGGTGCCGGCCGGCGAGGCGGTGCAGATCCGCGACGCGGTCGCCAAGCGCGGCGTGCCGGTGGAGCTGATCATCTTCCCGGACGAGGGGCACGGCGCGCAGAAGCGCGAGAACCGGGTGCAGACCATCGGCCAGACGCTGCTCTTCTTGAAGAAGCACCTGCAGTAGGCGGATTCGCGCGGACCGGGGCCGGTGGCAAGACGCAGCGCCCGGTGGCGCTGCGGCAGCAGCAGCCGCTGGGCACTCGGCGTTGCCGGTGCACAGGACCTGGATTCCCGCCGAGACGCCGTCGGCGAAGCAGCCTGCGAGGACCACGGCCAGGCCGAGCGAGGCCGCGGCGCGAGGGCGCTCGCAGCTTCCCGGCCGGGTCGCCTCGGCGCCTGCTCGCTTCGCGCCTGGACGAGGCAGGAGCCTGGATGTCCGAGGAGGGGCCTCTGCGCGCGCGCCGGCTGCGCTTACCGTTTTACAGGCTCAGAGAAGGCACACGAGGAGGACACCATGGCCCAGGTCGACCCCATCCCGAAGGACATGCACACGCTCACGACCAACCTGGTCCTGCGCGACTGCTCCAAGGCGATCGAGTTCTACAAGCGCGCTCTCGGCGCGCAGGAGGTCATGCGAATGCCGTCGCCGGATGGGCGGAGCATCTGGCACGCCCACCTGAAGGTCGGAGACACGGACCTCTTCCTGAACGACGAGATGCCGGGCATGGACACCGCCGCGCCCACCCCCGACACCCCGGCGCCGATCTCGCTGTGGATCTACGTCCAGGACTGCGACGTGGCGTTCGAGCGCGCGGTCGCGGCCGGTGGCAAGGGGGTCATGCCTCCCCAGGACATGTTCTGGGGCGACCGCTGCGCCGGCATCGTGGACCCGTTCGGCTACTCCTGGTCCTTCGCCACGCACCAGAAGGACATGTCCGAGGAGGAGATGCGCCGGGAGGGCGAGAAGTTCGCGAAGACGATGGAAGGAAGCCTCTCCGGAGGCTTGAGGCGTCGCGGGCCCGGCCCGGAGTCACTCCAGCAGCGGCGGCAGCGGCGCCTCGAACTCGATCGGGCGCCCCGTGCGCGGGTGGGAGAGCTTCAGCCGCCAGGCGTGCAGGTGGTAGCCCAGGTCTCCGGGGAGCGCGTCGGGGCGCGGCAGGCCCCCCGCGCCGTAGAGCGGGTCGCCGACGAGCGGGTGGCCGCAGGCCGCGAGGTGAATCCGAATCTGGTGCGGTCTGCCGGTGAGGATGCGCACCTCGCAGAGCGAGTCCTCGCCGCGAGGGGCGAGGAGGCGGACCTCGCTGTGCGCCGAGCGACCCGACGGTGTGGCGGCGTGGATCCGCCCGAGCACGGGGTGGTCCAGCAAGCCGATGGGAGTCGTGATCGGAAAGGGCTCGGCAGGCAGCCGGCCGCTCGCCAAGGTCCGGTAGGTCTTCTCGACGCGGTGGGCGCGCCATTCGGCCTGGACGTGCGCTCGCGCTTCGCCGGTGCGGGCGAAGAGGACCACGCCGGAGGTTCCCCGGCCGAGCCGGTGCATCGGCGCCCAGTCGGGATCGCGCCGCTGGACCAGCCGCAACAGCGTGTTCTCGAGAAAGTCGCCGCCCGCCGGTTCGCAGGGCAGCCCGGAAGGCTTGCAGACTGCCAGCAGGTCGCGGTCCTCGAAGAGGTCCTCGAAGGCGGTCGGCACCGCGGGCTCTTCCCACGGCGGGCGCATCCAGCAGAGGAGCTGGCCGGGGCGCAGCGGGCTCTCCGGGCTGGCGACGGCGCCGTCGAGCAGCACCTCTCCTCGGGCGATTCGCTCGCGCCAGGTCGCCTCGGTCGAGTGCCGATAGCGGGAGGCCAGGTAGCCGAGCACGCTCAGGCCGCGCGCCCGCGCGTCGAGCTGCTCCCGGTACTCCCAGCCATGGTTGAGGGTCGTCAATGCAGCAACTGGAGCCAGCGCGTGATCTCCTGGCCCAGCTCCTCGCGTCGCACCAGCAGCGCGAAGTGGCCTTCGGGGACCTCGATCAGCCGCTTCCAGGGACCGAACCCCATCTGCGACAGGTACCTTTTCGTCCGCTCGATGCCCACCATCGTGTCCCGGCGTCCATGGATGGCCAGGACCGGCAACCTCGTGGACCTGGCGTCGGCGAAGCCGCCCGAGACCAGCAGCAGCCCAGAGAGGCGGTCCTCGAGGCCGGGCGCGAGGGCGCTCGCTCCGTTCGCCCCGTTGGACAGGCCGCCGAGGACGATCCGCTTGATGCCGCGGCCCTCAAGCCACTTCAGCGTGGCCTCGACGGTGGCGGCGCCGTCGGCCTCCCACCACTGGCCGGCGAAGCCCGCCGACGGGCAGACGGTCATCAGCCCGGCCTCGCGGGCGGCGCGCGCCGCCAGAAAGCAGTTGAGGGTGAAGTTTCCGGTGTAGCCGTGCAGGAAGATCAGCGCGCCCGCCGGCTTGCCGGGCGCGTCGAAGACCACCGCGTCGAAGCGCTCGGGGCCGTTGCGGGCGAGGACGGTGTCGACGACGGGGCTGGCGGTGAGGCCGTAGGCGGCGCCCATCTCGCGGTAGGCGGCCTTCATGGCCTTGTGGACGCCGGGCAGCTCGGGCCTGGGGATGATCCGCAGCGGCCCGCCCCAGCGCGTCGCCATCAAGCTCACGTCGCGCTCTTCGATCAGCGCGCCGAGGCGCGAGGGCGTGCCTTCCGGCAGGACGATCACCGTGGGCGAGACGACGGCCAGCCGCGCCAAGGCAAGGACCACCATCAGCGCCAGGCCGCCCGCCGAGACCAGCCGGAGGCGCCCGGCGAGGACCAGGCCGAGGAAGATCAGGAACAGGCCGAGGAGGTAGCCCAGGCTCCAGGGCGACACCGAGGCGAGGAAGGCCGCGACGCCCAGGCCGAGGATCCCTAGGCAGATCAGAAGGCAGAGGACGGTGAGGAGTCGCTTTCGCACAGATAGAGCTCTGGCCCCTCGACGGGCTCGGGTGTCGGTCGGCTATCGCCCCATCGACTTCAACGATGGATCAGTAGTGGCTCACCATCACGGTGTACGGCGTGCAGGTCGGCGGGGCGTCCTGCTTGCGCGTGATCTTGATGAGGAAGGTGGAGTCTTCGGCCCCGCTGGACATGTTCGCCCCGCAGGTGAAGCCGTCCTGGGTGGTCGGGCAGTCCCCGCCCTCCTTGACCGCCGCGCACAGCTGGATGTTGGGGTCGGCGGTGTTGAGCGAGATGTAGATGGTGTGCGAGCCGAACCAGCCGTGGCCGTCGGAGGAGAAGCGGATGGTGTCCTCGTCGCCGGCGAAGGGCAGCACGCCCTGGTAGCTGGCCTGGGTGTGGCTGGCGGTCATCTGGCCGAGGTTGGTGGCGTCGGCGCAGAACGGCCCGGTGTCGTTGGCGTCGTGGCACTCGCAGCCGTCCTCGACCTCGCCGTCGGTGTCGTACCAGCCGGTGTTGCACAGGTCGATGCTGCAGGTCCCGCTGGCGCAGGTGGGGGTGGCGTTGGCGACGACGCAGGCCGCCTCGCAGGTCGTGCCGGTGGCGACGAGCGGGATCTGCAGGAAGTTGCCGTTGGGGTCGTTGGTCTCCACCGAGACCGCCCCGGTGAACTCGGCGGTGGCGTCGGCGCGGAACTCGACGTTGAGCTCCAGCCGCTGGCCGCGCTTGAGCGTCGCCGGCAGCACCGGGAGCGTGCGCAGCGTGAACAGCTCGCTCGAGCCCTGCACCAGGGTCACGCCCATGACCTTCAGGTCGCCCCAGCCGGCGTTCTCCACCGTCACCGGCAGCATCTTGCTCCAGCCCTTGTTGACCTTGCCGAAGTCCAAGGACGCCGGGTTGGCCACGGCCTTGGGCTCCAGCACCAGCGCCCGGACCGGGATGGACAGCGTCTTGTGGAAGTTGTCGTTGGTGGTCAGGTTGACCGAGGCGTCGACCTCGCCCGGGGTCTTGGCGGTGAGCTTGACGGTCAGCTGGGTGCTCTCCAGCGGCTGCAGGGCCAGCGTCGTCTCGCCGCCGGGCAGCGTGGCCTCGACGTTGTCGCCGCCGTCGGTCACCCCCAGGCCGGACAGGGTCAGCTCCGCGCCGCCCTGGTTGAGGACGGTGACCACGGCGGTCTTGGCCGCGCGCCGGTCGACCTCGCCGAAGTCCACCGCCAGCGGGTCCGCCAGCGGCGCCGGGCCGGTGAGGCTGGTGGCCAGCGCGATCACCGTCGCCGGCTTCACCGCCGGGTCGGTGGAGCGGATGGTCAGCGTCGCCTTGGTGAAGCGCGAGGCGGTGGGGGTGAACACGACCGGCACCTCCAGCGTCTCGCCGGGCAACAGCGAGGCGGTGGCGGGCAGCGTGCCCGGCTGGACGTCCTCGGAGTCGCTCTCCACCTTCGCGAGGTCGAGCGAGATGTTGCCGTAGCCGGCGTTCTCCACGCTGATGGACTTGGTGATGCTGTCGCCGATCCACGCCGCCCCGAACTCGATCTGCCCGGGGGTGGCCACCATCGCCGGCTCGCCGATGAGCCGGCGCAGCAGCGGGATGGAGAGCTCGCCCGCCGGCACGCGGTCGGGGCTGTCGTCGGCAGACGCGTCGGTGTAGGTGACGAGCAGGTTCACGTCGTCGGTGCTGCCGCCGGCGACGGGCACGTGGCGCACGTTGACGTCGATGCTGCCGGGGATGACGAACGGCGGCTTCTGCGGCGTCTCCACCACGAAGTCGGTGCGCTTGGCGTCCGAGAGGGTGATGCGCTTGATGGCGATGCGCCGCGAGCCCTCCTGGATGATGGTGACCGTCTGCGCCGTGTCGCAGCCGGGCTTGACGCACTGGAAGGTGAGCCAGCGCGGGTCGGCCGACAGCCCCGGCGGCTTGGTGGGGGCCGGCGAGACGGGCGTCGGAGCGGAGCAGGCGGCCTGCGCCAGGGTCAGCGCCAGGGCCAGGGCCAGGGTGGAGACGGGCGGCATCGGGGCGCGGAGGAGGGGGGCTCTCATGGCGTTTTTCCTCACTGCACCCGGAACTGGCCGTTCTCGCGAATCAGATCGAGGGCGTAGGCGTAGTCCCCCTTCTTGTTCAGCGTCGCCGGCTTCTCGGCCACCGTCACCCCGTTCACCCAGACGGTGACGGTGGCGTTGGTGGAGGAGTGGTTGAAGCAGATCTGGTCGATGGCCCCCGAGATGGCGCCGGGGTCGAGGCTCACCACCCCGCCGGTCAGGTAGGCGATGAGCGCGTCGACGCTGATGCCCAGGAGCGAGGCCAGCAGCTGCGTGGGCAGCGACGAGCAGTCCTCGGTGTACTGCAGGAGGACCCGGTACTTCCCGTCCTGCTTGGGGTTGACCAGGATCACCCGCTGCGGGTTGAGCTTGGCGCCCAGCGCCAGCCACGACGGCGTGCCGAAGTCGGCCCAGTCCGCCGGCTTGGGGTTCTCCTTGTTGCACATGAACCCGTAGGGGTTCTCCAGGGAGACGTCGAGGCGCCGCAGGTCCTCGTCGAAGTTGCTCTCCGAGCCGTTGTCGTAGGTGACCTCGACCTTGACCACCTGGGTGCCGTCGTTGACCCCCTGCGCCGAGAGGCTGATGGTGCTCGTCGGCCGGCGCGGGTCGTTGGACCCGATGAGGAGCAGCCCGTTGATCTTGTCGGCCACGGTGGGCGTGACGAAGACCTGCATCTCGAAGTACTTGCCGGGCGCGATGGTGGGCAGCGTGGCCGGCGTGAAGGAGAAGTCGGCCGAGCACTTGGGGTTGGCCGGCGGGCAGTTGTTGCGGAAGGAGTAGGTCAGCTCCAGCGGCGAGCCGCCCTTGTTGACCAGGGTGATGGTCTGCGCCCGCATCTGGCCCAGCGGGACGTCCTTGAAGTCCACGATGCTCGGGTCGATGGACAGCTCCGGCGGGGTCTCCGAGGTGCCGGTCAGGGAGACGCGCACCGTGCCCACCACCGCGGAGTCGGTCTCGATGACCACGCTGGCGCTGTGCGCGGGCTGCACCTCGTGCGGGTGGTAGTGGACCTTCACCAGCATCGCCGCGCGGGGGTTGACGCCGGTCGGCACCAGGGTGACCCCGCCGCCGCCGTCCTTGGTGGGCAGCACCGCGCCGTCCACGCCCTCGACCGAGAAGGCCGTGGAGTCGGGGGGATCGACCGTGACGCTGGTGACGCGCACGGTGGCGACGCCGGTGCCGCGGTTGAGCAGCTGCAGGATGCGCGAGTCGTCGGTGCCCTGCGCCACGTAGCCGAAGTCGACCGGGTCGGGGCTGGCGACCAGCTTGGGCACGCCGTCGAACTTCGCGCGGATCGGCACGGGCAGGGTGGGGAATTCGCCGTCGTCGGAGAGCAGCTCCAGCGTGTCCTCGAACGTGCCGACCTTGGGCGCGGTGAACCTGATGTCGATCTTCGCCTCGCGCATCGGGAAGATCTCGACGGTGCGGTCGGAGCAGCCGTCGCAGACGAAGGGGGACGCCTCGCCCGAGGAGAGCTTGGCCTCGAAGATGGTCAGCGAGCACTTGCCGATGTTGCGCAGGACCAGGGTCCGGCTCACCGGGTCGGTGCCCACCGTGCCGAAGTCGACCACGTGCGGAGCGGGCTGGAGGATTCCGGCGCCGGTGGTCGTCGCCTCGCAGCGGAACTTCGACATCGGCACGCAGGTGCCTTCGTCGCACAGTTCGCCCGCGGGGCAGTCGTCGTCACTCAGGCATGAGGTGACGACGAGCTTCGGCTCCTCCTGGCAGCCTGTCGCCAGCAGCAAGGTGGTGACTGCGGGAATCGCCAACCACAGGGAATTCTTCATGATTTCCCCTCTGAACCGAAAGGGCGGCCAAACGAGCCGGAAAGTGTAGCACGCAGGCAAACCTACATGCACCTCCACGTGCTCGTCGGAGTTGGCCGGCCTGCCCGAGATCCGTCGTGCCCGCAACCAGCCTGCGACCACGGTGTTGGAGCGAGGCATGGAGGGAAACGCGATGCGCACGAACCTGCGGGCGACGATGGCGGGGGCCGTAGCGGCGGTGCTGGCGACGGCGGGCTGTGGCGCAGCGAGCTGGGACGACGAGGAGAGGCTGATCCCGGACTCGGAGATCGACGCGATGCAGACCGAGCTGGTCTCGACGCCGGCCGGGACGCCGTCCGAGACGGCCGCGCACGTCAAAGTCGTCTGGGGCTACCTCTCGGGCAAGTTCAGGGACGTCCCCGGCTGGATCGACTGGACCGGCTCGCTCTCGGTGGACAGCGGGAAGGCCACGCTGGAGAGCCTGGTCTTCTTCGACGCGCACGACACGCTGCAGCCCCAGTCCGTGCCCAACCAGATCGACTTCGAGTCGAGGACGATGCCGCACTACGACGGGCTGGGGGCGCTGCTCGAGCCCGGCTCGCCCGCCGACGTCGTCCACCTGGACACGGCGAGCTTCAGCACCGACCTCGCGGCGGCCGACCTCGCCAAGGGCGTGAACCTGCACTTCGTGGTGGATGCCGACGGCCACGAGGTGAGCATCACCTCGCTGCCCGCCGGTGCCTGCGGCGGCTTCGCCTACGGCTACCAGAAGAAGGCTTCCAAGGGCTGGCTCGGCTTCGGCGGGCGCTTCGCCGACGCGACCGGCGCGGTGACCGGGCGGCTGCGCTTCCGCGCCGACGGCGACACCCTGAAGGCGCGGCTCCTGGACGAGAACAGGGAGATCGTCGCCGAAGGGACCGGGACGCTGAGCGGCCAGGACTTCGAGCTGAGCCTGCAGAAGCCCGACGGGACCGCGATGGCGACGGTCAAGGGCATCTACCAGCCGCCGAGCTACTCGGTGCGCGGAGCGTTCCAGGCGACCTGGCGGTGCCCGTAGCTTCGCGCGCAGGCCCGACGACTGCCCGCTCCGGCACGGAGGCCGGACGCTACTAGTGGACGTCGTACGTCGTCCGCAGCGCCTCGTGCTCCGCGGCGTTCTTCGACAGGTGAATCTTCCGCTTCGAGTCGTGCAGGTAGTACCAGTACTCGCTCTTCTCGGGCCGCATCGCCGCGAGCAGCGACTCGACGGTGGGGGCGCCGATGGGCGTGGGCGGCAGGCCCTTCTTGAGGCGCGAGTTGTAGGGGTCGTCCTCGTTCTTGAGCTTGGCCAGGAACCCCTTGCGGTCGTTCCACTCCTCGAGCTGGTAGCGGCTGGTGGCGTCGACCCCGAGCGGGTAGCCCTTGTCGATGCGCTTCCAGAGCACGCCGGCCACCAGCGCCCGCTGCGCCGGCACCGGCTCCTCGCGCTCGAGCAGCGAGGCCATGGTGACGATCTCGTGCAAGGTGCGCCCGCAGCTGGCGAGCTCGCCCTGGTAGGGCGTGTAGAAGCGCTGCGCGAAGGTGTCGAGCTGGCGCTGGATGAAGACGTTGGTGTCGAACTCCTTGGCCATCACCCGGTAGGTCTCCGGGTACAGGTAGCCCTCGAGCGTCTTGGCCGGGAGAGGGAAGGGCGCCTTGAACTTCGCCGGGTCGCTGGCGGCCTTGAGGTACTCGCCGGTCATCGTCCAGCCGTAGGCGGAGAGCGCGGCGTCGGTGTCGTACAGCCGCCAGCCCTCGAGCATCTTGAACGGCTCGTCCTCGGCCAGCGGGCTGGTCTCGAGCGCGGCGGCGATGGCCTCCATCGTCATCGAGGCCTTCACCGCGTGGCGCCCGGCCTTGGCGTTCAGGGCGCCGCGCTTCCACAGGAAGTAGCGCCAGCCGTAGCCCTCGTCGATGACGCCCTTCTCCGCCAGCAGCTTGCCCAGCGACCGGCCGGTGGCGCCCTTGGGGACGGTCAGCTCGATCTCGGGGGAATCGCCGGCGGTCTTCGGGGTGCTCGCCGCCTTCTCGAGCGACAGGTACGTGCCGGCCGCTCCGCCTCCGAGCAGCAGCAAGAGAACCAGCAGGACGATGAGGGCCTTCTTCATGGCCGCGAAGGCTACCAGAAGTCCCAGGGGGTGCACCTCGGCCGCGTGCACCTCCTGGCAAGGCGAGCCGCAGGGGAGGGAAGCCTCGCCGGACGCTCCGGGCGCCGGCCGGCGAGCCGGGCGTGGACCTGCAGGCCCGCGGTGCGAGCCTCCCGAACGGCCCCCGATCGCTTCGGGCTATCGTGGGCTTCCGGGAGGCTGCCCATGCGAAGCGCCCTGACGACGGCCGCGGTGGTGGTGGGCTTGCTCTCCTCGTCGGGCGCTCTCGCCGCCGAGCAGCGCTCCGCCAAGCCTGCCGCCCGCCCGCCCATCGTCCTCGACGGCCGTGCGCTGCGCTTCCGGGCACCGGAGCTCGGGACGGGCGTGGTCGCTGCCAGGTCCGTCACCGCCGAAGGCGGCAAGGCCCTCCCCGTCGCCAGCAAGGACCTGGTTCGCCTGCCCGACGGCTGGTTCGTGCTCACCGTCCCCGAGGGCGTGAGCGCCGGGACGGTGACGCTCGCGCCCCAGTCAGGCCCGCCGCAGACCTTCGCCTTCGTCTCCAGCGCGGTGGCGCCGGCCGCCGCCAACCCGAAGTGGGACGCCGCTCGCAGGGCGCAGTGCCTGGCCCTCGCCGGAGCGTGGTTCGGCAAGATCAGCGGCAACGACCCCGACGTGAGGGCCAGCGTCTCGCTGGAGATCGACGCCGACTGCCGCACGGTCTACGGCATCCTCCACTGGCGGAGCGCGCTCTCCGGCATCAACGACCGCGTCCTGCGCGGGACCTGGGACGCCGAGAAGCGCGCGCTCTCGGCCGCCGACGTCCGGCTCAACGTCGATCAGCCCGCGCACGGCTTCCGCTTCTGCACCATCGACCGCTACACCCTGGCGCTCTCCGCGGACGGGACGCGCCTCGAAGGCGAGTACTGGTCGGAGGAGTGCCGCGACCGGGCGAAGGTGGAGCTGGCGCGGCCCGAGCAGCCTGCGGCGCGGTAGCCTTCGGCCGCCTTGAGGCCGCATCGCTCGGCGGGTATCGTGACGCTTCGCTGAGGGTGTAGTGACCATGGACGACAAGACGATCGATTCGCTGCGGGCTGCGCTCAGGGCGAGCCCCGACAACCAGCCGCTGCTCCAGGTGCTGCTGGAGGCCTTTCTGGAGCGAGGCCGGGCGGCGGAAGGCCTCGCCGAGCTGGGCGAGCGCCCGGTCTCGTCGCTGACGGACGCCGGGACGAGGCTGGCCTCGGCGCGCGTCTGCCTCGAGGCGGGCCAGCCTGCGCGGGCCCTGGACCTTTCCGATGCCGAGCAGCCGCAGGCGCTGCTGGTCCGGGCCCGGGCGCTGCTGGCGCTGGGCCGCAACCCCGAGGGGCTCGTCGCCTACCAGAAGGCAGTGGACCTGAGCCCGGCGGCCGAGGACCTCGATCTCAAGGCGGCGCTGGGAGCCACGACGCGGACGGTGGATCTGGGGACGGGCGGCAAGAAGCTGCGCGTCATCGCCAACGACGACACGGCTTCCGACGAGGTGGAGCGCCTGCTGGCGCCGCCGCTCGCGCCCATCACCTTCGCCGACGTCGGGGGCCTGGACGCCATCAAGGACCAGATCCGCCGGCGCATCGTGCTGCCCTTCCAGAAGCCGTCGTTGTTCGAGCGGTTCAAGAAGCGCGTCGGCGGCGGCATCCTCCTCTACGGCCCGCCCGGCTGTGGCAAGACCCTGCTCGCGCGCGCCACCGCCGGGGAGTGCAAGGCGACCTTCTTCAGCGTCGCCATCTCGGACATCCTCGACATGTACATCGGGGAGTCGGAGCGAAAGCTCGCCGCCCTCTTCGAGAAGGCCCGCTCGTCCCCGCCGACGGTGCTCTTCTTCGACGAGCTGGAGGCGTTGGCGGGCAAGCGCCAGTTCTCGCGCGAGGCGACCTCCTCCAAGCTCGTCAGCTCGTTCCTCTCGGAGATGGACGGCTTCGCCCAGAAGAACCAGGGCGTGCTGATCATCGGAGCAACCAACGTGCCCTGGGCCATCGACCCGGCGTTCCGCCGCCCCGGCCGGTTCGACCGGATCCAGTTCGTCCCCCCGCCGGACGCCAAGGCCCGCGAGCGCATCCTGCAGATCCAGCTCGAGGGCCGGCCGGTGGCCGCGGGGATGGATCTCGCGTTCCTGGCGGGCCACAGCTCGACCTTCTCCGGGGCGGATCTCTCCGCCGTCGTCGAGGACGCCTGTGACCGCGCCATCGCCCGCTCGCTGGACAAGGGGAGCGAGTGCCCGCTGGAGCAGGCCGACCTGCGCGAGGCGCTGCGCGCCGCCAAGCCCACCGCCCTCGAATGGCTCAGCACCGCGCGCAACTACGCGCGCTACGCGAACGAATCGGGGCTGTACGACGACGTCCTCGCCTTCCTGCGCGAGCACGGCAAGGAGTGAGTGTGGCCGCCCGCTACCAGATCCTGGACGAGCCGAACCCCGGCGCCCTCGCCTCCGTCGCGGTCAACCCGATGTGGCCGCTGCTCGGGGCGATGCTGGGCGGCCTCTGGCTGGCGGTGCCCTGGTTCATCGTCAACGCCTTCGCCATGGGCAGTCCCACCCGCGGGCGCGAGGTGGCGCTGGCGCTAACGACCCTCGCCGGCAGCTTCGCCGTCGCCTTCGGCCTCATCGTCTTCGCCGGCACCCTGGACCTCTCCAAGGAGCAGATCCGCTACCTGGTCATCGTCCCCACTCTTTGGAAGATCGGCATGGCCTACGCGCTCTACGTCGTGCAGCGCCGGACCTTCGCCCTGTTCGAGTACTACGGCGGGAACGTCCGCAGCCCGCTCGTCGTGCTGATCGTCGCCACCCTCGTGCGCCCGCAGCTGCTCGCCTCGATCAAATCCTTCGTCGTCGCCTACGTCGCCCTGGCCTGACCCCATGGAAGAGAACCAGCCAGCCTTGATGGACCACGCCGTCCGGATGCTCGGGCTGGGCAACGCCCACGGCGCGAGCGAGACCCTCAAGTCCGTGCTGGGGGCCGACCCGGAGAACGCGCGCGCCCACGCGCTGCTGGCGCTGTGCCTGGTCGAGCTGCGCCGGCTCCACGCGGCCGAGCACGAGGCTGGCTTGGCGCTGGCCATCGATCCCGAAGATCCGATGGGGCACCTGGTGCTGGGCGAGGTGTTGCGCGCACGCCGCAAGCTGAAGAAGGCCGAGGAGCACCTGCGCCGGGCAGTGGAGCTCGACCCCGACGAGCCGATGAACCACCGCGCCCTCGCGGCGCTGTTCGCGCTCCAGGGGCGTCGGGCCGAGGCCGGCCAGCAGCTGGCGGCTGCGCTGGCGCTGGACCCCAACGATCCCGCGACGCTCGTTGCGCTCGGCCGTCACGACCTGGCGCAGGGACACCTGCTGCCCGCGCGCGGCAGGGCCCGCGAGGCGCTGGACCAGGCGCCCGAGCACCTCGACGCGCTGGTGCTGATGGGCGACGTGCTCCTGCGCGAAGGCGCGGTCGAGCAGGCCCGCGAGCACGCGCTCTGGGCGATCAGCATCGACGCGAACGACCGCGGAGCGCTCTACCTGCTGTCGTCCATCAAGGCGCGGACGAACCCTTTGCTCGGGCTGTGGTGGCGGTGGAACGCGTGGGTCGGGAGCCTGGGCGACGGCTCGGAGATGCTCGTCATCATCGTGCCCTTCGTGCTCTACCGCATCGGCGACGTCGCGCTGGTGAACGCCGGGATGAAGCAGTCCTCGACGTGGCTGGAGTACGCCTGGCTGGCCATCGTCGCCTACACCTGGTTCGCGCCGGTCATCTTCCGCAAGATGGTGCAGAAGGAGATGAGCGAGGTTCGCCTCAGGCCCGACTACTGAGCCGCCGAGCCGCCGCAGTCGAGGACCAGGCCGGAGCCGGAGGCGAGCGCGCCGCTGCGGCCAGGACGACCGCCACTGAGAGCAGCCTCAGCGGCCGCTCAAGCCGGGGACCCCGAGCGCTGGCGCCGGCGCACCAGCCCGGCGAGCAGCGCGGGAATGGCCACGAGGGCCAGGCCCTCTCCGGAGGCGCTGCAGCCGCAGGCTCCGACTCCGGGGGCGACCGCGCCGCCGGCGTCCGGCCTCTTCGCCGGCTGCGCGTCCGCTCCCGAAGGCTCCTCCCCGCCGGCGTCGGGAACCTCGTCGCAGGCGATGCCCTCGTCGGTGGTGCCGTCGCAGTCGTTGTCGAGCCCGTCGCAGACCTCGTCGGAGGTCGGCAGCCGCTGCACGCACTTGAAGGTGCCCGCGCTGCAGCGCATGACGCCGTCCCCGCACACGCCGATCTGGCCGACGAGGGGGCAGCGTTCCTGGTCCGCGATGCCCTCGTCCGTCTGGCCGTCGCAGTCGTCGTCGACGCCGTTGCAGGTCTCGGCCGTCGCCTGCTCGAGCGCGTCGCACTGCAGGGTCGCGTTGCGGCAGTGGTTCTGGCCCTGGGCGCAGGCGCCGAGCAGCCCGGTGGAGCACGCCGTCCCGCCGCCGGGATCGCCCTCGTCGGTCTGGCCGTCGCAGTCGTCGTCGAAGCCGTTGCACGTCTCCGCGGTGGGCTGCACGTCCTGCACGCAGCTCTCCACCCCGTTGGCGCACGCCTTCTTCCCCGCCGCGCAGGGCCCGGGCTTGCCGGTGCTGCAGCTCCCCCAGCCGCCGGCGGGCGCGTTGTCCACGGTGCCGTTGCAGTCGTCGTCCACCTTGTTGCAGGTCTCGGTGGTGGCCTGGACGCTCTGGGCGCAGCCCGGGACTCCGGCGGTGCAGGTCTTGGTCCCCGCCGCGCAGGGCCCGGACTTGCCGGTGCTGCAGGCGCCCCAGCCGCCGGCGGGAGCGTTGTCCACGGTGCCGTCGCAGTCGTCGTCGATGCCGTTGCAGGTCTCGGCGGTGGGCTGGACGTTCTGGCTGCAGCCGGAGGTCCCGCCGGAGCAGGTCTTGGTCCCGGCGGCGCAGGCGCCCAGCTTGCTGGTGACGCAGGTGCCCCAGCCGCCGGCGGGGGCGTCGTCCTTGGTGCCGTCGCAGTCGTCGTCCAGGCCGTTGCAGATCTCGGGGGTGGCCTGCACGGTCTGCTGGCAGACCATCTTCCCGCCGCTGCAGGCGTTGGTCCCCGTCGCGCAGGGGCCGGGCTTGCCGGTGGAGCAGGCGCCCCAGCCGCCCGCCGGAGCGTTGTCGAGGACGCCGTTGCAGTCGTCGTCCACGTTGTTGCAGGACTCGGTCACGGGCTGCACGGTCTGGGTGCAGCCGGCGATGCCGCCGACGCAGGTCCGGGCTCCGGTTCCGCAGGGGCCGGGCAGGCCGGTGGAGCACGCCCCCCAGCCGCCGGTGGGGGTCTCGTCGGTGGTGCCGTCGCAGTCGTCGTCCACCCTGTTGCAGGTCTCGGGGGTGGCCTGCACGTTCTGCACGCAGCTCAGGGCGCCCGCCGAGCAGGAGTACGTCCCCGCGGCGCACGGCCCGAGCTTGCCGGTGGAGCAGGTGCCCCAGCCGCCGGTGGGAGGGTCGTCCTTGGTGCCGTCGCAGTCGTCGTCCAGGTTGTTGCAGGTCTCGGCGCTGGGCTGCACGTTCTGCGTGCAGGTGTAGACGCCGCCGGGGCAGGAGGTGGTCCCCGCGGCGCAGACGCCGAGCTTGCCGGTGCTGCAGGACTGTCCCGCGGTGCAGCCCACCGGGCAGGTCTTGCCCAGGAAGGTGCAGGTCCCGGAGGCGATGGCGGTCCCGATGGTCGACTGCCCGGTGGCTCCGGCCAGGAAGGCGCACTCGTTCTGGTTGTTGGTCTTGGCGTGGACGGTGGCGCAGTCGTCGAAGACCACGAAGGTCACCGCGGCGCCCATGGTGGTGCGCTTGAGCACGTCCCAGGTGTCGTTGATCTTCAGGCCCCGCGCCGCGGGGTCGTAGGTCGCCTCCGCGGCGTTGATGGCGGTGGCCAGGCTCTGGCCGTTGCTGCACCCGGTGCAGTAGTAGGTCTCGGCCCCGTGTCCGCCGCCGCTGTTGGAGGAGATGCTCACGAAGGCGTTGGCGCCCCAGGTGTTGGCGGCGTCGACCGCCGCGGTGGTGGCGGTGCCGATGGAGGCCGTCTGGATCTGCGTGGAGATGCCGGCGGTCTGGATCTTGGTGGAGGCCACGTTCGCGTTGGCCGTGGCGAGGGCGGTGCGGGTTCCGCCGCAGGTGACCGTCCCGGTGGCGCTGGTCGGGGCGAGGAAGACCTTCTGCGCGGCGGCCGGAGCAGGCGCCAGGGCAGCGGTGGCGAAGAGGGCCAGGGCGGGGAGGAGGCGGCGGCTCATGGCGCCACCTCCAGCCGGCCGACGAAGACCTTGTCGGTCGCGTCGTCTCCGAAGGCGATGAGCGAGCCTTGGGCCGAGCAGTCGACCCGGTACGGGACCTTGACCGGGACTCCCTCGATGCGCGCCGCCCGCGAGCCGTCGCTCTCCATCAGCCACAGCTCTCCGCCGGTCAGCTGCAGCCCGTCTCCCTCCAGCCGCTCGGCGACGATTCGCCCCGAGGGCAGGAGGCAGCCGCGGTCGAAGCCTTCCAGGTGCACCGCCCGGCCCGTCGTCAGATCGAGCGACCAGAGCGCACCGCCGACGTCGGTCAACTCGCGCGCGAGGGCGCGCTGGCCGCCGGGGCCGGGGGCGAGGTCGAAGATGCGCCGGCCCTCCAGCAGCGACCGGCCGGCGTGGGAGATTCCCGTCTGGCCGGCGACGAGCAGGCCGCCGTTCGCCGGCGCGACGAGGAGCGCGTCCGGGAGCAGGCCGGAGAGCGCCGCGGCCGACCCGGCCGAGCGGAGCCGGCCCGAGGCGAGGAACGCCAGCGCGCCGTCGACGTAGTGGGGGAACGGGCGGGGCTCGTCCCTGCCGGCGCGGTGAACCTCGGTCGCCTCGCCGCCGGCGACGGAGCGGAGCTTCAGCACCGAGGAGCCGTCCGGCTCGAGCGTCACGTAGGCGATCTGCCTGCCGTCGGGCGACCACGCCGGCTTCAACCCGGCCGCGGGCTCGTCGCTCAAGGAG
>DASXVQ010000214.1:0-83545 GCA_036504155.1 Myxococcales bacterium
AGAGTGAACAGCGGGCAGACAAGAAAGCCGCCGCCTAGGTGCATTGAGGCATGTCCGACCGACCTGCTATACACGCAGGCCATCAACGGCCCGCCGGTAGGGCGCTACGCGCGCTTTTCCACCAGATGCGGGACACCACCGGCCGGAGGTTCAAACCCTCTCACCCAGACTCGTTTCACCTCGCAGAAAGCTATCGACCATCGACTGTCGACCGTCGACTGCCTCTCCGGGATGTAGCTCATCGGAAGAGCACCCGCCTGATAAGCGGGAGAGTCCGGTCCGACTCCGGGCATCCCGATGTTCCGTCGTTCCTGGTGGCCGAGGGCGAAGCGTCGAGCTCATGGGCTGTGGACCCATGCAAGCGGGTTCGAGTCCCGCCGGCCACCCACCTTGATCTGCCGGGCGACAGGCGCGGAGGCCTGTCCCTACTGCTCGCCGTCGATCCACTCCGATTCGCTCCGTGATGCGACTGGCTGTCGCAGACCGGCTGTCTACCGGTTGAGACGGGTTCGATTCCCGTACGGAGCGCACGATTCGCAAGGAAGCAGGCGCGGAGGCCTGCTCCTACTGCGGCTCATCGTCGCTTCGCTCCTCTTCGCCGCTCTGGCCGACGTGGTCAAGGCACCCGGCTGAAGCCCGGGACATCGTGGTCCGATTCCACGGGGCGGCATACCCCCGACACGCCCCGGGGTGCAGGGCGGGTCCACACGGACCGAGCTCTGGCCCCTCGACAAGCTCGGGGTGATGGGCCCGTAGTTCAACCGGGAGAGCACCGGCATGGCATGTCGGCGACGACGGTTCGAATCCGTCCGGGTCCACTCTTTCGCTTCGCGCGAGTCGCCCAGCGGTGGGGCACCGCCATGACAAGGCGGCCAAGGCCGGTTCGACTCCGGCTTCGCGCACTCCAACGTCGTCCGCTGGGGCCGTAGTCCAAAGGGAAGATGTCGCGTCCGCACCGCGAAGATGCGAGTTCGATTCTCGCCGGCTCCACTCCCAGTCGTTTTGCAGTTCGTTGGCGGAAGGGCGATGGGCCGCGTGCCATTGGACGCGGCACCGTCGGTCGAGCGCAGCGATCTCGCGTTCCCGAACAGGACCGTGAAGACGGCCGCGCGGCCCATCGCCCGGAAGCTTCTCTCCGAGACCTCTGCCGCCATCGTCCAAGGGAAGGGCTCCTCCCCGGTACGGAGGCGATGCCGGTCCGATTCCGGCTGGCGGCTCTCGTGAAGGAAGGCCGCCGCGCCTGCACCGGTGAAAAGCAGTAGGCCGAAGCAGGCCAGTGGAGGCAGGCCGCCGCGCCTGCAAATTTGCTTTCAAACGACCCCGTCGCCCAACTGGATCAGGGCGCCTGGCTACGAACCAGGAGGCTGCAGGTTCAAGTCCTGCCGGGGTCACTTTCCGGGGCAATCCCGCCCCCACTTGCGCGAGAGGAGGTGCGTCGTGATGCGCGCGCACGAGCTCGATCTGAGGAAGCTGAACTCGATGACCAAGTACCCCTCGATCGAGACGCTGCACGTGATCGAGAAGGGCCGGCTCCAGGAGCGGTCCAACGGCGCACTGCCGGCCGCGAAGGTGGTCGCCACCGAGAAGGTGGACGGCACCAACACGCGCATCATCTGCTTCCCCGACCGCAGCTACCTCATCGGCAGCCGGGAGGAGCTGCTCCACTTCCGCGGCGACCTCGTCTTCAACCCGACTCTGGGAATCGTGGAGGCGGTGAGGGAGGTCGCCGAGCGCCTCTCGGCCAGGGCCGAGGCCGACAGGCTCGTCGTCTGGTTCGGCGAGACGTACGGCGGCTCCATCCAGTCCGCCGGCCAGTACACGGCCGAGCACCGGACCGGCTTCCGGGTCTTCGACGTGATGGTCCTGAGCGCGGCGCTGGTCGCCACGCGGCTCGGCCTGGAGCTCGACGCGATCGCCCGCTGGCGCGACGGCGGCGGACAGCCCTTCGTCTCCGACGAGGAGCTCGCCGCCCGCACCACCGAGCGGCACCTGCAGCGCACTCCCGTGCTGTGGGAGGGCGAGGGCGCCGCGCTGCCCGCGACGCTGGCCGCGACCTTCGAGTTCCTGCGGACGAAGGCGCCTTCCACGCGCTGCCGCATCGACACCGGCACTGGCTCGGCCGAAGGCCTGGTGCTGAGGACGGAGGATCGCAGGTGGATCCGCAAGGCGCGCTTCGAGGACTACGAGCGCACGCTGAAGAGAGACCAGTAGTCCCGGGGGCGGACACCGTTCCGCCCCACCCCTTCATGCTCCCGTAGCTCAGGTGGATTCAGAGCGCGCGCCTCCGAAGCGCGAGGCCGCAGGTTCAAGTCCTGCCGGGGGCACTCAGCGACCCTTCGACGAACGCGAGGTGAAGGGTTGGCCCCGGGCGGTGGACCCGCGCGATCGCCTCCTAAGCGATCGGATCCGCCGGTTCGATTCCGGCACGGGGCTCACGAAGCAACGCAGCGGGGCGCCCGGGTGGGCGGACCGGCCCCATAAGCCGGTGCTGGTGAGTCCGAGTCTCACCCCCGCTATCTCGAATCGGCACCAGACCACCTGGGGGTGATGCCGGCTCCACAAGCCGGACGCGCAGAGTTCGATTCTCTGGGTGCCGAAGCAGTCAGTCATCGCCGGCCTCGTGCTGGCAACACGTCGGAGTGGCCCAACCTTGGTAGAGGCACCGGACTCAGAATCCGGACGGTGAGGGTTCGAATCCCTCCTCCGACAAGAACGCTCGGGTGGCGGAAACCCTTGGCAGACGCACCGCCTCGAGAGGGCGGCGCCCAGCGGCGTGCGGGTTCGAATCCCGCCCCGAGCATGCATGCATCAGCCGAATTGCGTCGGAGTGGCCCAACCTCGGTAGAGGCACCGGAATGAGATTCCGGACGGTGAGGGTTCGAATCCCTCCTCCGACATGAAGACTTGCCCGCGTGGCGCAACACGGTCGACGCGGCCGCCTCAAGAGCGGCTTTCTGCAGGTTCGAATCCTGCCGCGGGCATGGAAGCGACGACCGAGCAGCAAACAAACCCCAACGAAGTTGCCTGGAGGAGTCATGGACACCCTTGTCCTGAGCGCCTCCTACGAGCCGGTCGCGCGGGTCTCGTGGAGGCGCGCCATCACCCTGCTGTTCGCCGGGAAGGTGGAAGTCGTGGAGGAGTACGAGGACCAGCACATCCGCACGGTCACCCTGGCGGTGCGGATGCCGGCCGTCGTGCGCTTCCTCAAGAACCTCGCCGGCCGCCGGCGCGCGGTGAAGTTCAGCCGCGAGAACGTCTACGCGCGTGACCACGGCCGCTGCCAGTACTGCGGCGCGCAGGTCGCCCCGAGCGAGGCGA
Organism: Myxococcales bacterium; assembly: GCA_036504155.1. Classification (GTDB taxonomy): domain Bacteria; phylum Myxococcota; class Myxococcia; order Myxococcales; family UBA5297; genus JACRCT01. The sequence continues at coordinate 3,319 of DASXVQ010000214.1, forward strand.
CCTACGACCACGTGGTCCCGCGGTCCCGGGGCGGCCGCACCGCCTGGGAGAACGTCGTGATCGCTTGCACGCCCTGCAACCAGAAGAAGGGCTGCCGCACTCCCGAGCAGGCGCGCATGCACCTGCAGGTGGCGCCGGTGCGCCCGAAGAAGCTGCCGGAGCTGAGGCTGACCCTGCGGTTCCAAAGGGACATGCCCGCGGCCTGGCGCAGCTGGCTGCCGGTCGGCGTGACGATGCGCGCGGACGGCGAGGAGTAGCGGCGGGCCTCCGTGCCCGGCAAGCAGGTTCACCCCAACCCCAACCCCGGCCCGGAGGCGGCGCTCGCAGCCGCCTCCAGCCGGGCCTTCATGGAGGGCCACCGCCGAAGGTCGGCGGCCCGGCCGGAAACCGGCGCGTCCGCGACGAGCGGATGGGGTTCGAGTCCCCTGCCCTCCGCAGCAGCGGCAACACCTTGGAAGGTCATCGCTGGTGGCCGGCGGCCCGTCTCGAAAGCGGTGCGCGCCCGACGAGGGCGTGTGGTTCGACTCCACGACCTTCCGCTCTTCTTCGTCCCGCGCAGTCGCGGGACGCCTCGGTATTCACCCGGAAAGATGGAAGGTGAACTGGCTCCTGGAAGCCAGGCTCCGTTGCTAGCGGATGCGTGCTCATGAGTTGGGCATGGGGTTCGAGTCCTCCGCCTTCCGCACGGTCGGTAGCTGCCGGCCTCCGCGCCGGGTCGGCAGTTGTCGGTCGTCTCGCTCCTCCCTGGGAGGCCAATGCATCCCGAGCCTGTCGAGGGACCGGCCCCGCTCGCCCAATGGACGGGCACTCGCCTTCTAAGCGAGCCGATCCGGGTTCGAGTCCCGGGCGGGGCTCTCTTCCCCTCCGGTCCCCTCAGGCCGCAGCGGCCCAGTGGAGGCAGGCCTCCGCGCCTGCGCCTGCTTATCCGCCGTAGACGTCGTCCTGCTCGATCCGCGAGAGGATCCAATCGAACTCGCCGCTGGTGATCTTGGCTTGGCAGAACTCGCAGGTGCCCGCCTGGCTGATCTTCTGCGGCGCTCCGCAGTTCGGGCACTTCTTCTCCAGGCTGGCCTGGCCCGTCTTCCCGGTCCCGCGGATGAAGGTCCAGTACTCGCTGAAGGTCGTGGGCCTGCTCTTGTGGCCGCGGATGAGCTTGCCGTCCTCGCCGACCACGTAGTCCAGGCAGGAGGCGAAGATGCGCAAGGTCACCGCGTCGAAGTGCTTGTCGGAGACGACCTTGGCGATCTCGAGGTTCTTCACCGCGAGCTGGTCGATGACGTTGCGCTGCTTCTGCTTCTTGAAGTTCTCGATCCAGTAGAGCTGCATCTGGAAGAGGCTGTCGCTCACGAACGGCCGGACCCGCAGCCAGTCGCGCTCGCTCCACGCCGCCTGCAGCTCCTTGAACACCATCGCGGCCCGCGCGCGCAGCTGCTCGGGGCTGAACTGGGGATCCTTCGCGGCGAGCGCGTCCAGGGCCTGCTGCCGGTCGGGCGCGGCCATCGTCGGCAGGTTCGTGCCGGTCTCCACACCGCCGCCCCCGCCCAGCGCCGGTGGCCGCGCCTCACAGCGCACCACCTCGATGTTCTCGACGCGCCAGTCGAAGGCGCCGGTGTCCACCGCCTGCTTGCAGTAGGAGCACACGTTCCCGCGGATGGCCGTCAGCGCCGCGCCGCAGCTGGGACAGCCGATCTTCGCGGCCTTCGCCGGCGGCTTGGACGGCACCCCGCGCCTGCGCGCCAGGGACCAGATCTCCACCGCGTACTTCGCCACCTCCCGCTTGCGCCCGCCGCCCTCGTCCTGGACCTCGGTGTAGTTGGTCTCGAAGCGCGCGCTGACGCGCACCGCGGTCGCTTCCGCGCCGAGGCCCGCGACCTTGGTCACGCGCATCGAGCCGACGATGACGTCCTTGACCTCGCGCACCCCCTGGAGGCCGTGGACGCCGGAGCTGTAGCGGGCGCGCGCCTGGGGGTCGAGGTAGCCGGCCAGCGAGTCGAGCTGGCCCCGCCCGCGCGCCTCGTGGGCCGCCGCGTAGAGCGCGTAGAGGAAGTCCTCGAAGAGCACCGAGGAGAACTCCGGATCCTGCTCGCGGATGCGCTCCAACTGCTGGCGCGCGTCGCGCTGCGTGGCGGGCACGAACTGGGTCGCCGGAGCCTGGGCGCCGGTCGACCACTCCTTCGCCTGGTCACTTCCCTTCCTCTTCATGTACGCGACGACGATGACGAGGAGCGTGACCGGTATGCCGATCATCGGGTGCTCGATGCACAGCCAGAACAGGAACCAGACGAGTTCGGCGTCGCTGTCACTCCCGCCGCTGCTGCTGCTGGAGCTGGACGAGCCACCCGAGAAGCTGTCCCCGCCGCCGACGCGCGCCCAGGCCGGCGCCGCCGCGACCAGCGAGACCACGAGCGCGACAGCTCCCGCCGCCCACGCCGGGTTGCGGGCGCACCAGGCCGCGATCCTCCGCAGGGCCGCTCTCATGCGCTCACCTCGTCGGGGAGCTCGTTGACGTCGTCGTCGCGCCGCGGGTGCGCCTTGCCGAGCACCGGCCCCAGCGCCAGGGCCGCGGCCTTGAAGCCTTCGAAGTCCGTCCGCGCGACCGCCTCGCGAATGGCGGAGACGGCCTTGGGCCAGTCCTCGCCCATCGCCCCGAAGTCCAGACCGACGTCCGCGACGACCTCGGCGTCACGCTCGAGCATCGACAGGTAGATGAGCACGCCCCAGCGGCCCGTGGTGCGCGAGATCCCCAGGTCCACGAAGGCAGCCTTCGCCGCCACCTGGAGCTGCTCACGCCGCCGGTTCGGTCCCGTCAGCATCCGGCGCAGCGCCGGGCTGCGGGAGCAGAGGAACACGCCGAGGGCGAACGCCACCACGAGGTCCACCGGCACGGCGATCATCCGGAACGAGCTGGGCAGCACCAGGATGGTCACCAGCGTCGCCAGGGCCAGCGCCGCGCCAAACAGATAGTCGGCCGCGCGGTACGAGCCCGAGCTCTTGCGCAGCGCGATCACCACCTCGGCCGAGGTCTGGTTCTCGATGGCCTCGACGGTGGCCTTGGCCGCAGCCTTGGCCTGGTCCTCGTAGAAAGAGCGTTCGCTCATCGTCTCCTCGTTACTTCACGGTCCAGGCGGACGGGGGCACGAAGTAGGCGAGCTCCGGGCGATCCACCGGGCCGATCCACGAGGCCCCGGCGTGCAGCTTGCCCGCCAGCGTCGGGACTACCCGGTACTTGATCTGGATGACCTGCCCCGGCGAGCGCGGCCCGAGGTCGAAGATGACCGCGCCGTCCTCGGTGCGGAACTTCTGCACGGTGCCGGCGCCGATGAGCGCCTCCAGGCTGGGCCGATCCGGCTGGACGCCCGCGGGCAACGCGTGCCGCAGGCGCATCAGCTCGCTCCCCGACGGCGCCGAGGCCTCGATGGTGACCTCCGCGCCCTTCCCCACTGCCAGGTCCGCCGGCTGCGCCAGGGCGAGCTCGAGGCCCTTGTTCGGGTCCTCCTTCTCCCACGGCACGTAGGTGACCAGCGTCAGCGCGTAGCCCAGGCCCGGGACCGCCGGCTCGGCCTTCACGGTCCAGGTGTGCATCCCCGCCGCGTCCGGCGCCGGCGCCTCGAGGGTCACGACGTCCTTGAGCTGGGCGGCGTCGAAGTCGGCCTCGCGCAGCACCTTGCCGTCGAGCGAGAGGGTCAGCTTGACCTGCTTGGGAACCGGCTCCTTGAAGATGGCCAGCACGGCCTGCAGCGCCACGAGGTTGGTCTTGCCGTCGCCCCAGCCCCAGCTGGGCGAGTAGGCCGCGAGCAACGTGGCGCCGAGGTCCGCGCGCCAGGTGGCCTTGGTGTCGCCCTCGAGCGCCAGGACCGCCAGCGCAGTCGCCTCGATCGTCGACGGGACGGTCCCGTCGGCGCGCACCACGCCCGACTCCACCGGCAGGAAGCGCGAGCCGTCGGCGTTCACCCCCACCGCCTCGCGCACGCGGTCGCGCAGCTTGTCGGCCAGCGTGCCCTGCACCGCGCCCGAGGCGAGGATCGCCGCTGCGGTGTAGGCGTCCTTGACCATCTCGATGTTGCGCTCGAAGGCGCCGTTGGCCTTGATGCTCGCCCCGGCCGCCCGCTGCCGGCCCGCGGTGCTCACGCCGGCGCCGGCGCGGATGGCGCGCACGCAGTCGGCGGTGGTGACCAGCAGCCGCTGCAGGGTCCAGCCGTTGGCGCCGCTGAAGGTGCCGTCGGGGCGCTGCGCGCGGGCCAGGTAGTCGGCGAGCCGCTCGGACAGGCGCGACATCACCGGGTTCTGCGGGTGCGAGAGCGCCGCCTCGGTCAGCTGCGCCGAGGCCTCGACCGAGGGCCGCATCCCTTCGCGGATGGCCCGCTGGCTGGCGAGGATCGACAGGTCGCGGATGGCCTGGGCGTCCGGCTCGCCGCCCAGCGCCTTGAGCAGCGTATCGGCCCGCCCCCCCAGCGCCAGCGCATAGGCCGCCTCGGCGGTGCCGTCGCGGCCCGAGGCCGTCGAGAGCTCGGAGCGCAGGAGGGCCAGCGCGCCCGGGTAGACCGTCAGGCGCGCCATCGCGCTCTTCGGGTCGAGCTTGGCGGGGCCCTCCAGCGGGACGTCGCGCGGGTTGGCCAGCGTGCCGCCCTTGCGGATCTCCACGAGCTTCCCGGTCGGGTGGACGGGGATGGCGCGGACCACGGCGTCCGTGAGTCCCAGGGTCGCCTTGAGCGCGGCGGTGCCGGGGGAATCGGCGCGCAGCGTCGCGTACTCCACCGCGTTGCCGCCCGGCGGCACCTTGACCGTCTTGGCCGTGAACTCGAGCGCCGCATTGGCGACCTCGATCTTGAGCGGCTCGACCACTTCCTTCTCGGTGGTGTTGACGACCTGGACCGGCAGCCGGACCTCGTCGCCCGCGAGCAGGAAGCCCGGCACCACGGGATCGACGTACGCCGGCAGCGTTCCGCGGAAGGTGGTCACCGCGCCCGCCTGCGCGCCCTCGCGGGAGTGCGCCAGCGCCAGGACGCGCCAGTTGGTCAGCCGGTCGGGAACGCGGACGGGGATCTCGGCCTTGCCCTGCGCGTCGGTCACCACGAGGGGCGTGAAGAGGAAGGTCTCGGGGAACCAAGCACGGGTCGGAGCCACGGTCGAGTCGGCCACGCTGGCGGCGCCTTCGGGCTCGGCGGAGGGCGCATCGTCCGCCTCGTCCTTCGCCGGCTTGGGCGCGACCAGGCCGTCCACGCCAAGGCCGCCGATGCCGCCGCCCTTGGCCCCGAAGTTGGCGAGCGACTTCTTGTCCTCCATGCTCATGGCGTAGGCGGGCGCCGGCGAGGCTGGCCTCTCCTTCGACTTCCGCTTGCCCATGGACCCTTCGGCCCGGTCGGCCTTCTCCATCGGCTGGGCCAGAGCCACGGACGGCGAGGCCTCCTCACCGCCCAGGGCATTTGCGGACTTGGCCATGTTGCAGCCAGCCAGCGGCACCGAGACCGACACCACCATTAGGAATGCGAGCCGGTTCATGGCTCCTCCTTCGCGACCCAAGCGAGCCAGTTCTCGATGTCCTCGGGGAGCCTCGTCCCCTGCACCACGACCATCCGCGGATCCACCAGCGTCAGCAGGTCGCTCGGCAGCTGCGAGAGCCTCAAGGTGCGCCCGTAGGCGTCCTCGACCCCTTCTTTGCGCTGCTGGCAGGCGGCGAGGGCCTTCTGCCACAGCCCGGCCATGGTCGCCGGGTGCATCTTCTCGGTGGCGGGCGCCTCCTTCTCCCAGGCGCGGGTCTGCACGTGCAGCTCGGTGAGCACCGAGTAGAAGTGATCGGTGAGCGCCTCCAGCGGCGTGAACGCCGACTGGTTCTGGGCGCTGACGTAGCGGTCCAGCTCGGCGGCGGTCGGCGGCGAGGCGACGCGGGCCACGATGGCCGCGGCGGCGTTGGCGCCGCGCACCCTTCCCATCGACAGCGCCTGGGCGTCGAGCGTGCCGAAGGCCGCCGAGAGCATCGTCGCCTGCGGCCGCAGCTTGGCCATCGCGTCGGCGCCGGGCAGCGGCATCAGCTGGCCCAGCGACTCGTCGACTCCGAACAGGCCCACCGCGGCGGAGACGCCCTTCTGCGAGGCCCGGGTCTCCAAGAGCAGCTTCGCCGTCTGGCCCGGCGCGTAGCGCTCCTGCTCGGCCTTGAGCGCGACGGACAGGTTGGCCTTGGGGGTGACGTAGGCGAAGGCCTGCGCCCCGCCCCAGCTCACCTGCAGCCAGCCCTCGGCGCTCGCGGGGATCTTGAAGACCGCGGAGCGGTGCTCCTTGTCGGTGAGCGCCTCGGTGGAGTTGCCGGCGTTGGTCATCGAGACCTTCTCGGGCAGCGTGCCGTCGAAGTCGGGCCCGCGCAGGATCTCCAGCTTCAGCTCGCCGCCGGCGGTGGCCAGGACCGGGGTCAGGCGCAGCCGGATGCTGGGCACGGCCCCCGGCGTGAGCCGCAGCTTGGCCGCGCCGAGCGACTCGTTGCCGGCCTTGGCGCTGACCATGAACTCGTAGCCCAGCATCACCGTGGCCTGCGGCCGCTCGTCGCCGGGCTCGATGTAGGGGATGGCGGCGAAGGTGATGAAGCCGACCGCGGGGTGGTCGACCGGCTGCGCCAGCTGCAGGCCCTGGAAGCGCGCCTCGACGCAGGCGTTGCCCGCCATGCGACGGTCCTCGCCCTTGGGCCGATTCGCCCAGCTGATCGCGACGTCCTTGCTGCCCTTGGTGGTCTTCCAGGTCGCGAAGCGGTCGAGCTCCATCTGCTCGTTCAGGTTGCGGCCCAGGCAGCTCCGGGCGTCGGAGGCCGCCTCGCGGATCATCTCCTCCAGGCCCTCGGGCTCCTCGGGCACGCCCTGCATCGACGAGCTCAGGTCGGTCAGGCCCGGGTCGCCGAAGGAGTAGCCCAGCTGGTAGAGGCGCTCGGGGCCGGGCGCCATCCGCTTCTCCTTCACCACCTGCCAGACGCAGCGCGAGAGCGGCCGGGCGTCGGTGCCGACCGCGAGGACCGCGCCCCCGGCGTCCACGCGCACGCCCAGCGCGACCGAGTCGTTGCCGTGGACGAAGCGGGCGCAGGGCTCGAGCGCGGCGAGCCAGCCATCGAGCGCCTTGCGGTCGCCCAGCGAAGGCTCGTCACCGGTGAGCAGGTCGTTGATCTGGTTGAGCGTGACCACCGCCGGCTTGGGTCGCGGGCGGTACGGCATGGGCGGGATGACGACGTTCACCGCCGGGCCCGGGTCGACCTGGAGGCTGGCGACGCCGTCCTCGTCGGCGACGGCGACCGTGCCCTTGTCCGAGGGATCCCAGGCGCGCTTGACGGTCAACTCCGCCTTGGGGAGCACCGCGCCGCCGGCGTCGGTGACGCGCAGGTACATGCGGTTGTTGAAGCCCTCGACGAGGCCGTTGCCGATCTCCGTGACCGCGGTGACCACGATGGGCTCCTGGGCGAGCAGCGCCGAGACGGAGCCGGTGACGCGGTCGCCGGCAGGGTCGGTGGCTTCCAGGTTGGCGGCCAGGGTGACCTGCCCGCGCAGATCCGCAGGGATGACGGGCAGGTCCAGCGTGAAGCGCCCGCCCTTGTCGGTGACGGCGTTCTTGGGGAGCGTCTTGGTCGTCCAGTCGAGCGGAGGCGGCCAGTCGCCCAGGACGTTCCAGGTGATCGCCACCTTGGCCTCGACGACCGGCGCGCCGGAGCTGTAGGTGACCGAGCCGCGGACGACCGGCTTGTCGCCGGGCCGGTAGAAGGCCTTGCTAGCGTTCGCCTCGACCTTGAAGCGCGGCAGCGTGAAGGGCTCGACGCGGAAGACCTGCTCGCCGACCGCGTCGCCGGAGACCCAGCGCACCCGCCAGTCCCCGCTCTGCGCGCCGGAGTCGAGGGGGAAGGTGCCGGAGGCGACGCCCCAGGGACCGGCGGGCGAGCGCTCCTCGAGCAGCACCTCGCCGTTCGGGTCGGTGACGGTCCAGGTGCCGGGGCGGCCGTCGAGCGGCGCCAGGTCGCGGGCGCGCAGCGCCACGGCGCGGAACTTCACCTGGTTGCCCGGCTCGTAGAGCGGCCGGTCGGTCAGCACGTGGATCTGCGCGGGCGCGTAGATCGGCAGCGGGACGTCGAGCGTCTGGCTGTCCTCCAGGCCCGACTTCACCTTGAAGCGCAGCAGGTAGTCGCCGTCGTTGACCTGCGGCAGCTTCACCCGCGCCATCTGGAGGTCGCCGGTGGCCTTCCAGCCATCTTCCGGCTTGAGCGGCGTCTCCTGGCCGTTCTGGACCAGGAAGGCCTCGGCCGTGAACCGGGAGAGCGAGACGGTGCGGTCCTCGGTCGACGGCCCGGTCGTGTAGTGGGCGAGCGCTCCGACGCGGACACTGCCCCAGGCGTCGCGCCGCAGGCTGTCGCCGTAGCCGACCAGCGTCTGCCGGGGCTTACCGTCCGGGCATTCGTCGAGGCTGACGCCGTAGCGCATCCACCCCGAGAAGCAGAAGAAGCGGGAAACCACGAAGGCGACGAATACGACGAAGCCCCCGAGGATCCCCAGCAAGAGCCTGCGCGACTTGGCTTTCATGGAGCCCTCCGCGCCGCATCATATGCGGCAGGGGGCCGGCGGCTATAGCCGCGCCGGACCTGGAATCCGGCGGGCCGTACGCCGCCTCCGCACTCGCGATGGCCGAATCCGATTTGCCCGGGTCCCCGGGGGCTGAAGGGCCCCGGCTACTGGGTCGAAGCCCTCTGAAGGGGCTGGCCCCCGGACCGCGGCGTTGGAGCCGACCCCACGCTGCTGCGCCGGCTCGTGGCCCAGTCACGAGATCCAGCCGACCCGGGACTTGCCACTGGCCTGTCTGCTTCGGCGGTCAGTCGGCCGACGGGCGACTACTTGCTGATGCCGAGCTTGCGCAGGAACGCCTCGTTGCTCGGGGCGCGTCCCAGGAAGCGCTCGAGCAGCTTGTCGGGCTCCTCGCTGCGGCCGGGGGCGAGGATGGCCTCGCGGTAGCGCCGCCCCAGCTCCTGGTCCATCACGCCCTTCTGCTCGAAGAGCGAGAACATGTCGTCGGCGAAGACCTCGGCCCACAGGTAGCCGTAGTAGCCGGCGTCGTAGCCGCCCATCAGGTGCCCGAAGGTGGCCGGGAAGTGCGTGTTCGGCGCGGGCGGGATGCCGAGGACCTCCTGGTAGAGCCGGCGGCTGACCTCGTCGGGGTCGATAGCCTGGGAGGTCGTGTGCAGCGCCTGGTCGAAGCTGGCCAGGAAGACCTGCCGCGTGTAGCGCCAGCCGGCGTCGAAGGTGCGCGCCGCCTTCATCTTCTCGATGGTCTCCTGCGGCAGCTTCTTGGCCGGGTCCTGGTAGTGGCCGCTCATCAGGTCGAGCGCGGCCTTCTCGTAGACCCAGTTCTCCAGCACCTGCGAGGGCGCCTCCACGAAGTCGCGCGCCACCGCCGAGCCGGCCTGGCTGCCGTAGCGCGCCACGGTGAGCGTCTGGTGCATCACGTGGCCGAACTCGTGGAAGAGCGTCTTGACCTCGTCGTGCGCCAGGAGCGAGGGCCGGCCGCCGCCGGGAGGGTTGAAGTTGGCCATCACCAGCGCGATGGGCGCGTTGTACTTGCCTCCCAGCATGCGGGCGACGGTGACCCCGGCGGAGGCCGCGTGGCCGTACTTCCCCTTGCGCGGGAAGAGGTCCATGTAGAACGAGGCCACGTAGGCGTTGGTGCCGCGGTCGCGGACCTCGTAGAGCTTGACCTCGGGGGCCCAGACGTCGGCGTCGGCGACCTCCTTGATCTCGATGCCGAGCAGCGTCTCGTAGACCTTGAACATCCCGGTCAGCACGGTCTGCGCGGGGAAGAACTCGCGGATCTTCTCGTTGTCGATGGCGAAGTCGCGCTTCTTGATCTGGTTGAGGTAGTAGGGAACGTCCCAGGGCTTGAGCTCGGCCTTGGCGTCGCCGGTCTGCGCCCGCTTGAGCTCGAGCATCTTGGCGAAGTCGGCGTCGCGGCGCGGCTTGAGCTGCTCGCGCAGCGCGGCCAGGAAGGCGCCGACGGTCTTGGCGTCCTTGGCCATCTGGTCGCCGGTGACGAAGTCGGCGTGGGTGGCGTAGCCCAAGAGCTTCGCCTCCTCGTCGCGCAGCGCGATGGCCTCCTTGAGCAGCGGCGTGTTGCGCGCGGCCTCGCGGCTCTCCATGGCGACGTACAGCCGCTGGCGCGCCGCTTCGCTCTTGGCGTTGTCCATGAAGGGGTAGTAGTCGGGGTACTTGGTGGTGACGACGCGGCCCCCCGACTTCGACCTGGCCAGCCGGTCGACCAGCGCGGCGGGCAGCCCGTCGAGCTCGGCCTCGCTCACCTCGATGCTGTCGGTGTTCTCGTTGAGGTGCTGCCCGAACTGGGTGGAGAGCTCGGTCAGCCGGGTGCGCAGGTCGACCAGCCGCTTGAGCTTGTCGTCGGGCAGCTCGAGGCCGTTGCGGCGGAAGTCGCGCAGGGCGAGCTCGAGCAGGCGCTGCTGCGCCGTGTCGAGGACCTCGCGGGCGCCGGCGTTGGCCTGCCAGCCCTTGACCGCCTTGTAGAGCTCGCGCCGCGAAGCGACCTGCACGAGGTACTTGCCGGAGTTCTCCTCGGCGACCGACGCGGCCTGGCGCACCTTGTCGGAGGGGTGGATGTCCTTAAGGATGCCCAGCCGGGAGGAGGCGTCCAGGTAGTCGGCGACCGCCTGCTCCATCGCCTCGACGGTGTTGGCGAAGGTGCGGGAGGCGTCGGGCAGCGCCTCGATGGCCCTGAGCGCCTTCTCGCAGTCCGCCTCGGCCGCCTGGCTCTTCCTCAGGATGTCGTCGGGCGCGATCTTGTGGTCGATCAGCGGGACGGGGATGCGCTCGACGGTGGGCATGATGGGGGCTCTCCGGTCATCGGTCCTGGGATTGGCGGTGGTGGCGCAGGCGGTCGCCAGGCTGGCGGCACAGGCGGCGAGGAGCAAGCTTCGCAGCTGGTTCAAGGTCGTCTCCCAGGAAAGGTGCGGTGTTTTTGGCCCGAAAGCCCGGGGCAAGGCAAGGGCCTTCTGGCTATGCTCTGCCCTCCTCCTAGCGAGCTTCGACGAGTGGCGAGACGACCTCCAGGCCAGCCCTGCTTCCACCGAAGGACCTTCGCCCTGCTCGTCGCGTACGACGGCGGGGCGTACAAGGGCTGGCAGCCGCACCCCGAGCTGCCGACCGTCTGCGGGGTGCTCTCGGCCTCGATGCACCGCGCCGGGGTCGGCGCCACGCCGTTCGGCGCCTCGCGGACCGATGCCGGGGTGCACGCGCGGGCGCAGGTCGCCTCCTTCTCCACGCGCGCCGCCGTGGACCCGGACGAGCTGCGCGAGCGGCTCAACGCCGACCTGCCGACGACCCTCCGCGTCCTGGCGATCCGCGAGGCCGACTCGTCCTTCCACTCGCACTGGTCCTCGACGGGCAAGATCTACCGCTACCGCCTCTCCTTCGCGGGGGCGGCCGCGGCCTGGCGCCTGCCCTCCGCGCGCTTCCCCTACGCCAGCCTCGACGCGGAGCGACTCGCCGAGGCGCTGCGCCTGCTCGAGGCGGCCCCGGACGTCTCCGCCTTCGCCACCGAGCGCGAGCACGGCCCCGACGAGCGGAAGCTGACGCGGGCCGCCATCGTCTCGGCGACGGCCGGCGAGGTCCTCCTGGAGTTCGCGGCCGCCGGCTTCGGCAAGCACCTGGTCCGCCACCTCGTCGCGGGCGCGGTGGGGTTCGCGGTCGGCGCGTACTCCCAGGACGACCTCTCCTCGATGCTCGCCAAGAGGTCGCCGCGGCCGCCGCGCGCCGAGGCCGAGGGGCTCAGCCTGCACCGCGTGCTCTACCCCGAGGCGCTCGACCCGTTCCCGGACCTGGATCGGCTCGCGCCGCCGGTCTGAACGCCCGTTCCGGCCGCTTTCCTGCGCCAGCGCCCAACCTGTGGGAGAATCTCCCCTCTCTGGTGGCATGCCAGCGAAAGTCCTGCCGGCCGGCTCGGACATTCGGGGGTCCAAGATGTTCCAGCGCACCCGCATCCTCGTCGCCTTCCTCCTCGCCCTCTCTGCGTTCGGCTGCGCCCGCACCGCGCCCAAGGTGCCACGCGCACCCACGGTGGATCTGCAGATCGACCCCGCGGAGCCCGTCGTCGCCGTGGGGCAGACGCTCCAGGTCGTCGCCCAGGCCGTCAAGGCCGACAACACGCTCGTTCCGCTCGAGAAGGCGGACTGGGTCGCGGGACAGGCCGGCTTCTTCTCCATCCGCTCCGACAAGGGCCGCGCGTGGCTGGGCGGGCTCAAGGCGGGCGAGACCATCCTCCGGGTGACGGCCGACGGGCTGAGCAAGGAGGTGACGGTCAAGGTCACCGGCCCCGCCATCAAGAGCCTCGCGCTCGACCCCGTGGAGGCCACCATCCCGCTGGGCGGCACCGCCACCTTCTCCGCCATCGCCACCCTGAGCGACGACACCACCCAGGTCGTCACCGCGGCGGCCACCTGGAGCATCTCCGACGCGACGATCGCGCCCCCGGGCGTCGACAAGGGGACCTTCGTCGCCCGGAAGGAAGGCACGGCGATCGCCAAGGCGACCTACCAGGACCTCGAGGCGACCGCGAAGCTGACCGTGAACGGCGCGCTGCTCGTGCGCGTCGACGTCAGCCCCTCGCTGCTCATCCTCCCGCTCAAGTCGAGCCTCAACCTCAAGGCCGTCGCGATCTACGACGACGCCAGCACCGCCGACATCACCGACCAGGCCACCTGGACCTCCAGCAACGCCAAGATCGCCTCCGTCACCACCGACACCTCTCCGCGCGGGCTCGTCACCGGCCTCGCCGCCGGCGACACGACCGTCACCGCCGCCTTCGGCGGAAAGTCCGGCACCTCCGCGGTGACCGTTACCACCGCGGAGATCACCGCGGTCGAGCTGACGCCTCCCTCGCTGCAGCTCGCCAAGGGCACCACCGGCTCCTTCCAGGCGACGGCGCTCTTCACCGGGGGCATCCCGCCGCAGGACGTGACCGCGTTCGCCACCTGGGCCACCGCCGACGCCAAGATCGCCTCGCTGATCGCGGCCACGCCGGGCATGGTCAAGGGCGAGAGCACCGGCGCCACCAAGGTCACCGCCACCTTCCTGGGCAAGGTCGGCACCGGCGAGGTCCGCGTCACCGCCGCCACCCTGGAGTCCATCGCCGTCAACCCGGCGAAGCAGACCGTGCCCAAGGGCACCAGCGCCTCGTTCAACGCGGTCGGCACCTACAGCGACGGGTCGACCCAGGACATCACCGCCACCGTGATGTGGACCTCCTCCGACGAGAAGGTCGCCACCATCTCCAACAACGTCGGCTCGCAGGGCCAGGCCAAGGCGCTCGCTCCCGGCGCCTCGACCGTCACCGCCAGGCTCGACGGCGTCTCCGGCACCGCGGCGCTCAACGTGACCGCCGCCGAGGTCGTCTCGCTCACCGTCGCGCCGGACTTCACCGCCATCGCCAAGGGCACCACCGGCGTCCTGCTCGCGACCGCCACGTTCACCGACCTGTCCTCCCTGGACGTGACCGACCAGGCGGACTGGACCACCTCCGACAACGCCATCGCCTCGGTGTCCACGCTCGCCCCGCCGCGCGGCGTGGTCACCGGCGTCAAGCCCGGCCAGGTCACCATCACCGCGGCCTACGGGGGCAAGCAGGCCACCGCCACCGTCGTCGTCACCCAGGCCACGCTGCTGTCGATCACCCTCGACCCGCTCGACCCGACCATCGCCAAGGGCACCAAGCTGCAGATGCACGCCACCGGCAAGTACTCGGACGGCAACACGCAGGACGTGACCACCCTGGTGACCTGGACCATCGCCGACCTCGGCATCGCCTCGGTCTCCAACGCCGCCGGCTCCAAGGGCCTCGCCACCGCGCTCGCCGCGGGCAAGACCGAGATCAAGGCCTCCCTGTCCGGAGTCTCGGCGCGCACCTCGCTCACCGTGACCCCGGCGACGCTCGAGAAGCTCATCGTCGCGCCCGCCTCGCTCGTCCTCGACTACAAGGGCCAGCAGCAGCTGGTCGCCACCGCGTACTACAGCGACGGCACCTCGGTGGTCGTCACCGACAGCACCGACTGGACCAGCGACGATCCCACCATCGCCGGCGTCACCAGCGGCACCGCCAGCGGGCGCGGCATGGTCACCGGCAACCGCCAGGGCAAGACCGTCGTCGTCGCCTCCTTCGGCGGCCTGGTGGTCAAGGTCGAGGTGACCGTCAATGCCCCCAAGCTCACCAAGGTCGAGGTCCGCCCCGCCGCCCTCTCGGTCGCCGCCGGCCGCACCGGCAGCCTGACCGCCTGGGCCATCTACGCCGACAACACCCAGGTCGAGATCACCCTGAAGGCCACCTGGACCGTCGACAACGGCAACGCCAAGGTCGACGCGACCGGCAAGGTCACCGGCCTCAAGGTCGGCACCGCCAAGGTCACCGCCAGCTTCGAGGGCCTGTCCGGCTTCGCCACGGTCACCGTCACCGACCCCGAAGTCGACATGCTCACCATCACCCCGCAGTCCTCGAAGATCTCCGAGGGGACCACCGAGACGTACACCGTCATGGCCGTGCTCTCGGATGGCTCGACCAAGGACGTCTCGCTGCTGGCCATCTTCACGAGCGACGACACCGCCGGCCTGGTCAGCATCAACAAGAACGTCGTCACCGGCGTGCACCAGGGCGGCCCGGTGACCATCACCGCCAGCTACGGCGGCAAGCAGGCCAGCGCCAAGCTCACCATCACCGCCCCGCTCACCGTGGTCAGCATCACCGTGAGCCCCGGCACCTTCAGCGTCTCCGTGGGCGCCAAGAAGGCGCTGACCGTCACCGCGCTCTACTCCGACGGATCCACCAAGGACGTGACCGCGACGTCGGTCTTCTCGTCCGCCGACCGCACCGTCGTCGACCTGGACGCCAACAACGCCGTGGGCGTTAAGATCGGCGGGCCGGTGACCATCACCGTCACCTACGCCGGCAAGACCACCACCGCCTCGGCGACCGTCGTGGCGGCGGACCTCGTCAGCCTCGCCATCGAGCCCAGCGGGCTCGTGCTGCAGAAGGGCCAGACCGGCACCTTCAAGTGCATCGCCACCTACAGCGACGGCTCGACGAAGGACCTGACGAGCTCCTGCACGTGGAGCTCGGACAACTTCGCCGTCGCCTCGGTCGTCCCCGGCGGCACCGTCACCGGCATCTCCGGCGGCACCACGACCATCCGCGCCAAGTTCAACAACCTGGCAGGGACCGCGACCGTCGTCGTGCAGGAGCCCACGCTCGAGCGCATCGCCATCGTGCCGCCCAACGCCGTGCTGCGGCCCAACCTCATCTACCCGTACCGCGCCTGGGCCGTGTACTCGGACAAGACCATCGTCGAGGTGCCGCACGACGACACGCTCTGGACCATCGACAACACCTCGGTCGCCGAGATGTACAACTTCAGCTACTTCGGCATCTGGGCCAAGGACATGGGCCTGACGCCGGTCTACGTGAACTACGACCACTCGATGGGCAAGAGCCAGCTGCAGGTGCTCAACTCGAACATCACCGGCGTGGAGGTCACGCCCGGCAAGGTCGTGCTGCCCAAGGGCACCGCCGCCAAGATGTCGGGCATCTTCGCCTACAAGAGCAACGGGGATGGCTGGGCGGTGGAGATCCTCAACCCCAGCTGGTCCTCGAGCGACGAGTCGATCGTCAAGGTCGGCGTCAATGGCATCGCCACCTCCTACGCCGTCGGCAGCGCGGAGATCACCTGCACCGCGTACGACGTGACCGGCGTGTACACCACCTCGGTCCCGGTGACGGTCACCGCCGCCACCATCACCAAGATCGACCTGAACGTGCCGGCGACGATGGTGGTGGGGCTGGCGACGCGGGTCCACGCCATGGGGACCTTCTCCGACGGCTCGGTGATGGACCTGGGCCCGAGCACGGTGTTCTGGTCCGTCTCCAACGCGTCGCTGGCGAGCATCTCGCCGGACTCCGACGGCACCACGACGGTGGTGGCCAAGGCGGCCGGGACGCTGGACGTGTCGGCGACCTTCGGCTCCATCACCGCGAAGAAGACGGTGCAGCTGACCGCGACCACGCTCAACTCGCTGTCGATGGCCGCCGACCAGACCACCCTGTGCCAGGGCGCGACCAGCCGACTGACGGTGACGGGCAACTTCGCCGACGGCACCAAGCTCGACCTGACCGAGTCGGCGACCTACGACTCGCTGGCGCCGGACATCGCGCAGATCGCCACCGGCATCTTCACCACCATGCCCTGGCCGATGATCATCGCCCACGCGCCGAACCAGCCGCCGCAGACCGGCACGGTGCGGGCGACCTTCCAGGGCAAGTCGGTGACCCAGGACGTGACGGTGAACGGCGCCAACCTCCGCTCGCTGGCGGTGGGCGTCAACGGCGGCACGCCGTCGTCCTCCTCGGTCACGCTGACCGGCGCCGGGCCGTTCCAGCTCAAGGTGGTGGGCACCTTCACGGACAACAGCACCGCCGACGTGACCGCCTTCTCCACCTTCGAGCCGGCCAACAACGCGCCGGGCATCGTGGCGACCATCAGCAACTCGAAGGCGGGCCAGGTCACGCTGCTGGGCAAGGGGAGCCAGACGCTGAAGGTGACCTACGCGCCCTCGTACATCGGCCAGACGATCGTCTCGAACTCGATGACGATGATCGTGCAGTAGCCGTCGCGACAGGCCAGCGACCGCTCGCAGAGGGACTGCGAGCGCTCGCGGAGGGCTTGCTCCGGCGCGCAGAAGACTTGCGCCCCTCCGCGCGCAGCGTCCCGGAGGCTAGACCTCGTCTCCCAGGTCGTCTTGGCCCTCCGTAGCGTGCGCGGGCAGCGGCCCGCCTCCGCCGGTGGGAGAGAGCAGCCCGGCCGTGTAGAGCCGGTCCACCGCCGCCTGCACCTCGCGCAGCGTCGTGCCGCAGTCGTCCAGGGCCGACTGGACCTCGCGCGGCAGCAGGTCCTTCTTCGAGAACTCGCCGAGGATGGTCGCGTCGGGCGGGGTCACCTTGTAGGTCTCGGCCCACCCCTTCTGCAGCCGGTCCATGTCGCCGCGATCCTTGTCGATGTGCGTCTGGTAGAGGGCAATGGACTCCTGGTAGGCCGCGAGCGCGGCGCGGCCGGCCTCCGTCACCCCAAACCGCTGGCGAGGGGCCCAGCGCAAAGCACCCGGGCGTTTCTTGAGCGAGTCGAGCATCTCTTTAGGGTCTTCCTCTCCACTCCAGATGAAACGACGGGCGCCTCCGGACCGCGGAAGCGCCCGATTACCGCCGCTGGCGCCGAAGCTCTACAGCCTGCGGACGTTGGCGGCCTGCAGCCCCTTGGGGCCCTTGGTCCCTTCGAACTCCACCGCGTCGCGACCTGGGATGTTCGCCCGGAGCCTCAAACACCGAAGCCCTGCCGTCTCATCCGCCGGACGTTCGGTGGCAAGAAACGTACCGCGGCTCAGGATTTGAAAGCAATGGAAAGCTGGCTCGCGGACACTCGGACGCGGGCCTTGCCGGCTGCCTTGGGCTGCACCCGCACGAGCAGCTCCTTGATCGCTCCGCGCCCGCTCGCCTTGCTGTTGATCGCGCGGCGGGCGTCCACGCGCTCCACCTCGTAGCCCTTGCCTTCGTACAGCTCGCACGCCAGCGGCGTGTCCGAGTTGGACAGCAGCACGTCGACGCCCTTTCGCGACAGCTCCTCGACGACCTGGGCGAGGTGACGCTGCTCGACCTCGCCGAAGCCGCCCTTGGCGTAGGCGGTGAACGAGGACGTCTTGCTCACCGGCTGGTACGGCGGGTCGAAGTAGACGAAGTCGCCCCGCTTGGCGCGCTTGAGCACCGCCTTGAAGGGCGAGGCCTCGAGCTTGGTGTTGGCGAGCGCCTTGTGGACGCGCAGCAGGTTCTCGCGGTCGGCGATCTTCGCGGCGGGGTTGTCGCCGAAGGGCACGTTGAAGCCGCCCTTGCTGTTGACCCGGTACAGGCCGTTGAACCCGGTCTTGTTCAGGTAGATCAGCCGCGCCGCCTTCTGCGCGTTGGTCATCCCGTCCGGGTCCTGCGCGCGGATCTCGTAGTAGTCCTTCGAGTTGTTGCGCGCGGCCAGCGCCTCCAGCTCGGCCAGCAGCACCTCCGGCATGTCGCGCAGGGCCTCGTAGGCCTTCATCAGGTCGACGTTGGCGTCGGAGAGGAAGGCCTTCTTCACGCGCTTGAGCGCCTTGAGCTTGAAGAAGACCGCCCCGCCGCCGAGGAAGGGCTCGTGGTAGGTGCCGGCGATCTTCTCGGGCATGCGCGCGAGGATGGCCTCGAGCAGCTGCGTCTTGCCGCCGGCCCACTTCACGAAGGGGTAGGCCTCGGTGGCGTTCTTGGTCTTCCGTCCGGCCATGGGTCAGCTCCCCTTCTTGCCCTTCGCGCCGAGGCGCTCCTGCAGCTGCCCGAGCAGCGTCAGCGCCGCCAACGGGGTCATCTGGTCGAGCTCCGCGCCCCTGAGCTCCTCGAGGACCGGGGCGTAGCTCGGCGCAGGCGGCGGCTCGCGGGCGAAGAGGCCCAGCTGCGCCGGCGACTCCTTGCGCCGCCCGCGCGAGAGCTGCGGCCGGCCCGCGTCGTCCAGCTCCGCCTTCTCGAGGTTCACCAGGATCTGCCGGGCCCGCACCAGCACCTCGGGCGGCAGCCCGGCCAGCCGCGCGACCTCGATGCCGTAGGAGCGCGAGGCGCCGCCGGGCACGAGCTTGCGCAGGAACACCACCCGCCCCTGGAACTCCTTGACCGCGATGGTGGTGTTCTTCACCCGCGGCTTCTCGCGGGCGAGGTCCACCAGCTCGTGGTAGTGCGTCGCGAAGAGCGTGCGCGCGCCGACGAGGTCGTGCAGGTGCTCGGCCACCGCCCAGGCGATGGAGAGGCCGTCGAAGGTGGAGGTCCCGCGGCCGATCTCGTCGAGGATGACCAGCGAGCGCTCGGTCGCGTTGTGCAGGATGTTGGCGGTCTCGGTCATCTCGACCATGAAGGTCGACTGCCCGCGCGACAGGTTGTCGGCCGCGCCCACCCTGGTGAAGATGCGGTCGCAGCGCCCCACCCGCGCGCTCTTGGCCGGCACGAACGAGCCCGCCTGCGCCATCAGGACGATGAGCGCGACCTGGCGCATCACCGTGCTCTTGCCCGCCATGTTGGGCCCGGTGATGACCAGGACCTGCTGGCCGCTGCGGTCGAGCCGCACGTCGTTGGGCACGAACGTCTCGGAGCCCAGCATCCGCTCGACCACCGGGTGGCGGCCCTCGACGATGTCGAGGACGTCGGTGTCGTCCACCACCGGCCGCACGTAGCCGTGCTCGGCGGCCGCTCGCGCCAGCGAGAGGATGGCGTCGACGACGGCCACCGCGCCGGCGGCCTCGCGCAGCGCCCCGGCCCGCTTCACGGCCTCCTGGCGGAGCCGCTCGAAGATCTCCAGCTCCAGCGCGAAGCGGCGCTCCTCGGCGGTGAGCACCTGCTCCTCGAACTCCTTGAGCGCCTGCGTCACGAAGCGCTCGCCGCCGGCGGTGGTCTGCTTGCGCACGTAGTCGTCGGGCACCAGGTGCAGGTTGGCCTTGGTGATCTCGATGTAGTAGCCGAAGACGCGGTTGTAGCGGACCTTGAGCGAGCCGATCTTGGTCCGCTCCTTCTCCTGGCTCTCCAGCTGCAGCAGGAAGTCCTTGCCCTGCGTCGCGATCTTCACGAGCTTGTCGAGCGCCGGGTCGCAGCCCTCGCGGATGAGCCCGCCCTCCTTGAGGTTCGCCGGCGGCTCCAGCGCCACCGACCGGTCCAGCAGCTCCTCCAGGTCCTTCAGGGCTCCCAGGGGCTGCGCCAGCGAGGAGAGCAGCGTCGCCTTGCAGCCGCCGGCCTTGCCCGCCAGCTGCGGCAACAGGCCCAGGCTCGTCGCCAGTGCCCGCAGGTCCCGCGCGTTGCCCTGCCCGAGCGACAGCCGCGCCGTCAGCCGCTCGATGTCCGAGATGGGCTTGAGCAGCGAGGCCAGCTCCTCGCGCAGCACCCCGCGCTCGGCCAGCTCGCCCACCGCGTCCAGGCGCCGGTCGATCTCCGCGACGTCGAGCAGCGGGTAGGACAGCCACCGCGCCAGCCGCCGGCCGCCCATCGCCGTCGCGCTCTTGTCCAGCAGGCCCAGGAGCGATCCCTTGCGCTTGCCGTCGCGCAGCGTGCGGACGATCTCGAGGTTGGCCCGCGAGGCCTCGTCGAGCACCATCGCGCCCGAGGCGTTGTGCAGCGTGATGCGGTCGACGTGCTTGGCGTCCGACTTCTGCGTCTGCTTGAGGTAGCGCAGCGCCGCGCCGGCGGCTCCCACCGCGCGGGGCTTGTCGCCCAGCCCGAAGCCTTCCAGGGTGCGCACGCCGAGGTGGGCGAGGAGCGCCGACTGCGCGCGGCCCGGCTCGAACGCGTCGTCCGGGTAGGCATCGAGCGCCAGCTGCCCCAGGCGCGCCAGCCCTTCGGCCCGGTTGGTCGGAGCCTTGGAGGCCGGGACCAGGATCTCGCGGGCGCCGGACCGGGCGACCTCCTCGGCCAGCGCGGCGTCGCTCTCCACCTCGCCCGCGAAGAACTCGCCGGTGGAGGCGTCGAGCAGGGCCAGGCCGCCACCAGGGGCGTCGTCGAGCAGCACCGCGCACAGGAAGTTGTTGGCGTGGGCGTCGAGCAGCTCCTCGTCGAGCACCATGCCCGGCGTGACGATGCGCGTGACCTCGCGGCGGACGATGGCCGGGCCCTTCCCCGGCTCCTCCATCTGGTCGCAGATGGCGACCTTGAGGCCCGCCTCGACCAGCTTGGCGATGTGGCCCTTGGCGGCGTGGTAGGGCACCCCGCACATCGGCACCCGCTCATCGCCCTTGGCGCGCGAGGTGAGCGTGATCTGCAGGAGCTCGGACGCCTTGACGGCGTCCTCGAAGAACATCTCGTAGAAGTCGCCCAGCCGGAAGAAGAGGATGGCGTCCGGGTTCTGCGCCTTCACCTCGAGGTACTGGCGCATCATCGGCGTCAGCTGGGCGATGGCGCGCTCCGGGGCGGCGGCCTCGGGCAAGCCCGCAGGCTTGCCGCTCCCCGAGCCCGCCGCTGCCTCGCCGCCGCTCTGGTCGACCTGCCCGGCGCCCTTCACGAAGACCTCCCGCGAAGCTCCCGGCTAGGCCGGCGGGGGCGCCGCCCGGCGCGCTCGCGCCTGCAGCTCCGCGGCCTCGATCTTCTCGTGGGCCTCGGCGCGCAGCCGCTCCTCCTCGCGACGCCGCTGCTCCGCGGCCTCGCGCTCGGCGGCGCTGGGCCCGGTGACGATGGCCGCGGCCAGCGCCGCGCGCTCGGCCTCGGTCGGCACCGCCATCGGCGCGTGCGCGCGGCCCGCCGGCGCCTGGGGGCCGCCCTGGGGCACCTGGAAGCCGCTCACCGCCGCCTGGGGGACCGGCGCCTGGCCCCGCTCGCGCTCCTCGCGCACCCGGCGGGCCCGCTCCTCGTCGCGGCCCTTCTCCCGGCACTGCCGGTAGAAGTTCTCGTCCAGGTCCAGCACCTCGACGCTCAGGCTGACGAGGCCCAGCTTGGCCTCGGCGTACAGGTCGCTGAGCGCGTCGGCGCACCAGAGCAGCACCGGCACCAGGCCTCCCGCGGAGGCGTCGTGCCGCGCGTCGCGGCTGACGTCCGCCGGGGAGAGCACGATGCCCAGCTGCGCGCCGAAGTGCGCCAGGTCCTTGCGCAGGTCCTCGACGTCCTCGCGCTCGACCTCCGCGCCGCCCTTGAGCAGCTGGATGACCCAGCGCAGGTCGGTGAGGCCGTCCTTGCGGAGGGCCATCACCAGGGGGCCGTCCTTGCCGCGCTTGGCGATCTTGATCTCCCGGAAGCCCTTGGCCTCCAGCAGCACCATCGCGGCGCGCTCGAACCCGGCGGCGTCCATGTCGCCCAGCCGGCGGCGCACCAGCCGCAGCATCTGCCGGCGGTGCTCGGCGGCCTGGGCCATCAGGCGCGTCGCGCCGGGCCCGCGCTCCGCTCCCGGCTTGCCCTCGGTCAGCGGCATGCCGATGGCGTAGGCGAAGGCCGCCTCCAACTCGACGCTGGGGGCCTCGCCCGCGGCCGCGCGCTCCACCGACACCTCACCGTCGGGGCCGATGTGGAAGGCGGGCTTGCGGCCCGCCTCGGCGCGGCGGCGGTTGTCCTCGCGCAGCGCGTGCAGCAGCGCCTCGGCGCCCAGGTCCTCGCTGACCAGGTCGCGCTCGCGCGCCGCGGCGGCGATGTCCACCGCGGCCATGGCGGCGCTGGCCTGCGAGAGGATCTCGAAGGCCACCTCGGCGAGCGGCGGGAACTTGCGCCGGCGGCCGCGCTCCTCGCGCTCCTCCTCGCGGCGCTGGCCCTTGCGCATGCGCTCGCCGCGGCCGGCGATGCGGACCTTGTCCGGCGAGGGCATGGGGTGCCGCTCGCGGGGCCGCAGCGGCTTCTCGTCGTCCTTGGGCTGCTCGGGGGCGAGCGCCAGGGCGGCCG
Organism: Myxococcales bacterium; assembly: GCA_036504155.1. Lineage (GTDB taxonomy): Bacteria > Myxococcota > Myxococcia > Myxococcales > UBA5297 > JACRCT01. The sequence goes on from DASXVQ010000214.1 coordinate 25,774, forward strand.
CGTCCTCGGGGATTCCCCACTCGACCAGGCCATAGGTCATGGCGGCGGTGGCGACGACCTTGCGGTCGGTGCGCCGGCGGGCCATGGCGAGCAGGCGGCTCTGCATCACGTCTTCCGGCGACTTGCCGACGTGGGAGAGCAGGCTGTCCTTGAGGGCTTGCTCGACGATGGCGTTGACGTGCAGGGGCTTTCCCTCGCGCTCCAGGACGCGCAGGGCGGCTTCGTAGAATGTCATCCAGATCCTTTGCTAGGGCCTTCAGTTCCCGGCGGAAAGGCGGCCGGGCTGGGGACGGGTTTGACTCGAGGCCACCGCGTCTCACTCGCGGTGGGCGGCCCGCTCCTTCGCGCCTCGAGCCCGCCCAAAAGATTCAGAGTTTTCGCCCCCTTGCGTGTCCGGCACCGCGCCGTACGAGGGGCGGTGGAATCCTAGGGAAGGGCCCGGGGCCAAGTCAATGGCCAAAAACGAAGAAAAATCGCGGCGGTCGCAACGTGGCGCACTTTGGCGGCCGAGGTAGGATACCGGCCGGATGGTGCGCGTCCTCACCGGCAGGAGCTGGAAGCTCAACCCGACCTACCTGTCGGGCCTGAAGACGGCCTCGCGCTCGCGCGGCTTCTCGGCCAGCGCGGTGCTCGACTCGCTGGGCGTCGAGGTCGACGGCGTGGACGTGATGCAGGGCCTGGCCGAGGCGCCCATCTTCGAGGTGGTCGACCAGCTGGCGGCGGTGGTGCTGCGCCTGTGCCGCGAGCCGGCGGCCGGCGGCCAGGTCCCGGTCGCCGACGGGGCCATCGAGCTGGTGCTGGGCCGGCGCGGGGCCAGGGCCTCCCTGTGCCTGGTCTCGCTCGGCCGCCCGGCGCGGCTGCTCGCCGGCGAGCTGGAGGTCGACCTGTCGGCGCTGGCGCTGGCGGTGGCCTCGTGCGCCCAGGCGCTGCTCTCGGACCTGACCGCGGTCGACCCGGCGCTGGAGCGCACCTCCTTCGCCCGGGGCCTCGCGCGCCGGGCGGAGCTGCTGCGCAAGGCGGCGCGCCTGTCCGGCCGCAAGGCCTCCCGCCGCGCGGAAGGCGCGCCGGTGCCGCACGAGTGCGTGCTGCCCGCGCAGCCCGACGCGCCCGCCGCGGGCTTCGTCCTCTTCGACGAGCCGGGTCGGCTGGACTCCTCGCGCCACGGCGGCGAGCTCTTCTCGCTGCTCGGCGCGGGCGAGCTCATCCTGCGCGACGCGCGGGGCGCCCCGATGGCGTTCGGCAAGGGCCCGCCCTTCCTCGCCCTCACCGACCTCTCGCGCGCGGCGGCGGACCTCGTCGGCGCGCACCGCGAAGGGGCCAAGACCTGGGAGGGGACGCTCTCCTCGGGCGGCTCCAAGCTCAGGCTCGACCTGGCCGGCGGCCTGCTGACCGTCGAGGGGCGCGCGGTCCCCTGCCAGGCGCTGGCCCTGGCGCGCTCGTTCCTGCAGTGCGCGCTCGACTACGGCGGGGCCATCGTGGCGCGCAACCCGGCCCAGTCGAAGAACCCCTACCTGTGCGCGCTGGTGGACGGGGCGCGCGAGCAGCTGGAGCTCCTCCGGGCGGTCGAGGGCGGCGAGCTGTTCGCCGACGGCGGCAGCGCACCCCGCTCCCGGTCGAAGAAGGGCGCCGGCTCGCCCCTGACCACCGGCAAGCTCAAGCGGCTGCGCTTCCGCATCGCCTGGCGCGGGGTCGACACCGGCGCACGGGCGACCGAGGTGGCGCTGGGCGACGGGGCGCTGGTGGTGCTCTCCAAGCGGCGCGCGACGTTCCTGGACGCGGCGACCGGCGAGCTGCTCTCCAAGCGGACCTGCGACTCGGCGGCCCTCTCCGATGGCGGGGTGCTGGTCTCGCACCGCTCGCGGCTGCTCGGCCTGACCCATCGCGGAGCCGGCCGGTTCGTGCGCGACCCGGGAGGCGCGGAGCAGCCGCAGATCGTCTCCACCGCGGGCACGCTGAAGGCCGGCGAGATCCCCGGGCCGGCGACGCTCTGCGTGCTCGAGGGAGCGCGCGTCGCCGCGGTCCTTTCCGCCAGCGGCCGGGCCGTCTGGCAGTTCATGGCGCCGCAGGCCGGCCGGGTGTCGGCCTGCCTCTTGCGCGACCGCGTCTACGCCGCCACCGACAACGGCTTCCTCTACGCCTTGGGCGCCAAGGACGGGCTGCCCGTCTTCCGGGTGCGCTCCAACGGCTCCTTCGAGGGGTCGCTGACCGTGGGCGCCGGCGCGTTGGTGACCCTGGGCCGCCAGGACGGCGCGCTGTGGATCACTGCGGTCGACGCCGCCAGCGGCCGGCCGCGCCTGACCCGCCCGGTGCCGCTGCGCGCCGCGGGTTCCCCCCTGCCCTGGCGCCGGCTCATCGTCCAGGGCGGCGTCTCCGACGGCGAGTCGGTGGTCGTCGGCTTCTCCAAGACCGGCAAGGAGGCCTTCCGGACCTCGCTGGGCGCCGCCTGCGGCGTCCCCTGCCTCACCCTGGGCCCCGGCCACGTGTTCGCCTCGCTGCGCGACGGCAGCGTCACCTGCCTGGCGCCCGACGGCTCGGTCGCCTGGAGGGCTGCGCGCTGCGGGCTCGAGCTGGACCACGCGTTGGCGCCGGTGCTGCGCCGCGGCGTCCTGCTCGCCCCGGGCGACCCGATGCGCGCCCTGGATCCCAAGACGGGCGCCATCCTCTGCGAGCTGCCGCTGACGCAGGGGCTGTCGGCGCTGACGGTGGGCCCCAAGCTCGACGTGCACGCCATCGACGACGACGGCGTGGCGGCGTGCTTCCAGCTGGCGACGCACCTGTCGGTGGTGGGGTGAGCCGCGAGCGCTCAGGTCCCTAGGCTGCGCGCCGCCGCTGCGCCCCCGAACGCCGAGAGGCCGACCGCTGCGCGCGGTCGGCCCCTCGAAACCTTCGGATGCTGAGGCCGCTTCCTACTTCTTCTTGCCCTTGGTCGGCGTCGGCTCCTCGGGGGCGTCGCGCACCTGCTCCTGCGCGTCGGCCCAGTTGCCGCCCTTCCACTCGGAGGGGAGCGGCTGCTTCCAGACGAACTTGCCGGAGACCTCTTCGCCGCTCAGGACCGAGCGGGTCCCGATGTCCCAGCTGATCTCCACGGTGACCACGTTCGAGGGGATCTTCGGCAGGTCGTAGGAGCCGAAGACGACTCCCGGGGGGAACTCCTCGATGAAGCGCTCGGGATTGTCGACCTTGTAGGGATCGCCGGCGGCGGTCATGCGGGTGGCCTCCTTGCCGGCCTCGTCGAGCCCCAGCACGGTCAGCTCGTGGAAGGCGGCGTTGACGGTGAGCTTGAGCACCTTGCCGCCGCTGCTGCTGTCCACCGACCACTTCCGCTGCGCGCCCCAGAGCGCGTAGTGGAGCCGCAGCTTCGGCTCCTTGGAGTCGGAGACGCTCTCGACCTTGAAGATGTCGAAGCGCAGGCCGTTGTCGACCGCGGTGAAGACCGGGTCGTACTTGTTGGCCATCGCCAAGTCCCAGAAGTCCTTGGTCGACTTGTAGCGCTCGAAGAGCAGGTTGTACTCGTTGTCCTTGATCTTCTTGGCCTTCTTCTTGGCCTCCAGGTCGTCGCCGACCTTCTCGTAGTCCTTCAGGCCCTGGAACTTGTTGTAGTGCTCGGTCAGCTCGTTGAAGTACCACTTGAACAGCGCCTGCTGCTCGAAGCGGTACTTGTCGGGCGCCGCGAGCTGGCGCGCCAGCGGCTGACGCTCCAGCCACTCCTTGCGGATGCGCTCCAGGTCCAGCTTGTTCTCGTACTCGGCGCTCTTCTTCCGGTAGGTCGTCAGGCCGTAGAAGCCTCCGCCCAGGATGATGACGAGCACGACGAGCAACTTGACGATGGGATTGTTCATCGAACTCCCCTTGGGCGGCGCAGCGACGAGGGCGACGAGTCGGCTGCGACGAATACCGCAAGCCCGCCGGGGGCGCAAACATCCGCGTGGTAGAGTACGCGCCATGGTCGCCGAGGGTCTTGAGCGAGTCGCCCTCCCCGAGCCGCTGCGGCTGTCGTCCGGCGCGCGGCTGGAGAAGGCCTGCCTCGCCTTCCGCTCCTGGGGCGAGCGCCGCTCGGACAACACCCTGGTCCTGCTCCACGGGCTCTCCCGATCGCCTGCGGCGCAGCAGGACGGGGCGGCGCCCGGCCGCTCGACCGGAGGCTGGGCGAATGCGCTCTTCGGCGCCGGCCGGCCCTTCGACCCGGGGCGCTACCACGTCGTCTGCCCCAACCTGCTCGGCAGCCCCTTCGGCTCCACCTCGGCCGCCTCGCCGGAGTGGCGCGACCGGCCCTTCCCCGAGCTCTCCGTCACCGACCAGGCCGACGCCGTGGCCGCCTTCCTCCAGGCGCAGGGCCACGAGAAGGTGCGCGCGGTGGTCGGCTTCTCGCTCGGGGGCACGGTGGCGCTGGCCCTGGCCGCGCGCCACCCGGGCCTGGTGCGCGCGGTGGCGACGCTGGGCGGCCCGGCGCTGCTGCCCGCCGCCGCCCGCCGCCGCCTCGGCCTGGTCGCCACCATGCTCCTGGCCGACCCCGAGTACCGCGGCGACGGCCAGGGCCCCGGGGCCGCGCGGGCGCTGCGCCGGGTGCGGGTCGCCCTGCTGCGCGACCTCTACCCCCGCGACTACTCGCTGATGCGCGGCGGCGCCTTCGAGTCCGAGAGGCTGCTCGACGCCGAGGCCGAGCAGTTCACCCGCGAGTTCGACGCCCGCTGCTACCTGACCCTGTGCCGCGCCATGGCGAGCGCGGACCTGACCGGCGACCTCGCCGCGGTCAAGGCGCGCTGCCTGGTCGCCGCCTGCTCCACCGACCCGCTGGCGACCTCGACCGCGATGCAGGACACCTACCACTCCCTCACCGCCGCCGGCGTGCGCACCCGCTACTTCGAGATCGCCGCGGACGGCGGCCACCACGCGTTCTACAAGGAGCCGGAGAGCCTGGCCTTCCCCCTCCACGACCTGATCTCCGATTGACCATCCGCATGCCAGTCCACAGACCAGGGGCGCCCAAGAAGCCGGCGAAATTGCCGACCCGGCGACCAGCCCCTCCCAAGCCGGGTGAAAAACCGGTAGAAACAGTGCCAACCATGACCAACGAACCCATCAAGACCGACAAGCTCAGCCGCGACTTCCTGCTCGCGCTGCCCAAGACCGACCTGCACGTCCACCTCGACGGCTCGATCCGCATCCCCACCCTCATCGAGCTGGCGCGCCAGTACCACGTCCAGCTGCCCTCCTACACCGAGGCCGGGCTCAAGGAGCTGGTGTTCAAGGAGCGCTACAAGGACCTGGCCGACTACCTCACCGGCTTCCAGTACATGACCGCCGTCCTCCAGAGCGAGCCGGGGCTGGAGCGGGTGGCCTACGAGCTGGCCCTCGACAACCAGCTGGAGGGCGTGCGCTACGTCGAGGTGCGCTTCGCGCCGCAGCTGCACGTGCACCGGCACCTGAACCCCATCAACGTGATGCGCGCGGTCGACCGCGGCATGCGCCGCGCCCGCGACGAGTTCAACCGGCGGCCCGAGGTGATCAGCGGCCAGGAGCCGCCGTTCGAGTACGGCATCATCGTCTGCGCGATGCGGGCCTTCAACGAACACTTCTCGGAGTACTACGCCGACCTGCTGCGCGCGCACCAGTTCACCCCCAAGAACCAGGTGTTCGGGCTGGCCTCGCTCGAGCTGGCGCGCGCCGCGGTCCACGTGCGCGACGAGTACGACGTGCCCATCGTCGGCCTGGACCTCGCCGGCGAGGAGAAGGGCTACCCGCCCGACGACCACCGCCTGGCCTACGAGTACGCCCACAAGAACTTCATGAAGAAGACCGTGCACGCCGGCGAGGCGTACGGCCCGGAGAGCATCTTCCAGGCGATCACCGAGTGCTACGCCGACCGCATCGGGCACGGCTACTTCCTGCTCGACTCGTCGATGGTCGTCGACCCGGTCATCAAGGATCGCGAGGAGTACGTGAGCAGCCTGTCGGAGTACATCGCCGACCGGCGCATCACCATCGAGGTGTGCCTGACCTCGAACCTGCAGACCATCCCGTCGCTCAAGGACCTGTCGCAGCACAGCTTCAACAAGCTGCGCGAGGCCCGGCTGTCGACCACGCTGTGCACCGACAACCGGACCGTCTCGAACACCACCGTCACCAACGAGCTGGACCTGGCGGTGCGCTTCTGCGGCGTCGACGCCCGGGTGCTCAAGAGCATCATCATCTACGGCTTCAAGCGCAGCTTCTTCCCCGGCTCGTACCTGGTGAAGCGCCAGTACGTCCGGCAGATCATCGACTACTACGAGAAGATCGAGCGCAAATTCCTGGGGCAGACCGTCGAAGGCGCGGCGTAGGCGCCCTCCAGATCCCAGGCATCAGGCAAGCCCGCGTGACCGCCGGTCGCGCGGGCTTGTCTTCGTGGGCCGCACGCCCCGCCCCTACTTCTTGGCGTCGGTCGGCAGGGCCTGGCTGACGGAGCAGGCCTTCTCGTCGAGGGCGCAGGCCTTCTTCCGGTACAGCTCGCCCCTGGCCGCGTCCTTCGCCACGTCCAGCCCGCCGCGGTACATCTGCGACAGCGTGGCGCAGCTCGTGGCGTCCTTGGCCTCGCAGCTCTTCTCCAGGATCTTCACCGCCCGGGCGACGTCCCTGGGAATCGCCGGGTGGCCCTTGCGCAGCACCGTCACCGGCATCTCGCAGCCGGCGAACTGGCCCGCCTCGCAGGCCTTGAGCAGCGTCTCGAAGTACGGCTTGGCGATCTCCGCCTTCCCGACGCCTTGGGCGATGAGCTTGGTCGCCGACTCGCAGCCCATCTTCCAGCCGGTGCGGCAGGCGCGGTCGTGGAAGTCGACGGCGCGGCCGAGGTCGTTGGCCTCCTCGGCGATGATGGCGACCTTGAAGCAGCCCTCCCCGATCTCCGCGGCGCAGGCCTTCTCCGCCCACCTCGACTTCTCCTCCTTGGGCGCCTTCACCGAGGCCAGGTAGCACGCCGAGCCGGAGCCCAGCTCGCAGGCCTTGCGCGTGAGCTGCTCGGCCTTGGCGCTCGCCTGGGCGTCGCCCTTCTTGTCGCCGATGACCAGCCGCGCGGCCAGCTCGCAGTCGTCGGCCAGGCCCAGGTCGCACGCCTTCTCCAGCAGCGCGATCGCCCGCGCCTCGTCCTTGGCCACCGCCTTGCCCGTCCCGAACAGGATCGCCAGGTTGTGGCAGGCGTCGCGCGCGCCGCCCTGGCAGCCGCCGTCGAGCAGCTTCACCGCGCCCTTGGCGTCGCCGGCATCGAGCATCAGCATCCCGGCCTGGATGCAGCCCATGGTCTCGCCGCCGTCACAGCCCTTGCGCGCGAAGGCGAGCGCCTGCTTCGGGTCCTTGGCGACCCCGCTGCCGTCCCGGTACTTGATGCCCAGGAGCACGCAGCCCAGGGCGGCCTCGAGGTCGCAGGCCTTCCGGGCCAGCGCGAGGGACGCCGCGGGGTCCTTGGTGGCGGACGCCTGGCTGGCGCAGCCCAGCGCGAAGCCGCCGTCGCAGGCCTTCTTGAACAGCTCGAGGGCGCCCTTCTCGTCGACGAAGCCCTCCCGGCCGTCGGCCTTCATCACGCCCAGGCCCCAGCAGCCGTCGAGGGCCCCGGCGTCGCACTTCTTCTTGCACTCCGAGCCGCTGGCGCAGGGCGCCTTGGGCACGGCGAGGGCGGTCGCGGGCAGAGCCATCGCGACCGCGAGGAGCACGGTTCTCATCGGCATGTCGGTTTCCCCGTGACGCGGCGAGCGGCTAGCGGCTCGCGAAGCCCGGCAGGCGGGCCCGGATCGCGCCCACGACCATCTCGATGGAGACGTCGTTGTTGCCGCCGTGCGGGATGATGATGTCGGCGTGGCGCTTGGACGGCTCGCAGAAGCCGTAGTGCATGGGGCGCACGCTCTTGAAGTACTGGGTGACGATGGCGTCGAAGTCGCGGCCGCGCTCTTTGATGTCGCGGGTGAGGCGCCGGATGATGCGCACGTCGTCCTCGGCGTCGACGAAGATCTTGACCCCGAGCTCCTTGCGCAGCGGCTCGCAGGCCAGCACCAGGATGCCCTCGAGGATGATGGCGTCGCCGGGCTCGATGCGCGTGGTCTCCTTCTCGCGCACGCAGTTGACGAAGCTGTAATGCGGCTTCTCGACCGCCTTGCCGGCCTTCAGCTGCCGCACGTGGTTGACCAGCAGCTCGGTGTCGAAGGAGTCAGGGTGGTCGAAGTTGATCTCCAGCCGCTCCTCGAACGTCAGGTCCGACAGGTCCCGGTAATAGGAGTCCTGGTCGAGCAGCGAGACGCGGCTGCCCTTGAGTCGGCTGACGATCTTGTTGGCGACGGTGGTCTTGCCTGAAGCAGTTCCGCCAGCGATCCCGACAACGAGTGGTCCGTTCATGGCGTTCATGGCGGGCGCATCCTAGAGAAGCGCTGTTCGGTTGTCGACCATCCGCGAAGGGGCCGGTGTCGGCAGGGGGATCGGGCTCGCCGCCACGCCCTCGCCTGCCCACCGGGCTCACGGGCTCGAGAGGAGCCTGGCGGCTCGCGCGGCCCCAGGCGCACGGCCCCCGGCCGACCTGGGCGGTCCACGACGCCGAAGGGCCGGTTGCCCCTTCGGCCCGCAGCGGGAGATGCTTGCCGCCGACCGCCTCGCCGGGAGGCCGCGATGGGGACCAAGGCGACTCCGAGATCGTTGCGCGACTGCGAGAGGCTCGCGGAGTCGATGCTGCGCGGGCGCGTCGAGCCCGAGCCGCGCCGGCTGCTCGACGTCATCCACGCCGTCAACCCCACCGGGCGCGAGCTGAACGCCGCCGAGACGCGGAGGCGCTATTCGCTCAAGAGCCGGCTGCAGAGCCTGCTCGTGCGCCGCTTCCGGGACGACCTCGTCGTCGAGCCGCAGCCGGGCGGGATCGTCGGGCTGCGCCTGCGCTCGCTCGGAGGCGACGCCTGCCATGCCTGCCTCTCCGATCTCGAGGACGACGCCCGCGCCTGGTTGCACCTGCAGCTCGATCTCGGCCTGCCGGCGCCGCCACCTCCCTCCCCCTCCGAGCCACCCGCGCGCGAGAGGGCCGGCTCGCGCCGCGAGGCCCGGCCCGGCGGCACCGCCGCAGGGCGGCTCGCCGACGCCGAGGACCTGCTTCGCGCGTACGACTACGAGGCGGCCCGCGAGGCCCTGGACGACGCCTTCACGCTCTCGGCGGGAGCCCCCCAGGCCGCGGTCCCGCTGCTCGGCCTGCTCGTCGACACGCTCGCCGCCGACGCCGACGCCCTTTCGCTCGAGACCGAGCTCAGCGCCCAGTCCGCTTGTCTCCCGGCCGTGCGCGCGCTGCTGGCCGTCGCCGCCGCGCGCCGGGCCGACCCGGCACGCGCCCTCGGCTTCCTTCACGGCCTGGAGGGCCCCCGCGCGGCCGACGCCTGGATCCTCCTCGCCCGCGGCGAGCCCGACGTCGCGCTCGCCGCCCGCCACCTGCGGCGCGCCGCGCAACTCGCCCCCTCCCATCCCGAGATCGCGGCGCTCGAGGCCGGTCTGCACCGGCGCGAGGCCGAGCTGCGCCGGCCCGCCGAGGAGCTGCTGCGCCTCGCCGTCCAGCGCGGCGAGGACGCGGAGATCGAGCGGCTCGCCCGCGACCTGCTCGCCCGCTGGCCCGCCTCCCAGGCCGCGAGACGCGCCCTGCGCGAGCTCGAGGCGCGCCGCCTCGAGGAGCGGACCCGAGCCCTGCTCGCCGAGTCCGACGCCGCTCGCGCCGCCGGCGACCACGCGGCCGAGCTGCGAGCGCTGCAGGCCATCGGGCAGTCGGGCGCGACGGTCGCCGGGCTCGAGGCCCGCCTCGCCCGTGCCGCCGAGGACGAGGAGGAGGTGCGGGCGCGCGGCCTCGCCGAGGAGCTGCGGCGCCGGCGCGAGGCGGGGGAGCGGGCCGAGGCGCTGCTCGGCTTCCTCGAGCTTGCCCCGCGCCCCCGCGACCTGGTGCGGCACTTCGGCTGGTCGGAGCTCGCCACGCTCGAGGCGCTCGCCGAGCGCTGCCGCCCCCGCGAGGCGGTGGAGGCCCTGCTGGACCTCGAGGAGGCGGAGCACGCCGACCCCGAGCGGGCCTTCACCCTGCTCGGAAGGCACGAGCGCGCGTTCGCCGGGCTCCCGCGAGCGCGCGAGCTCGCCGCCGCCGCCGAGGGCACGGTCCGCAGCCGGCGCCGGGCCGCGGCGCTCGAGCAGCTCGAGCGAGCGCGGACCCTGGCGGCGAGCGCCGCCGGCCTGGAGCAGGCCGAGGGCCTCCTCGCCGGAATCGACCCGAAGATCCTGCCCGAGGCCCGCGCCGCCGAGCTCTCCGCGCTCTGCGCGAGGCTCGCCGGAATGCGGCGACAGGCCGAGCTCGCCCACGAAGTCGACGCGCTGACCTCGCGCGGCGAGCTCGTCTGCGCGCGGGAGGTCGCCCGGCGCGCCTTGGCGACGGCGCCCCCCGAGGCCCGGGCCGACTGGCAGGCGCGGACGGATGCCGCGGAGTCGAGCCTGCGCCGCGAGTGGAGGCTGATCGACCTGCCGCTGCCGGGCGGCCGACCGCCGGCGCCGGACACGGTGCTCCCCTGGCATCGGACTCCCTTCGCCCCGGCCTGGCTTTCACCTGACCGGGAGCGCGTGGCGCTGGTGTGCTTCTTCGGGCGTTGGGGCTTCGTGCGCGAGCTGGAGCCGGCCACCGGCCGGGTCCTGCGCGAGCGGGTGCTGCGCGCGCCGTGCGAGCTGCGCGGTCCCCAGACGGACTGGGACCAGCGCGGGTTGGTGCTGTTCGAGCACCTGCAATCTCGCCGGCTCGTCCTGGGCGACCGCGAGCACGACGTGCTGCGCTGGGACGCGCTGGAGGACGTGCTGCCGGGGGACGAGGAGCGGCTGGACACGTTTCTCGTGCCCGGGACCTCGCGCCTCTGGGCCGAGATCCCGGACCGCGACTGCGTGTCGCGCGACCTCGAACGGCGCCGCGCCGACCGCAAGTTGGTCGACTGCTCGCCGGTCATCCCGGTGCTCGGCCCCGGCGAGGCCCGGGTCGTGACCGACCGGCTGGGCGACACGACGCTGCTGCTCGACGCGCAGGGGCAGCGCGTCGCGAAGGGTCCGCCGGCCGAGACCCTCGCCGGCGCGGCGGCGCACCCGTCCGGCGAGGGGGTGCTGCTGCTGGAGACGGTCGAGGCCTTCAAAGGCGAGCCCTCGTCCGCCAACCTCCTCGCCCTCGGCCGGCGCCCCCACGGGACCTTCTCGCTCGGGGAGGTCAAATGCGGCGGGCTTGCGCAGGTCGCGACCTCGCTCTCGCAGAGGTGCACGTTCGTCGTGCACAGCCGGTCGGGGGGCCGGCGGCTCCTCACGGCGGTGCGGTGGAACGGCGAGGCGCTCGAGACGGCGTGGCAGCTCGAGGCTCCCGCGCAGATGAGGTTGGTCCAGGACGTCCACGCCGGCGAGGTCGTGGCGCTGGCGCCCTGCTCGCGAGGGCTCCGGCTGGAACGCCTGGGCGCGACCGCGCCGGAGCCGTTCGAGAACCACGAGGACCGGATGGCGCCGAGGACGACGCCGCCCTTCATCGACCGCCGCTGCTGGATGGATCGAGCCGACGCGTCTGGCGAGGGCTGCAGCGCGCTCCAGGAGCAGCTTTGCCGAGCCCCCTTCGGCGAGGAGCGGCTGAAGCTCGCCCGCGAGCTGCTGGCGGCCCCGGACTGCGAGGGAGACACGGCCGCAGATCTCGTCGCCGCACTGGCGTGGACCAGGGAGTACCAGCTCGGGGCATTCATCGAGCAGTGCCTCGCCCGCTTCCCCGACCACCCGGCCCTGGCGGTCTGGCAGGCTTGGCGGCTGGCTCTGGAGGACAAGTGGGCGCAGGTGCGCGAGCACCTCGCCGTTCGGGCTGCGCCCCCTGGAAGAGGGATCGCCTGCCTGTACTGGCACCTGCGCGGGCTGGCCGACTTCCACCTCGGAGAGCTCGAGGCCGCCCTCCGGAGCTGGCGCGAGGGGGCTGGCGGCGCTCAGCCGGGGTGCTCGATGCTCGAGCTCCTCGCCGCCGCTTCCGCGCTCGCGGATCCGGAGAGCCCGGCGCCGCTGCCGCCGGAGGTCGCGGCGATCGACTCGGTCGTCCGCGTCGCGAGGGCGGTCGCGCGCGCCGGCGCATGTCGGCGGCGCGGAGACTGGGCGGGGGCGCGGGCGTTGCTCGACGTCCAGGAGGTGCACCGCCTCGCGGACCGGCAGCTCAACGCGCTGCTGGCCGAGGCTTGGTTGGGCGACGAGCCGCGCGATCTCTTCGAGCGTTTCCGCATGGCCCGAGCGCTGGCGTGCCTCGTCGGGTCGCACCCGCCGGTGGGCCTTCCGCTTGCTTCGGCAGCCTTGAGCCCACGGGACGAAGCGCTCGTGGTCCAACGAGCCGAGGCGTGGCTGGAGCGATTCGCCGCCGGCGCCGAGGACCTCCCCGACGCGCGGCCCCGCGCTGGCCCGCCACCGGCGTGAGCCGGAAGCTCTCCGCCGGAGTCGTCCTGGGAGGGTCTTGCGCGTGGATCCCTGGATCCCCTGGACGGCGGCGACGTGGTGCCGGGCTTCTCCCTCGCCATCGCCTCGATCTTCGCCTAGCAGCTGTGCGAGCCGCCGGGGCAGAACGGCAACCTGCAGCGCCTGGAGACCGAGCAGAGGGCGATGGGTTCTGGCCCCAGCGCCTTTGGGAATCAGCGACCTATCCGAGGAGCTTCAGCCCGGCGGGCAGGCTCTCGCCGAACACCTTCTGCTCCTCGCCGCCGGTCAGCTCGACGACCTCGCGGACCGAACGGACGACCGCTTCCGGGGCCCTCAGCTCGGTGAGCCGGCGGGCGACCTTCTCCCGGATCGCCGCGTCCAGGTCGCGGGTGCGGTCGCCGGACAGGCGCGAGAGCTGCGAGAGCGGAAAGACCAGCTCGTCGGGCCGAGGCGTCGCGAGCGAGAGCAGCTTCTCGAGCCAGGCCTGCGCCACCTCGGCCGGAACACAGGCGTGGCCCGAGCCGTAGAACGGCACACGGGCGCCCAGCCGGCCCATGGCCCAGACCAGGTGCGAGCGCGGCCCGTCCTTGGCCAGCCGTTCGAGGACCCAGTCGCCCGCCTCGAGCTTCATCTCGGGAGCCAGGCGCTCCAGGCTCGCCACCATGCGGATCATCTCGTCGAGGCCCTCGGCCTTGACGTTCTTGGGCTTGGGCGCGCTCTTGCCCTTGAGGACCGGGCGCAGGACGGGCGCGACGGTGTCGAAGAGGCGCTTCTGCTCGGCGTCGCCCAGCCCGCCGGCGATGCGGCGCCAGAGCACCCACCAGGCTTCCCAGTTGTGCGCCTCGACCTGGAACTGGAGGCTCTGGTCGAAGATCTTCCAGACCTCGCCCGCGCGCCAGGCGTCGAGCGGCGCGCCGAAGCCGGGACGTAGGCAGTAGCCGGCGAGGTTGCACCAGACCCGCTCGTGGTCGGCGGTGCGGCGACGCTTGCCCTGCCCGGCCCAGAGCGCGCCCCACAGCTCGCGGCAGACCGGCGTCGTCCAGTCCTCGCGCGGCCCGAGGATCTTCTCCAGGTTCTTGGTCAGCAGCTTGATGGCGCTCTTGTCCACCGGCGCGGGCTTCTTGCCGAAGACCAGCTCCACCTGCGCCGTGGCCTCGGCGAAGCGCTTGGGCATCGGCGCGACCGCGGTGACGGCGGAGTCGTCGGCGCCCTGGCGCAGCTGGAACTCGAGCTTCCAGCGCGCGTCGCGGTCGGTGGCCACGCACCACAGCTCCAGCGTGCCGATCTCGGTCAGCGAAGCGCGCAGGCGCACCGGGACCTCGAGCTTGGCGCCGGCCTTCGTCGCGCCCTCCAGACTCTTGAGCACCGTCTGGATGGGCGGCAGGGCGCTGAAGAGCTCGTCGTCCAGCTTGGCGAGATCGCCCGGCTTTTCGGCGGCGGCCAGCGTGGTGGCGAAGAGCTCGAAGCGCACCGGGCGGTCGAGGGTCAGCGAGAAGGTGCGCGGGACTTCGACCTCGCTCTCCTCTTCCAGGTGCCGCGGGATGAGGCAGAGCGCCTGCTTCTCGGTGCCGTCCAGGCCGACGAAGTAGGCGCGCGCGGTCCCGCCTCCGATCCGCAATCCCAGGCCGCGGCGCACGAGCCCGTAGTAGGCCGCCCCGCGCGCGACCGCGAGATCCAGCGCCTCGTTGGACAGCTGGGCGATGGGCGGCTGCCCGTGGAACCAGCCGCTGAAGACCTCGAGGAGCCGCTCCTGGACCTCGCGAGGCGCGAACACGCCGCCGTTGAGCAGGACGGCATCCGGGCGCGGGAGCCCTTCGAGCTTCTGGCCGAGCGCAGTCTCGATCTCGGAGCTGTGCGCCCGCAGGAACGCCGCCGCATGGCGGGTGACCGCCGGCTCGGAGGCGTACGGCAGGCCCAGCTCGGTCAGGCCGGCGCGGGCCGCCTTCTGCGGCAGGTCGCTGGGCAGCGTGCGCGGGAAGAAGCCGTCGAGGACGACGGTCAGGACCTCGCCTCGCGAGAGCTCCGCGGTCAGCGCCCCGCCGATGAGCCGGCTGCCGCGCCCGACGACCGAGACGCGGGTCTTGTCCGGCCCGCCCGGCGTCAGCAGCGTCTCCTTCGCCAGCCGGCAGGCCTGCACCAGCATCGACCACTGCGCGGCGTCGAGCCGGGCGCCCAGGCGCGCCTCGACCCGGCGCGCCAGTGTGACGTCCATGTTGTCGCCGCCCAGGAGGATGTGGTCGCCGACGGCGATGCGCTGCAGCGAGGGCGCCCCACCTTCCTTGACGGACGCGTGGATGAGCGTGAAGTCGGTGGTGCCGCCGCCGACGTCGCAGACCAGCACCAGCTTGGCCCCGGCCAGCGAGGCCTCGAGCTTGCCGCGGTGCTTGGCGGTCCAGTCGTAGAAGGCGGCCTGCGGCTCCTCGACCAGGCGGACCTTGCCGAGCCCCGCCTCCTTGGCGGCGCGGACGGTCAGCTCGCGGGCGACCTCGTCGAAGGAAGCCGGGACGGTGAGGACGACTTCCTGCTCCGAGAGCGGCGCGTCGGGGAAGCGGTGGTTCCAGGCCTCGGCGAGGTGGGTCAGGTAGAGCGCCGAGGCGTGCACCGGCGAGATCTTCGCGACGCCCTCGGGCGCGCCCCACGGCAGGATGTTCGCGGTGCGGTCGACCCCGGAGTGGCACAGCCAGCTCTTGGCGGAGCTGACCATGCGGCCCGGGACCTTGGCGCCCTGGTTCTTGGCGAACTCGCCGACGATGATCGGCCGCGCTCCCCAGGGAAGACTGGTCGCGCCCTGGGGCAGCTCGTGCTCGCCGGGGAGGTAGCCGTTGGAGGGCAGCAGGCGCCGCTCCGCCGTCTCGCCGGGAGCGACGAGCTGCGGGACGGGCAGGTCCTTCACCTGCGCGGCGAGGTCGCCCTCCCCGCGCAGATCGACGTACGCCAGCGCGCTGTTGGTCGTGCCGAGATCGATGCCGACGACGTACCGGACCTGTTGCTCGCTCAAGGAGTCTGCTCGTTACCGGGCGGTGCGGTTCTCAGGTTGAACTCCAGCTTCCAGGCCTTGCCGCTCTTCTCCACGCACTCCAGCGCCAGCGTGCCGATGTCGGTGACGTGCGCGCGCAGGTGGATGGGCACCACCTGCCCCGCCGCCGCGCCCTCCGCCGGCAGCGTGGCCTCGACCGGAGGCATCTCCTCCAGCTCGTCCTCCCACTGCTCGACGACGGTTCCGACCTGGTCGTCGCGGCGGACGCTGGACCCGAAGAAGCGGAACTGCGCGGGCTCGCCGACGACGAGGCCCAGCTCGGCCGACGGCAGCTCGGCGCTGGTCCCCTCCTCCATCCCCATCGGCGCCAGGCACAGCGCCTTGATGGGCGGCGGCATCCCCGGCACCGCCGGCATGGCCGTCTCGATGCCCACGTAGTACGCCCGCGCCGTGCCGCCGCGGATGCGGATGCCCTTGCCGTTGCGCACGCGCCCGAAGCAGGCCGCGCCCTGCGCCACCGCCAGGTCCAGCTCCGAGCCCGGCAGCACCTTCGGCGCCTGCCCGCCCTCGGCCGTCACCCAGCTGCCGATGACGTCCACGATGCGCTGCTCGAGGTCCTGGGCCTTCATCACGCCGCCGTTGAAGAGGATGGCGGTCGGGTGCAGGAAGGTCTTGCCGGCGAGCTTCAGGTTCGCGGTCGCCTGCGCCTCCAGCGCGCCCCGGTGCTTGGCCAGGAACGCCGCGAGGTGCCGGGTGATCCCCGGATCCGAGGCGTACGGCAGCCCGAGCGTCGTCAGGCCCAGGCGCCTCTGCGCCACCGGCCGCGCGGCCGACTCGACCTTCGGGAAGAAGCCGTCCACCAGCGTCCCGGTCAGCTCCTCGCGCGTCAGCTCGGTCTTGATGGCCCCGCCGACCAGGCTCGAGCCGCGGCCCGGGATGCTGATCGGGTGCGAGGCCTTCGCCGGGTCGGCGAAGAGCGCTTCCTTGGCCTGCCGCGCGCCGTGGGTGAGCGCCAGGAACTGCCAGCGGTCGATCTTCTTGCCGGCCTTGGCGAGCTTCTGCTCCAGCGCGTGGGCGAGCGCCAGGTCCATGTTGTCGCCGCCCAAGAGGATGTGGTCGCCGACGGCCACCCGCTGCAGCCCGAGGTCGCCCTGGTGCTCGACGACCGCGATGAGGCTGAAGTCGGTGGTGCCGCCGCCGACGTCGACGACGAGGATGAGGTCGCCCGGCTTGACCAGCTTGCGCCAGCCCTCGCCCATGGCCTCGACCCAGGCGTAGAGCGCCGCCTGCGGCTCCTCGAGGAGCGTCAGGTTGGGCAGCCCGGCCTCGGCGGCGGCCTCGACGGTCAGCTCGCGCGCCACGGCGTCGAAGGAGGCCGGCACGGTCAGCGTGACGTCCTGCTTCTCCAGCGCCAGCGCGGGGTCGCCCTTGGCGATCTCGGCGTTCCAGGCCTCGCGCATGTGGGCCAGGTAGCGGGCCGAGGCCTGCAGCGGCGAGATCTTCGGCACCTCGTCCGGGCTGCCCGCGGGCAGCATCGCCGCGCGGCGGTCCAGCGCCGGGTGGCACAGCCAGCTCTTGGCGGAGCTGACCAGGCGGATGGGCGTCAGGGCGCCGTGGTTGCGCGCCAGCTCGCCGACCGCGTGGGAGTTCTTCGGGTCCCAGGGCAGCTTCAGCGAGCCGGCGGCGAACTCCGTCGGGTGCGGCACGTAGAGGAACGACGGCAACAGCGGCCGCGCCTCGACCTGGCCGGCGTGCGTCAGCTGCGGCTGGGCGAAGACCTTGGGGCCCTCCCCTCGCTCCGAGCCGGTCGAGGAGTCGCCCTCCAGAGACAGGTAGGCGAGCGCGCTGTTGGTGGTGCCGAGGTCGATTCCGACCGCGAAACGAGGCTTGTGATCGCTCAAGGCAGCTCCACCTCCGCCGGCGCCAGGATGGCCGGGTCCTGCCCGTCCGGCGGGTTGGGCAGCTTCACTTCCTTCGCGCGCCAGCCGTGGTGCCGCAGGCTGCCCTTGAACGGCGGGTTGCCGACCACGTTGCCGGTCAGGCGGATGGCGGCCGGGTCGAAGCCCTGCTCGACCGTGATGCTGGCGCCTTCGGGATCCTTGTAGACCGGCTCGAGCGACAGGTAGGCCCCGAGCGTCTTCTTGCAGCCCTCGTGGACCGCGCGGGCGGCGGCGCCGACCTCGGCGTCGGAGAAGGAGGCGATGTCCTCCTGGAGGAAGTCGATGAGCCGGCCGTCGCGCTGCAGGATGGCCAGGACGTGGAGCGCCTCGCGGCGGTCGGACTCGCCCTTCGCGGGGAGCCCGGGCGCCGGCGCGGGCAGCGCGGCCGCCCCGCTCTTCAGGCGGGCGACGCCGGCGGCGAAGGCCGGGTTGAAGAGGATGGCCCAGTACGCGAGGAAGGCGAGCCAGAGGCGGGCGAAGAACCCAATCTGCTGCTGCTGATCCATCGGTAGAACACTCCTTCTGCCAGGCAAGCAGCCGACCGGCTGCCTGCTATGGGCGCGCGAGCGTCTAGCACCCCCCCGGCGGTGCGCCAAGGCCTTTTCTGGCCGCGGGGGCGGCTTCGCTCACGGCCTAGAAACGTGCAGGAATTGCGGGCGCTTCCGCGAAGCGATTCAGCGCTTCTTCCGGTGCTTCACCTTGCCGTCCAGCCTCTGGCGCGACCACTCCCACCAGGGCCGCTCGGGCGCCTTCGGATTGCGGGCGTGCCAGACCGCGCTGTGCAGCACGTCGCCGACGCAGGGGTCCTGCCGTCCGGCCAGCCGCTCGAGCTTGGCGAGGAGCACGTCCGGGTTGGCCTTCCTCACGTCCATCAGGTTGCGCAGCCCGAGCCGCAGCAGGTCCGCCGCCGCCGAAGGCCCGACGTTGGGCAGCTGCTGGAACTGCGCGCTGGCGACGAGCTCCTGGGCGCGGGGCTTGGGCAGCCCGCCCTGCGTCGCCTGGACGAGCTTGGCGGCATCGAGGCGGACGAGGTCGACCCGGGCGAGGTGGGCCCGGCGCAAGAGCAGCCGCTCCTGGGCCGTCAGGGGCAGCGTCGGGACTCGTCGGATGCGCAGCGCCATGGGGTTCCCTCCGGTTTCCAGCGACCCGCATCCTTATATACCGCCAGGAAGGCACGCCGCCGCCCGCTCCTTCGTGCTACTCAACCGACCCATCCGGTCGCACCGTCCGGGCAGGACCCGAGGCCACGTGAAAGAGCGCATCCCCATCGAGTTCGTCGGCAGCCCTTCGCACCTGCCCAAGGCCAACAAGGGACGCGTGGCGGTGCTCGACGTGGCCTTCGCCTCCGGCGACAAGTACGAGCAGGTCACCGAGCCGTTCATCGAGAAGCTGGGAGACCGGCTGGCGCTCTGGTGCGACCACCACGAGCACGCGCTGGGCTGGTCGAGGTTCCGGGCGGATCCCCGGTTCGTGCTGGTCCCCAACCGCGAAGCGCACGCCTGCCCGGAGCTCGTGACGCGCGAGGTCGCCGAGCGCGTGGGCGAGGTGGGCATGCTGGTGGTGCACGGCGACTTCGACGGGATGCTCACCGGGGTCAAGCTCTTGCGCCGCGGCGAGCAGCCCTACCCCGAGGCCGACGAGGACGCGCGGGCCATCGACTCGCCGGGGCGCGGGCACGCGCTCTCCGAGCGGGGCAAGCGCATCGCCTACGCCGTCGACGAGGCGGTGGCGGACTTCACCGCGGGCGAGCGCCGCGACTTCATGGCGGCCATCGTCTGGGCGCTGGTCGAGGGGCACGAGCCCGACTCGCTGGCCCAGCGCATCGACCAGGCGGCCGCCAAGGCGCACCAGGCGCAGGACCTGACGATCGAGCTGGCGCAGGCGCACGGCAAGGCCGAGTTCTCCGGGCTGTACGTCATCCGCCTGCAGGGCCGGCGCGAGGGGCGGCAGCGCAAGGGCATGCTGCGCTTCGCCGAGGAGAGGCAGCCCGTCGGCGTGGTCGTCGAGGCCGAGGGGCGCAACGTCTGGGTGACCGCGGCGACCTTCGACGAGCAGATCGACCTGGGCGGCATCGGCCTCTTGGACGGCGGGCGCAGCGACTACCGGTACGCGGAGCCGAAGGCCGAGGGCGTCGAGCCGATCCTGCGGGCGCTGGCGAAGGCGGTCGCCGCGGTCCGATAGCCGCAGGCCTCCACTCTCGGTATGATGCGCGCATCACGGCCGGCTCCTGGGAGGGGGCTTTGCGTCGATACCGCTTCGACCTTGCCTTGGCGGGCATCGCAGTCTCACTTCAGTCTTGTGGCGTCTGCATCATGGTCGGCCAAGCAGAGTGCACCGAGGGCGCCGACCTCGTGGCCACCTGCGACTCGGCCTTCGCCGACGTCGATCACGTGGAAACCGAGGGGGCGGCGTGTGGCGAGGCCCGAGTCGGGCCCGGAGGGGTCCACCTCGAAGGCGCTGCCGTGGGGACCTGCCACTTCGTGCTCGTGTCGCGCACCGGAGCCCGGCAGGAGCTCACCGCAGAGTTTGGGGCCTCCAGCTGCCACGAGAAAAAGTTCTACGGAGTCATCACCTCGCCGCTTCCCCAGTTCTGCCCGGACGCCGGTCCTTGCGCCGGCCAGACCAGCTGCTTCGTGGATCCCGGTGGCTGGGGCGAGATTGGCCTGTGCTCGCTGCGCTGCGTCCCCGACAACGGCCTCAGCTGCGCCGTCCCCGTGATGGGCGCACGTCCCGGAGAGTGCGCCGCGGCGTGCGCCTGCATCCAGGGCGACAACGTCGACGGGTGCAAGGCGGATTCGGACTGCGTGATTTCGCCGGCCGACTGCTGCGGGTGCGCCCGAGGCGGCCGGAGTTGGGCCATCCTCGCGGGCTTCAAGGACAAGTGGGAATACAACCTCTGCACTCAATACGGAGCCGACAAGAACTGCGACGACCGGGACGACCGCTGCACCCCGGGCGCCACGGCGATCTGCGACAACGGCCGGTGCCTCATCGGGGCCAGGGACGGTGGCCTATGAACCGGCTCGTTCCTTTAACTCCGGCGGAGCGAGCATGGCCGTCCTGGCGACCAAGCAGCTGGCCTGGGAAGACCAGATGGTCGCGCACTGCGGACCCGAAGGGCGCGGCAGCTACGGCTGTCCCGAGATCGACGTCTGCGCCGGCCGCAGGGCCTTCTGCGACCGCGGCCACTGCCGGGCGATTGCGCCGTGAGGTTCCCGCTTCTGCCTGCGCTGGTGCTCCTCTCGCTCGCGGTCTCGATTCCGCTCTCCTCCTGCTGCGAGTGTGCGCTGACCGGCTTCCGGATTCGCGCTGACTGCGAAGCCGTGCTCGACCAGATCGCCACCGTCGACCTCGCGGGCGCCTGCATCGGGTGACGCCCAAGCAAACCGGTTCGTGCCCCGTGAAGTTGAACTTCAGGGATGGCACGAGCTTCGAGAAGGAAGTCGTGGTCCACGAGAACATCGGCGTCTGCTGCCCGGGGCTCTACGGAAACCACGTCGACCTGCCCGGATCCTTCTCCGATGCCGGGCCCTCTTCGGGGGAGTAGCCTCCCGAAAAGCCGTCGCCATCTTGGGCGTCTCCCTCATTCAGGAGACGCCCATGACCAGCACCGCCCTCCTCCTCGCCGTCACCCTCCTAGGCGCACCCGCAACCGCCCCCGCGCCCAAGGCCGAAGTCGCGCGCGGCCAGTACCTCGTCACTGTCGCCAGCTGCGGCGACTGCCACACGCCGATGAGCTTCAACGCCGAGATCGGCATGCCGACCCCGGACATGAAGCGGATGCTCTCGGGCCACCCGAAGGACGCGCCCGGTCCCGCCTCAGCGCTCGCCAAGGGCGACCAGGGCGTCATCGGGCCGACCTTCACGTCCTTCAAGACGCCCGTCGGCACGGCCAACACCGCCAACCTGACCTCGGACAAGACCGGCGTCGGCGGCACGTTCACCGAGGAGCAGTTCGTCAAGGCCATGCGCACCGGCAAGCACCTGGGCGTCGCGCAGCCCATCCTGCCGCCCATGCCGTGGATGAACCTGGCGCGCGCGACCGACGCGGACCTCAAGGCCATCTACGCCTACCTGAAGAGCACCCCGCCCATCGCCAACCAGGTGCCGGGCAACCAGGTCACTCCCGAGGCCCTCGCCGACCTCGCCAAGGCGTACGAGAAGATGGCGGCCCTACAGCCCAAGCAGCCCGCGCCTCCGAAGGCGGAGGAGCCGAAGAAGAAGTAGCACCTCGGGCAGGCTCGAAGGCCCCTGCTCCGCCCCGATCTTGCGGTTGTCGCGGGACGGTCGGCGCGCCACGGTCAATGGGTGATCATCTCCGTCACCCCCAACCCGGCCCTCGACCAGACCGTCTGGCTCGAACGCCTGGACCTCGGGCGGATCAACCGCACCGCCGAGTCGCAGCTCGACCCGGCGGGCAAGGGCGTGAACGTCTCACGGATGATCCACCGGCTGGGCTGGCCGACGGTGGCCTTCGGCTTCCTGGGTGGCGAGACCGGGGCCATCATCCAGAACTCGCTCGACGCCGAGGGCGTGCAGCACCACTTCGTGCACGTGCCGGGCCGAACCCGCATCTCCATGACCATCCGCGAGCCCGGCCGCTCGACGAGCCTGTTCGGCGGCGGCCCGTCCGTGGGCCCCCAGCAACTGGCGGCGCTCGACGGCCTGCTCGGCTACTGGCTCCAGGCCGCCAAGGTCCTGGTGCTCGCCGGCAGCCTGCCTCCCGGGTTCCCTCCCGGCACCTATGCCACGTGGATCCGCGCGGCCCGCGCCCGCGACGTCCGCGTGATCCTCGACGCCTCGGGCGAGCCCCTGCGCCTCGGGCTCGCGACGGGAGTCGACCTGGTCAAGCCGAACCTCTCGGAGGCGGAGCTGCTCCTGGGGCGCGCGCTGCCGGACCTCGCGGCCCAGCTCGCGGGCGCCCGGGAGATCGCCGCGCTCAGCGCCAACCCCGCGACCGCCGTGGTCCTCTCGCTGGGCGATGCCGGGGCGCTGTGCGTGCAGGGAGGTTCGGCGTGGCGGGCGATCCCGCCGGAGGTCCCGGACCGCAGCACGGTGGGCTCGGGCGACTCGATGGTCGCGGGGCTCGCCGTGGCCTTGGCTCGCGGCGCTCCGATGGTCGAGGGCCTGCGCCTGGGGACCGCTGCCGGCGCTGCGACCGCCATGACTCCCGGGACGGCGCTCGGCACGAGCGAAGACGTGCAGACGCTGCTGCCCCTCGTCTCCATCGAGGTGCTGCGAGCGGACGTCAGCGCGGGCGCAGGAGCTTCGGCAGGCTGAACACCTGCTTGCCGGCATCCTTGAGGAACAGCACGCGGTCGTCGTCGCCGGCGTCGCGGGTCCAGTGTTCGGCGGTGGGCTGCGGCGGCAGGCAGCCACCGTCCACGCCCTTGGGCTCCTTGGCCCACGCCGCCTGCTCGCCCTTGCGCTCGCGGCTCCAGACCTCGACGGCCGGCGCAGCGCTGTCGTCCGAGTTCGCGATCTTCACGACCACGGTCTGGTAGCCGAAGCACAGGGTCGTCATCTCTTCCATCGGCCCCGTCGTCGCCCGCTCCTTGGGCAGCTCGACTTCCTTCCACGCGATGCCGTCCTTGCTGCGGTAGAGCGCCGGATAGGTCCCCTCGATCTGCCACTGCGTCGAGGCCCAGAGCGTCCCGTCCTCGGACCTCGCCAGGTGCGTGACGAGCCCGTCGATCGGCGCGCCCCACTTCCACTCGCCCTTGGACGTGACCACCACTGGCACCGCGCTGTTGGTCGAGCTGCACAAGTAGTTGGGGACCTGGACGAAGAAGAGCAGCGAGCCGCCGCGCAGTTCGAGGAAGCGGCTGGCCTCCATCGGCGCGGGCGCGCCCCAATTGCCCTGCGCGCACCAGTCGCCCAGCGTCTGCTTGCGCAGATAGTTCAACAGGCCCACCGGCGCGCGCCTCTCGCCCTTGAAGACCCGCTTGGCCTTCGGCGGCGCCGCAACCGGAGCATCGGCCGCTCCCGCGTCGGCCTGAGCGGCTGCTGCCGCGTCGGGATCCGCGGCGAGGGCGCCCGCGTCCACGGGCTCGGCCGACAGGGCCATGGACAGGAGCGCCGCCGCGACGACCTCGACCGCCACCGTCAGTCCTCCCGCCGGTCGGCGCGGCTCTGCACCCCGGCGATCATCTCGACGGCATCCGGGTCCCAGGCTTCGCCCTTGCCGGCGCCGGGGCAGAAGGAGCCGACCTCGCGCTCGAAGGCGCCCGGCGCCATGTGCTCGGGCCAGAACGGCCAGGTCCGGCACTGCAGCGGCCGCGCGAGGTACGCCTTGCAGCGCCCTTTCTCGAGCAGGAGGCAGGCGGTCCGCCCCGCCTCCTCCTTGAGGTGGACGACCTCTCCGAGCTTGTCGGTGTAGGCCTTGCGGAAGGCGGCCAGCGTCATCTCGAAGTGGCGGGCGAGGCGCCGCTGGTCCGCGTCGGTGAGCACCACGAAGCCGGCCTCGCCCCGGGTGTGGCAGCAGCGGCCACAGCGCTGGCACTGGAAGCGCACCGCCGGCGCCGAGGGTTTCCGCGCGCGGGTCACTCCGAGGGCCCCAAGACCATTCCGGCCGCGCCCAGGAGCTTCGCCTCGGCGCGCGCCATCTTCCTGGCCTGCGCGGCGTCCTGGTGGTCGTGCCCGAGCAGGTGCAGCAGGCCATGCGCCAGGTAGCGCGCCAGCTCGTCCTTCAGCGCTCGCTCGTCCTCGCGGGCGCGGCGGCGGGCGGTGTCCAGCGAGATGACCACGTCGCCCAGCGGCCGGCCCCACTCCTTGGGGCCCGGGACCCGGGCGGCGGGGAAGGACAGGACGTCGGTGGCCTGGTCCTTGTCGCGCCACTCTCGGTTGACCGCGCGGATGCGCCGGTCGGTGGTCACGACGATCGACACCTGCGCTTGGGACAGGCGCAGGCTCGCCAGGAACTTCTTGGCGAGCCCGCGCAACACGCGGGCGGCCGGGGCGCCGTCGCGGTGGTCGCTGCGCACCAGGATGAGCGGCGCCATCGGTTCCCTCGACTCCGTCATCGCTTCGCGCTGCCTGCGCCCGGGACGAACGGAGCGCCGGAGCTCTAGGGGTTGACGATGAAGTTCTTCTCGCCGCGCTCGAAGAACCCGACGATCTGACGCGCCGCGGCCAGCCCGGCGTTGACGTTGGCCTCCTCGGTCTGGGCGCCCATCTTCTTGGGGGTCCAGTACACGCGGTCGGCGTACTTGGCCTTGATGGCCTCGGCGGTCGGCGCGGTGGGCTCGACGTCGCTGACGTACTTGAGGTCCGGCCGCTTCTCCAGCGCCTCGAGCAGCCCGGCCTCGTCGATGACCTCGGCGCGGGCGGTGTTCACCACCGTGGCGCCCTTGGGCATCAGGTTGAGCAGCTTGAAGCCGATGGACTTCTTGGTCTGGCCGTTGGCCGGCATGTGCAGCGAGACGTAGTCGCAGCCGGAGTAGAGGTCCTCGACCGTGGCGACCGGCTCGGCGCCCTTGGCCTCGAGGGCCTCGGGCTTGATGAACGGGTCCAGGGCCTTGACGGTCATGCCGAAGCCCTTGCCGATCTGCGCGACGAGCTGCCCCACGGCGCCGAAGCCGTGCAGGCCCAGCCGCTTGCCGCGCAGCTCGAAGCCCGACTTGCCGTTGAACTTGCCGCGGGCCATGTAGACCATCATCCCCAGGGCCAGCTCGGCGACGGCGTTGGAGTTCTGGCCGGGGGTGTTCATCGCGGCCACGCCCTTGGCCTTGGCGGCGGCGCAGTCGATGTTGTCGTAGCCGGCGCCGGCGCGGACGACGAGCTTGAGGTTCTTGGCCGCGTCGAGGATCTCCTTGTCCACGATGTCGCTGCGGATGATGGCGGCGTCCACGTCGGCGATGGCGGCGGCCAGCTGCGCCTTGTCCTTGTAGTTCTTCAGGATCACCGTCTCGTAGCCGGCCTGCTTCAGGATGGCGAGCAGCTCGTCCTCGGCGGTCTTCGCGAAGGCCTTCTCGGTCGCCAGCAGCACTTTCCTTGCCATGGTTCACCTCAGGGTCGCGCTTGGTCGGAGCGCGGGTTGTTTGGGTTCCAGCGAGCGTCAAATACGAGAGGCATCCCATAGCCCATGTCGCCAGGCGGCTCAACCCGGTTGGGGCCGCGAAAAGTCCTCGGTGTCCGCCGGGTTCATAGGCGTGCCGGGGGTGGCTTGACAGAGAGGGCCCCTGGTGTACGAATGTTTCGTTTTCGTCCAACCCTCATGAGTGCGCAGGAGTCCCTGATGAAGCGCCTTTTCGTGTTCGCCTTGCTCGCGGTGCTTGCCGCCTGTGGTGGTAAGACCGGGTCCGGGCAGGACCTCAACAAGGACGGCATCGACGACCCGACCAACCCGCTGGTGCCCGACAGCGTCACCGTGGTCGCTCCCTCGAGCCCCAAGGGACGGGTCAGCGGCCGGGTGACCGAGATGACCGGCAAGGCGATGGCCGAAGCCGACGTCGTCATCAGCAGCCCCGACGCCACCGAGGCGGCCAAGACCGACGCCAACGGCGTGTTCGTGGTCCAGAACGTCACCGCCGGCTCCCTGGTGGGCGTGTTCGTCAGCAAGGCCGGCTTCGCCCCGGCGTGGACCACGGCGATCATCCCCGTCGCCGCGGGCAACTTCCCGCTCAACAACGGCGAGGCCTTCGTGGGCACCATCTCGCTGCTGCCCACCTCGGGCTCGGTGACCTTCAACGTCGTCGGCTTCGACGGCAAGCCCATCAACGGCACGGCGACCCTGGACGTCAACCCGGGCTTCGTCATCAACAGCGGCGGGAACAACGCCGGCGCCGGCGACATCACGGTCAGCGCCGCCATCGTCGAGGGCGTGCTGACGTTCACCGGCGTCCCCAAGGTCGAGGACGCGGCCTGGATGACCTCCGCCGACGTCCCGGTGAAGTACACCGTCTACGTCAACCCGGTCATCGACGCCGCCACCGGCATCGGCTACGGCGGCAGCATCCTCACCCTCGCCGCCGCCAAGATGCTGACCGAGCCCTGGAACCGCACCCTGGTGCTCCCGCCGGCCTCCGACAGCGCCGACCTGGCCATCGTGGCCACCAACGTCCACAACCTGGTGAAGGCGCCCTCCCCGGCCAACGACAACCTGATCGCCAAGAGCGGCACCATCTACGTCGCGTTCAACCAGCCGATCGGCCCGGACGTCTTCGTCGAGATCCGCAACGACGACCCGGACATCGCGGACTCGGCCGTCATCGGCATCAACGACCCGAAGGCGACCATGAACACCCTGGGCACCGAGCTGAAGATCACCCCCAAGGCGCCCGGCTTCGTCGACGGCCA
Source organism: Myxococcales bacterium (assembly GCA_036504155.1). Classification (GTDB taxonomy): domain Bacteria; phylum Myxococcota; class Myxococcia; order Myxococcales; family UBA5297; genus JACRCT01. The sequence continues at coordinate 52,420 of DASXVQ010000214.1, forward strand.
GAAGTACAACCTGGTCATCCAGGCCAGCTCGCGCGACAACCCCGCCGGCGGCATCAAGACCTTCTCCGCCCCGTTCTTCGGCGGCGATCCGGCGGTCGCGAAGTCGCTGGGCACCCCCCTCATCAACCTCAACGAGATGGGCATCGGCAACGACACCTGGGACCTGGCCGAGACGCTCGAGATCGTGTTCGACAAGTACATCGGCCGCGGCGACGGCACCGCCCCGACCATCCCGATCTACTTCGACAACGACCTGAACAACAACGGCGAGACCGGCGACGTCCGCGGCGAGCTGGGCAGCAACCAGCCGATCTGCATCACCGGCTCCGAGGAAGTCCCGGGCTTCTTCCCGGCCAAGGCCTCCGGCTACGCCAAGAAGTTCGCCATCACCCCGGCCTCGATGGCCGGCAGCTACACCAAGACCCTGTCCTCCACCGAGATCTCCATCACCATCGCCTTCAACGAGTCCTTCAAGTGCACGGGCGGCGCGGTGCACTCGGTGTGGGGCGAGGCGCAGAGCACGACCCTGCCGAAGCTGCAGGTCACGGTGGTGCCGCCTCCGTAGTCCAAGGAGCCCTGGTGAGAGACGCGGGGAAGGCCCAGCTGGAACGTCGTCGGCTCCTCCCCCGCCTGCTTCTTTCGGCCGCCCTGGCGCTCGCTTCCTCGAGCGCTCGGGCGGCCGAGCTGTTTCCGGAGGACGACGCGACCTGCCCGCCGGACGACGACGAGGCAGCGCTGCTGTGCCCCAGGCCGGGCGACGCCGGGGTCGCGGCCCCTGCCCCGGCGGAAGCCTGCCTCAAGTTCGACGCCGGCCCGGCGGACGGCGGAGCGCCTTCCGGCCCGGAGACCTCGCTGGGCTCGACGCGGGTGCGCGTGCGGCCCACCAGCGTGCGCCCCGGGGACCTCTTCGAGATCGACGTCCAGGGCCAGCGCCTGCGCTCGGCGGCCGGCAGCTTCGGCGGCGAGCCGGTCACCCTGTTCGCCACCGGCGCCTCGTCGTTCCGGGGCTTCGTCGCGGTGCCGCTCGACCACGCGGTGGGACCGGCGCTGGTCCACGTGGCGGTGGTGGACGAGCAGATGGTCACCCGCAGCGGCTCGGCGACCCTCCAGCTGGTGGACCGCACCGTGATCAAGAAGACCATCACCGTCAGCTCCAAGTTCACCAGCCCCGCCGCGGCGCAGGTGGCGCAGATGAAGGCCGACGCCAAGGCCATCTCCGCCAGCTACCGCATCGCCTTCGGGCCGCCGCTCTTCACCGGCAACTTCGTCGATCCCCTGGGCCACGAGCGCGGCTCGCGCTTCGGCGAGCGGCGCGTCTTCAACGGCAGGACCAAGAGCCGCCACTGGGGGCTGGACATCGACGGCGAGCGCGGCGAGGCGGTGCACGCGGCCAACGACGGGCTCGTGACGCTGGCCCGGCCGTGCTTCATGTCCGGCTGGACGGTGCTCGTTTCCCACGGGGCCGGGCTCTTCACCGGCTACTTCCACTTCAGCAAGTTCGCGGTGAAGACCGGCGACCGGGTCAAGAAGGGCGAGGTGCTGGGCTACGTGGGCAGCACCGGGCGGTCCACCGGGCCGCACCTGCACTTCGCGGCCAAGCTCAACGACACGCTGGTCGACCCCGAGGCGCTGCTGGATTTCGACTTCGCCGCGGCGGGATCGGCCATCGCGGCAGCGGGCGGGCCGGACGCGGGGACCGGCCTGGGCGCCTCGAGGGAGCCCGCCGCCTGCCCCGCGGCGATGGACGCCGGGGCCGCGAGCGCGGCGAACGTCGAGGCGCGCTGAGCAGCCTCCCCGGAGTCAGCGCGTCGCCACGCCCTGCAAGAAGATCTGCACGATGCCCTCGCGCGTCGCCGCGACGTGGCGCTGGTCGGAGCCGGGGGTGTCCATGACCAGCGTCGTCAGGCCCATCTCGATCGCCCCGAACAGCGCGGTGGCCGCGACGAACGAATCCACGCTCCTCAGCTCGCCCTTCTCCACGCCCTTGCGCAGCACCGAGGCGATGGAGCGGATGGCCAGCTGGAAGGCGCCGCGCTGCTCGGCCTCGCGGAAGACGGGGCTGCGCAGCACCTCGAGGACCAGCACGCGGATGGACTCGGGGTCGGTCTGATAGGCGTCGAAGGCCGCGGCGACGATCTCCTCGACCTTCTGCGCCGCGGGCCCCTCGGTGGCGGCGATGGCCTCGAGCAGGCGCACGAAGTGGCCGAAGCTCTCGTCGAAGACCGAGGCGAGCAGGTCCTGCTTGTTGTGGAAGTAGTGGTAGACGAGCCCGTAGGCCACGCCGGCCTCGCGCGCCACGTCGGCGATGCGGCAGCCGTGGTAGCCCTTCTGCGCGAAGACGCGCACCGCCGCCTGGAGGATGGCTTCCCGCCGGTCCCCTTCGCGCGGCGCGCGCGCCGCCACCGCCTGGTCTCTCACGTGACCCCCGCCCTGCCGGCTGCCGGATGAAAGAAGGGCCCGCGGCGAGACCGCCGCGGGCCCTGGAGTTAGGCTGCTCTTCCTACTCGAAGCCGCCGCTGCGCGGCGCCGGGTCGGTCATGATGACCTTGTTCAGGTCGTCCTCGACCTTGGAGGTGGCCCTGGCATCGAGCGTGCGCGCGAGCGAGAAGTCGACGGTGAATCCGCCGGGGACGCAGCCCGGGGCGTTGCAGGGCGCCGGGCAGCCGTGGGCGTCGGAGACCGTCACGTCGATCAGGCCCTCGCTGTCGTCGTACAGGCCGATCTTGCCCACCTTGCAGTTGAAGGTGCAGGTGGCCTTCACCTTGTCGGCGGTGGCGCTCGCCGCAGTCGGCGGGTTGCCGCGCGCGTCCTTGACGTAGCCCGCGTAGTGGATGGAGGTGCAGTGCGGGCTGTACCCGCCGGCGCCGGTGCCCGAGTCGTTGCCGGGCATGAGGACCAGCTCGGTGGGCTCACCGGTCCAGGTGATCTTCACGCTGGTCCAGACGGCGGTGTAGGCGTCCCACACCCCGTTCTTGTCGTCCCACTGGCCGTCGTTGTCGGCGTCGTAGAAGTCCTCGACGTTATCGTTGGCGGGGTCGTTGTCGCGGGTGCCGTTGTCGTTGGCGTCCACGAACGGCTCGGGCAGGTCGATGAAGGACTCGCCGGGGTCCCACTTCAGGTTGCCGTTGCCGTCCTGGAACGACTCGCCGCCGGTAGAGATGGCGACCAGGGTGGCCCAGGCGTCGCGCGGGTTGCAGGTGCGCGCCTCGGGCGTGGGGGAGGCCTTGCACTGGTTCATGACGACGCAGGGGTTGCCCGGGTCGCCGGCAGTGTCGCCGAGCGGCGGCACGTCGCGCGGCTCCTGGCACTGCGTGCGGTACATCAGCTTGGCGACGCCGCCCTTGGCCGGGTCGGCACTGAAGGGAACCGAGGCGGGGACGCCGCCGGCCTCGGTCATGAAGATGACGCGGCTGTTGGGCACGAAGGCGCCGCTGTAGTCGCTGGCGTAGGCCGCGCACTCCATCTCCAGGCCGAACTTCTGAAACCCGCCGATGGAGTAGTGCGGGCAGACCAGGGACAGGTTCTTGGCGTTGATGCCGCCGCCCGAGATGGCGATGGCGTCCGAGGTCTTGCGGACCGCTTCGTCGTTGGCCGCCATGACGGTCACCGTGACGGTGCCGGCGATGTTGCCGGCGGTCAGGGTGGTGGTCACGGTGCCGTCGGCGATGGTCTCGCCGGTGGTCTCGACGGTCGCCGTGCCAGGGGGGGCGACGCTGAAGGTGACCGGCAGAGTGGCCACGGGGTTTCCCGCCGAGTTGAGCGCCTTGAACTTGACCTTCGAGCTGCCCCCGAGCGGGACCTGCGGCGGCGTGGCGGAGATGTACTCGAAGGAGGAGACGGGCACCGCCGTGCCGGTGAACTTGACGCTGACGGTGGCGCTGGCGCTGGTCTTGGCCACGGTGTCGCTATAGAGCGCCGTGACGCCGACATTGGTGGCAGTCACCGAGTACACGCGGACCTCGGCCTTGCCTCCGGCGACGTTCACCTGCTTCTTGGCCGAATCGGCCGAGGGCGGCTTCGACGGGTCGGTGATGATCGCGAACGAAGCGCCGTCGGTGTCCAGCGTGAAGGCGACCGTGCCGCGCGTGGCCTCGGCGCCGCCCTTCGTCACGGTGGCGGTGATGAGGATCGAGTCCTTGCCGTCGGCCTTGGCGTTGTCCGAGTCGGGGACGAGGGTCATCTCCGGCGGCGCGCTGCTGCAGGCCAGGACGAGCGCGATCGCGCTCGCCCAAAGTGCTTTGCGGAACATGGGTTTGAGCCTCCCGGGGGGTCCGGCCTTGGACCAGAAATATCGCCCTATTCTCGACTATCGAGAGGACGAGTCAAGGCCGGCCCGGGACTCGGACTGCCAGTCCTACCCCTTGAACATCGCGCGGGCGACGCCCAGCAGCCGCTCGATGTCCCGGCGCGTCAGCGCGTGGCTGCGCACGAACTCCGCCAGAGGCTTGAGCATCGGGTCGAGGACCTTGGGCTCCTCCTCCGACTCCGCGAAGAGGAACAGCTCGCTGATCGAAACGTCGAGCGCAGCCGCCAGTCGGATGAGGGTCTCGATGTGGGGAGCCCGCTCTCCGCGCTCGATCATCGACAGGAACGAGACGGAGATGTCCGCCCGCTCGGCCAGGTCTTCCTGGGTGAGCTTCTCCGGGCGCGACTGCCGGAGCTGCCGGATGCGCTTTCCAAGTGACTTGGTGATGTCCACGCGCGCTTGCCTTTCGCAAAGAAGGCCCTGCTCGGCCTTCAAGGGGACTGTGCTCTGGGCTGCCGCCCCCTTCCTCGGCCCCGGAGGTGTCTGAAATACGACAGTACGGACCTTCGCCCCAGACACGGCAAGTGAAATTCCACCCATAAGGCAAAATTCCATAAGCCAAATATGGGGGAGGCGGTTCCGGCAGGTTCAACGCCCGAAGCTGCCGAAACTCTTCAGATCGACCAGGAAGCCGAAGCTGGCACCAGCGCCGCTCACGTAGGACACGTAGGCGTCGACCCGCCAGCAGTCGCAGGAGGTGCTCAGGCTGAGCCCGCCGGTGTGCTGGAGGATGCGCCGGAAGAAGGGCGCCGGCATGTCCGGCACCATGGCCGCGCCGTAACGCAGCGCGATCCCTTGATAAATCGTCACCGCCAGGGACAGCGAGACCTGGCTGAACACCAGCTCGGCCGCCGCGGAGCCGGGGGCATATCGAGTGAGGCCGAACAGCGCATCGAGAGCAGCGCGCGTCCGCCCGGTCCCAGTCTCGAGGAGGCGCTCGTAGCGCAGCTCCAGCGAATCTCCTCGCCTGTCGAACAGGCGCAACCCCGCCGCCACCGCCGAGAAGGTCCTGCGCTGCCAGTCCCAGCGCGCCGAGGACGTGAGCTGGGAGTACGGAGGGGTGACGACCAGTCGGCCGAACGAATCCGCCGCCCGCCCCTTCCCCAGGTCGACGTCCTGACCGAGCTCCAGCCTGCCCAACTCGCCCGCTCCCGCCCGGACCAGCCGGGTCGCCACCGAAACCACACCCTGAACGAATCCGTCGGGTCGCTCGTCGAACTCGTCCACCGGCCTCACGAATCCCGAGGCGAGCTCGGGAAGCGCATCGCCGATGCGCTCGGTCGCAGCGCGCAGCTCGAGGCTGGGCTCGATGGTGTGGCGCAGGCGTCCCGAGTCGAAGGAGCGCGACAGCTCGGTGCCCGCCCAGGCTCCGGCGAAGGCGCGGCCGCGCAGCGTCGTGAGCGCCGGCCCGAACTCGCTGTAGGAGGCGAGGTCGCCTCGAGCCCCGGCGTAGATCTCCCCCGACACCACCGGGCCCGCCTGGATCGGCCAGGCCAGCGTCGGCGACAGGTCGAGCCGGCTGAGCGCCAGCGCTCCCTGGGGCACCGGTCCGGCGAGCAGCGAGAGCGCCTGCAGCCGCGCGGCGTGCACCTCCAGCCCGCCGCGCAGCGGCCCGAGCAGCGCGGTGCGAGGCACGCTCAGGTCGAGCGCGAGCGGCCGCTCGTAGCCGGCCGGCGCTTCGCCGCCGAAGAACCAGCGCTCGGGCAGCGTGAAGGGGGCCAGCACCTCCTGGTACCAGGCGGTGGACAGCGCCGCCGACGCCGCCGCGCCGCGGTAGCCGAGCCAGGCCTGGCTGCGCAGGTACTGCGGCGCCTCGCCCAGCACGTCCGCCACCTGGTCCCCGCGGTAGTTCGCGTCGCTGACGAGGTTCAGGTCGGCGCGCGCGCCGAGGCCCGCCACGTCCGTCGAGTGCTTCCACGACAGCTCCCCGCGCCAGCCGCGCGCCGGCCGCACCAGAGGCGCTCCGGCGCGGATGCGCTCCCCGGTCTCCGGGTCGCCGTGCAGGTCGTACCCGGCCGAGAAGTAGAGCCGGCCCCAGGTGTGCTCGGCCGGCACGTAGCGCAGCTCCAGGGCGCCGCGCGGCCCCTGCGCGCCCACCCGGAGGTAGCGGCCCTTGACGGGCTGCTGGTCGATGCCGAAGCGGTAGCCCAGGGTGAGCGTCAGGTCGTGGCTCTCGTCGAGGGCCCAGAAGAACGGCTCGTCGACGAAGAACCCGCTCTGCGCGTGGTAGCCGGGCCGCGGGAAGAGCAGGCCGGTGCGGCGGTTGGAGAGCGGCACGTAGAGCGCCGGCAGCACGAAGACCGGCACGTCCTTGATGTAGAGCGCCGGCCACCACAGGATCGCCCGCTCCCCGGGCTCGACGTCCGCCTCGCTCGCGGAGATCGACCAGTCCGGGCTCGACTTCTCGCCGCAGTCGCACGGCGTCAGCCGCAGCTCCTTCGCCAGGAAGCGGCCCTTCTCCACCCGCTCCAGCTGCTCCGCCTTCAGGAGCAGGAGGTTGCGCCCCGTCCGCTTGGCCACCGCCGGATCGGAGACGGCCTGGAGGGCGCCCAGCGACGCGGGGGCCTTCTGCCACAGGTCGGCGTCCTTCAGCGAGAGCGCGCCGCCTCCCGCGAGCGAGAAGCGGCCCTCGCGGGCGCGCACCACCAGGGTCCCGTCGAACAGCAGCAGCTCTCCGCCGGCACTGCCGTCCCGGGTCTTGAGCGCGTAGTCGAGCTCCTGCGTGAACAGGCGCAGGCCGCCGCTCTGGAGCAGCACGTGGCCTTCGGCCTGGAGGAGGTCCGCCGCGGTGTCGAGCTCGGCGAGGTCGGCGTGCAGCGTCACCGTCTCGCCCGGCTGCGCGAGCTGAGGGGCTGGGAGCTGGCCCAGCGCAGCGAACAACGCGAGGAGGGCGGCGGGCATGGCTCGGGCGGCGTCGGGCGCCGCCGGCCGGCGCGGGAGGGCGCGCTACCTCAGTGGTAGCTGAACTTCACCTTGTCGCTGCAGATGAAGTACTCGTCCCCCTCCTCGATCTTGCGGCGCTTGATGCGCTGCTTGTTGAACCAGGTCCCGTTCGAGGAGTCGAGGTCCTGGAGGTAGAAGTCGTCGCCGTCGCGAACGATGGCGGCGTGCTCACGGCTCACCTTGCCGCTGTTGATGACCAGGTCGCAGTGCTTGCCGCGCCCGATGAGGTAGCGCTCCTTGACGATCTTCTCGACCTCCCGGCCATCGACGGCCAGGAAGAGCGCTCGCTCGCCGGAAGGCGTGCCGGTGACTCCGGTGGACTCCGGGGCGGCCTGCTCGGCGTTCTGCTTGCCCTTGATGAGGCTCTCGAGCTCGGCGGCGGTCTCCAGCACCCGCTGCGCGACGGCGATGCGCTGCGGGTCGTTGTCCATCGAAGCGGGCGGCGGCGGCTCGGCGTCGAAGGCGTCGGGCGGCGGGGGCGCCGGCTCGGACTTGCGGCCCGACTTGCCCATCAGCGGCGGGTCGGGCGGCGGCTCGCGCGGCGGCTGCCGCGGGCCGGGGCTGACGGTGGGGCGGCGCGCCTCGGGGACGGGCTGGGGCAGCGGCGTGCGTTCGGCGGGCGGGTCGTCCACCAAGGCCGGGGCGGCGCGCGCGGCGCCGTTTCCACCCGAAGCGCGCGCGGGAGCGGCCGCCGGCGCCGGGGTTCCCAGGAACCCATTCAGGCGGGCGAACATGAAAAGCGCTTGATTGACGAGGCCTTCCCTGTCCGACCCCATCTCCTGGGCCATCTCGTCGAATGCGTCCCAGAGGTGGTCGGCGATCCCAACCTTCCGGATCGGCCGCGGCACGTTTTCACTCATGCTCTCACCAATCCCTTGCCTGGAGGCGAATCTACCAGAGGCTCCCGAGGCACACAATTTTCCTGCCATTTTCGGCAGAAAAGGCCTCAGTGGTAAGCCACGACCCCCAGCGCCGCGTCGCCCGCGCGCATCTCCGTCGGCTTGAGCTCGACGACCGCGTTGCCCCCCGGATAGGCGGCATAGAAGAGCATCCTGACCGGGTCATAGGCCACCGCTCCGGGAAGCATCACCGAGCTCCCCAACGGCACCGAGAAGATCGGGACGGCGGAGATGAGCGAGAGGACGTACTGCGTGTCGCGCGCCGGCAGGGGGCTGGCGGGGATGTCGAAGGAGACGCCCGCGCCGCTGAACTTGGTCCCGGGGACGCCACGCCCGTGGACGCCGGAGCGGCTGCCGATGGCCACATAGGCCCCCGGCGCCCTCACCGCATAGAAGACGCCGGTGGGGTTCAGGCACCCGGTGGCCAGCGCGGTGAGCTCCAGGCGGCCCGAGGAGGCCGTGGCCACCTTCGCCTTGACCTCTCCGTCGGCGTCCTTGGTGCAAGTCCCCTGGCTCTCCGCTCCGAAGACGACCAGGTCGCCCGGCAGGACGCCCAGCGCAGCGAAGTCGAAGGCCGGGTCCTGAAGGGCGCTGCCCGCGATCCGCCCTGCCCTGCCCTGGACGATCGCGCCCTCCCAGGTCAACGTCAGGCTCTCGCTGCGCACCACGGCGGAGTCGAGCACGGCGACGAGGCTGTTGTCGGCGCCGAAGACCACCGGGCCGTCGGTGGGGTTGGGCGTCGGTTTTCCGTCGGGGGCGACCTTCTTGTACAGCACCGAGGCCTTCACCTCGGTCGCCGGGTTCGAGGCGGGGACCATGCGCGCGCCGTCGAAGGCGTACAGCGAGCCGTCGGTCGCGGAGGTGATGACCAGCGGGTCGATGGTCGCCGTTTCGGCCGTGGCGAGCGTCACGACGATCGCTCCGCCGACCGCGAGCCCGCGGGCCGTGGCGGGGATGTCGATGGAGCCCGCGAGCTTGGGCGCCGCGGGATCGGTCATGTCCACGCGGAACATCCCGTTGCAGGGGTGCTCGCTGCCGCAGGCCTCGGCGTCCAGCAGGCCGAAGAGCCGGTTGCCGGTCAAGTCGAACGAGAGAGCCATCACCGGCCCGCCCACGTCGAGCCGCACCACCGTGCCCGTGCCCAGGTTGCAGATGGCGAGCCCGCCCGTGCGCCCGAGCCCGTCGGGCTCGGTCAGGCGATCGCCTACCGCCACGATGTTGGGCTCCGACGGCGAGGCGGCCAGCGCCTGGGGAGACGAGACGCCGAGCAGCACCTCCAGCGAGGGCTGGACGTCCGAGATCTTCGTGAACTCGTCCTTGAGCGTGGCCGGGAAGCGCGCGGTCCACAGCGAGCCGTTCTCCCCCTGGGTCACGGCGATCACCAAGCGTTCGTCCTGGCCGTCGGGCTTGGTCACTGCCAGGGCCAGGCTGGTGTCCGGGATGACGACCGCGCCCAGCGTCGCCAACGAGGCGGTGGACACGACGTTCACCTGGCCGCCGGCCGTGGAGAGCGCGAAGGCGAACGGCGCGGTCGTCCCGTCGACGGCGGTGTAGGCCGCGACGGCGCGCGGGAACGGCGCGGTGGGGATGGCCAGCGGGAAGAGCGGGTTGGGCGCGCGCACGAACGAGCGCGGGTCCACGCTGAGGTCCAGGGCGCGCAGCTCGTCCCCGGCGGTGCTGGCGATGAGGAGGCTGCGCCCGGCGACCGCCAGCGAGTTGGGGCCGGGGATGCTGACGGCGGACGTCGTCGTCGCCTGGTTGCAGGCCAGCGCCGACAGGCAGAGGGATAGGGCGGCCAGGCGTCTCACTTGGCGCCCTCCGGGAGGTCGAGGCCCAGCGGGCGGTGGGCGCCGAAGCCGAGTTGGCCGACGACCAGCGCGCCGCGCGGGCGGTCCACGTCGAGGATGTCGACGACGTCGACCGTGTGGTTTCCGAAGCTGGCGACGTACAGGCGCGCACCCTGCGGCCTTCCGGGGATGCCCGAGCGCGCCATCGCGAAGGGCTCGAGGATGCCCTGGACCAGGCCCGCCGGCTCGCCCAGTTCGTCGTCGTAGAGCGCCACCGAGTTGGAGCTGGTGCAGGAGACGGCCACCAGGTCGCGCCGCCCGGGCCGCGGGATGACCAGCATCTCGGCCGGACCGGTGGGCAGCGAGGTGAACGACAGGACGCGGTTCCGGGGCTGGCCGCTGGTGGGGTCGAGCGTGATGTCGAGCACCAGGAGGCCATCGGGCGAGCGCGTGGTCGCGAACAGCCGGGCCTGGTCGCTGGCCAGGGCCACGCCGCGCGCCTCGTACACGTGGATGGAGGAGGTCAGGCCGACGTCGTTGATGGTCGTGCCGCTCACGAAGCGCAGCGCCTGCGAGCTGAGCTGGTCGCTGCTGCTGGTCAGCTCGCGGCCGGCCAGGTAGAGACCGTTGGGGGTCATGGCCATGCCCTGGGCCGGGGCGAGCCCGATGTCCAGGAACGACAGGCCGCCCAGGGTCTCGGCGTCCAGGCTCGCCAGGTAGGACACCCGGTTCTTCCCCGAGAGCGGAGGGTCGTCGGTGATGTGCAGATGGGTGATGAAGACCCGGGAGCCCACGACGGTCACGCCGAAGGGGTCGACGGTGCGCTTCTTGGAGTCGGTGGCGTCCTGCAGGGTGATGCCCTGGTCGAGGCAGTCCTGGCCTTTGTCCGTGGCGGCATCGGGCAGGCACGAGAGCTTGGCCCCGTCGGCGGTCAGCGCATAGAGCCGGTTGGCGGAGCGCGTGGGCACGAAGAGCCGGACGGCCGAGCTCGAGGCGGGGGCGTACGTCCCGATCTCGCCCCCGAAGCTGTCGATGAGGGCGAAGCCCTTCTCGGGATCCACCGCGGGAGTGGCGCCCCTGTCGAGGACGCCGTCGGGCGGCTCGGACAGCTTGGAGGTGTCGACCGCGATGACGGTGCCGCGGCTGTAGCGCAGGTCGAAATTGGAGCTGACGACGTAGAGGACGGGCTTGCCGGGGGTACTGCTCTCCACGGCGGCCACGGACGTCGGAAAGTAGAACCCCGCCTTGGGTGGCAAGGTCCCCACGTTCTCCTGGGCGCAACCGACGAGGACTGCGGCAGCGGCCAGGGCCGTAATGTAGCGTAGCGAGTTCATTTTTTGGCCGCGGAGCATGTCAGCCACCGGAGAGGGGGGTCAAGGAAAACCTTTGTCCTTCCGAGGCTAGCGCCGGTCCGACGACCGGCCTTCGACCGGGCGATGGGCCAACCAGGCCGCCAGCGCGTCCACCAGCGCAGGCCCGGTCGACTGCTCCGGCGTGACGTCCACCCGAATCCCCTGCCCGGTCGCGGCCTTGGCGGTCACCGGCCCGATGGCGGCGACGCAGACCCTCTCCAGGAGCCTGGGCGCCTCTCCGGAAGCGAAGCGGGCCGCGAAGTTCTTCACCGCCGAAGGGCTGGCGAAGGCGATGGCGCAGACCTCGCCTCGAGTGAGCCGCTCGCGCATCGGCCCGGGGTCGATAGGCGGGCGCACGGTCTTGTAGGCGGCGCAGACCTCGACCCGGGCCCCGGCCGCGCGCAGCTCGTCGGGGAGGACCTCGCGGCCCTCCTGCGCCCGGACCACGAGGAAGCGCTTGCCCGAGATCCCATGCCTCGAGAGCGCCTGGACCAAGCCCTCGGCGTTGAACTCGTCGGGCACCAGGTCTGCCTTCAGCCGCGCCAGCGAGAGCGCCTGGGCGGTCGCCGACCCCACCGCGGCGATCTTCATGCCTGCCAGCGCCCGCGCATCTTTGCCCAGGGCCCCCAGCCGCGCGAGGAGCGACTCCACGCCGTTGGAGCTGGAGAGGACCAGCCAGTCGAACCGCGCCGGCGGCTCGAGCGCAAGATCGAGCGCCTGGTAGGAATCGTCCGGCGCCGCGATGGCGATGCACGGGAACTCGAGCACCTGCGCGCCGTGCTCCTCGAGCAGGGCGGCCATCTCCGCGGCCTGCGCCCGCGGCCGCGTCAACACCACGGTCCGGCCGGAGAGCACGCGTCGCTCGGCCCAGGCCAGCTTGGAGCGCAGCGCGACGGCCGCCCCGATCAGCGCGACGACCGGCACGTGCGCATCCCGCGACTTCTCGGCGATATCGGCGAGCGTCCCTTCGAACGTCCGCTGAGAGGCGCAGCCAGCCGACTCCACGACTGCGACCGGAGTGCTCGCCGGCTTTCCCCGCTTCGTCAGCTCGGCGGCGAGAATCCCCACCGCCGCCGGATCCAGGTGCACGACCAGCGTCGCGCGCGTCGTCGCGAGCTGGTCGAGATCGATCCCCCACTCCTCTGGCCGGACCTTCGACTGCACCAGCGCGAAGACCACCTCGGAGGCGACGCCGCGCTGGGTGATGGGGATGCCGGCCCACGCCGCGGCCGCCAGCCCGCAGGTCACCCCGGGGACGACCTCGAACTGCAGCCCCGCTTCCGCGAGCGCCAGCGCCTCGTCCCCGCCGCGGCCGAACATGTACGGGTCACCGTTCTTGAGGCGAACCACCACCTTGCCGGCCCGGACGCGGTCGACCAGCAGCGCGCTGATCTCCGACTGGTTCAGCTTCGCGGGCTCGGGCCAACGCCCGACCTGGATGCGCTCGGCCCCGGCCGGCGCGACCGACAGGAGCGCCTCGTCGCACGGGGCGTCGAAGACCAGCACCTGCGCCCGGCCGAGCACCTCGCGGCCGCGCACGGTGATGAGGCCCGCGCTGCCGGGTCCGGCCCCGACGAGGTAGGCCTTGCCCGCGGCCGCCATGGTCAGCTCTCCGGGATTCCGCCAGGGCCGAGCACCTCGGCCAGGATGTCCTGCGCGCCGCGCGAGAGCACCGCCTCGGCGCCGCGGACGCCCAGGCGCTCGACCTCTTCCAAAGAGGCGAACTCGAGCTTCTCGGCGAACTCCACCACGCGGCTGCCGTCGGGGTGGCCGACCATCCCCCTGAAATCGATGGTCTTCCCGGAGACCGTCGCGTGCGCAGCGATGGGCACCTGGCAGCCGCCGCCCAGCCGGCGCAGGAACGCGCGCTCGGCGGTGACCGCGACGCGGGTCGGACCATCTTCCAGCGCGGCCAGCCGCTGGAGGACTTCCTGGTCGCCGCCGCGCGCCTCGAGGGCCAGCACGCCCTGCCCCACCGCCGGCAGGATCCGCTCGGGCTCGATGAACTCCGTGATCTTGTCCGCCAGCTCCAGGCGCTTGAGCCCGGCGGCCGCGAGGATCCCGGCGTCCAGCTCGGTGTCGATCTTGCGAAGCCGGGTCTGCACGTTTCCGCGGATGGAGACGATCTCCAGGTCCCTGCGCCAGGCCTTGAGCTGGCTGGCCCGCCGCAGCGAGCTGGTGCCGACCTTCGCACCCTTGGGCAGATCCTCGAGGCGCTTGTGCCTGCTGGAGACGAACGCGTCGCGAGGGTCCTCGCGCGGCGGCACCGCGGCCAGGACGAGCCCCTCAGGCAGCTCCGCAGGCATGTCCTTGAGCGAGTGCACGGCCAGGTCCACGGCGCCCGAGAGCAGCTGCTCCTCGATCTCTTTGACGAACAGTCCCTTGCCGCCGACCTTCGCCAGCGGCGAGTCGAGGATCTTGTCGCCCTTGGTGACGATCTCCACGAGCTCGACCTCGAGGCCGGCCTCGCGCCCCTTGAGCAGTGCCGTCACGTGGTGCGCCTGCCACAGCGCCAGCGGGCTGCGGCGCGTCCCGATTCGAAGCTTCATGCGTTCTCCGCGCGGCCTCTGTCGGCCGCAGGGTCCTCGGCGTCGGCCACCAGGGTGGGCTTGGACGGGCGGGCCGGGGGCGCCGCGTGGGGATCCAGATCGAACAGCTGCGCCACCACCTGCGCCAGCGCCGCCGCCTCTTCCGGGCTGCGTTGGCCGGCGTCGCGCAGCTGCACGGTGGCGCCGTGGAGCAGCTTGTTGACGATGGCCTTGCCCATCGCCTCGATCGACTTGCGCTGCTTGGGCGAGAGCTCGTCGCCGCAGTTGGCCATCGTCCGCTCGGCCTCGGCCCGGGCGATCTCGTCGGCCCGCAGGCGCAGCGCCGCCAGCACCGGCAGCTGGTCGCGCACCTGGCGGCCCTTCAGGAACCGCTGCACTTCCTGGGCGACGATCTGCTCGGCCTTCTTGGCCTCCTCCTCGCGCGAGCTCTTGCCCTCCTGCACCACCGACTGGAGGTCGTCGACGTCGTAGGCGTAGACGTTCTCGATCTTGCCGGCGCCTTCCTCGATGTCCCGCGGCACCGCGAGGTCCACCAGGAACAGCGGCCGCCACTTGCGCGCCTTGATGGCCGTCTGCAGCATCGGGACGGTCAGCACCGGGCGCGGCGCGGCGGTGCTGCTCACCACGATGTCCGCCTCGGTCAGCAGCTGCGGCAGCTGGTCCCACGGCAGCGCCTTGCCGCCCACCTTCGCCGCCAGCTCCTCGCCGCGCGAGAAGGTGCGGTTGGTCACCAGCACGCGCGTGCCGTTCCCCGCCAGGTGCTTGGCGGTCAGCTCGCTCATCTTGCCGGCCCCGACGAGCAGGATGGCCCGGCCCTCGAGCGTCCCGAAGATCTTCTTGGCCAGCTCCACCGCCGCCGACGCCATCGAGACCGGCGCCGAGCCGATCGCCGTCTCGGTGCGCACGCGCTTGGCCGTGGCGAAGGCCGCCTGGGCCGCGCCGCCCACCGCGCCGCCCAGCGTCCCGGCGTCCTGCGCGGCCGCGAAGGCGTCCTTGACCTGCCCGAGGATCTGCGGCTCGCCCAGGACCATCGAGTCCAGGCTCGAGGAGACCCGGAACAGGTGCTTGATCGCCTCGCCGCCCCGCCGCTGGTAGAGCACCTTGCCCACGGCCTCGCCCGCCCGGCCCACCAGCCAGGTGCGCACGCGCTCGCCGGAGTCCGCCGCGCCGAAGAGGTACGCCTCCACCCGGTTGCAGGTGGAGACCAGCAACAGCTCCTCGACGCCGTCGAGCGCCCTGAGCTCGCCCAGCACCTGCGGCAGCTGCGGCCCGAAGGCGAGCTTCTCGCGCACCTCCACCGGCGCCGTCTTGTGCGACAGGCCGACCAGGCAGAAGTCGCGCTGGGGAATCTCGGCCATGGCTACTGGAAGTCCCCCGAGTGGATGCCGGTCGGGAACAGCCTCAGGCCCACGAACGACCCGAAGAGGATGAGGAAGCCCACCATCGTCAACAGCGCCGCCCGGCGGCCGCGCCAGCCGGCGAACAGCCGCGCGTGGACCAGGCCGGCGTAGACGAACCATCCCACCAAGGACAGCGTGAGCTTGGGGTCCCACCGCCAGTAGTCGCCCCAGGCCTTCTTCGCGAAGAAGGCGCCGGTGATCAAGGTGATGGAGAGCGCGACGAAGCCCCACTTCATGAGCAGGTCGCTGATCTCGTCGAGCGTCTCCAGCGAGGGCAGCCGCCGGAAGAGCGCGCCGAAGTGCTTGCCCTTCATCTGCCGCTCGAGCAGCAGGTACGCGGCCGCGACCCCGGTCGCCAAGGCGAAGAGGGCGATGCCGCCGAAGGCCACCAGGATGTGGAGCGGCATCCCGGCGTGCTTGAGCGCCTCGGGCACCGGCTGCGACGGGGAGTGCATCAGCGCCGCGGGCATCACCACCGCCGCCACCAGCGGCATCGCGAAGGCGCCGAGGATGGGCAGCTTGTAGCGGCGCTCCACGACGATGAAGCTGCCGGCGAGGATCCACCCCAGCAGCGAGAAGGCGTCTCCGGCGTTGGTGATGGGGGTGTAGCCCTGGGCCCACAAGAACCGCCGCGCGATCTCCGCGGTCTGCAGCGAGAAGCCCATCGCCACGCCGACGAGCGCTGCGATCGCCAGGGTCTTGTTGGCCTTCACGAAGAAGGCGACGTACAGGACTCCCGCGAGGACGTAGAGGTGACTCGCCCAGCTGAGCAGCGGGTGGCTCATGCAATCGCTCGCGGGAAGATGACGCGCTGCTGGCGAATGTCTCCGACCGACTTCAAGCCCATCCTCGAGAATCCTGGAAAGCCCGACTGCCTGACGTCGTGGGCCCCTAGGAGAGCTTGTCGAGGAGGAGCTGGGCCAGGGCGTCTGCCTCGGGGTTCTTCCCCTTCATCCCTGGCCGGGCACCGGTCGAGGCGGGCGCAGGGGCTGCGGCAACCGCCGCCAGCTCCTCGTCCTCCGCGACCCACCCGGGGTCCACCACGTACACCGTCTCCCCATCGATGACCGACGTCATGTAGTGCTCGGCTCCCGAGCCCCGGACCTCTTCAAGGGTTTTGACCTTGTTGGTCCAGCCTCGGTCGTCGGCACCCGACTCCACCTTAACGAAGTAGATCGCCTCGCGCAGCGCAAACTCCTTGCGCGTGGCGACTTCGACGAGCTTGTCGGTCTGGAGGTCGACCGTGCCCTGGTCCATCCAGGAATCCAGGGTCGCTTGGGGGATGAATCGAAGCAGCATGGCGGAGGCCACCCTAGCACGCGGATCGGGACCCGGAAAGCGCCTCGCGAGGGCCTGCCGGGCCCCCCGCGCGGGACCCTCGGCTCACTGCTTCTCGAGCGCGTGGACGATGTTGTTCAAGCCCCGGTTGGCCTCTGCATAGCGGCCGTCGGAGTAGGCGCGGGTCACGTCGCCCAGCAGGCGGCTGACCTCTTCCTTGGCCTTGGCGTTCTTGCTCGCGCGCTGCAGGGCCCCGACCCGGTTGGTCTTCTCGGAGACGAACGGGCCGTCGACGGCGATGGCGTTGACGGCGGCCTCGACCTGCTCGACGGCGTCCATGGCGGCCGCGAGCTCGCCCTTGTTGAAGCTTCCGGCGTCCTTGAGCGCCTTCTGCTTGGCGGGCGGCAGGTCGCTGGCGAGGACGCCCTTGGCCGCCATGACGGCGAGCAGCCCTTTGTAGGCCTTCTCGACCTCACCCTTGTCGAGCCCGGAGCCGCCTCCTCCCTTCTTGGGATGGGGGGCGGCCGCCGCCGCGGTGGCGCAGGCCGAGTCGCGGGTGGCCAGCGCCGCCTCGCGCTGGGCGAGCCCCTTCTCGCGGTCCGCCAGCGAAGCCTCCCGCTCGGCCAGCGACTTCTCGCGGCTGGCCAGCTCCCTCTCGCGGCCGGCGACCTGGCCGGTGAGCTTGGTCAGCTCGGCGACCGCGGGGCCGCTCGTCGGCGGCGCGGCGACCGGGGCGACCGGTGAAGCCGCGGCGGGGCCGGGCCCGGCGGCGGGCGCGGCGGGGAGGTGCCCGGTTTCGGTGACCTTGTGGATGAGCGCCTGCTGCTCCTTGATCATCGCCTTCTGCTGCGAGTCCATCTCCTGGCGTTCCTTGACCAGCTTCATGGCCATCCGCGCCAGCTCGGCGGTCTGCGTCGGGTCGCCCCCCGCCACCGCCTTCTCGCCCTGGGCCGCCTCCACCTTCTCGTAGAGCGCCTTGAGCTTCTCGTTCTCGGCCTCGATGCCCTTGCTGCGCTCGGCCAGCGCCGCCTCCTGCTCGGCCAGGCGGGTCTTGTCCGCCTCGACCACGATGGTCAGCGCGTCGTCGTACTTGCGCGCCTGCTTCTTCTCCTCGCAGCCGGCGGCGAGCGCGGCGACCGCGACGACCGCGGCGGTCAGCAGCAGGCGGCGAGACTTCGTTGGCATAAGCGCTCCTCGAGCGGCCTCACTCAAGAGTTGAGACCGACGATCTCATAGATCCAGATGGGGATGGTCTTGCCCTTGACCTGCACCGGCTCGCGGGCGCGGGACTGCACCCGGTCGCGCACTTGGTCGTAGGTGGCCTGGGAGACGAGCACCTCGCCCTCGCGCGCCAGGCCCTCGAGGCGCTGCGCCAAGTTCACCTCGTCGCCGATGACGGTGTACTCCATGCGCCGCTCGCTGCCGATGTTGCCGGCGACGGCCTGGCCGGTGTTGATGCCGATGCCGATGGTCACGCCCAGCAGGCCGGCCTCCTTGCGGCGGGTGTTGACCGCCGCCACCGCCTGCTCGATCTCCACCGCCGCGCGCACCGCGCGCATCGGGGCGTCGTCGATGGCGAAGGGGGCGCCGAACACCGCCATCACCGCGTCGCCGATGAACTTGTTGACCGAGCCGTGGTTCCTGAAGATGACCTCGATGATCGCCTCGAAGTAGTCGTTGAGCATCGCCACCACGTCGCGCGGCGACATCCGCTCGGACATCGCGGTGAACCCGCGGATGTCGAGGAAGAGGATGGTCACCTCGCGCATCTCGCCCTTGAGCTCCAGGTCGGTGCGCTCGGTCAGGATGCGCGCCGCCACGTCGTCGGAGACGTAGCGGGCCAGGGTGCTCTTGAGGCGCTCGCGCTCCTTGAGGCCCTGCACCATGTCGTTGAAGGCGCGGGCCAGCAGGCCGATCTCGTCGCTGCTCGTGACGTTCACCGTCTCCCAGGTGCCCTGCCCGGTGCGGCCCATGGCGGTGGCCAGCTCGCGGGCCGGCTGGGCGATGCGGTGCCCCAGGAGGAGCGCGCCGCCGATGGCCGCCAGGAGCGCCGCCGCCAGGACCACCGCCGAGGAGCGCAGCCGCGAGCGGTGCTCCTGGTCGATGGTCCAGGTGGAGAAGCCGAGCTCGATCTGCTCGGTGCCGGACTCCGCCTTCAGGTTGACCAGCTTCACCACCAGCCCGGGCCGGTCGCCGGTGTCGAGCTGGTGCAGCTTGGCCAGGGTGCCCGCCTTGTCCGCGGCCCAGGCCTGGGCGAGGTCGGGGGCGATGTGGGCCAGCCGGTCGGGGTGGGCGACGGAGCCCTCCGGCAGCACCGCGCCGTCGCGCACGCGCACGACGTAGGCCAGGTCGGGGTGCATGGCCGGGTGGGTGATGACCGCGGCGTTGACCGCGCCGGTCGCGCCCAGCATGGTCTGCAGCTGCAGGTACTGCTCCTCACGCGAGGCGCGCTCGCGCTGGGCGGGGCGGAAGCTGGCGAAGTACCAGACGGCGCAGCAGGCCGCGGCGACCAGCAGCACCGCGAAGGCGCCGATCTTCAGCCGGAGAGGAAAGCGAGCGCGCACGCGGGGCCGGGTCGGGTCGAGTCGGGAGGAGGTCAGTAGCCGGAGATCTTTTCACTGCCGGGCAGCTCGATGTACCAGAGCCCGTCCTTACCCTGCTTGAAGGTCCACGAGTAGTAGTTCTCGCTGTCGTAGGGCAGCTCTCCGCGGATCTTCGTGGTCCAGCTCATCTCGCCCTGGACCGTGCACACGCCAGCCTTGGTCTCGTTGACGTTGATGGTCTTGAACGTGAAGCTCTTGGTGCCCTTCCAGGTCCCCGACAGCCCGCGCTCCAGGCCCTTCGCGCTGTGGACCTTCTTCTTGAACTCGGGCGTGAGCAGCTCGTACATCCCGTCCCAGTCCTGCCCCTCAAGGGTGTTGCAGTAGGACTTGTAGGTGCCCTCGCAGTCGCTCTTCGGGCCGTTGCAGCCCGCCAGAACGAGGCTGGCTGCCGCCAAGACGAATCCGAACTGCACGCGCATGGAAAGGTCTCCTTTTGGGGCCTTCGAAGCGTCGGCACTATACCAAGAGTTCCGAGCGGTTGGGGCTCGCCTTCGCTTGCGCGGCGCGCGCCCCTTCCTCGCCGAAAGCGCCCCCTGCCTCCTGCGCGCTCGCTTGGCAGATTGCAGCGAACGACCGCGGGAGGCGTCCGGTGGAGCTCATTACCCTACGCGGGGTCCTGATCGGCTACGGCCAGGCCCTGCTTCCGCCGCTCGATCTCGTCATCGGCGGCGGCGACCGCCTGGGAATCCTCGGACCGAACGGCGCCGGCAAGAGCACCCTCTTGCGCACGCTCATCGGCCTCGTCGAGCCCCTGGGCGGCCGCATCGAATACCCGGCGGGCCACCGCCCGCGCATCGGCTACGTCCCGCAGTCCTCTCGCCATGACCCGGCGTTCCCGCTTTCGGCGCTGGAGGTGGTGGTCATGGGCCGCTACCCCCGGCTCGGGCTGGGCCGGCGGCCGGGCAAGGCCGACCGCGCGGCCGCGCAGCGCCAGCTGGAGCTGGTCGGCCTGGGCGCGCAGGCCGGGACGCCCTTCCGAGACCTCTCCGGCGGGCAGCGGCAGCGCACCCTGGTGGCGCGCGCGCTGGTTGGCGAGCCCGAGCTGCTCGTCCTCGACGAGCCGACGAGCGAGATGGACCTCGCGGCGATCCACGACCTCCTGCACCTGGTCGACCGGCTGGCGGGCGAGCTGAAGGCCTCGGTGCTGTTCGTCTCCCACCAGATCAGCACCGCCGCCGCCTTCGCCTCCTCGATCGTCCTGATGAACCAGCGTACCCAGCTGTTCCGGTCCGGCCCCGCGCTCGAGCTTCTGACCTCGCAGAACCTCTCCCAGCTCTACGGCCGGCCCATCGAGGTGCGCCGCGAGGGGGACCGCACCCTGGTGTGGATGGCTTCGGCGGAGGAGGCAGGGGCGCCATGAGCTTCTTCGACGCCTACTTCCTCTGGCGGGACCCGTTGGCGGCCGCCGCCGTGGCCGCGGCGCTGTGCGGCTACCTCGGCGTGTTCGTGGTCCTGCGCCGGGTGGCCTTCGTCTCCGCCGTGCTCTCTCAGATCTCCGGGCTGGGCGTGGCCCTGGCCTTCCTCATCGGCAGCGTCGTCGGCGTCGACCCGCACTCGGGCTCGACGCCCTGGTACGTGTCGCCGGCGCTGTACGCGCTGGTGCTCACCTGCGCCGCCTCGATTGCGTTGGGCCTGCCGGCGCGGGCGCGCCGCATCAGCCCCGAGACACTGGTCGCCTTCGCCTACGTCGCCGCCTCGGCGAGCGTGGTGCTGGTCTTGGCCAGCCCGCGCATCGTGCAGGAGGCCCACGAGGTGGGCGAGCTGCTCTTCGGCAACGCCGTCGCGGTGCGCGAGGAGCACGTGGTGGATCTGACCATCGCGGCGGTCCTCATCGCCGCCGTCCACGCGGCGCTGTTCAAGGACTTCCTCTTCGTCTCCTTCGACGGGGAGACGGCGCGCAGCGTGGGCTACCCGGTGACGCGGCTGGAAGCGGCGCTGCACCTGACCATCGCCGTGGCGGTGGCGGTGGCCACGCGGGCCATCGGCACCCTGCCCGTCTTCGCCTTCCTGGTGCTGCCCGCGGGAGCGGCGCTCCTGTGGTCCCAGAGGATGAGCGTGGTGGTGGTCCTCTCCATCGGCATCGCCGTCGTGGCCGCCGCGCTCGGGTACTACCTCTCCTTCGTCTACCGGCTGCCCACCGGCCCGACGATGGCTGCTCTGTGCGCCGTCGCCTGGCTGCCCGGCCTTCGCTTCTTCAGGAGGCAGTCATGAACGGCCTCGCCGTCCTTCTCACGCTCGCCGTCACCCAGACCCCCGACGCCGGCGTGGCACCTGCGAGCGCGCCCGAGGCCGATGCCGGCCAGGCTGCAGCCCCCGATGACCTGACCAGGCAACTCGAAGCCGTCCTGTCGGGCGGCGCCGCGACCCCCTCCGCGGACGGGGGCACCGCACAGCCCGGCACCGCGACCGCCGCCCCGCTGCTCAAGGTCGGCAGCGCCTCGCTGATGAACCCGGACATCAGCATCATCTTCGACGGCGCCGCGGGCTACGCCACGGGGCTGCCCCTCTATCCCTCGGGAGACGACCCGGAGCTCGGCGGCGACGCCGCCCACGATCCAGCCGGGTTCACCCTCCAGGAGCTCGAGCTGGGCTTCCAGGCCACCGTCGACCCGTACTTCACGGCCAACGTCTTCCTCACCATCCCCAACCTCAAGGGGCTGGAGGTCGAGGAGGCCTACGCGCAATCGCTCAAGCTGCCTTGGAGCTTCCAGCTCAAGGCAGGCGCGTTCCGCTCCTCCACGGGGCGGCAGAACGAGCAACACCTCCACGTCCAGGACTTCACCCGCCGGCCGCTGGTCAACGCCGCCTACCTCGGCGGCGACGGCCTGCGCGGGCCGGGAGTGCAGGTCAGCTGGCTGGCGCCGACCCCGTTCTTCCTCAAGATCGCCGCCGAGGCGTTCACGCTCGACCACAGCGATGCGACGACCTTCGGGGGTTCGCTGCGCAGCGACCCGACCTTCGTCGCGTCGATCAAGACCTTCTTCACCTTGACCGAGTCGCTGTCCCTGCTCCTCGGGTCCAGCGGAGGGACGGGCCACGCCTCCTTGGCAGGCAACTCACCGGTCGAGAACGGCCCGCGGACGTGGCTGTTCGGCGCGGACCTGTACCTCAAGTGGAAGCCCCCGAACTCCGCCAAGCACTACTTCGCGGTCGCGCTGCAGGCGGAGTACTACTGGCGCCGCACGGCCGCCACCTCCCCCGCCTTCGCCGAGGCCCAGACCGACGGAGGCTTCTACGTCCAGCTGGTCGCGCAGCTCGCGCGCCGCTGGCACGCGGGCTTCCGCTACGACCTCCTCGGGGCCCCGGAGAGCCGCCTGCAGCCGCGCGCCGACAAGCTCTCCGCGATGCTCCAGTTCACGCCGACGGAGTTCTCGCGCGTGCGCCTGCAGGGCAGCCGCCAGGGCGCTCCGATCGCCCATGAAGACTGGGAAGGCCTGCTCCTCCTGGAGTTCTCGATGGGCGCTCACGGAGCGCACGCGTTCTAGGTTCGAAGGTTGGCCTCTGGCCTGCCGTCCGTCTCGTGGAGCGAGGAGACCCCGATGATGCGCAACTTCCTTTCCTGCCTTTGCCTGCTGATCGCGCTCGCCTGGCCGGGCGCGAACGCGCGTGCCGAGAAGCCGAAGGTGGTGACCTCCATCGAGACCTTCGCCGCGCTGGCGCGGGCGGTCGGGGGTGACAAGGTCTCGGTCGAGTCCCTCTCCAAGGGCTACCAGGACCCGCACTTCGTCGAGGCCAAACCGAGCCTGCTCGTGACCCTGGCCCAGGCGGACCTGCTCGTCTACGTCGGCCTCGAGCTCGAGCAGGGCTGGCTTCCACCGCTGGTGGTGAACTCGCGCAACGAGAAGATCCAGCCCGGCGCCAACGGCGACCTGGACGCGAGCACGGCCATCACCGTCCTCGACGTCCCCGGCGGCCCGGTCACCCGCGCCCAGGGCGACATCCACCCGCGCGGCAACCCCCACTACTGGATCCCGCCCGTGAACGCGTTGCGCGTGGCCAAGGAGATCGCGGGCCGCCTCGCGAAGATCGATCCGGCGAACGCCTCGGCGTACGAGGCCGGCCTGAAAGGCTTCGCCGACACGCTCAAGGCCAAGGCCCCCGGCTGGTCCGCGAAGGCCAACTCGCTCAAGGGCCTGAAGGTCGTCACCTACCACAAGAGCTGGACCTACGTGTCGCAGTGGCTGGGGCTCGACGAGGTCGGGTACGTGGAGGACAAGCCCGGCATCCCGGCCGACCCGCAGCACCTCGCCCAGCTCATCCAGACCATGAAGGCGCAGGCGGTGAAGGCGGTACTGGTCGAGTCCTACTACAACCGCTCCACCGCCGGCATGGTCGCGGACAAGGCCGGAGCCAAGGTCCTGGTCATGCCCAGCGACGTCGAGGCGACTCCCGCGATCAAGACCTACCCGGACCTGGTCGACGCGGTGCTCCTGAAGCTTGCCGAGGCTAGATGAGTAGGCGCTGCAGGCGCGGGCACGGGGGTTGCTACCTCACCCTCCCGTGCCTCGCTCTCTGCCACGCCGCTCCGAGTCCGGTCGCCGCTCGCGCTCGCCCGCGCGCCAGAGGTCAGCGCACGCACGCGCGCGGAAAGACGTCGTTATCCTGCGCCAGCGCCCCGCTCCTCTCCCGATGCCGCCCGCGCTGCACCTCGCGCGGGTTGCGGAGGTCCTCCCCAACCCATCCGCCGGCCGCTGGGGACGTTCTCCCGCCCCTGGCGCGGAGCGGGTCTCGCGGGATGCCGCCGACTCGAAGCTCGCTGCGAGGGCTCGCCGCGGCGACCAGGCGGCCTTCGAGGAGATCGTGCGGCGCTTCCAACCGGCCATCTTCGCGCTGTGCCGCAGCGTGCTGAAGGACCCGGACGAGGCGTGGGACGCGGTCCAGGACTCTCTGGTGCGGCTCTGGGAGCGGCTGGAGGGATACCGGGGCGAGGCGCCGCTGCGCGTCTTCGTCTCGAGGCTCGCGCTCCACGTCGCCATCGACCACCGCCGGCGCCACGAGCGCTGCCCGGAGCGGGCCATCGATCCGCTCGTTCTGGCGCGCTCCGGCGATCCCGCACGCAGTCCTGCCGACGCCGCGGAGGCGGAGGAGCTTGGCCGGCGGCTCGGCCTGGCGATGTCGGGCCTGGCCGGCGCCCACCGGGCGATCCTGGCTCTCCGCGAGCTGGAGGGGCTTTCCTACTCGGAGATCGCGAGGGCCCTGCACATCCCGCTGGGCACGGTCATGTCGCGGCTGTTCTACGCGCGCCGCGCCATGCGGGCCCTGCTCGAGCCCGCCACAGAAGCCTGGGCCGCCTGAGGGAGGCGGCGCAGAGGCTACCGCTTCGAATCGTTCGAGTCGCAATCGTCGTCGGTCGCCTCGCGCAGCTTGAGCAGCCCGCGGGTCTCGACCTGGCGGATGCGCTCGCGGGTCAGGTTCATGATCGCCCCGACCTCTTCCAGGGTGATCCCGCCCTTGTCCGCGACGTCGAGCGCGCAGGTGTCCTCGAGGTCCCAGATCTCCTTGTCGGGGAAGTTGAGCTTGATGGAGCCCGTCTCCGGGTTCACGTCGAGGTAGAGGTGGTGCTTGCAGGCGACGAAGAGGCAGGGACGCTGCGAGTTGACGCAGTCCGCGCGGGTGCGAGGACGCGACGTCTCGATCGTCTTGATGAGCTCGGCCTCCTCGGGGTCGATGAGGCCCAGCGCCCGGCGGCGGCGCAGGTCGCGCGCCATCTCCTTGCGCGACATGGTCTTGCTGCGGCGGACGCCCTGCCGCCCGCCCTCCGCCTCGGCGGCTTCGCGCTTGGCCTCGTCGGGCTGCACCGGCTGCTCGGCCTCGTTCGGCTGCTCCAGCTTCGGCTCGTTCATGCCCCTCTCCTTCGTCCCTGCGGTTCCTGCGATGGGTTCCAGAAGTCGGTTCACTTGTCGCCCGCGGCCAGGCGCGGCACGGGGGGAGCCGCCGCCACCGGGGCGGGGGCGGCGCCGTTGACGGCGTGGCCGCCGGCGACCAGGCGGCTGGCGATGCGCTCGAGCTGGCGCACGAGCTTCTTGCCGCTCTCCCGCGCAGCCAGGACCTCACGCTCCAGGTGCCTCTTCACCTCGGGAGCCAGCGGCCGGGCGCCGAGCTCGCGCTCGTGGCCGGCCAGGACGCCGTCGAGCACCCGCTCCAGCTCCTCGATCTCGTTGCGGTAGTACACGAACGAGCGGCGGATCTCGTCGAGGGTGAGCCCCTCGGCCATCATCTTCTTGATGAGGTTGAGGCGCCGGACCGTGCCCACCGGGTAGAGCCCACGGCTCCCCTGGTGCTTGCCCTTGCGACCGACCCGGCGGCTGCGCGGCAGGAGCCCGACCTGGACGTACTTGCGGAAGGTCGCCTCGGAGAGCCTCACGCCCAGCGGCTTGAAGATCTCGACGATGGTCTGCGCCGGCAGCCCGCCCGCGTGATCCCGCTCGATGTCCGCCAGCTGCTTCGTCTCGAGGAGATGCATTGAATAGATTCGCTTCCGTGGAATCCAGTGAAGAGTTTATTCCTGATACCTTCCATTCAATGTACTTGTCAAGCGGAGAAGTGACGAGGCTGTCGGCCGGAACTTCTCCAGGCGACCGTGGACGGCGGCCGACGCCGACGCCGGCGATGGGCGCGCAGCACACGCCCGCAATGCAGTTCGCGCGACCGTGCGAACCACGCACGAGCCGCGCGTCGGAAGAGGGCTCTAACCTGCTCTAGTGAGACTGCGGGCTCAGCGGACCGCGAACCCGTCGAACGTGCCTTCGATCATCACCTGCCGGTCGGCGTTGACGACGACGTCGACGGTCTTCTCGCGGCCTTCGCCGTCGCGCAGGTGCACGACGTGGCGTCCCGAGGCCAGGGTGCGCGTCAGCCGCGGCGCGGCCTCCTGGTCCACGCCGCCGGTGAAGGGCTCGCCGTCGACCCAGGCGTGCACCCACGGCCGCACGTGGACGACGAGCGTGCCGGCTCCCCTCTTGAGCGGAGCGCGAACGGGCGGGACCGCCTTCGCCGGCGCGGGCGAGGGCTCCGCTGCAGCCGGCTTGGGCTGCGCGGGCTTCGGCTCCTCCTTGGGCTCCTTCTTGGGCTCCGGCTCCCGCGGCGCGACGACCTCGGGCTTGGGGGGTTCCGGCGCGGCGGCCGTCGGTTCCGCCTTCGGCTCGCCGGGAGCGACCGCGGTGGCGGCGGACCCGGTGGCCGCCGGCTGCGGCGCGGGCACCTTCTCGGGCTCGGCCGGTGGGGGCGGCTGCGCCTCGACCGCCGCCAACGCGTCCGGCGCGGTCGTCTCCTGCCGGCCCAGCGCGGCCCAGGTCACTCCCATGGCCAGCAGCGAGCAGGCTCCGGCCACGACGAACCACTTCGCGGCCGGGCTCACCGCCTTGCGGGTCGGCTCGGCCCCGGCCTCGGCCAAGGCGGCGGGCGCCTGCGGCCTCGACTCACCGGGCCGCCCCGCCTCCACCTGCGCCTGGACCGCGGCGGCGCGCTGCTCGGCGAGGACCTTCTGGATCGCGGCCTGGACGTCTTCCTTTCGCGGCAGGCCGCGGTCCCTCACCGTCGTGCGCTGCTTTCGCCTCTGCCACTCGTCTTCCGCGAACGGAGGCTCCCCGCGGATCGTCGGACGCGAGGGCGGCGCGGCCGGGTCGGCGGCCCTCTCCCTGTCCCGCTCGCGCATCAGGGTCTCGGCGCGGCCGTCGTTGGCCACCCGCTCGAGGTCCGGCGCGCAGACGGGGGTCGGCGGCGGCGACGCGGAGAGCCCCGGGCTCGAGGGCTCCGGCGTGTTGAGCCCGCGCAGCGGCTGCGGCTCGCCGTAGATGCGGGTCATGAAGGCGGCGAGGTCGTACTCCTGCGGGCTCTTGGCCTCGTGGTGCAGGCACTCGCCCAGCGCGTCCGCGAACTCCGCCCCCGACTGGAAGCGCCGGGCCGGGTCGCGCTCGAGCGCCTTCATGATCACGTCCGACAATCGGGGCGGAAAGTCCGGGTCCACGCGGATCGGCGGGGTGACCACCCGCTGCTGCAGCGCCTTCTTCACCGACTCCTGGTCGGGCCCGTCGAAGATGGGCTTGTGCCCCAACGCGGTCTCGTAGAGCACGATGCCCAGGGCGAAGAGGTCGCTGCGGGCGTCGAGCGTCCCGCCCAGCAGCTGCTCGGGCGCCATGTACAGCAGCTTGCCCTTGAGCGTCCCCACGCTGGTGAGCGCGCCGGCGGGCTTGGCGATGCCGAAGTCCGCGAGCTTGACGTCGCCCTGCCACGACAGCAGCACGTTGTGGGGGCTCACGTCGCGGTGGATCAGGTGCAGCGGCGCGCCCTTGTCGTCGGGGAGCGTCCAGGCGTAGGCGAGAGCTCGGGCCACCCCCCAGGCGATGCTCGCCGCCAGCATGGGCGGGACGCGCACCGCGGGGTCCTTGGCGCCTCGCTTCATCGCGTCGGCATGCAGCTGGCGCAGGTTCACGCCGTGGACGTACTCCATGGCGAGGTAGAGCTCGCCGCGCTCCTCGGCGAAGTCGAAGATCTGCACGACGTGCGGGTGGTTCAGGCGCGCCGCGAGCGAGGCCTCCTGCATGAACATCTCGCGGAAGCCCGACTCCTCGGCCAGCGCCGGCAGCATCCGCTTGAGCGCCACCGCCTTGGCGAAGCCGCCGTGTCCCAGGATGCGGGCAAGGTAGACCTCGGCCATGCCGCCCGCGGCCAGGCGACCTATCACCTCGTACTTGCCGAGCCTGTCACCGGCGAGCAGTTCCACGTCCGCGGCGCCCCCCACGCCTTCAGTCGTCGGTCAGGTTGACCACGACCTTGGTGAGCTCACCGCGCTTCACCGTCACCGGGACGCGCTTGGTCTTCTTGAGCTCCTCATTGACCACCGTGAGCTGGTACTCGCCCTCGAGCAGCGGGAACCTTGGGAGCGGGTTGGTGCCCAGCTTCTTCTTGTACAGGTAGATCGACGCGTCCATCGTCAGCGGCTTGACGACCACCTGCACCTCGCCGCGCTCGAAGCGGTACGGCTTGGTCACCGTGTCCTCGGGACGCAGCACGACGCTGAAGGCGTACTCGAGCCCCTCCTGGCGGTTGACCAGCACCAGCTGGTGCTTGCCGCTAGGCAGCCGCACCTTGAGCGGGGTCGGCCCGAGCTCCTTGGGGCCCTCCCAGACCGCCGCCGGGGGATCGCAGGTGACCACCAGGTTGCCGAATTGCGGTCCCGTCGGCCGCTCGACGGCGCCGCCCGGCCTCTTCTCGAGCTCGAAGGCCACCTTGAGCGGCCCGCCCTCGCCCAGCGAGACCGACTGCTTCTTGGGGTGGAAGCCTTCCTTGGCGACCTCGACGTCGACCTGGCCGCCAGCGGGAAGCTCCACCGTCACCGGCGAGTGCCCGAGGGTCTTTCCGTCCACCAGCACTTCCGCGCCGGGGGGATTGCTCTCGACGGTGAGCCTCGCCACCGCCGCCTGCTCCTGCTCTTGCGCCAGCTCGACCGACACCGCCGCCGTCTCGCCGTCCTTGCCCAGGGTCACCGTCTGCGTCGACTCGCGATAGCCCTTCAGCTGCAGCCGGACCCGGTGGTCGCCGAGCGAGACGCCGCTGAGCGTCGCGGGGGTGCGCTCCGGAGTCGGCGTCGCGTCGAGGGTGATGGCCGCGCCCAGCGGCGTGGTGCTGACCTTGATGGTGCCCGACGCCGCCGCGGGCTGCGTCCCCTTGGGGTCGACCGGCTGGACCGGTTCGGTCCCGGTGGGGCGCTGGGTCGTGCTGCTCACCTGCGTCTGATAGACGAACACCGCGGCGAGTCCGAGCACCACTGCCAGCGCGGCCACCCCCACCGTGGTCTTCCGGCCGCTCAGGCGGTTGACCAGCCGCGACACCGAGCTGCCGGTGATGGACGACTGCTCGACCGGGGTGCGCTCCTCGGAGTCCTGCGGCTCGTCGGGCTGGCCGGGCGAGTCGAGCCGGATCGGCACCTTCGAGGCGCCCGAGCTCGGCCGCGCCGCGCGCGTCTCGGGGGAGCCGTCGCCGGTCGCCTTGCGCATGGCGTTGGACAGGCCGGTGCGCCGCCGGTCGGTCTTGCCCGACTTCTTGCTTTCCGCCTTGCCCGCCATCGAGCTCGAGATGGGGTCCTGCGGCTGCCCTTCGGCGAAGACCGGCAGGCCCTCGGACGCCTCGAGCGCGAGCCGGTCGGAGTAGAGCTCGGCCATGTACGAGGCGAGGTGCGCGGGCGAAGAGGGCAGCCGGTTGGAGACCAGCCAGTCGTCGAGCGCCATCTGCATCTCGTGCAGGTCGGCGAAGCGCTCGTCGGGGTCCTTGGCCATCGCCTTCAGGCACAGGCGGCCCAGCTCCTCGGGAACCCGCGGGTTGAGCTCCCAGGGGTTGGGGACCTTGCACTCGGTGACCGCGGCCAGCGTCTGGACGTCGGTGTTGCGCTTGAACAGGCGCCTGGCGACCAGCAGCTCCCAGAGCACCGTGCCCAGCGCGAACTGGTCGGTGCGCTGGTCGATCTCCCTGCCCGCGGCCTGCTCCGGGCTCATGTACGAGTACTTGCCCTTGAGCACGCCCGAGCGCGTCTGCGAGGCCTGGTCGGCCGCCTTGGCGATGCCGAAGTCCACCACCTTCACCCCGCCCTCGAAGGACACGAGGATGTTCTGCGGGGAGACGTCGCGGTGGATGATGTTGAGCGGCGCTCCGCTGGAGTCGCTCTTGCGGTGCGCGTAGGACAGGCCCGCGGCGGCGTCGACCACGATGCGGCAGACCAGCGGGATGGGGATGGGCTTGGCGACCGTCTCCGACTGCCGCCACACCTTCCGGGCGTCCTCGCCGTGGATGTACTCCATGGCGATGAAGTACGCCCCGTCTTCCTTGCCCAGGTCGTGGATGGTGACGATGTTCGGGTGGTTGAGGCGGACGGCGACCTTGGCCTCGTGCAGGAACATCTGCACGAACTCTTCGTTCTCGGCCAGGTGCGGCAGGATGCGCTTGAGGACGAGGAACTTCTCGAAGCCCTCGACCCCCGCCTTGCGCGCCAGGAAGATCTCCGCCATACCGCCGGTGGCGATCTTCTTGATCAGCTCGTATGGCCCGAACCGTTCCATCCCTTCCTTCGGCGTGGGTGCAAAACCGGTTGATCCTAGGCGCCGGGGCGGGGCCCGTCAAACCAGCGCTCGCTCGCGCCAGGGCGCCAAAAGGGCGCGGGCCCTGGGGATTTTCGTCCCCGGGGCCCGCGAGCACAGCGGAGCGGCTGGCCTCTGGCGCCAGCCGGCGTGCGTTCAGAACGTGTACTTGATCATCGGGTAGAACGCGAAGGCGGGGATGTTGGGCCCGATGATGAGCTTGCCCTCGATGTCCAGGCCGATGGAGAAGTGGTCCATGTGGGTCGCATACTCGAGGCCCACCGCGGCGCCCGCGTAGAAGGTCAGCCCGAGGTTCTCGATGGGCTGCGGGTCGAGGAAGGCGTAGCCGGCGACGACGCGCGGCCGCAGGTACAGCCGATCGTAGACCTTCACCTTGAAGATGGCCTCGAGCCCCACCATGGTGACGGTGAAGTTGTCGGGGGCGATGTTGGTGGGGTCGCTGGACTTCTTCGACGGATCGAAGATGCAGTCCCCGTTCGTGGTCACGCTGGCGAAGCAGCTGGCCGCCGACGAGCCCAGGCCGAAGTTCAAACCGAGGGCCATGCCGAAGGAGTCGTCCGGCGGCTTGGACTTGAGGATGTCGTAGCCGATGCCCAACTGCAGGTAGGCCTGGGCATTGGAGACGCCCTTGTTGCCCCGACTGTTGGTTCCGGTCGCGGTGAAGAACCCGCCCAGGTTCACGTCGGCGAAGAAGCCGGCTCGAACCTCCTGGGCGACGCCGGCGGAGGGGGTCCCCGCCCAGGCGCCCGCGGGAGCGAGCATCGTCGCGGCGGCCAGCACAGCCATCAGTGCACGGTTCATGTCGTGGTCTGCCTGCAGGTTGGAGGTCCGATGGGTCCTTCGGGCCGACTGCTACGGAGGCGCCTTACTCCTCGCCGCCGCCCTCGTCGCCCGAGCCCGCCGCCTTGAACACCCAGGG
>DASXVQ010000215.1:0-110366 GCA_036504155.1 Myxococcales bacterium
TGCCAGTAGCTCCGCAGGGAGAGGCTCGAGCAGTGGCGAGCCCCCCCTCCCGCTCCGCGGGAGGGGGCCGGGGGGCGGGTTTGTCCGCGGAGCCGGTAGCCGCCGCGCTCGATCAGGAGAGGGAGGTTGTCCCAAGCAAGCCGGTCGAGGTGCCAGCAGCTCCGCGGGGAGAGGCTCGAGCAGTGGCGAGCCCCCCCTCCCGCTCCGCGGGCGGGGGCCGGGGGGCGGGCGGCCACGACGTGGTGCGCTCCTACTCCCTGCGCGAGGCGTCGCACCTGCTGGCGGCCTGCGCGGCGGTGATGTTCCTGCTGGATGCCGACGGGATGCTGACCTGGGTGAAGCGGATGGAGGTCGGCCGCTCCCAGTCGGCGTGGCTGTCGGTGGTGGTGCCGCTCCAGAAGGCCTTCGACGCCGCTGGGCTGACCAAGCCGCGCCGCGCCGCGAGCGACGCCGCCGACTCCCTGGCCTCGGCGCTGGGCGGCCGCGAGGACTCGCTCTTTGCCGAGGCCTGGAGCCTGGTGGAGATGGCCCCGTACCTCGACGCAATGGCGGAGCAGGACCCGCAGGGACTGGGGGCCCTCAAGCCGATGGCCCCCGAGGCCGCGAAGTCCGGAGCGACGGCGCTCGACTCGACCATGCTGCTGGTGGGCGATTCGATGTTCGCCGGCAACCTCGCCGCGGCCATCGGCAAGACCTTCGGAAAGGGCAGCGGGGTCAAGGTGGTCTCGGCCTACCAGACGGCGACGGGGCTGAGCCGGCCGGACGTCTTCGACTGGGGCTGGGTCGTCTCACCCCTCATCGAGCGCGAGCACCCGCGCTGGGTCGTCTGCTCCTTCGGGGCCAACGACGCGCAGGCCATCCGGGTGGGGGACCAGATGCTCCCGTTCGGCGAGGCCGCGTGGGAGGCGGTCTACCGGCTGCGCGTGCGGACGATGATGAAGCAGGTCGCCTCCGGCGGGGCGAGGGTGCTCTGGCTGGGGCTGCCGCCGATGCGCGAGGAGTCCTTCGACCGCCGCGTGCAGCACCTGAACTCCATCTTCAAGCGCGAGGCCCAGGCGCAGCCCAACGTCGACTTCCTGGAGCTGTCGATGCTGTTCTCGGGGCCGGACGGCGGCTTCGCCACCTTCGTGAGCGACGGCAAGCACCTGGTGCGCGTGCGCATGGAGGACGGCGTGCACTACGCGCCGGCCGGGGCGCAGAGCATCTCGCGGTGGGTCTTCGACTGGACGAGGGAGCGGAAGTAGCGCGGGGCGGCTGGGTGGACCCGGTGGACCCGGTGGACCCGGTGGACCCGGTGGACCTGGTGACCCGGTGGACTCGGTGGACTCGGGTCGATCGCCTGGCGAGGTGGACGCGCCACGCCCCGCCACGGAGGGCGGACGCTACTGACGCTCGCCCAGCACGCGCGGCGTCAGCGTCAGCTGCACCTCGCCCGAGGCCGGGACGTCCACGTTGCCGTCGGCCGACAGGTCCTCGTGGCCGGTGGCGCCCTGGCCGTAGAAATAGACGCCGTAGTGGCCCTCGGGCAGGCCGGCGACGGTGGCCTGCCCCTGGATCACCCCCGCGGTCTGCGGCAGCGAGCTGAGCGAGACGCTGTTGAGCCGCGCCAGGTGCAGCATGCCGGTGGTGGCTCCCGGCACGGTGACCTTGAGCGTGGCGCCGACGTTCAGGTCGAAGTCGAGCCGCGTGGCCTCGCCGGACTTGACCTGCACCTCGCGGCTGGACGACCGGTAGGAATCGGCCTCCAGGACCGCGAGCACCAGGTAGCTGCCGGGGACGAGCGCGTCGAGGCGGTAGCGGCCCTGGGCGTCGGAGGTGGTGGAGGCAGAGCGGTTGTGCACCTCGGCGATGACCGGCTTGCCGTCGGGCCCGCGCACCAGGCCTTCGATGGACCCTTTGCCCTTCAAGGTGAGGACGACGTCGGTGAGGTTCTCGTCGTCCAGCAGCACCGTCTCCTCGGCCACCAGGTTGCCCCGCCGCGCGACGAGGGTCACCGCCCCCGAACCGAAGCCGTCGAGGCGGAAGCGGCCGTTGGCGGCGCTGACCGAGCGGGCCGCCGCCTCGTCCTGGGCGGCGAGCAGCTCCTCGCGGTCGGCGACCATCACCGCCGCGCCGGCCACCGGGTTGCCGGCCTCGTCGCTGATCGTCCCTTCGATCGCCAGCGCCCGCTCCAGCACCACGTCGCCCGCTTCGGCGATGCCCCCGGTGCCCAGCTTCGCCTGCTTGAAGGTCGACAGGTGCCCTTCGGCGCCGACGCGGAAGAAGACGCTCTCGCGCCACGCCCGGGCCGGGACCTCGAAGCGGCCGTCCAGGGCCTCCACGCTCGTCCCGTCGACGCTGAAGCGCGGGATGGGGCGGCCGTCGGTCTCGACGACGCGGCCGCGCAGGCGGGCCGGGGCCGGCAGGCGCAGGACGACGTCCTTGTCGCCGGCGCGCGCCTGCGCCTCGGCGACCGCCTTCTCCAGGAAGGCCGAGACCGTGTACGGGCCGTCCTTGAGCCCGGGGATCACGAACGTCCCGTCGCGGCCGGTCTGCACGCCCTCGGTGGCCCGCGCTCCCTTGGCGCGGGCGTGGACGAAGGCGCCCTGCACCGGGGTGCCGTCGTCGTTGAGCACGGTGCCGGAGATGTCCTTGCCGGACTCGAGCGCCACGTCCCCCAGGTCGAGCACGCCGCTCTCGGGGATGGGGACGTTGCGCCGCTCGGCGCCCTGGTAGCCGCGCGCGGAGAAGCGCACGCGGTGCGGCCCCGCGGGCAGCCCGGCGAGCACCACCAGGCCGTCCTCGCCCGAGGGCACGTCGCTGGAGAAGGTGTCGAAGCGCTGCAGCGCCGGGTTGTCCTTCCAGGCGGTGGCCTTGCCCCCGATGACGGGCTTGCCGGTCTCGTCCACCAGCCGGGCGCGCAGGGCGCCCATGGTCGAGAGCTTGAGCCGGACGCCCGCCGCCGGCGCCTCGATGGAGACCTCTCCCGCGCCGTAGGTCGAGTGGTGCGCCAGCAGCGTCACCGGGCCGGGCGTGGGCAGCGCCATCTTGAACCGGCCGCTGGCGTCGCTGACCGCCACGCCGTGCCCGGCGCCGCGGGCCACCACCTGCACCTGCGGCAGCGGCTCGTCCTGCGGGGAGACGACGATGCCGGTGACCATCGCCTGCGGGTGGAGCACCAGCTCGACGTCGGCGCCCTCGTCCCCGACGCGGGCGCTGGCGCTCTCGAAGCCCTCGTGCGAGGCGACCAGCCGCGCGCCGCGGGGCACGCCGGTGAGCGAGAAGGCCCCCGCGTCGTCGCTTCCGCCCTCGGCGACGCGGTGAGAGTCGAGCTCGGCGACCACCCGCGAGCCGGGGATGGGCGAGCCCGCGTCGTCGAAGACCCGGCCGCGGACCGAGAGCGCCTCGTCGAGGACCAGCTCCACCACGATCACCGGCTTGTCGAGCTGGACCTGCGCCGAGGCGAAGCGCGAGCCGAGGGTGGCGGCGACGGTGTACGAGCCCGGGGAGAGGTTCTCGAGGCGGAAGGTCCCCTCGGCGGCCGGCGCGAGGCGCGCGAAGTGCTCGGCGGTCAGGCGGATGGCCGCGCCCTTGGCCGGCTGCTTGCGATCGCGGACGGTGCCGGTGAGGGTGCGCGGGCGGGAGAGGACGACGGTCGTCGCGGCGCCGGTGGGCACTCCCAGCGCGGTGCCCGAGGGGAGGAAGCCCGGGGCCACGGCCACCAGGAAGTGGGGGCCCAGGCCCAGCGAGTCGAGCCGGAAGGTGCCGTCGGCGGCCGCGGTCGTCTCCTGGAAGCGGGGCAGGAGGCCGAAGACGGCGGTGAGCAGGGCTTTCGGCACCGGCGCGCCGGACTCGTCGATCACCTTGCCCCAGAGCGTCTGCGCGGGACCCAGCGCCAGCTCGACCTGCTTGCCGGCCTCGACGCCGTGGCGGAACGCGGGGGCGTAGCCGGGCGCGGTGGCCCAGACGAGGAAGGCGCCCGCGGGCGGGTCGGCGATCCGGAAGGAGCCGTCGGCGTCGGCGGTGGCGGTCTGTTCCGGCTGCAGCTCGCCCTCGCGGCGCATCACCAGCCCGGCGACCTGGCTGGCTCCGGCGGGGCAGCCGCAGTCGAGCAGCGGGCGGACGTCGACCGGGCAGTCGCAGCCCTCGTCGCCCATGCTCTCGGCGCCTTCGCGGGCCAGGAACACCTGCGCGCCGCCGATGCCGCGGCCGCGGGCGTCGACGACGCGGCCGGTGGCCTCGTGGGCGGCACCGGGGCGGACGATGGCGCTTCCGGCGGTGCGGTCCGGCGGCGGCGAGTAGGCGCCCTCGGCCACGTTCCGGACCGGCTCGCTGCCGGCGTCGGGCCAGAAGAAGAACGCGGCGATCGCGCCGGCGAGCAGCACCAGGGCGACGGCGAGCGCGCGCTTCACGAACTCTTCCTCCTAGAAGCCAATGCCCCCGAGGCAGCTAGTCTAGCCGGGTTCGGTGCGGGCGCGTGACCGCCGTCACACCCGGAGGGCCCGGGAGGCGCTCTGGAGGGGTGCCGAGCAAACCCAGAATGGACGAGCAGGCCGGCAGGAGCCCGCAAAGTCCCTCGGCGGCCGATATGTCCCGCCAGCCCTGTTTCAATAGCTGTGGCACCGGGCCAGGGCGGGGCGCCCGGCGGCCCTGGAGCGTCCTCCCTGGGCTGTCGTCAAGTGGGGCGCCGCCCCGAAGAACCAGACCGCTTTTCTTGGCGCCCTTGGCACCCTTGGCGCCTTGGCGTTGAAGAGCAGTCCGCGCCAGTCCCTCGTGTCGAGCTCAGGCCGGCACGGCGCCGCGCTCCAGGGTGCAGAGGGCATCCGGATGCTTGATGCGCGGCAAGAGCGCCTCGAGCACCCGGAACGGATGGTTCATCTTCTCCGGGCCCAGGTAGGCCACCGTCATGTCCAAGGCCACCGCGAGGTCCAGGTTCTCGGCCCCGATCGAGACCACCACTGCGGCTTCGCCCTGCAGCACGCTCGACTGGTGCACTCCGCCGACGACCAGCTGCCGCAGGGTCTCGATCTCCAGCACGCCGGTTCGTTCGTAGACGCGGTGGAGCATCGCGAAGAGCCGCGGTGACACCGCCATCGCGTACGGCCCGAAGTGCCCGGCGCGCTGCAGCCGCTCGGTGGCGTCCACCACGTTGGCGAAGCCGTTGCCCGGCGTCTGCCAGTCGGTCAGCGGCGAGGAGAGCCGCCCGGGCTCGTTCATCAGCCCGTTGATGCCCAGCTTCTGGTCCCCGTGGAAGATCAGCTCGTCCTCGCGGCGCGCGCACAGGGCTGCCGCGCCCGCCGCCGCCGAGACCTCCAGCGGCAGGTTGTGGCTGCGCGCCGCCTCCACGTCGCGCCAGTGCAGCCGGAAGTCCTTGTAGAGCAGCGGGATGGTCCGGAAGCGGCGCACGTCGGTGAACACCGGCGCCTCGTCCTGCTCGCCCACCAGGTCCAGCGCGCCGGAGGTGACCCCCGAGTACTCGTCGTAGGCCACGGTCTGCACCCCGGCGCCCAGCGGCCCGTACAGGTCGACGAAGCGCCGGGCCACCAGCGCCCGCCGCGCGACCCCCACCACCGTCGCCCTCAGGCGCTCCCACTCCTCTGGGGACAGCGGGCTGTCTCCCTCCAGCATCGGCATGGCCATCGCGCACCTCGCCCGGGGCGACCCGCGTGCAAGGTGCGGCCGGGGCTCTCTCAAGGCCAGCGCCCGGCCCGCCGGCGAGGCGTCAGCGCGCGTCCTGCTCCAGCGGCGGGGTCGAGGCGGTCAGCCGGCCGTCGCGGAAGGTCGCGGTGCGCAGGCCCACGGGCCAGGTCCAGGTCTCCACCCGGATGTAGCGGGCCACCCGCAGGGGATTGTCGGCGTCGGCGTCGGCCGCGGCCTCGGAGTCCTGGCGGGTGCGCTCCGGCCGGCCCCACGACGCCATGACCTGCTCGCCGTCCATGCCCGACAGCAGCCGCTTCTCCTCGATCGCCCGCCTCGCCTCCGGGCTGACGCTCTTGAGCCAGAGCGAGGGGTCTTCGTCGCTGAACAGGTCGCCCAGCGCCGCCAGCACGTCCTCGCGGGTGGTCATCGCCGTGCGCAGCACCGCCACGTACCCGAGATCCTTCGCGGCGCCCGGGAACGACAGGTAGACCCACGGGTGCTCGCGCGGGGTGCCCGGCGGCCGGCGGGTGACCACCAGCCCGGTCGGGAACTCCAGCTTCTGGATGCGCACCCGGGACCCCATCGGCACCACCGACTCGACCGGCCCCGGCGGGACCGGCGCTCCCCGCCCGTCGGCCAGCAGCAGGATGGAGTCCGGGTGCAGCGGGCTGACCAGGCGCCGCGAGCCGTCGGCGAAGAGCGGCAGCACGTTCACGCTCGAGCGCAGGTACACGAGCTTGCCGTCCCACGCCCGGGCGAGCGAGTGGCGGTCCGCGTCGGGCACGGTCGATGCCGTCGCACACCCCGACAGCGGGGCGGCGAGCAGCGGCGCGCAGAGCGCGAGCAGCAGGGCGAGGGGGCGCGCGCAGGTCATGCGAGGGCTCCTATCAAGGGGCACGCCCGGCGCGCAAGGCGGGGCCGCCGCCGCGCCCCGGCCGCGTTGCCGCGCCCAGGGGGCGTCCGTAGCTTGCGACAGCAGGGGAGCGGGGGACGGCGGCGCGCATGGGCAAGCGGACGGGCGAGAACCAGGACTACTACAAGCACGCGGGGCAGTCGGCCGGCCGGCGCGTCCTCGAGAGCGAGCGGCGCAAGCTCGCCCAGGAGAAGGCGGGGGAGAAGCAAGCCGCCCCGGCGGCGACCCCCAAGGTCCCGCCGGTCAAGGCGACCCCCGGGGCCAAGCAGACGCTCGAGTACGCC
Organism: Myxococcales bacterium; assembly: GCA_036504155.1. Taxonomy (GTDB): domain Bacteria; phylum Myxococcota; class Myxococcia; order Myxococcales; family UBA5297; genus JACRCT01. Next base: position 6,817 of record DASXVQ010000215.1, read on the forward strand.
CGAAAGGCGCGCGAGACGGCCCGCCGGGTCCAGCAGGAGCAGGCGCAGAGGCAGGTCGCCGAGCGCGTCGCCCACGACGAGGTCCAGCGCATGGTCGACGCCGAGGTCCCGCTCTCGGCCCCGCCCGAGCGGCAGCTGCCCCAGGCCACCGCCAGCACCGAGCTGAGCGACCTGTGGCGCTCGGTGCAGGACAACGCGCGGTCGGTCGGGCAGAGCGTGCGCACCGCCCGCGAGGCGGGGGTGACGTTCTACCGCTCCATCGCCGAGCTTCTGCGCACCCCCATCCGCCTGTTCCGGCTGGTGCGCGAAGCGAGCGCCTAGCGGGAAAGGGGGGTGGGGATGGCGGCGGAGGCGAGCCTGAGGGCGATCGTCGGGGCGCGGGCGTCGCGCTCGATGGACGCGCTCATGTCGCTGGCGATCCGCCCGCTCGTCGCCCGCGCCCGCTCGCGGATGCGCGCCTTCCCCAACGGGCGGCGCTGGGTGGTCATCCACCTGGACGGGGTCTCGCGGCACACGCTCGAGTCGGCCATCCGCCGCGGCTGGGCGCCGTTCCTGGGCCGGCTGCTGGCCTCCGGCTCCTTCAACCTGACGCCGGCCTGGTCCGGGGCCCCGGCGTCGACGCCGGCGTTCCAGGCCGGGCTGCTCTACGGGCAGCGGCGGGCGGACATCCCCGGCTTCACCTGGTTCGACCGCGAGCGGCGCCGCGAGGTGCGCATGGACAGCGCCGACGACGCGCGCGAGGTGGAGGCGTCGCTGCAGGCCAGGAACGAGGGGCTGCTGCGCAGCGGGGCGGCCTCCTTCAGCGTCTTCTCGGGCGGCGCGCCGATGAACGCCTACACGCGCACGGGCTGGGCCGAGGACGAGGAGGTCCGGCTGGTGACCCACCGCGACCTGTGGCACCTGGCGGCGACGGCGGTGACCACCTCGGTGCTCATCGCCCGGCTGGTCGGCGGGGTGTTCCAGGAGGCGGGCTCGGGGCTGGTGGACCTCTTCCGGCAGATCCACCTCGTCAAGCGGCTGCGCCACGAGCCGACCTTCCTGCTGCACCGCATCGAGCTCTCCCTGGGGGCGCGCGAGGCGGCGACCTGGGGCGCGGTGCTGGACATCGCCCGCGGGGTGCCCGCGCTCTACCTGTGCTTCGGCGACTACGACGAGATAGCCCACCGGCGCGGGCCCGACAGCCGGCTGGCGATGCTGGCGCTGTGGGGCATCGACCGGGCGCTGGCGCGCATCTTCGCGGCGGCGGCCGCGGTGCCGGAGATGGGCTACGACTTCTTCGTCGTCGCCGACCACGGGCAGGTGCGCACCCGGCCGTTCGAGGAGGCCGCCGGGCTCTCGCTGGTGGACTGGCTGGCCGCGGCGCAGCCCTCGGTGGGCGGCCACCCCCCGCGGGTGCCCGAGGAGCTGGCCCGGCACATCGGGCGGATGCGCGCCGTCGACCGCGCCGCCGAGTCGCTGCCGGGCAAGAACCTGAGGCAGCGGGCGCGCGACGCGGCGCTGGAGGCGGCGCGGGCCTTCGCCCACGCCCGCGGCGACGGCGAGGCGCTGCGGCGGCTCGACCAGTTGGTGGCGGTCGAGGCCGGGGACATCGCCCACGTCTACCTGGGCCGGGAGAAGCGGCCGCTGCAGCTCGAGGAGATCCGCTCGCGCTGGGCCCGGGTGCTGGACCTGCTGGTGACGAGCCCGGCGGTGGGGCTGGTGGCGGCGCGCTCCGGCTCCTCGACGGCGGCCTGGTTCCGCGGCCGCCGGCTCGACCTGTCGGACCCGGCGGACGCCCGGCAGGTCGACCTCGGCTACGGCGGGGCGCGGGCGGCGGGGTTCGTCGACGACGTGACCCACCTGCCGTCGGCGGGGGACCTGGTGGTCTACGGCAACGGGCTGCCCGGCCCGGACGTGGCCTTCCCCTGGGAGTTCGGCTCGCACGCCGGCATCGCCCAGCAGGAGGTGGAGACCTTCGTGATGCACCCGGCGCGCCTGCAGGGCGAGCTGGACCACGTCGCCCACGGGGCCGACCTCCACGACTTCCTCATCGGCACCTACGGGACGCTCCCCGGCCGTCCGGGGACCGGCGATGGGCAGCCGTGAGCTCAGGCTCCTGACCTGGAACATCCACGGCGGGGTGGGCAGCGACCGCCGCTTCGACCTGACCCGGGTCGGGCGGGTGGTGGCCTCGCTCGCGCCGGACGTGGCGGCGCTGCAGGAGGTGGGGGAGGTCCACGGCCGGATGCCGGCGCTGGACCAGGCGCGGGCGGTGGCCGACCAGACGGGGCTGCGGCTGGCCTTCATGGCCAACGTGGCCTCCGGCCGGCGCCGCTACGGCAACGCGGTGCTCTCGGCGTTCCCCATCGCCGGCGAGACGCACTACGACCTCACCGTCGGGCGAAGCGAGCCGCGCGGGTGCCTGCGCGCGGACCTCGACCTGGGGGCGGGGGCCCTGCTGCACGTGTTCAACCTGCACCTCGGGCTGCGCGCCAGGGAGCGGCGGCGGCAGGCGCTGCTGCTTTCGGCCGACATCCTGCGCGACGCGGCGCTCTGCTTCCCGCTGGTGGTGGTGGGGGACTTCAACCGCTGGTGGCCCGGCCCGGTGCGCTCGCTCTTGCGCCGGGCGCTGTACGACTGCGCCGCGCGGGTGGGCCGCCCGGAGGCGACCTATCCCGCGCGCTGGCCGCTGTTCCGCCTCGACCGGGTGCTGGCGGGGGCGGGGCTGCAGCCGCTGGACGCGCGCGCGGTCGACCGCGGCGAGGCGCGCGTGGCCTCCGACCACCTGCCGCTGCTGGTGCGGCTCGAGGTGCGGCCGGCGGCCGGCTGAGGCGCTTCACCTCTGCCGGGGCGATGCCTAGCGTGCCTTCGAGGCGCAAGCGCGTGGACCCGACGGCCCAACAACCGAACGTCGCCCAGGTCGTGGTGGGCGTGCTCGACTCCGCGCAGCGGCTGGTGACGGCCAACCTCGCCCTCGCCCGCGCGCAGATCGAGCAGGAGGCCAGGGCTGCCTCGCGGCGCGCGACCATCGGGGCCCTGGCGATGCTCCCGGCCGTGGTGGGCTGGGCGCTGTGCTGCCTGGCCCTGGCGGTGCGGCTGTCGGGCGGGCTGGGGCTCGTCCTCTCGCTCCTCCTGGTGGGCGGGTTGAACCTCGGAGCCGGAGTGGCCCTCTTTGTGCGTGGGACGAGTCGGAGGCGGGTGGCGTGAGGCCGGAGGGACCGATGCCGGACGGCGAGGCGGGGACGAGGGCGCGCGACCCGGTGGCCATCCAGGCCGACATCGCGAAGGCGCGAGAGGAGATCGCGCGGTCGGTGCTGACGCTGCGCGAGCGGATGAGCGAGGCGCGCGACTGGCGCCTGTGGGTCCGCAGGCGGCCGGTCGTGGCGGTGGGAGGCGCGCTGGCGCTGGGCTTCTGGCTGGGCTGGCGCAGCGCGGACTGATCTTCACTTCAGGGACGGCGCCTCGTGCGGCTGGGGGGGAGCGCACGAGGCGGCCGGCCCGGTCTTCGGACGACGGACGGGAGGGGCCATGGAAGGCGAGGGGCAGGACGGGGCGGTGGCGGGCGCGAAGAGAGCCATGTCGGACCTCGAGGAGCGGCTCGGCCCGCAGATGGAGCTGGTGCGCGACCGGCTGGCGAGCTTCGGCGACCGGGCCGTCGGGCTCCTTCGGACGTACCCGGGCACCAGCCTGATCGTCGCGCTGGGCGCCGGTTTCCTGCTGGGGCGGCTGGCATCTCGCCGCTGAGAGGGCGCCATGGAAGAGGGCCGAACGAACGGACACGCCGACGGCCACGTCGAGGAGGTGCTGCGCCACTCGCGCGCCCTCAAGGACGACGCGGGGGCACTCGTGGGCGAAATCAAGCACGGCTTCGACGACCTCTCGCGCCGGCTCGACCTCAAGGGCCGCATGGAGCGCAACCCGTGGGGCATGGTCGCGGCCGCGGTCGGGGTGGGCTACCTGCTGGGCGGCGGCCTGTTCACGCGGTCCACCGCGCGCCTGCTGCACCTGGGCAGCCGGGCGCTGCTCGTCCCCATCCTGCGCTCGCAGGTCGAGGCCTTCGCCACCGGGGTGGCCGCCTCGGCCACGGCCGCGCCGGGCTTCGGGGGAAGCGAGGACGGGCAGGGGGGGATGTAGGCGAGGTGCCACCATGAAGTTCTCGGACATCCGCGAGCTGGACAGGGACGACCTGCTGGACGCGCTGGGGCTGCAGCGCAAGCCGACGGCGATGGACTGGGTCCTGCCGGGGGTGGGCCTGTTCGCGGTCGGCCTGATCGTCGGGGCCGGGCTGGGGCTGATCTTCGCGCCCAAGTCCGGCGCGGAGCTGCGCAGCGACCTGGCCGACCGGCTCTCGACCGGCGAGAAGGTCCCGGTCTCGGTCGAGGAGAGCGTCAGCCCCGGCCTGTAACGGATGGGGGAGGGCGGGACTGTCGCCCAGCTGACGGCGCGCCGCGGAGGGCCTGCTTCGTGGCGCGCCGCGTCTTGACCCGCCGGAAGGCCGCGCGGTAGCCAGGGGCGTGCACCCTGGCAAAAGACACGTGGCCGCCGTCGCCGTCTTCCTGTGCGCCTTTCTCGTCAGCTGCGGGGCGCAGGACAAGGAAGGCCCGCCGCCGCGGGCCCAGCCGCAGAAGTGCCAGTCGCTGGACGAGATCGCCCCGGCGCTGATGGACGCGCTCAAGGGCGGGCAGTCGGAGCGGCTGCGCACGGTCATCGTTCGCGAGCACCTCTTCGACGACGGCGCCGACGGCTCGCCCAGCCCGATGAAGACTCTGGCGCGGGTCGCGCTGCGGACCCTGACCTCGATGGCCAAGGACCCGGCCGAGCCGGGCGTCGCCGACGGCCAGCTGTGCAACGGCGAGGACCCGCCGCCCTCGCGCGACTCCAACCGCATGTGCGAGGCGCGCCGCATCCTCGACATGTTCGTGCACCAGGGAAAGGGCACCGACCTCATCGACCTGTACGACCCGTTCATCGCCAAGATCCTGGGCTACGTCGTCGGGGCCGCGCTCGAGCCGCCGCACTACGAGGTCGTCGGCGTCCTGGCGGCCAGCTGCACCAAGGCCTACTGCCGCACCGAGGACCTGCTGGACGTGGCGACCGGCATGCTGGCGTTCATGGAGCCGACGGTCGCGCAGCCCAACCGCCCCAAGGACATCCTCGCGCTGCTGCACGCGGTGCTGCAGGACCCGGGCATGACCGAGCTGATGGACTCGGCCTCGGCCAACATGAGCAAGGAAGCGCTGGTGGCCTTCGGCAACATCCTCCTCGACAACGTGATGGCCTTCCCGACCGACCCCGACCAGTTCGTGAACAAGTACCACCGCGACCTCGAGGTGAAGGTCAACGACCTGCTCACCACCACGCTGAAGATCACCCGCGAGGACCCGAAGTCCGCCTCGCTGCGCAGGCTGCTCGACCAGCTCATCGGTCCGCACGAGCTGGCCGACCTCGACGTCGCGCACGGCTCCTCCCGGCCGATGCTGATGGACCTGCTCGATCCCCACCGGCCCGATCCCGTGCTGCCCGCGCTGCAGAGCACGCTGGCCTGCATGCGCAAGAACGACCCCGGCTCCTCGATGCTGAGCCTCGTCTACGATCTGGCATTCAAGGGCCAGGAGCTGGGGCTCGCGCAGATCCTCGGGGCGCTCGAGGCCCTGGCGGATCTCGACGGGCGGGCGACCCTCGTGACCTTCCTCAAGCGCGCCTGCATCATGATCCGCGCCGACGAGGAGGGCATCATCGCCGCCCGCGGCCTCTGCGCCCGCGCCCTGAGCACCACCCCGCCCGCTGAGGGCGGAGCCTCCAACGCCGAGCTCGTCATGCCGGTGGTGGCCGACCTCTTCGGCGGCGGCGCCTCGCACGAGCTGGTCTGCGTCACCGACAGCCTGCTCTTCGGCTGCGCCTCGGGGCCCCAGCCGGCGTGCACCCCCTGAGGAGGGGATCCCTCCCGGGCAGGCCCGGGGGCGCGGCGAAGCCCCCGGTGGTGCTAACATCGCGACATCCGGCCTCTTCCGGGAGCCTCGCGACCATGCTCGAACAAGGTTTGTCGGCCCACAGCGCGCGCGCGCTCGCCGCTGCGCTGTTGCTGGGGGTCTTGCCGTCGTCGGCGTTGGCAGCGGCCGCGCCGCCCTCGTCCCTCCCGGTGCGCAAGGTCGTCGTCTTGCCGCTGGGGAGCCTGGGCGTCGAGGAAGAAGTGGCCTCGAGCCTGCTCGGGTTCCTGCGCGCGGAGATCTCCCGATTGCCGGGCTACTCGGTGGTCGACCTGGGCAAGTTCCACAAGGTGGTCGGCGCCGACTGCAAGGGCGAGGAGCGCTGCCTGTCGTCGGCGGGCAGCAAGCTCGGCGCCGAGGTGGTGGTGGCCGGCACGGTGGCCGGCGTGGGCGAGGCGTACTCCATCGACCTGAAGGCCGTGGTCACCAAGTCCAGCCGCGAGGACTCCCGCATCACCGAGCTCATCAGCGGCGAGCGCGAGCTGCTCATCGACGGCATCCGCGGCGCGGCCTACAAGCTGCTGCTGCCTTCCCAGTACGCCGGGACCATCCAGGTCGACCTGGCCGAGCAGGGCGCCGAGGTCTTCGTCGACGGCCGGCCCGCCGGCAAGTCGCCCCTGAAGGTCCCCATCCCCAACCTGACCCCCGGCAAGCACGCCCTGAAGATCGTGATGCCGGGCTTCGCCGACTTCGACAAGTGGGTGGACGTCCGCTTCGCCCGCGTGTCGGTGGTCAAGGTGGACCTCAAGAACAGCTCCATCACCGGCGTGATGTTCGAGAAGGAGCGGCCCGAGGGGTCGGCGGCGCCCGCGGCGGCGGTGGAGACCAAGAGCGAGCCGCCGCCTCCGCCGCCGCTCGTCACCGGGCAGCGCATCGGCGCGATCGTGGTGGCCGGCCTGGGGCTGGCGGCCGTGGGCGGGGGCTTCTTCTTCGGCTCCGAGTCGCAGAAGGCGCGCGACCGCGCCACCGCGCACCAGCTGGCCGACGGCTCGGGCGTCACCGCCGCCGACGCGCCGGAGGTCCGCGGGCACCTCGACGCCATGGCCGCCAACGCCACCGCGGCGGACGTGCTGTGGGTCGCCGGGGGCGTGGCCGTCGCAGGAGCGGTCGTCATGTGGTTCACCGGCGCCGCCCCCGAGGCGAAGCCGGTGCCGGTGCTGAGCGTGGGGCCGGGCGGCGCGTCCATCGGGATCGCCGGGTCGTTCTGAGGTCGCAAGTGCAGCGGCTCGTTGCCGGAACGAGCGGCCAAGCGAGGAAGCCATGAACGCCAAGCTGTTGGGGCTCGTCGTCGGGGCCAGCCTGGTCTTGTCCGCGTGCCTGCCCGAAGTCTCCAAGCTCAGCTGCGGCAAGAAGGACGACTGCGCGGCGAACGCCTACTGCGACATCAGCGGCGGACAGGGCGTCTGCGTCTCCTGCCAGGCGACCGAGACCTCCTGCTCCGACGGCAACGACAACGACTGCGACGGCAAGGTCGACTGCCTGGACGAGGACTGCCAGGCCGCGGCCTGCCGGCCCGCGATGGGCCCCTGCGACGAGCCCGAGTTCTGCGCGGCGGGCCAGCAGGAGTGCCCGGCGGATCTCGCGGTCGTGAAGGACACCGTCTGCCGCGAGGAGACGGCGTGCGGGCCCAAGGGGATCTGCGACGGCAAGTCGGCGGCCTGCCCCGGCGCGGCGACCGCGGACTCCAAGGGCGCGACCTGCCGCGCGGAGACCGCCTGTGGCAAGGCGGCGACCTGCGACGGCGCCAGCCCCGAATGCCCGCCTCTGGAGCTCAAGGAGAAGGGGACCGTCTGCGGCGACGTGGGCGGCGGACCCTGCGTCAGCGGCGGGACCTGCGACGGGGTGAGCACCGAGTGCCCGGCGCTGCAGATCCTGCCTTCGACCGAGTTGTGCCCGGGGCTGAAGCCCTGCGAGCAGGCGCGCTTCTGCACCGGCACGAGCGGAGCCTGCGCTTCCGACGTGGCGGCCCCCAAGCGCGCGGGCGTGGTCTGCCGCGAGTCGGCCGGCGCCTGCGACCCGGCGGAGTCCTGCGACGGGGTGCAGCTCGACTGCTCCGAGGACCTGAAGGCGCCGGCGACCGAGATTTGCCGCGCGGCCGCCGAAGTCTCGTGCGAGAAGGACGCGTACTGCGACGGGGTGGGTGCGGCGTGCCCGGCTCCGGCGCCCCGGGAGGTCGGTGCCGTCTGCCGCCCGGCGGCCGGCGACTGCGACGTCCCCGAGACCTGCTCCGGCACGGACCTGGCGTGCCCCGCGGACGCGGTCAAGGCAGCCGACGTGGCGGTGCCCTGCCGCCCGTCGCTGGGCAAGTGCGACCCGGACGAGTTCTGCGACGGCGTCGGCCCGGCCTGCCCGGCCGAGGTGATCCTCCAGGCGGGCACGGTCTGCCGCGAGTCCGCCGGCGCCTGCGACCCGAAGGAGACCTGCGACGGCACGCTCCCGGAATGCCCGGGGGACGCGCGCCTGCCGGCCGGGACGAAGTGCGCCGAGTCGGGCGGCCCCTGCGAGGAGCCGGGCTACTGCCTCGAGGGCGTCGCGCAATGCCCGCTGCCCAAGCTCAAGGAGGCGGGCCTCGTCTGCCTGCACGGCGGTGGCTGCGGCTTCGACTCGCTGTGCGACGGCACCAGCAAGGCCTGCCCCGCGCTCGAGCTCAAGCCGGTCGGGACCGTCTGCGGCCTGACGCCCGCGGACCCGTGCACCCTGCCTCAATCCTGCGACGTCTCGGGCAAGTGCCTGCCCGTGAGCTACCTGCCGGCCGCCGAGCAGTGCGGCCTGACCAGCCTCGAGCGGTGCGCCTCGACCACCGTCAACACCACCGCCACGACCTGCCCCATGCCGACCGCCTCCATCGCCTCCCCGAGCGGCTGGACGTGGGAGAACCCGCTGCCGCAGGGCAACGGCCTCAACGGGGTCGCCTCGACCGCGCTCGCCCGCTACTTCGTCGGCGACGCCGGCACGGCCCTGCGCTACGACGGCAACGCCTTCACCCGCATGAGCGTCCTCGACGGGAACTCCGGCCACTTCCGGGGCGCCCTGCGCGGCATCTGCATCGAGCCGATCAGCAACGCGGTCTGGGTCGTGGGCGACCAGGGCTACATCGGCAAGCACAGCCCGCTGGACCTGGCCAACGGGTTCAAGCAGACGTCCGCCAACACGCTGTCCGGGGTGACCTTCCGCGCGGTCTGGTGCGAGGGCGGGGGCAAGCTCGTCGCGGTGGGCAACAGCGGCAGCAACGGGGTGGTCTACCGCGGCGACGGAGTGGCGATGACGCTGGAGACCACCCCGAGCACCGGCCACCTCTCCGCGGTCTGGGGCACCTCCTACACCGACCTGTGGGCGGTGGGCGCGGCCGGCACCGTGCTCAACCGCGACGCGAACGGGAAGTGGAACCTGCTGACCTGCCCCAACGCGTCCACGCTCCATCTCAACGGAGTGGGCGGCGTGGGCGTCACCGCCGGGGGCACGCCGAGCGACGTCTGGATCTCCGGGCGGACGACGGACTACACCAAGCCGCTGCCGGGGGTCTACCGCGTCAAGCGCGCGGTCCAGCCGTTCGAGTGCGAGGCCTACCCGGACCCCGACGGCCATCCGCCGGAGGGGCTGACCGGGATCTCCGTGACCGGGGCCGACGCGGCCTGGGCGGTCAACGGGGCCGGGGAAGCCCTGGAGATGCGGCAGGGCTCCTGGTCGGAGCCGGTGCCGGTGGGCGTCGCGCGCGAGCTGTACGCGGTGGAGGCCAACCTCCTGGGCGGAGTCGCGGTGGCAGGCCAGGCGGGCGCCCTCTCGGTCCGCACGTCGGTCGGGATGGGGAAGTGGCGATGGCTCCCCAGCCGCTCGGTGACCTTCTACCCGCTCAACGCAGCCTGGACCGGCGTCGTGGACGGGGTCGAGGAGTCGGCGGTCGTGGGCAAGCACGGAACGCTCCTGCGGCGCACCCCGGAAGGCCAGTGGGCGCAGCCCGCGGCCCTCGCGACCACCTTCCGGGACGACCTGTACGCCATCGCGAACGCCGCCGGGGACGTGGGCGTCTGGGTGGGCGGCTACGACCCGGCGACGACCGAAGGCGTCGTGCACAACCTCGACTCCTCGGGAATCGCGGAGACCTACCGTCTGGCGGGAGGCGCGCCGATCACCAGCGTGGGCGTCAACGATACCCACCTCACGGTGGCGGCGAAGCTGCCCTACCAGCTCGTCCGCGGCGGCGGGGTCGGGCTCAGCCAGCAGGCGAGCGAGCAGGCGACGGTGGTGTCGAGCGCCCCCAGCGGAGCCCAGGCGTACTTCGCCGGCCAGAAGGTCTACTCGCTGACCGGCGCCGCCTCCGGCACCGGGCAGGGACAGGTGGCCGAGCTCTCGTCGTTCCTCTCCGGCACCTACGTCGGCCTCCAGGCGGTGCCGGATGTCGACCTGGGAGTGACCGCCCTCTACGGCGCGGTCGCCGAGAGGAAGGCGTACTACCTGGCCAACGTGAACGGCGCGAACGGGGCGCTGGCGACCGAGTACCCGCTGAACGCGTCGCCGCTGGCCCTGCGGGTCGTGTCCGCCGGCAAGTTCTGGGTGGTGGGCTCCGGCGGACTGGCCAAGCTCATCGGCGCGACCATCGACCCTGGAGACTGGGCCGGGACCTCCTGGAGCCTGCGCGGAGTCGCCGTCTCTCCGGACGGGCACGCCATCGCCGTCGGCGAGCAGGGCGCCATCCTGCGTCGCCTCAGCGTGCCCGGGAGCGACTGAGCCGGTTCGCCGTGGAAGCGGCCCAGGGGATCAGCTCGAGGCCGATCCCTTGGGCGGGCCTTCGGAGCCCAGCGGGGCGAGCATGCCCGGCGCGCCCTTGCCGTTGCCGTTGGCCGGCGCGACGCGCTCGTGCGGCATGAAGTCGCGCGGCGAGCGGAAGTACTGCATGGGCGAGTAGGCGAGCAGGTTGGAGACGCGGCTGGTGTAGATGCAGGCGTACTGCTCCACCTGCTCCCCGAAGCGGCTGTTCTCGGTGCCTTCCTTGAACATCAGGCCCCAGTAGGAGTTGAAGCCCTTCTCCACGCGGGCCTCGAGCCCCTCGGCCTCTTCGCCCGACTCCTTGAGCGCCCGGCGCAGCCGCTCGAGCTCGGCCTTCTCCTTCTTGCGGATCTCCTCGACGTGCCGCCGGTTCTCCTCGTCGAGCCCGGCGCGCTCCAGCCGCCGCTCCAGCGAGTTGAGCGCGAGCTTGCGCGTGTTGACCTCGTCGTCCAGGCGGGCGCGCAGCGCCTCCAGCGCGGCCAGCCGGGTGACGTCGGAGGCGCAGCGGTCGGTGTAGGCGATCTCGTCCTCGAGCTCCTCGATGATCATGCAGGTGCGCCACAGCGAGCTCTTCTTGCTCTTGAGGATGTCGCCGTAGATGTGGTCGCCGACGTACAGGACCTTCTCGCCGCCGATGCCCGCCATGCGCTCGAAGTCGGCGAGGTTGCCGCCCTGGTAGGCCTTGCCACGCTCCAGCGAGCGCGCCTCGCCGAGGACCTTGCCGGTGGAGGGGTCCAGCTCGAGGAAGGGCCGCGCCTCGGAGAAGAACGAGGGCTTGCCCGCGAAGGCGACGACGAGGTCGAAGTAGTGCCGCCAGCTCGGGTATTCGGGCAGGAAGCCGTCGAGCAGGAAGCGCATGACCAGGTCGGTGTAGTCCCAGCCCGAGTTCGTCAGCAGGAACAGCTTCTTCCCGCCGGAGCGCAGCTTGTGCAGGGTCGGGCCCAGCTCCGGGTCGGGCAGGATGAAGCGGGCCAGGTCGGTGCGGATGACGCTCTTGAGGCTGTCGTCGCGGTGGACCTCGTCGATGCACTCGCGGATGTCGACGTAGAGCTTGTCGTAGTCGACCCGCTGGCCCGTCGCCTCCAGCGTCTCGACCACCTCGGCGTAGAGGCAGGCCTCGGGCAGGGCGAAGAGGGTGTCGATCCACGCGAAGCGCTCGGACTTGAGGTCGATCTTCTCGCCGCGGTAGACGCGCCGCTTCTCGTCGGAGGCCAAGAGCGCGCGGCCGTGGTAGGCGCGGCCCACGTGCCGGAAGCGGTCCATCTTGAGCAGGTTGCCGGAAGTGCGGTCGAGGGCGAGGCCGCGCATGACGAAGGCGTGGTCGTAGGCGAGGGCGCGGATGGACTCCGGGTAGCCGCGCTTGGCGATCATCCGATCCAGCGTCATCTCGAAGGAGAGCTGCTCGATGGACTGCTTGCGGTAGACCGCGAGCGTGTAGTCCATGTCGAAGCCGACCAGGTCGATGCCGGCCAGGCGCAGGTTGCGGTTGACGAAGACCTGGCGGGCCCGCTGCACCTCGCGCCGGCCGGCGGGGGCGAGCAGTTCCTGCAGGCGCGCGTCGCCGAGGAGGTCGCGGCCGTTGGACTCGTGCTCGGCGGGGACGGGGGCGGAGGGGTCGAGGTTCTTGCTGACCATCGATCAGCGGATAACACGCGCCCCGAGGTGCCCGCAACGCTCGCCGCCGAAATGGGACGCTTTCTTGCCCCCCGGGCGGGCGAAGGTAGGCTGGGAACATCGGGTCGTTGGACGCAGGCCGTTCGCCCCTCCCAAGGAAGCGCGATGCCCAACTCGAAGCGCTCCAAGCGGACGGCAACTCCACCGATGCCCGCGCGCCTGGCGGCGCTCGAGAACCGGGTCGCGGCGCTGGAGAAGGAGCTGGCGGTGCTGAGGCCCCGGCCCAAGGAGCCCCCCGCGCCGCCGAAGCGGACGGGGCCCAGGTGCCCGGGCTGCAGCCTGCCGGTCGACGGGGTGGTGCACGGGACCTGCCCGTGGTGCGGCTTCGTGTTCAACACGGTGCCGATGGCCCGGCGGCGCAAGCTGTAGGACCGCGGGCGTCGTAGAGGCGCGAGGGCCCACTCGGTCCAGGCAGTCCACTCGGTCCACTCGGTCCATTGAGTCCATGGAGTCCATGGAGTCCATGGACTGGATGGACTGGATGGACTGCATGGACCGCGTCGACCGCGAGCCGAGCCGGCTGCGCCGGGGCGCGACACCGGGCTGTTCCCGCGAGCCTGGGGTCCTGACGCTGCAGGTGGTATGACTCGTCTCCGATGGGCCGCCGCTACCGCCTCCTGATCAAGCTCGAAGAAGGCGCCTTTGCCGAGCATTACAAAGGTTCCGCCGAGGGGCCTGGCGCGCCCGACGTCCTCATCAAGCTCTTCACGCCCAAGGCCAGCGACGGCGCCTACGCCAAGGGCCTGGTCGACGCCGCCTCGCACACCCGCTCGCTCGGCAACCCCGCGGCCGTCGGCTTCGACGAGGTCGGCTTGGTCCAGGGGCGCATCGCCGCCATCCGTCCCTTCGTCGACGGCTACAACCTGGGCGACGCGCTGCGCCGGCTCTCCACCAAGGAGGTCGTCCTCCCGCCGGCGCTGGCGCTGTACATCGTCGCCGAGGCCGCGCAGGTGGTCTCCGCGGCCCACAAGACCGGCTGGATCCACGGCGCCATCACCCCCGGCAACGTGCTGCTGGGCGCCGACGGCAAGGTCCGCGTCGTCGACTTCGGCGCGCTGGAGGCCATGAACGCCTCGGAGGCGCTTCGCCCGCTCGCCACCAAGGGACGCAGCGCCTACCGCGCCCCGGAGATCAAGAACGCCGGCTCGAGCTCGCCCGCCGCCGACGTCTACAGCCTGGGCGCCATCGCCTACGAGCTGCTGACGCTGGTGTCGGTGGCCTCCTCGCGCTCCGGAGGGGTGTCCACCAAGCGCGACGCGCTCACCGCGCCCTCGCGGCTCGACCGGCGCATCAACGCCCGCGTGGACCCGGTCATCATGCGTGCGCTGGAGTCGGCCGCTACGCGCCGCTACCGGTCCGCCGCCGACTTCGCCGAGTCCCTGCGCGGGCTCTTCTCGATCCTGGGCTATGCCCCGGGCGCGACCGAGGCCGCCAAGTTCGTCAAAGAGCTCTTCCCGAACGAGGTGACGATCACCGCCGGCATCGGCCCGGTCCCGTTCACCGAGCCCTTCTCGCTGCTGCCGGTCGAGGGCTCTACCTCGACCGTCGACCTGAACTCCGCCCTCGACGAGCGCGCGCCCTTCACCGGGCCGGAGATCCCCGCGTTCGATGCCCAGTCCCAGCCGCCGGCGGCCTGGAAGACGGCGCCTGCATCCATCCCGACGACCCGGCCCTCGCTCGGGCTCGATTCCCATTCGGCGGAGACCCTGCCTCCCGGCGCCAAGGCGCCCGCGCCGGCGACGAAGGCCGAGGACCAGAAGCTCGAGGAGTGGGACGCGCCGCCGGGCCTCATGCCCCAGGCGCCCAGCCTCTCGCGCCGGAACCGCCGCACCGCCAAGGATCCCGGCCCGCTGCCCGAAGACGAGGCCGCCTCCACCTTCAACGAGGACCGGCGCATCAAGGTCGTCGACGAGGCGAGCGGCCGCTCCGACACCCCGGCGGAGTCTCGCGAGGTCGAGGACGCGGGCTTCGACACCGAGGAGAAGCCGGTCCAGAAGACCTCGTTCGACTGGCACGCGCCCCCGGAGGCGCCGAAAGAGAAGCCCAAGCCTCCGCGCGCCAGCTCCAAGATCTGGATCGCCGGCATCGCCGTCGGGCTCTCGGTGGCCGCGTACGTCTACCTCGCCTACAGCCACAAGCTTGGCAAGGGCTCCAACCTCATCGCCGCCATCGGCGAGAAGGTGAAGGGTGCCGGCGCGACGACGCCGCCGCAGCCCGAGCGGCGGCCCACCGACGTCCCCGAGCCCGAGCAGGTCAAGCCCGACCCCCCGGGCGGCCCGGCGGTGCTCACCGTCGAGTCCGACCGCCAGGCGAAGATCCTCATCGACAACGTGGACAGCGGGAAGAGCACGCCGCTCGTCAGGTTCGCCACCGCCCCGGGCACGCACGTCGTCACCGCGGTGGCCGGGACGGAGACCAAGGAGAAGTCGGTGGTGCTCAAGTCCCGGGAGGAGGAGCGGGTGGTGTTCAAGTTCGGAGGCGGCAAGAGGCCCGCGCCTCGCCCCAAGAAGACGGGAGGCAAGTGAAGATGGCAGCTGCCGCCGCCGAGCCTGCCGTGCGCGTCCTCGTCGTCGAGGATCAGCCGGCGCTCCTGCGCAACGTCGTCAAGATGCTCTCCGCGCACCCCGACCAGGTCGAGGTGGTGGGCACGGCCATGGACGGCGAGGCGGCGCTGGTGGAGGCCAAGAAGCTCTCGCCCGACCTGCTCCTGCTGGACCTCGAGCTGCCGGGACTCGACGGCATCCAGGTCACCGAGCGGCTGAAGAAGACGCAGCCGGAGATCGACATCCTCATCCTCACCAGCTTCGACGACGAGACCAAGGTCTACGAGGCCATCCGCGCCGGCGCCTCCGGGTACCTGGTCAAGCGGGTGGGCATCGACAAGATCCTCTCCGGCATCCAGGAGGTCCGCGCCGGCGGCACCGTGCTCGAGCCGGTCATCGCCAAGCGCTTCTGGAACTTCTTCCAGTCCATCCAGGCCAAGCCGGCCGAGCCCGTCGACCCGTTCGGCCTGACCCCGACCGAGCTCGACGTGCTGCGCTACGTCGCCAAGGGGCTCTCCAACGCCGAGGTCGGGCGGGTGATGAACATCGAGCGGCGCACGGTGCGCACCCACCTGACGCACATCTACAAGCGGCTGGGGGTCAACACGCACGTCGAGGCCGTCATCAAGGCGATGCGCGCCGGCCTGGTGGAGCTCTGAGCCGCGGCGCGGGGAGGACCGGGTGCGCTCCAGACTCTGCACGATGATCCCCCGTCTCTTCGTCGCCGCGGGACTCGCCTGCGCGCTGCTGGCGTCGCCCGCCGGCGCCCGGGGCGATCAGTGGTCGTCCGCCGAGCGCCGCGCCTCCCAGTTCCACAGCGCGCTCGCCACCCGCGACGGCGTGCGCGCCACGCTCTACCGCTACCTCCCGCCCGCCGGGCCGCCTTCGCGGACGATCCTGCTGCTCCCGGACGTGGGCATGACCCGCCACGCCCTCGACTTCGAAGGCTCCGGGCTCGCCCCGTTCCTGCAGCACGCCGGCTGGGAGGTCTACGTCGTCGAGTGGCGCGGCGCCGGTCGCTCCGAGGTGCCGTTCGGCGGCTACGCGCTCGAGGACCTGCTCGAGGGCGATGCCGAGGCGGCCTTCGCCCGCGCCTCGCTCGAGCGCCCGAAGATCGCCGTGGGCGGGGTGGGGATGGGGGCGACCTTCGCGCTGGCGCTGGCGGCGCGGCACCCGGAGCGCGTGTCCGCGGTGATGGCGCTGCAGCCGCTGGTCGCGCCGGACCTCTCGAGCGAGTCGCTGGCCGGGGCCCTGGAGTCCCTGGAGACGGCGCCGCCCTGGCTGCGCCTCGCCTCGCTCACCGCGGCCGAGCTCTTCGGCCAGCGCACCTGGTTCGAGATCCTCTACGCCAACGACGGCTCCATCCCCGCGGCGGACTTCGCCTCGCTGCGCCAGCACGCGCTCGCTCCCGTCCCGGTGCGCGCCGTCAGGCAGCTGGCCGACGCGGCCCGGGCCCGCAAGCTGACGCTCGGAGGGAAGAGCGTCGCGGAGCTCATCGGCGGCTGGAACGGGCCGACCCTGCTGGTGTTCGCCCCGCGCGACAACCTCGTCCACCCCGAGTACGCCGTGCCGGTGCGCGACCTCTTGCCCAAGGACCGGCAGCGGGTCCTCGTCCTCGACGCGCTGGCTGGCCTCAAGCACGACTACGGCCACCTGGGGATGCTTCTCGGGCGCGACGCGCCGGCCGAGGTGTTCGCCCCGGCGGCGAAGATCCTGGACGAGGTGGCGCAATGACCTCCCGCGTCCTCGCCCTGGCCGCCTCGGCCTCGCTGCTGCTCTCCGGCTGCGCCCTGGCGCGCCTGTACCACGAGCCCTTGCCTCCGGAGGCCGAGGTCCTCCAGGCGCGCACCGACGACGGCTGGAACATCGCGCTCATCCACTACAGGCCCGCCGGGCCGCCGACCGGCCTGCCCGTGCTGCTGTGCCACGGCATCAGCGCCAACGGCCGCAACATGGACCTGGACGCCCAGCACAGCCTGGCGCGCTGGTTCGCCGCGCGGGGGCGCGAGGCGTTCGCGATGTCGCTGCGCGGCAACGGCGGGTCGGACTACGCCGACGAGAAGGCCGGCCGCTCGCCCGCCTACTCGATGGACACCTACGCGACGCAGGACGTCCCCGCGGCGCTGCGCAAGGTCCGGGAGGTCACCGGCGCGGCGCAGGTCGACTACGTCGGCCACAGCATGGGCGGCCTCATCGGCTACATCTACCTGGCGCGCGGCGGGCAGGGCTTCCACGCCGCGACCTTCCTGGGCTCGCCCACGCGCTTCGCCTGGGGACGCGACCTGGAGCGCCGGCTGCGCGACGCCGGCGGCGTGCTCGGCGGCCACCTGACGACCGTCGACGTCCCGCTCCTCGCCAACGTCACCGCGCCGATCCACGGCGACGTGCGCACCTACGCGGACACGGTGCTCTACAACCCGGACAACGTCCCGGCGCCGCTGTGGAAGAAGTTCATGTCCACCGGCGTGGGGTCGATCTCCGGCGCGGTCCTGCAGCAGTTCACGCTCTGGCTCGAGAAGGACGCCATGGTCTCCGCCGACGGGGCGATCGACTACTACCCGGCCCTGGCCAAGGTCACGACGCCGGTGCTGGTGGTCGCCGGCAAGCTCGACCGCACCGCCCCGGTGGCCGGCGTCAAGAGCGGCTACGACGCCCTGGGAGGCCCCAAGCGCTTCTTCGTCGCGGGCGAGCAGAACGGGTTCCGCTACGACTACGGGCACATGGACCTCGTCATCGGCGACCGGGCGAGCGTGGAGCTGTGGCCTCGAGTGCTGGCGTTCTTCGAAGCATCCCGGTAGGCGGGCAGGGCAGGACGCGAGGAGGGACGACCTTGGAAGAGCTGCGCATCCCGAAGGCCCAGGTCTCGCTGAAGCTGGCGCTGAGCAACGGGGACCTGGAGGGCAAGGTCTTCCTGGCGGACTACGCCGCCACCCACGCGGGCCCGGAGCGGCTCCTCGACGTGCTCGGCGGGCCGGACCGCTTCTTCCCGGTGCAGAGCGAAGGGGTGGTGCGCCTGGTCTGCCGCGACGCGGTGCGCTGGGTGCGCCTGGGCGCCGAGAACTTCGACGACCCGCCGCAGGGGCTCACCCAGGAGGAGGTCGCCGTGCTCCTGCGCGACGGCACGCGCCTGGAAGGGACGGCGCGCTTCGACGCCCCCGCCGGCCGCGCCCGGCTGCTCGACTACCTCAACGCGCCGGGCCACTTCCTGCCGCTCTTCGAGGCGGGTGAGGTGACGCTCGTCAACCGCTCGGAGATCGCCGAGGTGCGCTTCAAGGGGCGTGCACCGTGACCACCCGCATCGACGAGCTGCTCGCCGAGGCCACCAAGCGTTCCTGTGAAGCGGTCGTCGTCTCTTCCATGCGCCAGGTGCACCTGCTGGTCGAGGGGAGCCTGCGCCCGTTCTCCAACCGCGCGATGTCGACCCGGGAGATCCTCGACATGCTGCTGGAGGTCGCCCCCGCGACCGTCTGCTCCAGCCTCGAGGGCGACTGCGAGCTGACCTTCACCTTCAAGGGCGCCCTCGGCCAGGTGGACGTCAAGGTCGACAAGAAGGCGGAGTTCGTCTTCGCCCGCGTCCAGATCCCGCGGAGCTGCGTCGTCAACCGCGCGTCCCGGACCCCGCTCTCGCCGTTCGAGGGCCTGGACCTCGACCTGAGCGGGATCGCCGACGCCGTCTCGGCGGCGCCCGTCCCGCCGCCGGCCCGCCCGGTGCCACCCCCCGCGGCCGCGGCCCCGGTGAAGGGCGTCTTCCCCAAGCCCTTCGGCTGCGAGGTCGAGCTGGAGCTGGGGACGTTCATGGGCAAGAAGCCCGACCTGGCCGCCCTGGGCGTCCCCGACGTGGAGCCGGACTTCGGCACCGGGCGCGACTTCGAGATGGGCGGAGCCGCCGAGGAGCCCCTCGAGCTCGACGTCGGCGACCACTCGGTGCCTGCCGCCCCGGCCGGCGGGAGCCTGCCCGCGCACCCCGTCTCGCGCGAGGCGCCCGCCCCGTCCGCCGGATCGCTGCGCCCGGCCGCCGCCGCGGGCGCCCCGTCCGGCTGGGCCGACGACGACGAGCTGATGCCCGCGAACGGCCCGTCGGCCCCGCCGGCTCCGGCGCCGAAGCGCAACGCCCCGACGCCGCCGGATCGCCGCCCGGTCGCCCCGGCGGCCCCCGCTCCGGCCGCGGTCCTGGCCTCGGCGCCGGCGCACGCCACTGGCGGAGGGAACCTGGGCTCGACGCTGCCCCGGATGCTGCAGGCGCTGGTGGACAACGGCGGCTCGGACCTGCACCTGGCGCCGGGCAGTCCCCCGCGCATCCGCATCCGCGGCGAGCTGGTGGGCATGGGCGACGCGCTGCTGACCTCCGGCGAGCTGGAGCAGATGTACGAGCACGTCCTCGACCCCGAGCAGAAGGAGCGCTGGAAGAAGGAGTTCGCCCTCGACTTCTCGCTCGACGTTCCGGGCCTGGGCCGCTTCCGCGCCAACGTCTTCCGGCAGCGCAAGGGCATCAACCTGGTCTTCCGCGCCATCTCCCCGAAGGTCCCCACGCTCGCCGAGCTGGGGCTGCCGCCGGCCGCCGAGAAGCTCACCACCTTCCCCAACGGCCTCATCCTGGTCACCGGCCCCGCCGGCTGCGGCAAGTCCACGACCCAGGCGGCCATCGTCGACCGCATCAACGAGACCTGGCACGACCACGTCATCACCGTCGAGGACCCCATCGAGTTCGTGCACCCGGTGAAGAACTGCCTGGTCAACCAGCGCGAGGTCGGCACGCACGTGCGCACCTTCGCCGAGGCGCTGCGCTCGGCGCTGCGCGAGGACCCCGACGTGATCCTGGTCGGCGAGCTGCGCGACCTGGAGACCATCCAGCTGGCCATCACCGCGGCGGAGACCGGGCACCTGGTGCTGGGCACCCTGCACACCATCGACTCGGCGCGCACCGTCGACCGGCTCATCGACGTCTTCCCCGGCGAGCAGAAGCTGCAGATGCGCAGCATGGTCAGCGAGTCGCTGCGCGGGGTCATCTCGCAGCGGCTGCTGCCGTTGGCGGAGGGCAACGGCCGGGTGGCGGCCTTCGAGCTGCTGCTCGCCGACCGCTCCATCTCCAACCTCATCCGCGAGGGCAAGACCTTCCAGATCCCCAACATCCTCAAGACCGGCAAGGCCAAGGGCATGGTCTCCATGGACGACTCGGTCATCGCGCTGGTGAAGGCCAAGAAGATCACCGTGGAGGTGGCGCTGCAGAACATGGAGCGGCCGGAGGAGCTGACCAAGCTGCTCAAGGCGGCGGGGCCGCAGCGGCCTGGGGCGGGGCCGGGCGGCGCGGCGGCGGCCGCCGCGGCAGCCAAGGGCAAGGGCGCGCCGGCGCCGGGGAGGAAGAGCTAGATGCCCGGCATCGACCGTTACCTGCAGATCCTGCTGGACCAGGGCGGCAGCGACCTGCACCTGTCGGCGGGGCGCCCGCCGCTGCTGCGCGTGCATGGCTCGCTGGAGCCGATGGAGCTCGAGGACGACCTGCGGCCGGAGGTGGTGCTCAAGCTGATGGACGAGATCGTCCCCGCGCACATGAAGGGCGGCGATCCCATGGCGGACCTCGACTTCGCCTACCAGCTGGGGCCCAAGGCGCGCTTCCGCGTGAACTTCTTCCGCCAGCACCGCGGCGGCGGCGCGGTGCTGCGCATCATCCCCACCAAGATCCCGACCATCGCCGAGCTGGGCCTGCCCACCTCGGTGGAGCGCTTCGCCAAGCTGAGGCACGGCCTGGTGCTGGTCACCGGCCCGACGGGCAGCGGCAAGTCGACGACGCTGGCGTCGATCATCAACCAGATCAACCTCGACCGCGCCGCGCACATCCTGACCATCGAGGACCCGGTCGAGTTCGTGCACGAGAACAAGAAGTCGCTCATCACCCAGCGGGAGATCGGCCCGCACGCGCCCTCGTTCGCCGGCGCGCTGCGCGTCGCCATCCGGCAGGACCCGGACGTCATCCTGGTCGGCGAGATGCGCGACCTGGAGACCGTCTCGCTGGCGCTGACCGCCGCGGAGACCGGGGCGCTGGTCTTCGGCACGCTGCACACCAACAGCGCCGCCAAGACCGTGGACCGGATGATCGACGTCTTCCCGCAGGCGGAGCAGGAGATGGCGCGCTCGCTGCTCGCCAGCAGCCTGAAGGGCATCCTGGCGCAGCAGCTGGTGAAGACCGCGGACGGGCAGGGGCGGGTGTGCGCGCTGGAGATCGCCGTGTGCAGCTACGGCGTCGCCAACCTCATCCGCGAGGGCAAGACCTTCCAGCTGGCCTCGGTGATCCAGTCGGGCAAGGCCGAGGGGATGCAGACGCTGGAGCAGGCGCTGGCGGAGCTGGTGGAGAAGAAGAAGATCACCAAGGAAGCGGCGTACGCCACGGCCATCAACAAGGAGTACGTGGCGACGCTGCTGGGCATCCCTCCGGAGTAGAGCCCTCGAACAGCCTGGCGGAACTGGGTGGAGCCCGCCCTCCGTGGCGGGGACGGCAGTTGTCGGGCGTCGACAGGCCCCGACACGACCGACACGCTCCCGGCACGGAGGCCGGGCTCGCTACCCCTCGAACGCCTCGTCAGTGATGGCCAGGCCCCGGTCGATGATCTCGAACCCGTCCTTCAGCTGCGCCTCGGTGATGCACAGCGGTGGGTTGCAGGTGAAGTTCGACCAGTGCACGAAGCTGAAGAGCCCCTCCTTGCGGAAGAACTGCCCCAGCTTGCTCATCGCCGGGTGGCTGCCGTTGTAGGGCACCAAGAGCTCGCCCTTCGAGTTCTTCACCACGTCGGCCATCGCGAACAGGCCGATGCAGCGGCCCTCGCCGAACGACGGGTGCTTGCGCTTGAGCTTGTCGAACTCTGCGCGCACCAGCTCGCCCATGCGCGCCGCGTTCTCGACCATCTTCTCGTCGATCATCACGCGGATGACCGCCTCGGCCGTGGCCAGCCCGAGCGGGTGCGAGTTGTAGGTCAGGCCGCCGGGGAAGGTGTTCTTGGTGAAGTACTCGTGGATGGGGTCGGAGACGCCCATCGCGCCCAGCGGGAAGTAGGAGCTCGTCAGGCCCTTGGCCATGGTGCAGATGTCGGGCACCACGTCGAAGTGCTCGAACGCCATCATCTTGCCGGTGCGGCCCATGCCGGCCATCACCTCGTCGCAGATGAGCAGGATGCCGTACTTGTCGAGCAGCGCCCGCAGCCGCGGGAACCAGCCCTTGGGCGGGACGAGCAGGCCGTTGGTGCCGGTCACCGTCTCCACCATCATCGCGGCGATGTCCTTGGGGTTCTCGTACTGGATGATCTCCTCCAGGTACGTGAAGTAGCGATCGTTGATCTCCTCGTCGGTCTTGCCGAAGGAGAAGTTGTACGGCCGCGGATCCATCACGTGGACCACCCCGGGCGAGCCGGGCTCGGCGGGCCAGCGGCGCGGGTCGCCGGTGAGCTGCAAGGTGAGGTTCGTCCCGCCGTGGTAGCTGCGGTAGCGCGTGAGGATCTTGAAGCGCTTGCTGTAGACGCGCGCGGCGCGCACCGCGTTCTCGTTGGCCTCGGCGCCGCCGAGCGCGAAGAAGAACGAGTTGATGTTCCCCGGGACGATCTCCGAAAGCAGCTTGCCCAGGCGCGCGCGCGGCTCGGTGGCGGTCTGCGGGTTGACGAAGATCAGCTCGTCGAGTTGCTTCTTCATCGCCGCGATGACCTTCGGGTGCCCGTGGCCGATGAGCACGCTCATCAGCTGGCTGTTGAAGTCGAGGAATCGCTGGCCCTCCGGCGTGTAGAAGTACACGCCCTCGGCACGCGAGACGGGCAGCGGCGAGACGTCCTTGCCGGCCGACCACGTGTACATCGTGTGGCGCTTGCAGAGGTCGATCATCTCCTGAGTGTTCATCTAGTCCTCCGGTGCATTGAAGTCGGAGCGCGGACCCGTCGCAGCGCCCCGCTATCGACTATCGACTATGGACCATCAACTCTTCACGACATCCAGGTCTGGTCGGACGAGACGGACCAGCGGGTCGTGACCTTGCGCGGCTTCACCCAGAAGAGGAAGCCGTCCATGCCGGTCACGTCACCGTGCCCGAACTTGGAGTCCTTCCAGCCGCCGAAGGCGAACGGCTCGCGCGGAACGGGGACGCCGATGTTCACGCCGATCATGCCCGCGGTCAGCCGCTCGACCGCGTACTTGGCCACGCCGCCGTTGGTGGTGAAGATGGCCGCGCCGTTGCCGTAGCGGCTCTTGTTCTGCAGCGCGATGGCCTCGTCGAGCGTGGCGGTGTGCACGATGGAGAGCACCGGCCCGAAGATCTCTTCGCGCGCCGCGGGGATCTCGGGAGTGAGCTTGTCGAGGATGGTCGGGCCGACCCAGTAGCCCTCGGTGCAACCCTCGACCTTGGCGCCGCGGCCGTCGACGAGGACCTTGCCGCCCAGCTTCTCGGCCTCGTCGATGAACCCGGTAATCCGCTTCACTGCGTCGCGCGAGACGATGGCGCCCACGTCGGTGCCGGTCTTGAGCTTGCTGGCGATCGCGACCATGCGGTCGATGATCTTCTGTACGTCGCCGACCGCCACCATCAGCGTCGCCGCCATGCAGCGCTGGCCGGCGCAGCCGTACGCCGAGGCGACGAGCGTGCTCGCGGTCAACTCCGGGTCGGCGTCGGGCACGACCAGGATGTGGTTCTTGGCGCTGCCCAGGCAGAGCATGCGCTTGCCCAGCGCCGAGCCGCGCGCGTAGAGGATCTTCGCGACCTTGGTTGAGCCGACGAAGGCGACCGCCTCGATCTCCGGGTGGTCGGTGATGGCCTCGACCGCGTCCTTGCCGCCGTTGACGACGTTGAAGACGCCGTCGGGCAGCCCGGCTTCCTTGAGCAGCGCCGCCAGCCGGAAGGCGCCGTAGGGGACGATCTCCGAAGGCTTGAGGACGAAGGTGTTCCCGGCCACGAGCGCGTTCGGGACCATCCAGAGCGGCACCATGATGGGGAAGTTGAAGGGCGTGATGCCCGCGACGACCCCGACCGGCTCATAGGTGACCTGGCAGTTGATGCCGCGGCTGACGTCGATCTGCCCGCCCTGCGCGAAGTTGGGCAGCCCGGCGCCGAACTCGATGCACTCGATGCCCTTGTCGATGTCGCCGCGGGCCTCGGCGTAGGTCTTGCCGTTCTCGGCGGAGAGCAGCCAGGCCAGCTCCTCCTCGTCGCGCTCCAGCAGCGCCTTGAGCCGGTGCATCACCTGGGCGCGCTCCTTCATCGGAGTCGCGCGCCAGCCGGGGAGGGCGGCCTTGGCGGCCTTCACCGCCGCGTCGACGTCGGCGGCGCCCGACATGGCGACCTTGCCCATCACCTTGCCGTGGCGCGGGTTCTCGACGGCCAGCGTGGCGCCGGAAGTGGCGTCCTTGAACGCTCCGCCAATCCAGTTCTGGGCGGCGACGTACTCGGTGAAGGCGTAGCTCTTCTGGCTGTAGGCGGCTGCGAAGGACATGACGGTTCTCCCCATTCGAAGTCATCAGCCGGCTTCAGCCGGCTTCCCAAAAGGAGCCGGGGGGCTTCAGCCCCCGGCGGTGGTTCAACCGACGGCGGGACTCATGCCACGGCGGGTCCGCGCTTGAGGTATCGGCCGGCGCCGCGTTCGGCCTTGAGCTCGCCGTCCTGGTACTGGATGCGCCCGCGGGCGATGGTCGCCGCGATGCGGCCCTTGATCTCGAAGCCTTCGTAGATGTTCCGGTCGACCGCCTGATGGTGCGTCTTGGCGGAGATCTTCCGCGTGCCGTTCGGGTCGTAGACGAGCAGGTCGGCGTCGCTGCCCACCGCGATGGTCCCCTTGCGCGGGTAGAGCCCGAAGATGCGCGCCGGCTGGGTGCAGCAGACGTCCACGAACTGCTGGAGGCTGATGCGGCCCGCGGCGACGCCGTAGGTGTACATGAGCGAGAGGCGATCCTCGACGCCGGCGGCGCCGTTGGGGATCTTGGTGAACGCGTCCTTGCCCGCCACCTTCTGGTCGGCCTGGCGGAACGGGCAGTGGTCGGTGGCCACGACCTGGATGAGCCCCGAGGCCAGCGCATTCCAGAGGTAGTCCTGGTTCCCCTGCGGCCGGATGGGCGGGCTCATCACGTAGGCCGCGCCCTCGAAGTTCGGCTTGTCGTAGACCGAGTCGTCGAGCAGCAGGTACTGCGGGCAGGTCTCCACGAGCACCCGCTGGCCCATCTGCCGCGCGCGGTAGACCGCGTCCATCGACTCCTTGCAGGTCAGGTGCACGACGTAGACGGTCATGGCCTGCGAGGGGTGGGCGTGCCAGCCGTCCTTCGCCTCGCAGACCGCGCGCGCCATGTTGACGAAGCGGTTGGTAGCCTCGCCCTCGACGTAGGCGGGCCGCGAGAGCGCGTGGTAGCGCGGTTCGGTCTTGCCCACCGCCAGCAGGCGCTGCTGCAGCGCGGCCACCACGTCGCCGTGCTCGCAGTGGGCGCTGATGAGGGCGCCGATCTCGCGGCCGGTCTGCAGCACGCCGAACAGCTCGTCGTCGCCGACGCCCAGCGAGCCCTTGTAGGCCAGGAAGACCTTGAAGGAGCGGATGCCGTCCTGCTCGAGCACCTGCTTCATGTCCTTCTTCACCTGGTCGCCGTACCAGGTGACGGCCAGGTGGAAGCCGAAGTCGGAGCAGGACTTCTTGGCCTTCTCCATCCAGGCGTTCTTGGCCTCGACCAGGCTCTGGCCGCGGCCGGGGATGACGAAGTCGAGGATCGTCGTCGTGCCGCCGGCCAGCGCCGCCGCGGTGCCGGTGTAGAAGTCGTCGGCGCTCACGCCGCCCATGAAGGGCAGCTCCATGTGCGTGTGGGCGTCGATGCCGCCGGGGAAGACGTACGACCCGCCGGCGTCGACGAGCTCGGCGCCCGCGGGCTTGTCGAGGTTCCTCCCGACGGCGCGAATGACGCCGTCCTCGCAGATCACGTCGCCGACGAACTGGTCGCTGGCGGTCACGATCGTGCCGCCGCGGATCATCAAGGGCTTCATGGTGGCCTCCCCGAAGACGGATGGATGGAAGCAGGCCCGGAGGCCTGCTGCTTCCTACTTACGAACGATCTCGTCGTAAGCCTCGGGGCGGCGGTCGCGGTAGAACTGCCAGGTCTTGCGGACCTCGTCGATCAGGTCGAGGTCCAGGTCGGCGACGACGATCTCGTCCTTGTCCTCCGAACCCTCGGCGACCATCTGGCCGCGCGGGTTGACGAAGTACGACGAACCGTAGAAGCGGCCGATGTTCCAGGGCGGCTCGGTGCCGACGCGGTTGTTGGCGCCCAGGAAGTAGCCGTTGGCCACCGCGTGCGCCGGCTGCTCGAGCTTCCACAGGTGCTGCGAGAGGCCCGCGACGGTGGCGCTGGGGTTGAAGACGATCTCCGCGCCGTTGAGGCCCAGGCAGCGCGCGCCCTCGGGGAAGTGGCGGTCGTAGCAGATGTACACGCCGATCTTCGCGTAGCGCGTCTGGAAGACCGGGTAGCCGCCGTCGCCGGGCTTGAAGAAGTACTTCTCCCAGAAGCCGGCGGTGTGCGGGATGTGCTGCTTGCGGTACTTGCCCAGGTACTTGCCGTCGGCGTCCACGACTGCCGCGGTGTTGTAGTACACGCCGCGCATCGCCTCCTCGTAGAGCGGGACGACGATGACCATCTGGTGCTTGCGCGCCAGGCCCTGCATCACCTCGGTGGTGGGACCCGGAACCGGCTCGGCCGCGGAGTACCAGCGCTTGTCCTGGCTGGGGCAGAAGTACGGGCCGTTGAAGATCTCCTGCAGGCAGAGGATCTGCACGCCCTTCTTCCCCGCCTCCTCGATCAGCGGGAGGTGCTTGTCGAGCATCGCCTTCTGGATCTTGGCGACGGGCTGCGACTCGTCGTTGATGGGGTTGCTGCACTGGATGAGCCCACACCGCACGATGGTGGCCATGAGAGGGTCCCTTCGCGGGCGCGAAGGCCCGCGGATGGAGAGTGGTGACCGACAACGAACCGAAGGTCCGCGGCGAGGAGTCCCCCAAAGCCTGGTGCGATCCGCGGCCCTCCCTGAGAGGGCTGAAGTATCCCAAGGCCGGCGACGCGAAAGCAAACGGGCGGAGGGAAGTGCTGCGGCCTCGATCTGCTCCGACCGGTCGGCGAAGGAGCGGCTAGCTCGGCCCGGTGTAGGGGCGCCTCAGCGTCACCGCGCTGAGGTTGGCCAGCAGGTGCAGCAGCTCGCGGCTCGGCGGGAACTCGCACGGCGGCATGACCAAGAGCGCCGAGCCGTACAAGATCCCACCGTGCTTGAGGCTCAGGCCGTGGACGTCGCCTATCCCCACCATGCGCCCGAGCGTCTCGATGATCTGGTTGGAGAGCGCGCCGAAGCTGAGGAAGGAGAGGTCCTCGGTCTCCGAGACGACCTCCGCGATCATCCGCTTCTCCATGTCCGGCTCGACCTTGAGCTGCATGCCGACGAAGGTGCGCCCGAGGATCCTCTGCACCGTCGGCAGGACGCCCCCGGCGATGGAGACGTGGCGCACCGTCAGCTCGTGCGTCTCGGGGCAGTAGCTGGAAATGGACATGGCCCGAGCGTCGAGCGCGCTGCGGACCTTCTCGGCGATCATCGAGAAGGGCTCGACGGCGGCCGGCGCGGCGGCGAACTCGAGAGCCAGGTCGTTGACGAGCCGCAGGGCCTCGGTCGTGCGCTTGCGCTCGGCGACGTCGGTGGCCACGGCGACCAGGCCGATCAGCTGCCCGAGGGGATCCCGCCGGGGCGCGACAGAAAGCTCGATCACGCGAGCCGGTTTCTCGCCGACCTTCAGCACGCACTCGAACTTGCGCGCGATCCGCTCGGAGATCACCGCGAGGAGCTGGGCCTCGACCGCCAGAGGGCTGACGGCGAAAGAGGCGGCCTGCCGGCCGACCAGCTCCGCCCGCGAGCCGAACCCGAGCGCCTTCCAAGCCGCGGGGTTGCAGTCGACGACCCGGCCCCCGAGGTCGAGGGCGAGGATGGCGCTGGCCGCCGAGTCGAACACGCTGCGCAGCAGGTCACGCTCGGCGGCAAGGCTCTGCGGGTGGTCTGGCGATGGACTCATGGTTCTCGGCTCAGTCGTTGGGCCCGGCTTGCCGCGGCGGCGCCTCGCCGAAGGCCGCCAGGATCTCCACCGCGCTCGTGAAGCTCGGGTCGCTCGAGGCGGCGTGGTCGATGAGGTACTTCGCGTCGTTGCGCGCCATCTGCCGCTGGCCTGACTCCAGCGCCGCTCGCGCCCGGGCGAGCCGGAGCCGGTTCGCATGGTCGGGGGCCTCGCCGGCCTCGATGAGCGGAGTCGCGGCGTCGACGCAGTCGGAGAAGCGCTGGGCGCGGTACAGGGCCTCGACCCTCAACGTCCTGGCCTCCGGCGCGTCCGCGGCGCTGGCGTTCTTGGCGAGCCAGGCGTCCAGCTCGGCCACCGCGCCGTCGTAGCTGCCCGCGGAGTAGAGGGCGCTGGCCCGGCCGAGCTGCGCGGCGGCGCCGATGGGCCGGTCCTGCGCCTGGGCGGCGATGACCGCGAACGCCGCGGCGGCCTCGGCGTGCTTGCCCCGCTTGACGAGCTCCAGCGCCGACTCCATCGCCTCGTCCAGCGGGTCGCCGTAGCGCCGGGCCCAACTGGCCTGCTGCTCGCGCAGCGCCGGGGCGAGCAGGTCGCGCGCCCGCTTCTCGATGGCCTTGTTGGCGACCTCGTGGGCCTTCGCCTCCTCCTCGGTGAGGTGATCGATGGTCCGGCTGGCGCGGCGCACGAAGAAGACCATGCCGCCGACGACCAGCAGGCCGATCACCAGGTACTTGCCGCCGGCGTCCCACAGCGGCCTGAGGAGATCCAGCCGGGAGGGCGGGGGCAGCGGTATCGGGTCGACCAGGGGCACGGAAGGGGGCAGGACCTCGGTCTTCGGGCGCGGCCGGGTCATCCCGGTCTGCCCGGTGTGCAGCTCGCCATCGTCGGCCGGCACCGGGGCGCGCAGCTGCGTGTCGGCGAATCCGGACGGGGTCGCGGCGGCGGGAGCCAAGGCCGCGGTGTGCCCCGGGGCCGGCTGCGTCAGCGGGATGGGCGGGAAGGCCAGCGTGGGCGCGGAGCCCTTCTCGCCGGTGAGCAGCTCCAGCTGGCCCATGAGGTAGCCGTCGTTGGGCCGCAGGCGGACCGCGCGGCGCAGGCAGACCGTGGCCTTGAAGAGGTTGCCCTCCAGCTTGTAGAGGCTCGAGAGCTGGGTGAGGACGCCCGCCGGGTTGGTGGCCCCGTCGAGCGCCTTCTCCAGCTCGAGGATCTTGGGGTTCTTGGCCGGGCCGAAGTAGAGCGCGGTGCGGGACTGCAGCTGCTTCATCAGCTCCACCGCGCCCGCGTGCTCCGGGACCCCCTGCAGCGCCCGGTGGAGCTCGAGCACCGCGCGGGGGAGGGACCCGCCGCTGGCCAGCAGCGAGCGCGCCTTCTCGACGCAGCGGTTCGCCAGGTGCTCGTTGGCCTTCTTCGTGGTGGTGGCGGCGTCGCGCAGGTAGGCCGCCAGCGCGGTCTTGCCCTTGATGCCCTGGGAGGCGAACCAGGCGTCCAGCGCCGAGCGCGCCTGCGCCGCGGTCGCCGGCCGGCGCTGCGGGTCCTTCTCCAGCAGCGCCTCGGCGACCTCCGCCACCTCGGGCGGCGTGGCCGGCGCCAGCTCCAGCAGCATCGGGGGAGCGACCTTGGCGATGCGCACCATCGTCGCCGCCGGGGAGTCGGCGATGAAGGGGTTGGTCCCCGTCAGCATCTCGTAGAGGGCCACGCCGGCGGAGAAGAGGTCGGTGCGCAGGTCGAAGGGCTTGCCCAGCGCCTGCTCGGGGCTCATGTACGCCGGGGTCCCCAGCACGCCGCCGGTCTGGGTCAGCTGGGTCGCGGCCTCGACCTTGGCGATGCCGAAGTCGGCGATCTTCACCAGGCCCGCGCTGGAGAGCAGCAGGTTCGCCGGCTTGATGTCGCGGTGGACGATGCCGCGCGCGTGCGCCTCCTCCAGCCCCGCGAGCAGCTGCCGGGCGATCTCCGCGGCCACCGCCGCCGGCAGCCGGTCGTTGCAGCGGATCAGCTCCTCGAGGGTGCCGGAGTCGACGAACTCCGAGGCGATGAAGTAGGTGCCGCCCTCCTGGCCGCACTCCAGGACGCGGACGATGTTCTCGTGCGACAGCTCGGCGCTGGCGGCGATCTCGCGCAGGAAGCGTTTGACGAAGGCTTCGTCCTTCGCCAGGTGGGGGTGCATCAGCTTGAGCGCCGCCTGCTCGCCCGTGCCCTCGCGCCGCGCGAGGTGGACGGTGGCCATGCCGCCCGCCCCGAGGGAACTTTCCACCACGAAATCGCGGATGCGGGTGCGGTCCATGCCATCCCTCTGAGAGCCGCCATCCTATGCCTTCCCCGCCTCGCTGCGGCGCGTCCAATGCGGCGCGTCAGGCGGGCAGCCCACGGTCCGCTTGCCCCGGGCGACCCCAGCCCGTAGGTTTTGGGCCTCCAACCAACGAGGTCGAGATGCGCAAGCGTGCCAGCCGTCCCACCACGGGCCAGCGTCCCGGCCGACCACCGCCGACGCCGCGCGTCATGGGCCGGCCGCTGGCGAGCGCGCGCCCGCTCGATCCCGACTGGGTCCGCGTCGAGGAGCGAGTTCTCGCCAACGGCTTGAAGGTGCGCCTGGTGCCCGACCGCAACGTGCCCGCGGTCTCGCTGTACACGTTCTTCCAGGTGGGCTCGCGCAACGAGCGCCCGGGGATCACCGGCATCGCCCACCTGTTCGAGCACATGATGTTCAACGGCGCGGCCAAGTACGGGCCCAAGGAGTTCGACCGCCTGCTCGAGAGCAACGGCGGCCACTCCAACGCCTACACGTCCCACGACCTCACCGCCTACTACGAGGACTTCGCCGCCGAGGCGCTCGGGCTGGTGCTCGACCTGGAGAGCGACCGGATGCGCTCGCTGGCGCTGACGGCCCAGATGCTCGGCAGCGAGCGCGAGGTGGTCAAGGAGGAGCGCCGCTACAGCGTCGAGAACGAGCCCTTGGGCGTGCTCGACGAGGAGCTGTACGCGCTGGCCTACCAGGCCCACCCGTACCGCTGGCCGGTCATCGGCTGGATGAGCGACATCGAGGCCATCCGCCGCGAGGACTGCCTCTCGTTCTTCCGCACCTACTACGCGCCCAACAACGCCACGCTGTGGGCGGTGGGCGACCTGGACACCAAGAAGGCCTTCGCCGCCCTCGAGGCGGCCTACGCCGACATCCCCCGCGGGCTCGAGGTGCCGCGGCCTGTCTCCACCGAGCCCTCCCAGCGCGGAGAGCGGCGCGCCCAGGTGCGCTTCCCGGCCCACGCGCAGGCGCTGGCCATCGGCTACAAGGGGCCGCCCGGCGTCGGCGAGGACGCGGTGGTGCTCGACGTCATCCAGTACGCGCTCTCCGCCGGCGAGGGCGGGCGGCTGGTGCGCAAGCTGGTCTACGACGAGCTCATCGCCTCCAACGTGATGGTCGACTTCGCCTGGAAGCTCGATCCCTCGCTCTTCCAGATCCTGGTCGAGCTCAACCCGGGCGTGGACGCGCAGAAGGCCCAGCGGGTCATCGACGACGAGCTGGCGCGCCTGAGCGAGCGCGGGCTGTCGGCCTCCGAGCTCCTGCGCGCCCAGGGGCAGCTGCGCTCCCAGACGCTGCGCGAGCTGTCCACCAACAACGGCCGGGCCCACAACCTGGGCCAGCACGAGCTGCTCCAGGGCTCCTGGGGCGCGGCGCTGAAGATGCCCGAGCGCTACGCCGCGGTGGGCAACGAGGAGGTCCGGCGGGTCTCCGAGCGCATGTTCCAGCCCTCGGCGCGCTCCATCGTCACGCTGGTGCCGGCGACCGAGGTGGCCCATGGCTGAGATCGCCGCCGTCCCGCTGCCTCTGGCCGCGCTCTCGCTGCCGCCGCTCTCCGAGAAGACGCTCGAGAACGGGCTGGACGTGGTCGCCGCCGAGCGGCCGCGCTCCCCGGTCTGCAGCGCCTCGCTCGTCTTCAGGGCCGGCAGCGCCCGGGACCCCAAGGGGAAGGCGGGCCTCGCCGACTTCGTGGTCGAGCTCCTGCGCCGCGGGACGAAGAAGCGGCCGGCCTCGGCCATCGACGAGGCGCTGGAGCTGATGGGCGCCGACCTGCGGCTGGACACCTCGTCGGACTCCACGGTCGTCAGCGTGACCGTGCCCAGCGAGCACCTCGAGCCGGCGCTGGCGCTCGTCGCCGAGATCATCCGCGCCCCCGCCTTCGAGGCCCGGGAAGTCCTCTCGGCGCGCAAGAGGACGGTGGCGGCCCTGCAGACCGACCTGGACGATCCGCCGACGCTGGCGGCACAGGCCCTGTACCGCGCGGCGCTGGGCAACCACCCGTACGCTCACTCCGGCCGGGGCACGCGCAAGGACGTGGCGACCTTCAACCGCGGCGACTGCCTGGCGTGGCACCAGCGGTGGATCCGGCCGGCCGGATCGACGCTGGTCCTGGCGGGCGATCTGCCGGGGGCCGAGGCGGTGAAGCTGGCGGAGTCCCTGTTCGGCACGTGGAAGGGGCCGGTCGGCGTCGAAGCGCCCTTGCCGCCGGTGCCGCCCATCGAGGGCCACCCGATCCTGCTGGTGGACAAGCCCGAGGCGACCCAGGCGCAGATCCGCCTGGCTTCCAACGGCCCGGAGCGGCTCTACCCCGACATCGTCGGCGCCCGCGTCTCGGCCCTGATGCTGGGCGGAGGCTTCACCTCGCGGCTGGTGGACGCCATCCGCGTCACGCGGGGGCTGTCCTACGGCGTGTCGGCGTACATGACCGAGACCGAGGCCGGCGGGCTCTTCGTCGTCAGCAGCTACACCAAGACCTCGAGCGTGCGCGAGCTCATCGACGTGGCGCTCTCCGAGACCGCGCGCTACCGGGACGAGGGCCCGACCGCCGAGGAGCTGACCCGGGCGCAGCGCTACACCAACGGGCTCTACCCGCTGTCGCTGGAGACGGTCGACCAGCTCGCCCGGGCGCTCGCGGACCTCAAGCGC
The DNA here is from genome assembly GCA_036504155.1 of Myxococcales bacterium. GTDB lineage: Bacteria > Myxococcota > Myxococcia > Myxococcales > UBA5297 > JACRCT01. The sequence goes on from DASXVQ010000215.1 coordinate 39,746, forward strand.
TTCGGCCGCTCGCCGGACTGGCTCGAGCGCTACCGGGAGCGGGTGCAGGCGGTGGACGCCGCGTCGGCGCGCGCCCAGGCCCGCTGGTGGTTCCTCTCCCAGGGCTGGGCGGCGGCGGTGGTGGGGGACGCCAAGGCGCTTCGCAAGCAGCTCCAGGGCCTGGGCCGGGTGCAGGTGGTCCCGGCCGAAAGGCTGGCATGACGCAGGCCGGATGCGCGAAGGCCCCGGCCGGGCGGCCAGGGCCTTCGGGCGAAGAAGAAGCAGCAGGCCGTCGCGCCTGTCCTCGGAGGACGCTACCAGGCCGAGGCGAGCGGGCCGATGGCCTTCTCGACGCCCTTGAGCACCTCGCAGCGGGTCACCGCCTCGGTCATGGCGTTGTGGTCGGTGAAGAGCGGGCGGTCCTCCTCGAGGTGCGCCACGAACTGGCGGACCGCGGTCTGGCCGGCCTTGCTGCCGATGCCCGGCGTGAACTCGCGGAAGTCGAGCGCCTGGGCGGCGGCGATGAGCTCGATGGCCAAGACGCCGTTGGCGTTGTCGAGGATCTGCCGCAGCTTCAGGGCGCCGTTCATGCCCATGCTGACGAAGTCCTCCTGGTCGGCCGCGGCGGGGATCGACTGCACGCAGGACGGCGCGGAGAGGATGCGCTGCTCGACGATGAGCGTGTCGGCCGTGTACTGGCTGAGCATGTGGCCGGAGTACATCCCGGCGCCCTTGGTCAGGAACGCGGGCAGGCCCACCGACAGCGCCGGGTTGAGCAGGCGGTTCAGGCGCCGCTCGGACAGGACGCTGATCATCGTGATGACCGAGGCCACCATGTCCAGCGGCACCGAGACCGGGGTGCCCTGGAAGTTGGCGCCGGTGAGCACGGTGTTCGAGTCGGGCAGGAAGATGGGGTTGTCGGCCACGCCGTTGAGCTCGGTCTCGATCTGGGTGCGCGCCCAGGCCAGCGCGTCGCGCGCCGAGCCGATGACCTGCGGGGTGGAGCGCATCGAGTAGGCGTCCTGCACCTTGGTCTTGATCTTGCCGGTGACCAGGTCGCTGCCGGCCATCAGCTTGCGCAGGTTGGCGGCGCAGGTGATGGCGCCCTTGAAGCCGCGCAGCTCGTGCAGGCGGCTGTCGTAGGGCTTCATGTTGGCGAGCAGCGCCTCCAGGCTCATCGCCGCGGCGATCTCCGCCTGGCGGATCCAGCGGTCGGCGTCGTACAGCTCCAGGCAGCCGATGCCGGTGATGAGGTTCGAGCCGTTGATGGCGGCCAGGCCGTCGCGCGCCTTGAGGCCGGGGATGGGGATGCCGGCCTTCTCCATCGCGTGGCGGGTGGGCATCCGCTCGCCCTGGTAGAACGCCTCGCCCTCGCCCATCAGCGACAGGGCGATCTGGCTCATCGGGGCGAGGTCGCCGCAGGCGCCGACACTGCCCTTCTCGCAGACCACCGGGGTGACCCCGCGGTTGAGCATCTCGACGTAGGTCTGGGTGATCTCCGGGCGGCAGCCGGAGTGGCCGTTGCTGTGGACGTTGATGCGGCCGAGCATGGCGGCGCGCACGTGCTCCACCGGCGCCGGCTTCCCGATGCCCGCGGCGTGGTTGTAGATGAGGTAGCGCTGGAACTGCTTGACCTGCTCGTCGTTCAGCACCACCTCGCTGAACTCGCCGATGCCGGTGTTGACGCCGTACATGATCTCGCGGGCCTCGACCTTCTTGTCGAGCATGGCCCGGCACTTCTTGAGGCGGTCCACGGCGTCGGGGGAGAGCTCGAGCTTCTCGCCTTCGCGGGCGACGCGGACGACGTCCTCGATCGTCAGTTTCTTGCCGTTGATCACGATGGACATGGGGTGGCTCCGGTAGGTTGCGGCCGGCTTTCCTGCCGGTCGGGTGCGGATCGCAACGAAGGGTCCTCGGGAGTGTCTCCGCCGCTCGGGAAGGAGCGGCGGGGAGCCCGGTCGGGGGGGATGATACCGCCGCGGCGGCTTTCGCCAAGCGTTGAGTGGTGGTCGGTCTGGAGGGGCAGGCTGCGGCCTGCGTCCTCTCGTTCTGTGGGGCTGGCGTGATGACTCGGATCCTCTACGAAGACAAGGCCTTGCTCGCCGTCGACAAGCCGGCGGGGTCGCTGGTGGTGCGCGGCCGGGAAGGGGAGGCCGAGCCCTCGCTGGTCGACCTGCTCTCGGCGGAGCGCAAGGAGAAGCTCTTCATCGTCCACCGCATGGATCGCGGCACGAGCGGGGTGTTGCTGTTCGCGCGCGACCCCGCCTCGCACCGGGCGCTGAACCAGGCCTTCGAGGCGGGCCGCGTCTCCAAGCGCTACCTGGCGCTGGTGCGCGGCGTGCCGGCGATCGAGGAGCTCACCGTGGACGTGGCCCTGGTGCCCGCCCGCCGTGGCAAGAGCCGGCCGGCGGCCAAGGGCGAGCAGGGCAAGGCGTCGAAGACCGTCTTCAAGGTGCTGGAGCGCTTCGAGGGCTTCGCGCTGCTGGAGGCCCGGCCGCAGACCGGACGCGGCCACCAGATCCGCGTGCACCTCAAGTACGCCGGCTACCCGCTGGCGGTCGACCCGGCCTACGCCGGCGCGGACCAGCTGCTCAAGGGCGAGTTGGGCCTGGCCCCCGCGGACGAGGTGCTGCTGGGCCGCACGCCGCTGCACGCGCAGCGGGTGGGCTTCAGCCACCCCGCGACCGGCGAGAGCATGGTCATCGAGGCGCCCCTGCCGCCCGATCTGGAGGCCGCGCTGGGGACGCTGCGGGGGCTGCCTCGGGGCGGCCAGTTCCGTTAGAGTGTGCCGCGTGAAGATCGGACTGGTCGCCGACAGCATGGGGGACGTGGACGCGCTCGAGCACGCCTGCGACTTCCTCGTCGAGGAGAAGGGCGCGGGCCGCCTGTTCTTCCTGGGCGGCCGCTACACCGACGTCGACGACCTGATCCAGCGCAAGCGCGAGGCGGCGCGGGGCGGGGCGGCCTACGGCGACGCCGATTTCCTCGCCGACGTCGCCTCCTTCGTGGCCAAGGCCGCCGAGGCCGAGAAGGGCGGGGTGGCCCACAAGCTCAACAAGAGCGAGGTGGAGGCCTTCGCCGCCCGCTTCGCGCGCGTGCCGGACAAGGACAGCCTGCAGTACCGCGACCCGAACGTGGCGCGGGTGCTGCCGGACATGGTGGGCGACCGCATCGCCATCCTCGTGCACGACAAGGCGGACCTGACGCGGGAGGACCTCGAGCCGGCGACGTTCCTCTTCCACGGCGCGTCCAAGGAGCCGGCGGTGGTGCAGATCGGCCAGCGCTATTTCGTGACCCCCGGTCGCCTCTCCGGCGGCGACGCGGAGAGCAGCTTCGGCCTGCTGGACCTGGACGCCAAGGGCGGCCCGGCGTTCGTCGCCTACGGCTTCGACGGCCGCGAGAAGCGCCGGGTGGTGGTGGCGACGCAGGCCAAGACCAAGATGACCGTGAAGTGAGGGAAGAGCAGTTGATAGTCGATGGTCGATAGTCCATAGGACCTTGCACGAAGGCCCGAGGCGGTCCGGCGGCCGCCAACAACTATCAGCCATCGACTGTCGACCATCGACTCGCGAAGTGAGGAAGGCCTTGCGCATCGCCCTGCTCGGCGGCTCGTTCAACCCGCCCCACGTCGGCCACCTGATGAACGCCTACTACGTCCTGGCGACGCGGGAGGTCGACAAGGTGTGGCTCTTGCCCGTCTTCCGCCACCCCTTCGCCAAGAAGCTGGCCCCGTTCTCCGACCGGCTGAAGATGTGCGAGCTGGCGGCGGCGCGCTTCGGGGGCGGCATCGAGGTCAGCCGCGCCGAGGCGGACGCGCCGGGCTCGGGCAAGACCGTGGAGACGCTCGAGTACCTGCTCAAGCGCTACCCCGAGCACCGCTTCTCGCTGGTCATCGGCACCGACATCCTGCCCGAGCGCACCAAGTGGACGGCGTTCGACCGCATCGAGCAGATGGCGGAGATCATCGTCGTCCCGCGCGCCGGCTTCCCGGCCCCCGAGGCCAAGGGCCCGGCGCTGCCGGAGGTCAGCTCGACCGAGGTGCGCGAGAGGCTCGCGAAGGGCGAGGACGTCTCGGCGCTGGTGCCGCGCGAGGTGCTCGCCTACGTGCTGGAGAAGAAGCTGTATCGGGAGAGCTGAGCGCGGCGCGGACCTGGGCGAGCTGGCCCGGGCTCGCCACGCGCTGGGCACGCGCCAGCGGCAGCTGGGCCAGGGCCAGCGCCCGGTAGAGCGCGACGTCCGAGGGCGAGCGCCGCGCCAGGGCGGCCAGGTGCGCGCGCACCGCCCGGGCATCTCCGCGGAGCACCGGGCCGGTCAGCGGCCGTCCCAGGGCCGAGAGCATCAGGTTCAGGATGGCCCAGTGGGCTGCGTCCTCGGTACTCCCGCAGCGCACGAGGAGGTCGGCGCAGCGCGCCCCGAGCGCCGCCAGGCCGTTGGAGGCCATCGCCGCTGCCGCGTGGTAGAGCGCGCGGTCGGCGGCCGGCAGCGGCAGGGGCCTGAGCCCAGCGCGGCGGGCGAGGGCGGCGAGGGTCCGCGCCGCCTTCGGCGAAGAGGCGTCGATGGCCGCCGCGGCGAACAGCGCCTCGCGCGGGGTCGGGATGGCCTGGAGCGGGTGGAGCGAGCCCACCGGGCAGCCGCAACGGCGCAGCGGCTCGAGCGGCGAGAGGTCGAGGGCGCCGGCGCAGAGGGCGACCAGGGGCCGCGAGCGCAGGCTGGCCGCCAGGCGAGCAGCCACGTCGGCCACGGCGCCGTCGGGGACGGCGAGGACCACCACGTCGAATCCCAGGCCCGAAGGACCGGCGCGGCCGGCTGCGAGGCTCACCCGCATTCCCCGCCGGCGCCAGGCGCGCGCGAGCGAGCCGCCGACGCGGCCGCGGCCGAGGACGAGGATGCGCGGAGCGCGGGGCGACGAGGGCATCGGCGCCCACTCTAGCGTGCCTTCGCGCGACGGGGCGCGGCGGCGATCCGGGTTGCGGGCAGGGATACGCGGCGGCTATCGTTCAAGGCACTTTTGCCGACGGGTGGGGAACGCGGATCTCGTGAGGTGGCTATGCGACGGTGGGCCCTCCTTGTGGTGCTCGGCGTGTTGGGAAGCTCGGGCGCGGCGTTCGCCGGGGACACGCAGGAAGAAGCCTCCGCGGCCGCGGCCACGGAGCTCGCCAAGCCCGTCCCCAGGGCCAAGCCGAAGATCACGCTGATCGTCGTGCCAGCCTTCGCCGAGAAGGGTCCGTTCGCCAAGGGATGGGGCTCCAAGGTGGCCGACGCCTGGGCGGCCAAGCTGGCGGAGGCCACCGGCGTCAAGGTGCTGGGCCCCTCCAAGCTGTCGACCGTCCTCGACGACCTGCAGATCTCGGCGCTCAACGCGACCAACAGCCGCGACGCCGCCAAGGCCGCCGGTGCCCAGGCGATCCTGGCGGGTGAGGTCTCGGACCAGGTCGACCGCATCGGGGTCAACACGCGGCTGCTCAGCGCCATCACCGGGGTCGTGTGGGTCGCCTCCAAGCAGTCGTTCGCGCCCAGTGCCAAGCCCGCCGCCAAGGTGGAGGCCAAGGCCAAGCCGGAGCCCAAGCCCGAACCCGAACCCAAGGCAGAGCCGGCGGAGGCCAAAGCCGAGGCGAAGCCCGAGCCCAAGGCCGCGCAGCCGAAGGCCGAGGCCAAGAAGGTAGAGCCCGAGCCGGCCAGCGACGTCCCGCGCTCCTCCAACGGCGGCGTGGAGTCGGGGCGCATCGAGATCGTGGTGCGCCAGCTCGCGGACAAGATCGCCGAGGCCTTCAACAAGCTTCCCGGGAACGCGCGCTACCGGCGACTGGCCGTCATCCCGTTCAACGACCTGGGCCCCAATGCCAAGGACCACCAGATCGGCTCCATCATCACCGCGGAGATCGCGACCGTCCTGCGCCGCGATCACGGGCTGCTCCTGGTCGAGCGCGCGCAGCTCTCGCAGGTGATGGACGAGATGCGGCTGAAGGAGCTCACCCAGGACGACCCCGAGCAGACCAACCAGCTGGCCAAGCTGGCGGACGCCCAGGCGCTGGTCATCGGGTCGGTGGCGGACGCTGCGGACAAGTACCTGGTCAACGCCAAGGTCGTCAGCGCGGCCACCGGCCAGATGCTGGCGGCCGAATCGGCGAGCCTGCCTGCCGCGGGCCTCGTGGCGCTGGCCAGCGACTCGGTGGTCCTGCGCAGCAGGTCCGGCGCCGTCTTCCGAAGCCTGATCGTCCCGGGCTGGGGGCAGATCTACAACCGCCAGACCCTGAAGGCCGGCATCATCATGGGCGGCGAGCTGGCGCTCTTCGCGGGCGCGCTGGCCTTCCAACTGACGGGCGACTGGGCCAAGGACCGCTACGGGCAGAACCTGCCCGAGACCGCGGGCCACTGGAAGCTCGCCGAGCAGCGCTACGGCTGGCGGAACATCCTGCTCTATGTGGCCGCTGGAGTCTGGGTCTACAACATCCTCGACGCCTACCTGTCGGGCGTCGACGGCGACTCCGCACTCTCAGGGGCGATGGGGCAGAAGGAGCCCAAGTTCGTCCCGGTGGTCAGCGCCGGGCAGGACGGGGCGATGGTGGGCGGGGTGCTGAGGTTCTAGTTACCACTCTGGACCCCGCGCTCCAGGCAGGCCGCGATCCGCTCGAGGAGCGGAGTGCCGCCGCGAGCCCATCTGAAAAACAAAAGACTCCAGGCCCCGAGGCGAAGAGCCTGGGGCCTGGAGCTTGAAATCTGAAGCCTCGATCGACCGACCTACTGCTTCGCGGGCTGCACGTGGGCAACCGCCTTCGCGAGGCGGGAGACGTGCCGGTCGGCGTTGCGGGGATGGATGGCGCGCTTGGTCGCCGCCTTCTTGAGAGCCCGCTCGGCGCCCTTGAACGCGTCCTTGGCCTTCGCGGGATCCTTCGCCTCGACAGCGTCGCGCACCTTCTTCAGAGCGGACTTGACGGTCGAGCGCCAGTGCACGTTGCGGGCGCGGTGCTTGAGGCTCTGGCGGTGACGCTTCTCGGCAGACTTGATGTTGGCCACTTCTTCCTCCAAATCGGCTGCGACATGTCCGCCAGTTCGGCGGGGCGCGTTGGGTAACAGTTTTGGATCGAGGCTGTCAAGCGACCTTTCGGCCGCAACCCCTCCCAATTCCCCGTCCGGCCAGGCGCTGCCCGCCGGCTTCCGAGCGCCTTCCCTGTGGGCATTTCCGGCACTTCGGAGGCCGGTCTGGCGACCGCGGGCTGTAGCACCCTGCAACGGCCCTGGATAGGGCAGCAATTCCAGGGGCTTGTGGATTTGCTGCGCCTTTCAGCAAAACGATCAAACCCGTCCCGATGCGAGGGGCCTTCCCCGCTGCCCACAAGGTTAGCCACAACGAATCCACAGAACCTGTGGACAAGACGTTCAGGCCACTCTGAACGCGGGTTGCACGATCCGTGGAAACAGGCAGTCGAAGGCTCCTCACGGCTTGGCGTGCAGCGCCTTCTTCGCCTCGTCCCAGAGCGCGTCCATCTCCTCGAGCGTGGAGCCGGCCGGGTCCTTGCCGCGCTCGGCGAGCTTCTCCTCGATGTAGTGGAAGCGCTCGACGAACCGCCCCAGCGTCCCGCGCAGGGCATCCTCGGGCGGGGCCTTCACCCACCGGCCCAGGTTCGCCAGCGCGAAGAGCGTGTCGCCCAGCTCCTCCTCGATGCGCACGCGGTCGCCGCCGCGGAGCGCCTCGTCGAGCTCGGCCAGCTCCTCGTCGACCTTGCCGCGCACGTCCTCGAGCTTCTTCCAGTCGAAGTGGACCTTGCTCGCCTTCTCGGTGAGGCGCTCGGCTCGCAGCAGGGCCGGGGCCTGCGGCGGCACGCCGTCGAGCACGCTGCCGGCGTCCCCGGTCTTGGCCTGGCGCTCCTGCTTCTTCAGCGCCACCCACCAGCCGTCCACGTCGTCGCCTTCCTGCACCTTCCGGTCGCCGAAGACGTGCGGGTGGCGGAACTCGATCTTGTCGCAGATGGCCTGGCAGACGTCGGCCAGGTCGAAGGCTCCCTGCTCCCGGGCGATCTGGGCGTGGAAGGCGATCTGGAAGAGCAGGTCGCCCAGCTCTTCGCACAGGGGGCGCAGCGGCGCGCCGGCGGCCGCGGCGTCCAGCTGCTCGAGGACCTCGTAGGCCTCCTCGACCAGGTACGGCCGCATCGAGCGCAGGTCCTGGGCGCGGTCCCAGGGGCAGCCGGTCGGAGAGCGGAGCTTCTCGAGGATGGCGATCAGGCGGTCGAGCTGTTCGGCGGCGCGGGTCATGGCTGCGAACTGTAGGCGAGCCGCGCGCGCGCGCAACGCCCCCGCGCTCCGACGGCGACGGGCCGTCACGGCGTCCTTGCGGGTCGGAGCGGCGCGCGTCTAGAATCCACTCGCCTTTTGGCCCTCGATGCGAGTCCTCGCCCGCCTCCTCTTCGTCTTGTTTGCGCTCGCCGCCGCGGTGGGGCCGGCGCACGCCCAGTTCAAGTCGCTCAAGAAGGGCAGTGACGACATCGACATGGGCGCCACCGAGCGCAGGCCGGTGGCCCCGGCCCGCGACGAGGGGAGCGACGACGGCGCGCCCTCCGACGGCAAGGGCGGCGACACCGACATCTTCATCCCCGGCCAGTCCAACCGGCTCACGCGCGGAAGCGGGCGGGACGCCGGCTCCGACGCGGCCAAGGGCAAGAAGGGGACGACCGCGGGCGCTCCCGACGCGGGGCCCGCCGCGGACGGCTCCGTGGGCGACGCCGGAGCAGCCGGCGGGGCCACCGAGGACAAGGCGGCCGCGCCGCTGGTGCTGCCGCCCTCCGACGGCGCCGGCCAGCTGCGGGTCGCCTGGTCTGCCCGACGGCAGGCGGTCGCCAGGAATGCGGTGCGCGAGGTCGCCGAGCAGGAGAAGGCGATCGCCAAGCTGCGCAGCGAGCTGGGCTGCGCCAACCTTTTCGTCGTCGGCGCCGCGCTCGCCAGCGAGGCCGAGGCGCTCTCCGCCACCGACGGACCGGAGGCCCTGCGGCGCGCGATGCTGGCCGCCGACCTGGCCCCCGACCTGCCTGCGGCGCACTGGGCGGTGGCCCGCACCGCGTTCAAGGAAGACCTCACCAACGTCGGCCGGTACGCCGGGTCGACCGTCGACGCGGTCCAGGCCGCCTGGCGCGAGCCGCGCTGGCGCGCCGCGCTGGTCGCCGACCTCGCCGGGCTGGTCGTCGGCGCCTTCCTCCTGGCCGCCGCCGGCGTCGTGGTGCTGCTCTTCCTGCGCCACTCCCGCTACTTCCTGCACGACTTCCACCACCTGTTCCCCCGCGGCGCCTGGCAGGCCCAGACCGCCCTCGCCGGGCTGCTGGTGCTGTCGTTGCCGCTCGTCTTCGGCCTGGGGCCCTTCGCCTTCCTGCTGGCCCTGGCGCTGGCGGCCTGGCTGCACCTGTCTGGCAGCGAGAAGGTCGTGGTCGCGGTGCTCTTCGTGATCTCCGGCGCCGCCCCCATCTCCGCGCAGCTGGCCGAGCGCTACACCGAGTTCGTGGGCACCCGCGCCGAGACCATCTACCTCGTGCAGAGGGGCGGGCCCGACGATGCCGCGGCGCTGGCCCGCCTGCAGGCGCTGGGCGAGCGCGCCGACGCCCCCTACGAGGCCCTGTACACGCTGGGGCGGCGCGCCCGCCTGCTGGGCGAGGTCCCGGCCGCGGTGGCCTGGCTGCGGCAGGCCGCCGAGCTGCGCCCCAGCTCGACCGAGGCGCTGGTGGAGCTGGGCAGCGCCCTGTACCTCTCCGGCGACGTCGAGGGCGCCCGCGAGACCTGGCAGCGCGTGCTCTCGGTCAAGGAGTCCTCCATCGAGGCGCACTACGCCCTGGCTCGCCTGTTCGACCGGCGCGCGAAGATGGCCAGCCGCGAGGAGGCCGCCGGGCAGATCACCGAGGCGCAGTCGCACCAGCGCCGCCTCCTCGAGCTCGATCCCAAGCTGGGCGCCTCCTTCGCCGAGGCCGCCGAGCCCGACCTGCGCGCCGCCCTCTGGCTGCCGCTGACCCCGGTGGACGTCGACCAACTCACCGAGCTGGCCCGGACCGAGGGCCACCCGTCGTGGGTGGGCGAGGACGTCTCCCGCCGCCTGTTCTGGTTCTTCCCCCGCGCCTGGGCCTTCTTGGCCGGCCCCGCCGCCGCCCTGCTGCTGGGCCTGGCCACCCTGGTGCGCAACTTCTTCGTCCCCAGCAGCGCCTGCGGCAAGTGCGGCCGCCCGGTCTGCCGCCGCTGCGACGCCGAGGTGGTCGGCCCGGCCATGTGCGGCCAGTGCCTGACCATCTTCTCGCAGCGCGTGGCGGTCGACCCGCCGGCCCGGGCCGCCAAGGAGCTCAAGATCAAGCAGTACCAGCGCCAGCGGGTGTGGGCCACGCGGGTCGCCGCGGCGCTCGTCCCCGGCGGCGGCCAGCTCGTCTCCGGGCGGCCGGTGGCGGGCACGGTGCTGCTGCTGCTGGCCGCGTTCGCCGGCTGGGGCCTCTTCGCCCAGGGCGAGCTGGTGCCGGCGCCGTGGGGCTCGAGCCCCGCCGCGCTGCGCCTGGTGCCCTGCGTGCTGGCGGGCGGCCTGGCCTGGGCGCTGGGCCTGCGGATGGCGGTGAAGCGGACGCAGAGCTCGAACCTCATCAAGACCGGGTCGCAGGCGGCGACGGCGGAAACCACCCCCAAGACCGACCCCGGCGCGATTCGGCCGACGTCCGTGGACCTGTAGGAGGGCTTCCGATGGCGCTCAGCGGAACGCTCAAGGACTTCGGCATCGCCGACATCTTCCAGCTCATCGGCCAGCAGCAGAAGACCGGCGTCCTGCACCTGAGCGAGAAGGACGACGAGGTCCACGTCTCGTTCAAGGACGGCAACATCGTCCGCGCCGAGTCCGCCACCCGCAAGAAGAAGGAGCTGCTGGGCGACATGCTGGTGCGCGCCGGGCTGATCAGCGGGCGCGGGCTGGACGAGGCGCTCAACGAGCAGAAGCGCACCCTGAAGCGCCTGGGCGACATCCTGGTGGCGCAGGGCGCGGTCGACCGGTCGGCGCTCAAGGAGATGGCGCAGCTGCAGACCTGCGAGACCATCTACCGGCTGTTCGCGTGGAAGACCGGCAACTACGCCTTCGAGACCGCGGAGATCGACTTCGACCCCGAGTCGGTGACCCCCATCCGCTCCGAGAGCGTGCTGATGGAGGGCTTCCGCCGCGTCGACGAGTGGCCGCTCATCCGCAGGCGCATCCCCAACGCCTCGATGACCTTCGAGCGGGTCAAGGATCTGCCCCCGCCCAAGGCCAAGAAGGCCAAGGGCGACGAGGTCGACGAGGCCTTCGCGGCCTTCGACGGCGGCGGCGGCGACAAGGCGGACGACGACGACGACGACACGGTCGACAACGTCGGCGCCAACGAGCGGCGCGTCTACCGCATCTCCGACGAAGGGCGGGACGTCGCGTGGATCATCGACCGCTCGCGCCTGGGCGAGTTCGAGGCCTGCAAGGCCTTGATGAACCTGGTCAACGGCGGCTACCTCAAGGCCGTCAACTCCAAGGCGCAGGCCGACGAGGTCGCGGCCTCGGGCCGGCGCCGGCACCTCGCCGAGCTGCTGGTCGCCACCGTCAGCAAGCTGGGCACGACCATGGCCCTGGTCGCCTTCCTGGGGGTCATCGCGGTGGCGGCGCCCATCAGCCCGCTCGTCCCCAAGAAGGACGACGAGGCGGCCGTCGCCGACCCGGCGCTGGAGCGGATCGCCTCGCGCGGCCAGCTCTCGAGGCTGCAGACGGCGCTGGCCATCTACGTGCTGCACAACGGCAAGAGCCCGGACTCCCTGGAGGAGCTGGTCAAGACCGGGATTGTCGAGGCCGCCGCCGTGCGTTTCCCGTGGGGCGAGCCGTACCATTACCGCAAGACGGGCGACGCCACCTGGGTGCTGCTGCCGCCCCTTCGCTAGGTCGACGCCCGGCCGAGCAGATTCATGGGAGAACGCACGGACATGGAGCAGCCCGCGAGGGTCGAGTTCGACGACAACGACCTCGTCCAGGCGTTGTGCGGCGGCCACAACGAGAACCTCAAGCTCATCGAGCGCCGGCTGGGCGTGACGGTGGGGCAGCGCGGCGCGAACCTGCTGGTGGCCGGAGAGCCCCCGGCGGTGGAGCTGGCGCAGCGGCTGCTCAAGGAGCTCTACGGGCTCTTGCGCGGCGGCTACAAGCTCTACCCCGACGACGTCGAGCAGGCGATCAAGCTGGTCGTCGGCGGCGGCCAGGGCGCCTCGCTCAAGGACATCTTCCTGGACACGGTCTTCGTCTCCAGCCGGCGGCGGGCCATCGCCCCCAAGGGGCTGGCGCAGAAGCGCTACGTCGAGGCCATCCGGCAGAAGGACATCGTCTTCGGCATCGGCCCGGCCGGCACCGGCAAGACCTACCTGGCCATGGCCATGGCGGCCTCGGCGCTCATCGAGCGGCGCAGCAAGCGCATCGTGCTGACGCGGCCCGCGGTGGAGGCCGGGGAGAAGCTGGGCTTCCTGCCCGGGGACATCGCCGAGAAGGTGAACCCCTACCTGCGGCCGCTCTACGACGCGCTGCACGACATGATGGAGTTCGAGAAGGTCGCCGACCTCATCGAGCGCGGCACCATCGAGGTGGCGCCGCTGGCCTTCATGCGCGGGCGCACGCTCAACGACTCGTTCGTCATCCTGGACGAGGCGCAGAACACCACCGCCGAGCAGATGAAGATGTTCCTGACCCGGCTGGGCTTCGGCTCCAAGGCGGTCATCACCGGCGACGTGACGCAGGTGGACCTGCCGCAGGGCAGGGCCAGCGGGCTGGTCGAGGCCCGCAGCATCCTCTCGCGGGTCGAGGGCATCGAGTTCTGCACCTTCACCGAGGTGGACGTCGTGCGCCACCCGCTGGTCCAGGAGATCATCCGGGCCTACGACGCGCGCGACCAGCAGAAGGCCGCCGAGCGCCGTGCCGCGGCCGCCGCACCGAGCGCCGAGCCGTCCGGCCCCGCCCCGCGCTGACCGGCGGCCGCTTGCCAAGCAGCGAGCCGCTGTGGCAAACCGTGGCCATGAGCGACGGCAACGAGCGGCGCAGGGATCGGCGGGTCCCGGTGGAGCTGTGGATCGAGGCCGAGGCCGGGGACGAGCTGTACTTCCACCGGGCAGCCAACCTCTCGGTCGGCGGGGCCTACTTCGACAAGACCATCCCCGAGCCGGCGGGGAAGATCGTGCAGCTGCGCTTCGCGCTGCCCGGCGGCGGCGCGGAGATCGCCTGCAAGGGAGAGATCGTCACCGCCCACGACTTCGTCATGGGGGTGCGCTTCGTGGACCTCGCCGAGGTCGACCGCAAGCGCATCGAGGAGCTGGTGGAGAAGCTCAGCCAGGGTTGACGATCGGCCCGGCGGCTACTTCTCGATCACGGCCTCGCACGTCGCCGGCTCGGCCAGCGCGAACGCCTGCACGCCGACCGCGGCGTTCTGGCCGCCGCCCACCTTCTCCAGGATGGCGCTGCAGCCGCTGGCCAGGAGCGTCGGGGGCTCGTCCTTCGAGAGCACCTCGCTGACGACCATGTACTCGCTGCCCGGCGCCATGCGCGCCTCGAAGGTCTGGCCCTTGGCCGAGGTCAGCGCCGCGGCGTCGACGGCGAAGAGCATCGCGGTGTGCTCGACGCCCTGGTCGTCCTTGAGCTTGACCAGGTCGTCGATGGGCGAGCCGTCCTGCTTGAGGACCCGGCCGCGCAGGCAGGTGGAGCGCAGGTCCGGGCAGCTGAAGCTCTTGGCGCGCGAGAGGACGACGACCTGCACGTGGCCGATCTGGTCGGCGGTCAGCCCGTGGATGTCGATGCCCAGCGGAACCTGCGACGAGCCGTCGTCGGCGGCGCCGCAGGCGGCCAGGACGCAGAGCGCGAGGGTCAGGAGGAGCCGTCGCATCATTTCACCGTCACCGTGATGGGCACGGTGGCGTCCTTGGGCTGGGTCAACGCGACGCCCGCTCCGACGCCCGCGCCGACGACCACGGCGCCCACGATGGTCCAGACCCACCACTTCTGGTACCAGGACTCGTCCTGGGCCACCGCCGGGGCGGGGCCGGTGGGCGCGGCGGGCTCGGCCTTGGCCGAGATGCGCACCCGCAGCGGCGAGAGCGCGTCGCCCACGCCGGCGACCCGGCGGCCGGTGGCGTCGCCCACCTCGAGGTAGTACTCCAGCGCGTACTCGGCGTCCTCGACCGGAAGCTCGAACGCCGGGACCTTGGCGACGTAGTCGGCGCCCTCGGCCGCGAAGGACGTGGACGAGTAGCCTTCCGTGCCGGCCCGCCGGTAGTACAGGCGCGTCTTGGCGCCCTGCGGCACGTCGGAGATCTGCGCGCGGACGTCGAGCCGCTCGCCCGGCTTGGCCGTGGTGACGGTCGCGTGCGTCAGTTTGACCGGCTTGCGCTCGGCGCGGACCTGCTCGAAGAGCGAGCGGATCTTGTTGCTGGTGGACTTGGGCAGCTGGTGGTCGGGGTCGGCCTGCAGCAGCCGCTCGAACGAGGCCCGCGCCTTGTCTTCCTTGCTGAGGAACAGGTAGGCGGTCCCCTGCAGCTCGTAGAGCTGGACGAGCACCGCGTCGCTGTTGTCGGGCGAGCCGAGGGCCTCGTTGATGACCTTGAGGGCCGGCTCGAACTCGGCTTCCTCGATGAGCTGGCGGGCCTTTTCGACGGGCTTGCTCGCCGCCGGGAAAGCGACCGACGGCGCCAGGAGGAGCAGGCCGGCGCAGACCGCCGCGGCCAAGGAGTACTGCCTGCATGAGTGGGGGGCAGACACGGCCCGGGACGCTACCAAAAGCCTCCCCGGCTGGCAAAAGCCTCAGCGCCCTCGCGCGGTTGCGTCGCCTGCCCGGTGCGCGCGGCCGCCGCCATCGTTACTCGTTTCGGCCGGGCAGCGCGCCTTGACAGCAGGGGATCGCTGCCTATAATGGCGCGCTTTTTTAAGGCGGGGCAGGGCCTATAAATGATTGTTTTGCTTGAAGAAATCAGGGAAGGCGGCCTCTCGGTCGACCGCGAGCTGACGCAGGAGTTCCTCGAGGGCGTGCTCAACCCCGACGGCGAGGCGACGGGCTTCAAGGCCCAGGGCCCCGCCAGGCTCAAGGCTCAGTTCGAGCGCGTGGGCGACAAGCTGCTGCTCGAGGGCGACGCGACGGTGGGGGTCCTGGGGCCGTGCCGGCGGTGCCTGGCCGACGTGGCCGTCCAGGTGCCGGTCCACTTCGAGCTGAACCTGGTGGCCAAGCCCAAGAAGGACGAAGACGAGGACGAGGAGACCGAGGCCGAGCAGGAGGCCCACGAGGGCGAGAACACCTCCGGGTCCGACACCGCCGACGAGGAGACCTTCGAGGGCCGGCAGATCGACCTCGGGGCCATCGCCCGCGAGCAGATCCTCCTGGCGCTGCCCATGGACCTGCTCTGCAAGGACGAATGCAAGGGCCTGTGCGCCGTGTGCGGCCAGGACCTGAACGTCAAGGAATGTGGCTGCCAGCGCAAGGTTGCGGACCCCCGCTGGGCGGCTCTCAAGGACATCAAGCTCAAGTAGCAGGAAGAAGCGGGCCCCTTCGCCCTTGACTAAAAGGGCCGGACGGCCGAGCCTGCGCAACCTTTCACCGCAGCAAAAGGAGCAGACCGTGGGCGTCCCCAAGAAGCGAACCTCCAAGATGCGCCGCGACCGCCGCCGCGCCGCCAACAACAACCTCAAGACCCCGCCGAACGTCGTGCTCTGCCAGAAGTGCCGCGAGCCGATCCTTTCGCACACGGTCTGCAAGAACTGCGGGACCTACAAGAAGCGGGCGGCGATCGCCGTTCAGGAGTAGCGCCCCGCCGGGCGCCAGCTTCGGGCACGATGCGCCTCGCTCTGGATGCGATGGGCGGTGACTGCGCCCCCGCCGCGGTGGTGGAGGGCGCGGTCCTGCATGCCCGGAAGACGCCCGGGGACACGGTAGTGCTGGTGGGCGACGAGCCCCGCATCGAAGCGGAGCTCGTTCGCCTGAAGGCCGCGGCGGACCCGGCGAAGCGGCGCGCAGTCCGGCCGCTCGCCATCGAGGTCCGCCATGCCCCGCAGACCGTGGGCATGGACGAGCACCCCGCGACCACGGTCCGCCGCAAGCGCGGCTCCTCCATCCGCGTCGCCTTCGACCTGGTCGCCCGGGGCGAGGCGGATGCGGTGGTGTCCGCCGGCAATTCGGGGGCGGCCCTGGCCGCGGCGCTGTTCGTGCTCGGCCGGCTGCCGGCGGTGGACCGGCCGGCGGTGGTGACGCTGCTGCCGACTCTCGCCGGGCGCTACGCGGTGCTGCTGGACTCGGGGGCCACGGTGGCCTGCCGGCCGGCGCACCTGGTGCAGTTCGCGCACCTGGGAGAGGCCTACGCCCGTCGCGTGCTGGGCGTCGCCCGCCCGCGGGTGGCCCTGCTCTCCAACGGGACCGAGAAGTCCAAGGGCACCGACCTGACCCGCAGCGCGCTCGAGGCGCTGGAGCGCTCCTCGCTGAACTTCCTGGGCTACGTCGAGGGCAACGACCTGTTCGCCGACCAGGTGGACGTCATCGTCACCGACGGGTTCACCGGCAACGTGGTGCTCAAGGCCACCGAGGGCGCCGCCGCGGCGCTCTCGGCCACGCTCAAGCGCGAGATCGAGTCGCGCTCCACCGCCAAGCTCGGCGCCTGGCTGTCGCGCCCGGCCTTCGCCGCCTTCCGCAAGATCGCCGACTGGGCCGAGGTCGGCGGGGCGCAGCTGGTGGGCGTGGACGGCACCGCGCTGCTGGCCCACGGGCGCAGCAACGCCCGGGCCATCCGCAACGCGCTGCGGGCGGCCTCCCGCGCCGCGGAGCTGCAGCTTTCCGCCGAGCTGACCGAGGCGGCGCTCAAGGCGCAGGCGCTGTCGCGAAGCGCGCGGCCAACGGTCGCGCGAGAGAGCCGGACCGAGCAGGCGCCCTGACGCGGACAGGGCCGTCGCAGAGAGGAATCCATCCATGGGCAAGCTGGCCTACGTCTTCCCCGGGCAGGGCTCGCAGTACGTGGGCATGGGCCGCGCCCTCTACGAGAAGTGCCCCGAGGCGCGCGCGGTCTTCGAGGCCGCCGACGCGGCGCTCGGCGAGAAGCTCTCCAAGCTGATCTTCGAGGGCCCGGACGAGGAGCTCAGGCTCACCCGGAACACCCAGCCCGCCATCCTCACGGTCTCGGTGGCCATGCACGCGGTGCTGGTCGCGCGCTCCGGCGAGAAGCCCGACCTGCTCGCGGGCCACTCGCTGGGCGAGTACTCGGCGCTGGTCGCCGCCGGCGCGCTGGACCTCGCCGACGCCGTCCGGGCCGTGCGCCAGCGCGGCGCCTTCATGCAGGAGGCGGTGCCCGCGGGTGTCGGCGCCATGGCCGCGGTGGTCCGCGTGGACCCCGAGCTCGTCCGCGCCGGCTGCGCCGAGATCGCCCAGGGCCAGGTCTGCTCCCCGGCCAACTACAACAGCCCCGACCAGACCGTCATCGCCGGCCACGCCGAGGCGGTGGAGCGGGCCCGCGCCAAGCTGTCGGCGGCCGCGCCGCGCGCCCGGGTGTTGCCACTGCCGGTGAGCGCCCCCTTCCACTGCAGCCTGATGGAGCCGGTGGCCCCGCGGATGCGGACCGTGCTCGAGGGCCTGAGGTGGGCGGCGCTCGCCGTCCCGGTGGTCAGCAACGTGGAGGCCGCGGCCAACGCGGACCCCCGGCGGGCGGTGGAGCTCCTCGTCTCGCAGGTGACCTCCCCGGTCCGCTGGGTCGAGAGCGTCAGGGCGCTCTCGGCGGCCGGCGTGACGCGGGTGATCGAGGTGGGGCCGGGCAAGGTCCTGACCGGCCTGGTCAAGGCCATCGACAAGGGCCTGGAGGCCACCGCGCTGGACGAGCCGGAGGCGCTCGCCAAGCTGCTCGGCGTCTGAGCGCGAAGCCGGTCCGCGGCGGAGCCGCTTCGAGTGACACCGGGGGGCGGCTGGACTATAACCACCCAACTCTCGGCGCCTTACGAGCGCGGGGCTTTTGTCTTCACCGGAGGAACAGCGAGTTATGACCGCCACGAACGTCGAGGTGAAGGTGAAGTCGATCATCGCCGAGCAGCTGGGGGTCGGCGAGGACGAGATCAAGCCGGAGAGCTCCTTCATCGACGACCTGGGGGCCGACAGCCTCGACATCGTGGAGCTGGTGATGGCGATGGAAGAGGAGTTCGACGTCGAGATCCCCGACGAGCAGGCGGAGTCGATCAAGACCGTCAAGGACGCCATCGACTACATCAATTCGCACCAGAAGTAGGCGCGCATGGGAGAGCTCACCCGACGCGTCGTCGTCACCGGCCTCGGGCTCGTCTCGCCGCTGGCCACCGGAACCGCCAAGACCTGGGAGGGGCTGATCGCCGGCAAGAGCGGCATCAAGCCCATCACCCGCTTCGACGCCGCCGCCTACGACGTGAAGATCGCCGGGGAGATCCGCGACTTCAACGCCGGGGACTGGGTCGAGAAGAAGGAGGTCCGCAGGCTCGACCCCTTCATCCTGTACGCCATCGCCGCGGGCAGGCTGGCGCTCGACGACAGCGGCCTGGTCGTCACCGACGCCAACGCCACGCGCATCGGCTGCCTGGTCGGCTCGGGCATCGGCGGGCTGACCACCGTCGAGGCGACGCACAAGAAGGTCCTGGAGCAGGGGCCCTCGCGCATCAGCCCGTTCTTCGTCCCGGAGATGATCGTCAACCTGGCTCCCGGGCAGATCAGCATCAAGCTGGGGCTCAAGGGGCCGAACTGGTCCCCGGTCTCCGCCTGCGCCACCGGCGCCCACGCCATCGGCGAGGCGATGCGCACCATCCAGCGCGACGAGGCCGACGCGATCATCGCCGGCGGCAGCGAGGCGGCCATCACCCCGCTGGGCATCGGCGGGTTCGCCGCGGCGCGCGCGATGTGCACCGACTCCAACGACAAGCCCGAGAAGGCCAGCCGCCCCTTCGACCGCACCCGCTCCGGCTTCGTGATGGCCGAGGGCTCGGGCCTGGTGCTCGTCGAGGAGCTCGAGCACGCCAAGAGGCGCGGCGCGCGCATCTACGCCGAGCTGGCGGGTTACGCCGCCAACGCCGACGCCTTCCACATCACCCAGCCGGCCCCGGACGGCGAGGGCGCGGCGCGCTGCATGAAGCTCGCGCTGCAGGACGCCTGGATGCGGCCCGAGGAAATCGCCTACGTCAACGCCCACGGGACCTCGACCGAGTACAACGACCTGAACGAGACCAAGGCCCTCAAGGCGGTCTTCAAGGAGCACGCGAAGAAGCTCGCGGTCAGCTCCATCAAGTCGATGCTCGGCCACCAGCTGGGCGCGTCGGGCAGCACCGAGGCGGCCGCGTGCGCGCTGGCCCTCTTCCACGGCGTGCTGCCGCCGACCATCAACTACGAGAACCCGGATCCCGAGTGCGACCTCGACTACGTGCCCAACCAGGCGCGCGAGGTGAAGGTCGACGCGGTGATGAGCAACTCCTTCGGGTTCGGCGGCACCAACGCGGTGCTCGTGCTCAAGCGGTTCAAGGGCCAGTAATGGCAGGCCTCCGGACCTGCTCCTGTGTTTGCGGCAAGGGCCTCCGGGCCTGCCTCCGCGCGTACTTAGGTCAGGACTGACACCACCATGAAGATCGCCATCGCCAGCGACCACGCCGGTTTCGCCCTGAAGAAGGAAGTCGCCGAGACGCTCGTCTCCCTCGGCCACGAGCTGGAGGACTTCGGCACCTTCGACAACAGCTCGGTCGACTACCCGGACTTCGCGACCCAGGTCGCCAAGAGCGTGCGCGACGGCAAGAACCAGTTCGGCGTGCTCATGTGCGGCACCGGCATCGGCATGTCCATCGTCGCCAACAAGTACCGCGGCATCCGCGCGGCGCTGTGCACCACCGAGTTCGAGGCGAAGATGAGCCGCGCCCACAACGACGCCAACGTCCTGTGCATGGGCGAGCGGGTGGTGGGGCCCGGCCTCGGCCGGAGCATCGCCCAGGCGTTCGTGAGCACGGTCTTCGAGGGCGGCCGGCACATCAAGCGCATCCAGAAGATCGTCGACGCCGAGAGCGAGAACGGGCGGGGGTAGGGCGCGCCACCGAGCGAAGCGTTGGTGGCCGGGGTATTGATCGCAGAGGTGTCCGCGGCGTCGCTCGCCCGGCACACGGGGGCTCTACGAATTCCAGCGGCGCGAAGCGCGAGCGCGTTCTGTTGGCTTGTGTCGGTCTGGTCTTGCCACTGGCGGGCTGCCCCTCTCCATCGTCGGCCCCGGCCGACGCAGGCGCGGGCGTGGACGCCGGGGAAGCCTTCGATGCCTGTGTCCTGGACCCGCCGCCGGAGGCCCTGGTGCCGGCGGGGCTGCTCGCCGACCGGCGGATCCTCCCGGGTGGCCGCGCGCTCACGCCGGCGGGGACCTCGGTCGTCCTGGGCGGCTTCCCGGTCGAGGTGCGCCTGCACCCGACGCTCCCGGTGGCCTACGTTTCGAACACGGGCTTCGAGAAGCGAGCGCTCCAGGTGGTCGACCTGCGGACCGGGACGATCCTCCAGGATCTGCCTCGCTCCGACGGGTTCCGCGGCCTGGCGGTCGCGCCCGACGGCTCCTGGGTCCTCTCCTCCGGAGGCTACTCCGCCACGGTCGACGTCCACGCCGTGGACGCTGCGGGCAAGCTCACCTCGATCCTGCAGATCCCGGTGAGCGGCTACCCCGCGGGCATCGCCGCCTCCCGCGATGGCCGCCGGGCGTGGGTGGGGCTGTTCCAGGCCAACGGCATCGTCGAGCTCGACACCACCACCTGGAGCGTCACGCGCGTCCTTCCCTGTCTGTTCGGGGTGTACTCCGTGCTCGAGGTCCCCTCGCGCAACGAGCTCTACGCGGCCGGCTTCGCCACCGACCGCGTGGCCGTCATCGACCTCGCTGCCGGGACGCTGGTCGCGACGCCGACGGCAGGGCAGGGACCCGCGGACCTGGCTGCATCGACCGACGGAACGCGCGTCCTGGTCGCGGTCAGCAACGAGGACCAGGTCAGGGCCCTCGACATCTCGACCCACGAGGTCGCGGGCGGCTGGCTGGTCGGCGCGCCCGAGCTCACCGCCGCGGACGGGACCCCGCTGCCGGGGCGCAGCCCCTCCTCGATCGCGGTCGACCCGGCCACCGGTCGCGTCTTCGTCGCGCGCGCGGCCGACAACGCCATCGAAGTCCTCGACGGGACGACCTTCGCCACCTTGGGGGCCATTCCCACGGACTGGTACCCGACCTCGGTGGCGCTCGGCGAGGGCGGGCGCACCCTCGTCGTCGCGAACGGCAAGGGCATCGGCGCCGGCCCGGTGCTGAGCTACACGTTCCCCAGCAACGAGGGGACGGCGGCGATGAAGGGGACCCTGCAGATCGTCGACCTCACGGAGTTCGATCTGACGGCCGGCGCGCGCAAGGTCGGCGAGAACCTGGCGCGTCCGTCGCAGGTGTTCCCGCAGCAGCAGTGCGGGGAAGGCCCGTCCCCGATCCCGGCGGCGCCGGGCGAACCGACGCCCCTCAAGCACGTGGTCCTGATCGTCCGGGAGAACAAGACCTACGACTCGCTGATGTCCGATCTGCCCGGAAACGGCGACCCCTCGCTGCTGCTCTACGGCGAGAAGATCACCCCCAACCTCCACGCGCTGGCGCGCCGCTTCACTCACCACGACAACTTCTATGACGACGCCGAGATCTCCATCCAGGGCCACCTGTGGCTGACCTCGTCCTTCGTCAACGACTTCATCGAGCGCACCTGGTTCGAGTTGCTGCGGGGGCGGCCCGGCTTCGAGCAGGACTCGGTCCTGCCGCAAGGGCGCCCGTCGTTCCTGTCCTTCTTCGCCCACCTGGTGAGGCACGGCATCAGCTTGAGGATCTACGGTGAGATCGTCGGCGCCCTCGACGAGGTCGACGGGACCACCATGACCGCCAACGTGGACCTGGGCTACCCGGGCGCGTTCTTCAACCTCGGCGTGAAGGACGAGGCGAAGGCGGCCCACGTGGTCAGCACGCTCTTGAGCCTGCCGACCCTGCCCGACTTCGTGTTCATCGCCTTGCCCAACGACCACACCGTGGGCCTGGCCGCCGGGGCGCCGACCCCCGAGTCGATGATCAACGACAACGACTACGCGACCGGGCTCATCGTCGACGGCCTGAGCCATTCCAAGTACTGGTCGAGCACGGCCATCTTCATCGTCGAGGACGACTCGCAGAACGGGGCGGACCACGTCGACTACCACCGGTCCATCGCCGTGGTGGCGAGCCCCTGGGCGAAGCGCGGGCACGTCAGCTAGGTGCACACCTCCGGCCCGTCGCTGTTCCGCACCTTCGAGCAGATCCTGGGCATCCCGCCGATGAACCGCTACGACGCGCTGGCGACGCCGCTCACCGACGCCTTCTCCTCCACGCCCGACACCGAGCCGTACGTGGTCCTGCCGCGGACCGTGCCCGACGGCGTCAACTCGGGCGGAGGCGCCGGCGCGGGGCTTTCGGCGCAGATGGACTTCTCGGTGCCCGACCGCAACCCGGACCTCGGCGACCTGCTCATCTGGAAGAGGACGGGGTACGTGAGGCCCGGTTCGGCGCTGGAGCAGGCGCTCAGCGGTGAGCCGTTCGAGCTGCGCAAGGACGAGGACGACTAGCCTCTCGGGAGACGGCTTGCGTCGCTTGCCAGCCCTGGGCAAAAGGGCCAAGCTTCGCGCCCAGTTTCCGACCCCGGAGAGACCATGAACCGCCAGACCCTTCGCGAATACGACCCCGAGATCTTCGACGCCATCGCCAAGGAAGTGCAGCGCCAGGAGGAGGGCCTCGAGCTCATCGCCAGCGAGAACTTCGTCTCCACGGCGGTGCTCAAGGCGCTCGGCTCTCCGCTGACCAACAAGTACGCCGAGGGCTACCCCGGCAAGCGCTACTACGGCGGCTGCGAGTACGTGGACGTCGCCGAGCAGATCGCCATCGACCGCGCCAAGAAGCTCTTCGGCGCCGAGTACGCCAACGTGCAGCCGCACTCGGGCTCCCAGGCCAACATGGGCGCCTACATGGCCGTGATGGAGCCGGGCGACACCATGCTGGCGCTCGACCTGAACTCCGGCGGCCACCTCACGCACGGCTCGCCCGTGAACTTCTCCGGCAAGCTCTACAAGGTGGTGCCCTACGGCCTGCGCCAGGACACCGAGACCATCGACTACGACCAGGTCGCCAAGCTGGCCAAGGAGTTCAAGCCCAAGATCATCGTCGTCGGCGCCTCGGCCTACCCGCGCATCCTCGACTTCCCGAAGTTCCGCGAGATCGCCGACAGCGTGGGCGCCAAGATGGTCGTGGACATGGCCCACATCGCCGGCCTGGTCGCCGCCGGCCTGCACCCCTCGCCGGTGCCCGTCGCGGAGATCGTCACCACCACGACCCACAAGACCCTGCGCGGCCCGCGCGGCGGAATGATCCTGTCCAAGGAGCCCTTCGCCAAGGCGCTCAACAGCAAGATCTTCCCCGGCATCCAGGGAGGGCCGCTCGAGCACGTCATCGCCGCCAAGGCCGTCTCGTTCAAGGAGGCGATGGACCCGTCGTTCAAGGACTACGCGAAGGCCATCCTCGCCAACGCCCAGGCGCTCGCCGCGGGCCTGACCGAGCGCGGCCTGCGCCTGTGCTCCGGTGGCACCGACAACCACCTGATGATGGTCGACCTGCGCCCCAAGAAGGTCACCGGCAAGCTCGCCCAGGACGCGCTGGGCCGGGCGCACATCACGGTGAACAAGAACATGATCCCGTTCGACCCCGAGAAGCCCACCGTCACCAGCGGCGTGCGCCTGGGCACCCCGGCGCTCACCACCCGCGGCATGGGCGTCTCCGAGATGAAGACCATCGCCGGGCTCATCGTGGACGTGCTGGAGCACCCCGAGGACGAGAAGGTCGCGGCGCGGGTCGCCGGCCAGGTCAAGGACCTGTGCAAGCAGTTCCCGCT
The DNA here is from genome assembly GCA_036504155.1 of Myxococcales bacterium. GTDB lineage: Bacteria > Myxococcota > Myxococcia > Myxococcales > UBA5297 > JACRCT01. Next base: position 63,642 of record DASXVQ010000215.1, read on the forward strand.
CTACCCGGGCCTGAAGATCGACTGAAGCCGTCCGGACCGAAGATCGCATGATGCGGAAGGCCGGGGCCCTCGAGGGCGCCCGGCCTTCGCTTCGTCATGAGCCTTGGTCGCTAGGGCCGCGGCCTCGGCGTGGGCACCGTGGGAATCCGCAGCTTCTGCCGAACCGCGCGCGAGCCGTCGAGCGAAGCCTTCCCGGGTCCCAAGAGCGCCAGCGCGGTGAGCGAGGAAACCAGGATCAGGTTGTACTCGATGCCGTGGCCCTTGCCGGCGGCGCACGCCCAGTTGAGCAAGAAGCCGTTGGGCGCGTGCACGGCGAAGAGGGCGAAGAGCATCTCGAAGGCGAGCAGCGCGGCGATCGGCCGGGTGAGCAGCCCCACGGCGAGCAGCAGGCTCCCGCCGAACTCCAGCAGCGCCGCCACGATCGCCAGGAACAGGGCCGGCTTGAGCCCCATGGCCTCGAACCCGTTGGCCGTCCCGCCCAGCCCCGCCCCGCCGAACGCGCCGAAGAGCTTCTGCGCTCCGTGGACGAAGAAGATCGCGCCCAGGCCCCAGCGCAGCAGCAGCGGCGCGATCACCATCGGACGCACCCGACTTGGGGCACCGGCGTCGACCGCCAGCCCCGCCGTCCGTCCCAGCGCACCCGGCGCCCGCTCGACGCGCTCCATGGCACACCTCCGCCGCGGAACGTGGCCACCTTCTCTGCAGCGGGCCACTCCCGGCGCCGGCCCCGCTCCGGAGTCCTGAACCTATATAGATGATGCGGGCCGGGAAACGGCCTTCCAACCGCCCGGAATTGCTGGGGAAACAAGGCGCCCGCGAGTGCCGGGAACGACTGGCGCTCCCGGACGGCCAAATCGGGACTTCCAGGAGCTTGTTTCGTTGGTAACATCCGCGCCCGCATGCGCTGCCCTTTCTGCAAGAAGACCGAGAACAAGGTCATCGACTCCCGGCTCTCCCACGAGGGCCACGTCATCCGCCGCCGCCGCGAGTGCCTGGACTGCGGGCGCCGCTTCACGACCTACGAGCGCGTCGAGGAGATGATGCCTCTGGTGGTCAAGAAGGACGGCCGCCGCGAGGCGTTCGACCGCGAGAAGGTGCTGGCCGGCCTGACCAAGGCGGTCGAGAAGCGCCCGGTCTCCGCCGAGCAGCTCGAGCAGATCGTCGTGGACATCGAGCAGAAGCTGCAGGAGTCGGGCGAGAAGGAAGTCGCCAGCAAGGACGTCGGCGAGCTGGTGATGCAGTCGCTGCAGAAGGTCGACGACGTGGCCTACGTGCGCTTCGCCTCCGTCTACCGCAGCTTCCGCGACGTGCGCGAGTTCATGGCCGAGCTGCAGGACCTGCTCGCCGAGCGCGCCACGGTCAAGAAGAAGCCCCGAGCCTAGGCCGACATGAAGAGCGCCGCTCGCCGCAGGACCCCCAGCCGCAAGCCGTCGCCGGAACGACGCCCCGACGAGAAGGCGTTCATGCGCGTGGCGCTGGCCGAGGCGCGCAAGGGCCTGGGCCTGACCAGCCCCAACCCCGCGGTGGGCGCGGTGGTGGTCAAGGACGGGCAGATCGTCTCGCGCGGCTTCCACGCCAAGGCGGGCGGGCCCCACGCCGAGGTGGTGGCGCTGCGCCGGGCGGGGCCGAAGGCGCGCGGCGCCGACCTCTACGTGACCCTGGAGCCCTGCGACCACCACGGGCGCACGCCGCCCTGCACCAGCGCCATCCTCGCCTCGGGCGTGAAGCGGGTCTTCGTGGGCTGCGAGGACGCCAACCCCATCGTCAGCGGGCGAGGCATCAAGCGGCTGCGCGCCGCGGGCATGACGGTGGTCCGGGGCGTGCTCGAGGACGAGTGCCTGGCCCTCAACCGCCCGTTCTTCACCTACATCACCGAGCGCCGGCCGTTCGTGACGCTCAAGGTGGCGTCGACCGCCGACGGGCGCATCGCCACCGCCACCGGCGACTCGCGCTGGGTCACCGGCCCGGAGGCGCGCGAGAAGGTGCACGGCTTCCGCGAGCAGGTGGACGCCATCCTGGTGGGCGCGCGGACCGTCCGCGAGGACGACCCGCAGCTGACGGCGCGGCCGAAGGGCAGGCTCTCCAGGCGCCAACCGCTGCGCGTCATCCTCACCCGCACGCTCGAGGTCCCGCCCGGCGCGAGGATCTTCGACGAGCCGAAGGGCGGCGTGCTGGTGCTGACCAGCAGCGCCGACCCGAAGCGGACGCGGGCGCTGGAGGCGCGCGGCGCCGAGGTGGTCCGCGTTCCGGGCCGCCGGGGCGGCGTGGACCTGAAGGCCGCCCTGGAGCTGCTCCACGAGCGCGAGATCGTCCACCTGATGGTCGAGGGCGGCGGCGAGGTCTTCGGCGGGTTCCTGGACGAAGGCCTGGCCGACCAGCTCATGCTCTTCATCGCCCCGAAGATCCTGGGCGAGGGCGTGGCCTGGGCGCCGCTGCGGGCGAAGGCGAAGATGGACCACGCCATCCCGCTGGCGGACGCCGTGGTGGAGCTGGTCGGCGCCGACGTGCTGATCACCGGCACGCTGCGCTGAGCACTCACTCGCGGATCGCTTCGGCGACTTCGCGCACGCGCTGCGCGACCTCCGCAGTGAAACCGAGCTCCTTCGCGAGAGCGCCGCTGCGGACCGCCATCTCGAACGCGGCCTCCACCTCGCGGTAGGCCCGCGGCCCGCGCAGCCGTCCCAGCTTCTTCTGCGCCCACTTCTGGATGGCCCAGCTCGCCGCCGCCTTCGCGCCGCCCTGGCAGCCTTCGGCGTCCTCGTGCTCCAGCAGCACGGCGACCTCGGAGTAGGTCGGGATGAGCCCGGCGAACACGTCGTGCGGAATCCGTCCCGGGAGCCCGTGCCCGGCCAGCGCTTCGCGGCAGCGGCGGTGGAGGCGGTCCGAGTAGCGCGGGTCCGGCGCGCCCGACTTCCTCTGCGCGTGGTACAGCGCCTGGTAGCCCGGGAGCAGGTCCGCGTGCCGCGCGCGCAGGGCCGCGAGATAGGTCTCCTGCTGCACGCCGGGTCGCAGGGTGAGCCCGGCGAAGCAGACGAAGCGCGCCCCGGCGGAGGCCGCGCGAGCCACCAGAGCGAGAACGTGATCCGGCTGGTCGGAGAGCCCGGGGAGCAGCGGCATGGCCATGACGCCGGTCGCGATGCCGCGCTCGCGCGCCCGTTCGAGGATCCGGAACCGCTCCGCGAAGGGTGCCGCCCCCGGCTCGAACTCCTCGCGCAGGCGCTCGTCGACGGAGGTGATGCTGAAGGAGAGGATCGCGCGGCGCTCCTGGTTGATGCGCTCGAGCAGGTCGAGGTCCCGCTCGACCAGCGCAGACTTGGTCAGCACGTGGACCGGGAAGCGCATCTTCAGCGCGAGCTCGAGGACGCCGCGGGCTAATCGGTACCGCTCCTCCGCGGGCTGCCAGGCGTCGCACACGCCGCCGCCGACGAGGACGAAGCCCGGCTCGCGCGCCCGCGAGAGCTCCTGCTCGATCAGCTCGAGCGCGTTGACCTTGACCTGGATGTCGCGCGCGAAGTCGCCGTCCACCCGGTAGCGCTCCGCTCGGCCGTCGCAGTAGAGGCAGCCGTGCTCGCAGCCCCGGAAGAGGTTGGTGCCGAAGCGGCCGAGGAACCAGGGGTCGGCGCCGCCGCCGGCGCGGACGATGGACTTGGCCTCGACCTCGAGGTGCCGGGCGGCGTCGGGGCTCACCGCTCGATGGCACCGAACAGGTACAGGTCGTACCTGGCCGGGTCCGCCTGGCCGAAGGAGTCGGACTGGTAGCTGACCGTCGTCTCCTCGCCGGGCTCGAGGGACTTGGCCGCCCCGTAGCCGTCGTAGACCCCGATGATGCGGCCGTCCGCGGCGTAGAGCACCGAGGTCACGTGCGGGTAGCTCGCGGCGACGCTGTCGGCATTGCGGATGCGGGCGAAGACGTTCCAGCCGGAGAACTGCGCCTTGTCGAGCCTCTTCTCGACGACCTCGAGCTTGGCCGACGGCCGCGTGAAGCCGGCGTGGCCGTTCTCGACCTTGGCCTCGGCCTTGGCGAACTTGGGCCAGGGATTGATGAGGACCCGAATCGGGAATCTCCCGCCCGGCTCGACGCGGTCGGCCGAGACGTAGCCCGTGGCGCCCACCACCAGCTTGCCCTGCTCGTCGAGCAGCTTGAGCTCGACCCGGGCGTGCTCGAGCGGCGCCTCGCCCTTGTTGACCACGAAGCCCAGCGCATAGCCGGAGTCGATGAGCGACTTGTAGACCTGCAGGTCCTCGACGACGCCCTCCACCCGCGGCGCCGGGGCGACCTCGCCGCCCGACGGCTGCACCGGCGCCGAGGGCGTGGACGGCGGCGGCGGCGGCGGCGACGGCGTGCGGACGGGGAAGTACGAGGTCCTCGTGGAGTTCGGCCGATCGCGCAGGGGCCCGACCACCGCCAGGCCTACCGAGACGATCGACGCGGCGGCTCCCAGGGCCCCGGCGATCTTGAGCGCGAAGAGCAGCTTCGCCTTGCGCGCGCGGGTGCTGCCCGCCGACTCCAGCGCCGCGAGGAAGGCCTCCATGGAGGCGAAGCGGTCCTCGCGCCGCTGCGAGAGCGCCTTGAGCAGGGCAGGGCGGACCGCCTCCGGGATGCGCGACTCGCGCACGATCCTCGGCGGCTCGCCCGTCAGGCACGCGTACAGGGTCGCGGCCAGCGAGAAGACGTCGGTGCGTGCGTCGACCTGCGAGGGGTCGGCGCCCTGCTCCGGTGCCATGTACTCGGGCGTGCCGACCAGAGAGCGCGTCAGCTCGCCCTTCCCCTCGAAGAGCGCCAGGCCGAAGTCGGTCAGCCGCGGGTGGCCCTGGGAGTCCAGCAGCACGTTCGCCGGCTTGACGTCGCGGTGGAGGATGCCGGCGGCGTGCGCGGACGAGAGCGCCTCGCCCACCTCGCGGAGGATGCTGAGCGACTCGCGCAGCGAAAGCGGGCCCTTGGAGCGCAGGCGGTCGGCGAGGCTGCCGCCCGCGACGTACTCCATGGCGATGAACGGGCCCTCCTCGTCGCGGTCGACGTCGTAGACGTGCACGGCGTGGGGGTGGCTGAAGGCGGCCGCGGCCCGCGCCTCGCGCAGGAACCGCTCGGCCGCCGCGGGGTCGCCGGAGAGCGACGGCAAGAGCCGCTTGAGCGCCACCTCGCGTCCCAGCCGGGAGTCCCTGGCCCGCCAGACTCGGCCCATGCCCCCGGAGCCCAACTCGGAAAGGACCTCGTAGCGGCGGGCGCTCTTCGTGTCGTCCATGGCGCGGCGAGGATAGCAGGGGCTCGGGGGCCGAGCGCTGGGCCTCGCCGAGGGCTGCCGAGGGTGCCCGGCCCCTCGACGGGCCAGGGTGATCGGGATGGCCGCACTGGGGGGCCGCCGCTATACTCCACCCCCCTCATGTTCACCGGTCTCGTCCAAGATCTCGGCACGGTCGCCTCGCTCGCGCGGGGGCCCATGACGCGCGTCGCCGTCTCGACGGCGCTGCCGGCCCACGAGTTCGCGCTCGGCGAGTCGATCGCCCTGGACGGCGCCTGCCTGACGGTCGTCTCCCGCACGCAAGGACGCTTTGAGGTCGAGGCCTCGCCCGAGACCCTGCGGCGCACGACGCTGGGCTCCTGGGCGCCGGGGACGCGGGTGAACCTGGAGCGGGCGCTGCAGCTGTCCGACCGCCTGGGCGGCCACCTGGTGCTGGGCCACGTCGACGCCGTCTCGCGGGTGCTCTCGCGCCGGACCGAGGGCGGTTCGCAGGTCCTCGAGTTCGCCCTCGAGCGCGCGCTCGCGCCCTTCCTGATCGAGAAGGGCTCCATCGCCGTCGACGGCGTCAGCTTGACGGTCAACTCGGTGGGCGAGGACCGCTTCGCGGTGCAGCTCATCCCCGAGACGCAGCGGCGCACGACCCTCTCGGACAAGGGCGTCGGGGCGCCGGTAAACCTGGAAACCGACGTGCTGGGCAAGTACGTGGCCCGGCTGCTCGGAAAGGCGGCGCCTGCCGGGGCCGCAGGGATCGACGAGGGGTTCCTCAAGCGTTGCGGCTTCCAGTGATGCCCTTAACGCCCCGCCTCTGGTAGAAAGCCGCCTCTTTGAACATGGAATCGGAACAGCGCCAGGACGAAATCGGCCGCAGCGTGGAGCGCGTGGAGAAGGCGCTCGCCGCCATCCGTGCGGGCCGCATGGTCATCCTCACCGACGACGAGGACCGCGAGAACGAGGGCGACCTGATCATGGCCGCCGAGCGGGTGACTCCGACCGCCATCAACTTCATGGCCACCTACGGGCGCGGGCTCATCTGCCTGACGCTGACCGAGGAGCGGGCCCGCCGCCTGCGCCTGCCGCTGATGGTCCACGACAACGCCTCGCAGTTCCAGACGGCCTTCACCGTCTCGATCGAGGCCGCGCGCGGCGTCTCCACCGGCATCAGCGCCAAGGACCGCGCCACCACCGTCCTGGCCGCGGTCGCCCCGCGCGCCAAGGCCGGCGACCTGGTCCGCCCCGGGCACGTCTTCCCGCTGGTCGCCCGCGACGGCGGCGTGCTGGTCCGCACCGGCCAGACCGAGGGCTCGGTGGACCTGGCGCGCCTGGCCGGGCTCGAGCCCGCGGGCGTCATCTGCGAGATCATGAACCCGGACGGCAGCATGGCCCGGCGCGCGGACCTCGAGCGCTTCTCCCGCCGCCACAAGCTGGTGCTGCTGTCGGTCGCCGACCTGATCCGCTACCGGCTGGAGTCCGAGCACCTGGTGCGCCGGCTCGAGGAGTCCAAGCTGCCGGTCGCCGGGCTGGGCGAGTTCTGCGTGGTGCGCTACGAGGCCGCGGTCGACGGGCGCCAGCACGTGGCCTACGTGCGCGGCAACGTCCACGACGGCGCGCCGGTCCTCGTGCGCATGCACTCCGCCTGCCCGCTGGGCGACTCCGGCCTGTACGCCGGCTGCGACTGCGGCGGGCAGCTGCGCCGGGCGCTGGAGCGCATCGACCGCGAGGGCCGGGGCGTGCTGGTCTACCTGCAGAAGGGCGCGCCCCGCCACCTGGGCTGCGTGCTGGCCGGCCAGGGCGACCCCCAGGCGAAGGAAGGCCGGCTGCGCGAGCTGGGCGTGGGGGCGCAGATCCTGCGCGACCTGGGCGTCGGCCGCATCCGCCTGCTCACCAACAACCCGAAGAAGATCGTCGGCGTGCAGGGCTACGGCCTGTCCGTGGTCGAGCGCGTGCCGATCGAGATCGAGTCCACGCCCGAGAACCGGGCCTACCTGAGGCGCAAGCGCGCGCTGGGGCACCTGCTCGCCCCCGAGCCCGCCAGGCGCCGCGCGAGGTCGAAGAACCATGCCTAGGTACGTCGAGGGCCGCCTGCTGGGCCAGGGGCTGAAGGTGGCGCTGGTGGTCAGCCGCTTCAACAGCTTCATCACCGAGGAGCTGCTCAGCGGGGCGGTGGACACGCTCACCCGGCACGGCGTGGAAGACGCCGACATCGACGTCGTGCGCGTGCCCGGCACCTTCGAGCTGCCGCAGGTCGCCCGCCGCGTGGCCATGACCGGCAAGTACGACGCCCTGGTCGCCCTGGGCGCGGTCATCCGCGGCGGCACGCCGCACTTCGACTACATCGCCTCCGAGGTGAGCAAGGGCATCGCCCACCTCTCGCTCGAGGCGCCCTGCGCCGTCTCGTTCGGCGTGCTGACGACCGACAACGTCGAGCAGGCCATCGAGCGGGCGGGCACCAAGGCGGGCAACAAGGGCGCCGACGCCGCCATCGCCGCCATCGAGACCGCCAACGTCATCCGCGCGCTCGGCGCCGGCGGCAAGCGCTAATCTCCAGGGGAAACCATGATAGGCCCAGGCCAACACAGCCGAGGTTCTCGCAGCCGCGCCAGGGAGCGGGCGCTGCAGGCCCTCTACCAGGTCGACCTCGCCAAGGCCGAGCCGCTCGACGCGCTGTCCAACGCCTGGAAGTCCGAGGACGTGCCGGCCGACGCCGAAGCGCACAAGTTCGCCGAGGAGCTGGTCAAGGGCGTGGTCGCGCACCTGGCGGAGATCGACCAGCGCATCGAGGCCACCAGCCACCACTGGCGCGTGGAGCGCATGGCCAAGGTGGACCGCAACGTCCTGCGCCTGGCGGTCTTCGAGCTGACGAAGATGCCGGCGACGCCGCGCAAGGTGGTCCTCAACGAGGCGGTGGAGCTGGCCAAGATGTTCGGCAGCGAGGAGTCGGGCGCCTTCGTCAACGGCATCCTCGACAAGATCGCCGCCTCGATGCCCAAGGAGAGCCCCTAAGGTGAGGCTGTCGTTCGCCGACGCTGCGCTGGCCACCCTCGACGCGCTCTCGGGCGTGGAGGCGGCGTGCCTGTTCGTCTTCGAGGACGAGCGGCCGCTGCGGGGGCTGGCGGGCTTCGTCGACTGGCGGCTGTGCGGGGCGCTCTCGCGCATCCTCACCGAGGGCAAGTTCGTGGGCGCCCCTGGCGATGCGCTGCTCTTCCCGGTGTGGGGGCGTCTGGGGCCGGCCAAGCTGTTCTGCTTCGGCGCGGGCCGGCGGCGAGGGCAGGGCAGGGACGCCTTCGGCGCGACGGTGAAGCGGGCCTGCGAGGCGATGTCCAAGGCGGGCGTGAAGAGCTTCGCCACGTTCCTGCCGCCGCTGGAGGGCGCGGGCGAGGTCGACCGCGCCCGGGCCTTCCTCGCGGAGGGCGCGGCGAGCTTCAAGGGCGAGCGGATCGTCCTGTTCGGCGACGCGCGGGCGCTGTGCAGCGCGTTCCGCGACGCCGCGGGCTCGATGAAGGGCCTGGAGATCGACCACGACCCGCTGCCGGTCCCGGGGCGGCACGCCGGGGCGCCGGCGGCCAGCAAGGCTTCCAAGGCCAGCTGAAAGTCGCGCGCCCGTTTGCCATCCCCCCGGCACTTGGGTACTTTTCGTCCGCCATGACCAAGCCCCTGCTCACGACGCTGTGCCTGCTCGCGCTGTCGGCCTGCGGTCAACCGAAGGTCGAGGTGGTGGTCCCGCTGGGCCTCGTCAACGTCTCCCCCCACGACGGCGCTATCGGCATCGCGCGCGACGCGGTGCCCACGGTCTGCTTCAACCGCGAGATGGACGTCACCGCGGCCAAGGGGGCCCTCGCGCTGCGCGTCGAGGGCGAGACCGGCAACGTCCCGGGGCTGGGCATCAAGGCCGCCGGGGTCGGGGAGTGCCTCTCGCTGGACCACGAGGACCTGCAGGCGGACACGGCCTACGTCATCGTCGCGGCGGAGGGGTTGGCTTCGGCGGACGGCTCGACGCTGGCGGTGGAGTTGACGTCGAGGTTCCGGACGGCGCCGTAGGCGGCCGTCTGCTGGTGGCCACGCCGGAAGAGGCCGAGCTCTCCTGAGTCGAAGGGCGGCGGCCGGATCGGCTACCACCTCACCAGGCCCGGCGCGTTCGAGGCGTCCAAGCTCGCGGACTCTCTCTCGAGGCCGTGCGGCGTTCCCGCCATCGACCCGCGCACGTTCGAGCTGCCCCCGAGATCGTCAGGCTGCTTCCGAGGAAGGCGTGCGAGGAGCGCGGGGGCATCCCGGTGAATCGGGCGAGCAGCTCGCTGATCATCGCCACGGGCAATCCGGACGAAGCCGTGGCCATGGAGTCCGGGGGCTGAAAAGCCCCCGGCTACTCGCCTGAAGCCCACTGAAAGTGGGCTGGCCCCCGGTATGCCACCGTGGGGCGGCCTCGCATCCCGGAATCGGCTCGGTGCTCTGCTGCGCAAATTCCAAGTCAGCGCTCGAGCTCGGAGACTCGTCGCGACTCCCAAGCCACGTGCCGGCTTCGCGCCGGTAGCCGGGGGCTTTTTTGCGCCCGGGGATTTCGGCGATTGGCGGCCATCGGGACCCGACGGTCATCCCGGCGGTCCGCGAAGGAGCGTTCTACCCCTTCGCCGGCACGACCAGCCCGCCGGCGCTCGAGGGCTGTGCGGCCGGGGCCGCCTTGGGCCCACCCGCCAGCAGCTTCTCGAACATCCGCCGGCAGAACGGGATGGCCGCGAGCTTCTCGCCCTTCTCCAGCGCGCGGGCGGTGGCCGCGGCGCGCTCGGCCGACTCGGTGCGCTTCTGGTTGCGCAGCGCCTCGGCCAGCTCGAACAGGCGGTTGGCGTAGAGCGCTCGCCGCTTCGGATCGAAGAAGGCCTCGACCGCCTTGCCCAGCTCGTGGTCGCGCTGCTCCTTCTTCTGGGCCTCGTCCACGTACAGCGCGCTGGCGTCGATCTCGTCCAGCTTGAGGCCCAGCGCGCGCACCACGTCGGCCTCGGGAATCCAGGTGCGGACTTCACGCTCCTCGTGCAGCTGCGCGGACTCCGACAGCCTCTGCGCCTCCAGCGCCGCCGCGAGCGGGGGCTCGGCGCGGGCGGGCGAGACGGCGTCCTTGGGGTCTCCCAGCAGCCCCGCCAGCTGGGCCTCCTGGTCGATGGTCAGGCCCTTGGGCGACATCGCGCGGGCCACGGCCAGCGCGCCGCGGGCACGGGCGGGCGGGATCTCCAGCAGGGTGATGCCGTGCGGGCCGGCGCGGTCCAGCAGCTCCTCGCGCAGGCGCTTGAAGGACTTGCGGCTCACCTCGTCGGTGGCCACGTGCTCGACGCCGCGGACGTCCGAGAGCAGCACCGTGACCAGGTGCAGGCCGCCGCGCACCGCCCGGGGGATCCACAGGGCGCGCTCGCCGTTCGAGTCGCAGGTGGACAGGAAGCAGGCCAGGTCGTCGGGACGCTGGGCGTCCGCCTTGAAGACGGCCTCGCCCTTGGTCTCGACTTCGATGTCGATGCCCTTGGACCTGAGGATGGCGAGCCCGCGCTTGGCGGCGCTGGCGGCACCCTTGGCGCCCTGCTCGGCCACCGCCTTGAGGAAGTCGGCGTGCTCGATCTGCACGGCGGCCTCGACCACGGCCTGGGCCAGCACCTCGGGCAGCTGGCCCGCGGCGACGGCCTGGTGCTCGCCGATGTGGCGCACCAGCTCCCGCGCACCCGCGACCTCGCTGTCCTTGACGGTCAGGTCGGCGGCGAGGCTGGAGGTTGGCTCGTTGGAGCGCAACCGCTCGAGCACGCGCCTGGCCCCGAGTCCGGACTTGCTCTTGCTCATGGATGCTCTCCCTCCGGCGGCTTGGCGATTATAGGTCGCTCCGGCCGCGGTGACGCCGCTTGTGCCGTCTTCTTGCGGAACAGCCGCCACCGGTCCGCGCGCGCGACCTGCTCCAGCTCCTGCGCGTGCCCCCGGAAGATGGCGTCGGGCGTCAGGTTGTCCCTGCTCAGGTAGACGTCGTACCACCTGGCCTGCTCCCAGTTGGTCTCGGTCGGCCGCCACTCCCACGGCGAGGCCGGAGGCTGGGCCTTCTCCTGGTAGCCGACCGGGAACGACGGATCGGTCGCCAGGGAGAAGCTGGGGACGCCGTCGACGCGCAGCGCGGCGAGCGCCGCGTAGTGCAGGTAGACCGCGTGCGTCGCGTGCCGGCTGCCCCAGTCGGTGATCAAGTGCATGATCTTCGCCTTGGGCGGCACGTCCTTGACCAGCATCTCGAAGTTCTCGGCCTCGACGTCGAAGCGGTGGAAGAGGACCGACAGGTTGACGCCGGAGTAGAGCGCGACCGCCGCCGCCACCGGAACGAACGCCTTGTACGAGCCGCCGAACGGGAAGGGGAGCACCGCGATGGCGAGCAACGCCGCGACCTGCGCGTAGCGCGGGTACACCTGGTACATGTAGCCCTTGATGTCCTGGGGCAGGAACAGGAAGCAGGCGAGGGCGAACAGGAAGAGCAACGCCGGCCGCGCGCGGGCGACCAGGCCCTTGGTCACCGGTTGGCGCCACACGAGGCCGAGCACCGCCGCCAGGAGCGCGGCCGCCGCCAGGGCGTAGAGGGCCGGCCGGTCCGCATAGTCCCAGAAGCCGTTCGCGAGCAGCTCGACGAACTGGTTCGCCTTGGCCTGCGGCGGGTGGAAGACCCAGTTGGAGCTGTCGAAGAGCGGGCCCGAGGCCTTCCACGCTTCGCCCGGCGCGCCCAGCTTGCGGCCCTGCGTGACGCCCGAGAGCAGCCAGGCGAAGAAGAGCGCGACCCCGGGCACCAGCGCGAGCACCGCGCGGATTCGCCGCGGCCAGTCCGACGGCGTCGTCAGCAACAGCAGGGGCAGCGCGACGGCCGGGAAGATGATCCCCGCGCCGTGCGTGAGCTGCAGGAGGACCAGGCTGAGGCAGGACAGGCCCAGCGCCGCCCAGTGGCGCCGCCGCTCGGTCCTGGGGACCTCGAGCGAGCGCACGAAGAAGGCCATGACCAGGAAAGTCAGCGGCAGGGACGACAGGAAGCTGATCAGGCCCCAGTAGAAGTTGTCGGTGTAGACGAGCGGGCAGGCGAGCAGCGCCAGCCACTTGCTGCGGCCCAGGGCGCGCAGGAGCACCAGCAGCGACAGCGGGATGGCGGCCAGGACCAGGGTCAGCCAGATGCGCATGGCCGTCTCGACCCCGACCGCCGCGGCCATGCCCCGCACCGAGTAGTAGAAGGTCAGGTAGGTCAGCCCCGGGCGGGCGACGTAGATGTCCTTGTAGGGCAGGGAAGGGTCGCCCAGGTGCGACAGCACGTGGATGAGGAAGAGGTGCTGGGGCAGATCGACCGACGGCAGGTGGCGTGCGACCCAGAGCGGGAGCACGGTGGCTACCAGGCAGAGCCCGAAGGTGATCGCGAAGACGTGCCGGCGCATCGAGGGGGCGGAATCTAGCAAGTCGTCGGTCGTAAGTCTTAAGTCGTGTGCACCCGGTCCGCCGCCTCCGCTTCGCGAACGGCGGCGGGCCTCGAACCCACGACCTGCAACTCAGGGCTCGCGACTACTCGGTGGCCGCTCTCTTGGTCCACTTGTCGACCGTGCCGTCGCCGTCGAGGTCCTCGCCGATGCGGTCGATGGAGTCGCCCTCCCAGTACTCCCAGTAGTCGATCTTGCCGTCCCCGTTGGTGTCGCGTTCCTTCCGGACGGTCTTGCCCTTCTCGTAGAAGATCCAGAGGTCGGGCTTCTTGTCGTAGTTGAGGTCCTTCTCCTTCCTCACGACCACACCGCGCTCGAGGAAGTTGACCTGGTCGATGCGGCCGTCGAAGTCGAGGTCGAGGGCCTCCTTCTCCATCTGCTCCTTGTCGTCGTAGTAGCGCCAGATGTCGACCTTGCCGTCGAAGTTGATGTCCATCTCCTTGCGGACCAGACGCTCGACCGGCTTGCCGTTCTCGTCCTTCACCGTGGCGTAGAACTTCCAGACGTCGGGCTTCTTGTCGCGGTTGAGGTCGAACTCCTTGACCGTCTCGTCGCCGCGGCGCTCTTCCTTGATGCCCTCGGCGTTGCCCTCGTCCGCCTCGCTCGCCTTCTTCTCGGCGGCCGCGTCGTCCTTCTTCTCCGGGGTGGTGGTGCAGGCCCCCAGCCCCAGCAGGGACAGCGCCAACGCCGACCACAAAGCCCGCTTCATGGAGCACCCTATCCTTTGAAAAAGACTGCCAATTGATAGGCCGTTGGCCCCCGGCGGGTCAACCCTACGCTCCAACACCTTGCGCCTAACCAGGCTTCCGCATACCCCTTCTTGGTTGCCGGCCGAACCCCTTTGGATCGCCGGGGCTCTCACCGATGCCCCCGACGGGCAGGAAGACCACCCCCATGCCTCTCTACGAATTCAAGTGTCGAACCTGCGGCCACACCTTCGAGGAGCTCATCCGCAACCAGGCCGACGAAGCCGAGGCGGCCTGCCCCACCTGCGGGACCAAGGAGGTCCAGAGGCTGCTCTCGGCGACCTCTTTGGGCTTCGTCAGCGTGGGCGGCGGCGGCGGCGCCTCGACGGACAGCGGCGGTGGCGGCTGCGGAGGCGGCCACGGCGGCTTCACCTGAGGCTAGCCCCGGCCGGGCGGTCGCTCGGCAATCCAGTTGAGAGGAAGTTCAGGGTCGATCGTCGCGGGTCGACAGCGGGTCGGTGCGCGGGCCGGCGTTCGTCGGCTCCTCCGTCCCGCATCGCCGTTTGACAATACGTATACCGCCACGTAGGGTCCCCGCCCGCTGTCGGCTGAGGGACCTCCGCATGGCGCGCAACAAGATCTCAACCACCGTCTACATCACCCCCGAGCAGAACGAGAAGCTCAAGCTCTTGAGCGAGAAGACCCGGATCCCGGTCGCCTCGTTCATCCGCGAGGGCATCGATCTGGTGCTCGAGCGCTACAAGAAGCACCTTCCGGGGCAGCTGACCTTCGACGATCGCACCAAGTAGCCGCTCTTCGATTCCGCCCTCGCGCGCAGCGCAGGCTCGGAGTGAGCGGGCAGTTCCTCCAGATGAGGCAAGCATGACGACCAAGCGTTGGGTGGTGACCGGGGGCGCGGGCTTCCTGGGCTCGCACTTGTGCGAGACGTTGCTCGCCCGGGGCCACGAGGTGGTGGCCGTCGACAACCTCATCACGGGCAACCGGGCGAACGTCGCCCCGCTCGAGAAGAACCCCGGCTTCAGGTACCTGCACCAGGACATCACCGAGGGCCTGAAGGTCGACGGCCCCGTCGACTACGTCCTCAACTTCGCCTCGCCGGCCTCGCCCATCGACTACGCCAAGCTGCCCATCGAGACGCTGCGCGTGGGGTCCCTCGGCACCGAGAACGCGCTCAAGCTCGCCCACGCCAACCGGGCGCGGTTCATCCAGGCCTCGACCTCCGAGATCTACGGCGACCCGACCCTCCACCCCCAGCCGGAGAGCTACTGGGGCAACGTCAACACCATCGGCCCCCGCTCCTGCTACGACGAGGCCAAGCGCTACGGCGAGGCCGTGGTCAGCGCCTACCGGCGCGCGCTGAAGGTCAACACCGGCATGGTCCGCATCTTCAACACCTACGGGCCCCGGATGCGGCTGGACGACGGGCGGGTGGTGCCGGCCTTCATCGGCCAGGCGCTGCGCGGCGAGGACTTCACCATCTTCGGGGACGGCAAGCAGACCCGCTCGTTCTGCTACGTCGACGACCTGGTCCGCGGGATCCTGCTGCTGGCCGAGAGCGACTGCCCGGACCCGGTGAACATCGGCAACCCCGGCGAGTTCACCATGCTCGAGCTGGCGGAGGTCGTGCGCCGGCTGGCGGGCGGCGGCGGCAAGACCACCTTCCACCCCTTCCCGCAGGACGACCCCAAGCAGCGCAAGCCCGACATCACGCGGGCGAAGAAGGTCCTGGGCTGGGAGCCGAAGATCGCGCTCGAGGAAGGCATCCGCCGCACCATCGAGTTCTTCCGCGGCCAGGTGAAGGCCTGAACGACGGCGGGCGGTTGTGGCCACCCGAGGCAGTGACGAGATTGCGGTCCTTACCAGGAGGCGAGCGATGCGGATCATGGTGAGCGGGGGAGCGGGTTTCATCGGTTCGCACGTGAGCGACGCGTTGCTCGCCCAGGGGCACGAGGTCCACGTCCTCGACGACCTCTCCAGCGGACGGGTCGAGAACCTCGATCCCAAGGTCAAGCTGCACAGGCTCGACATCCGCTCCAAGGAGGCGGCCGAGGTCATCGTCTCCCGCAAGATCGAGGCGCTCTTCCACCTCGCGGCGCAGATGGACGTGCGGCGCTCGGTGGCCGACCCCCGCTTCGACGCGGACGTGAACATCGGCGGCTTCGTGAACCTGCTCGAGGCCTGCGTGAAGGCCGGCACCAAGCGCGTGGTCTTCTCGTCCACCGGCGGCGCCATCTACGGCGAGCAGGACGTCTTCCCGGCTCCCGAGACCCATCCGCAGCGCCCGTGCTCGCCCTACGGCGTCTCCAAGGCCTCGGGCGAGATGTACCTGAACTACTACAAGGTGCAGTACGGGCTCTCCTACCTGGCGCTGCGCTACGCCAACGTCTACGGCCCCCGGCAGAACCCGCACGGCGAGGCCGGCGTGGTCGCCATCTTCTGCGACCGCCTGCTCACGGGCCGCGACTGCACGATCTTCGGGGACGGCGGCCAGACCCGCGACTTCGTCTACGTCGGCGACGTCGCCCGCGCCAATGCGCTGGCGCTTTCCTCCTCCCACGTCGGGGCCATCAACATCGGCACCGGCCTCGAGACCGACGTCAACCGCCTCTACGCCGAGCTGGCCAAGGCGGCCAGGTCCACGCGCCAGGCCGTGCACGCCGAAGGCAAGCCGGGCGAGCAGCGCCGCAGCGTGATCGACAACGCGCTGGCCGGGAAGATCCTCGGCTGGCGTCCCGAGGTCGCGATCGCCGACGGGCTCGCCAAGACCTACGAGTTCTTCGCCAAGCAGCCGCGCTAGCGCGAGGCGGCCGCGCCCGCCCGCGGCTAGGGCTCGCCCAGCAGCTTCTCCAGCCGCTGGCGCACCAGCCCGCCGCCGAACTCGTGCTCGGTGCCGCACAGGAAGCAGCAGACCGTTCCCTGCCAGCTCTCGGAGATCTTCAGCTCCTCGCCGCAGCAGAACAGGCTCACCAGCCGCATGTCGTCGGGCTCGGCCGGCGGTCGCGTCTCCGATCGCTTGGGACGCACCGGCAGGTAGGTCGGGCTCGGGTTCTCCGCCAGCGTCCGCAGGACGTGCGCCAGCTGCTCGTAGCGCACCTCCTCGCCCAGGGTCTGCCCGCGCTTGTCCAGGAAGGCGCGCTGCTCCGCCGTGAACCACTGGTCGTCGCCGGCCGCCCCGCCGCAGTACGGGCAGTGCCGTGACGCCTCGGGCCAAGTCGCCTCGTGCAGGTTCTCGCAGTGCAACGGCGCCAGCAGCCGCCGCAGCGCCAGCTGGGCCTCCAGGCCCGTCGCGCGCACCTTGAAGACCCGGTGGCAGCTGGGGCACTCGCGGCGCTGGAACCCCTGCCGGTCGATGGAGAGCGCGAGCCGCTCCGTCCACGGTCCGCCGGCTCCGAAGCCCACCTCGGCCATGGTCATCTCCTGGAAGGCGCCCCGCGCGCCCCGGCTGCGGACTGGACGGCCGCCAGCACCAGGGCGATCAGCGCGAACGCCAGCAGCAGGTGCACCCAGGCCCCCAGCACGGCTCCGCTCGCCAGGCCGAGGGCCCAGAGCGCGAACAGGAGGATGGCCATCGCCCAGAACATCGGGCCAAAGCTAGGCATCGCCCGGCATGCCGCCAGGCCCGACCGGGCGGCTACCGAAGGCCGGTCGCCAGCCGCCAGCTTGCTTGGTGGGCGGGCGACCGGGCGGAGGTGGACATGGGCGGCGGCGGCGGCGTGCTGGGGCGGGTCGTGCTGGCGATCTCGGCGTCGTTCCTTCTGGGAGGGCCGGCGCGTGCCGACCGCCTTCCGGCGGTGAGGGAAGCGGCGCCCGAAGGGCCGCCGAGGGAACCGACGCGGACCAAGGCGATCCTCTCCGACGACGACGAGGCGTTCGCGGCGCAGGCCGCACAGCTGGGCATCCTGGCGGCCATCGAGGGCGGCCGCGGCGGGCTCCTGCCGCGCCAGGCCAAACGCATGGCGGTCGCGCTGGTGCGAGAGGCGCGGCGCAACGGGCTCGATCCGCAGCTGGTCGCCGCCGTGGCGGAGGTGGAGAGCCACTACGACCCCTTCGCCATCAGCAGCCAGGGCGCGGTCGGGGTGATGCAGGTCATGCCCGCCACCGCGCGCTGGCTCGGGGGCTCGGCTCGCAAGGCCCTGCGCGACCGCGAGCTCTTCGACTTCGAGCTCAACCTCGTGCTGGGCACCGGCTATCTCGCCCAGCTCATCAAGGAGTTCTCGTCGCTGGAGGCGGCGCTGCTCGCCTACAACGCCGGGCCCACGGGGGCCCGCAAGCTCCTCGCCTCCGGTCTGCGGCCCAAGCTCGCCGACTACCCCAAGCGCGTGCTCGAGGCCTACCGGCGCCTGTCGGCGGCCAACCCGGAAGAGAGCGAGGCGACAACACGGTCGTCCCCGGATGGGACAGGCGGCTAAAATGCCCCCACCATGACCTTAGCGGCCGCGCGTCCTCCCCAGCCCGAACACCTGTTGACCCCCGCCGCCGCGCGCGACCTGCTGCGCACGCTGTGCGACAACGTCGAGCGCGCCCTGCGCGGCAAGCGAGGCGCGGTCGAGCTGGCCGCCATCGCCGTCGTCGCCCGCGGGCACCTGCTGGTGGAGGACGTGCCGGGGGTCGGCAAGACCACCCTGGCCCACGCGCTGGCGCGCTCGCTCGACCTGTCCTTCTCGCGCATCCAGTTCACCAGCGACCTCTTGCCGTCGGACATCGTCGGCGCCCAGGTCTTCGACGCCCGGACCGCGACCTTCAGCTTCCGCCCCGGCCCGGTCTTCGCGCAGCTGGTGCTGGCCGACGAGCTCAACCGCGCCCCGCCGCGCACCCAGTCGGCGCTGCTGGAGGCCATGAGCGACGCGCAGGTCAGCCTCGACGGCACCACCCACCCGCTGCCCAGGCCCTTCGTGGTGCTGGCGACCCAGAACCCCCGCGAGCAGTCCGGGACCTATCCCTTGCCCGACTCGCAGCTCGACCGCTTCATGCTGCGCATCGCGCTGGGCCACCCCGCCGAGTCGGTGGAGCGCGACATCCTGCTCTCCCGCACCTCCCAGGAGCCGGTCCACGCGCTGCAGCCGGTCGCCAGCGCCCAGGACGTGCTGCGCCTGCAGGCCGCCGCCGACGCGGTGAGGGTCGACCCGGCGCTGGCGGGCTACGTGGTCTCGCTGGCGCGCTCCACCCGCGAGAGCGCCGAGCTCTCCGGCGGCGCCTCGACCCGCGGGGCGCTCAACCTGCTCGCCGCGGCCAAGGCCTGCGCGCTGCTCGACGGCCGCGCCCACCTGCTGCCCGACGACGTCAAGCGGGTGGCGGTCGCCTGCCTGGCGCACCGGGTGGCGCCCGCCGGCCGCGAGGCCTCCCTGACCGACCGCGCCGAGTCCGAGCGGATCCTCGCGGATCTGATCGAGCGCGTGCCGGTGCCGGAGTAGGCGCGCCATGCCCGACGGCGGCGCACCGACGGGACACAGCGGCCCGCCGGCGTTCCGGCGGCGCAAGCGGCTGCGCTTCACCCGCGAGGGCTGGTACTACGTCGCCTTCACCCTGGGCGTCGGCGTCGCCGCGCTCAACACCGGCAACAACCTGCTCTTCCTGGTGCTGGGCCTGCAGCTGACGGCCATCGTCGTCTCCGGCGTCCTCTCCGAGGGCGCGCTCGAGGGGCTCTCCGTGCGGCGGCGGCTGCCCAGCGACCCGGCGGCGGGCGACCCCTTCCGCGTCACCTACGAGATCACCAACGGCAAGCGCTTCTGGCCCAGCCCCACGCTGTCGCTCTCGGAGCGGCGCGGGCCGTTCGCGGGCGCCAAGGCGGCGGCGCTGCTGGTGGGGCCGGGCGAGACGCGGGTGGCGACGCTGCAGACCCGCGCCGCGCGGCGGGGGCGCTTCGAGCTGGGCGAGGTGGCCGTCGCCACGCGCTTCCCGTTCGGCTTCTTCGAGAAGTGGCTGCCGCTCTTTGCCGCCGACGAGCTGTTCGTGCTGCCGGCGCGGGTGCCGCCGCGCGAGCGGGCGGCGGCGGGCGGCGCGCGCGAGGGCGAGCGGCCCGAGGGCCGGGCGGGGCAGGGCACCGAGTTCCTGGGGCTGCGCGACCTGCGCTCCGGCGACGACCGGCGGCGGGTGCACTGGCGCAAGAGCGCCGCGGTGGGCCGGCTCCTGGTCATCGAGCGCGAGCGCGAGCAGCGCCGGCGGATCGTCCTGGTCCTCGACAACCGCGGGCCCCCCGGCGCGGCGCTGGAGCGGCGCGTCCGCGAGGCGGCGGCCACCGCGCGCAGCCTGGAGGGGCGCGGGCTGGAGGTGGGCCTGGCGGCGAGCGGCGTCTACCTGCCGCCCGAGGCGGGAGCGGGCGCGCTGCGCCGGGTCCTGCGCACCCTGGCGGCGCTCCCGGCCGCGCCGGCCGCCGGTCCCGCTCCGGACGCCCACCGCGAGACCACCGTCTCGTTCGCGGGGGGCCCCCCGTGAAGCTCCAGTCGCTGCGCAAGGCCGCCTCCTTCCTGGCCCTGGGCCTGGCCTTCGGGTCGATGGCCCACACCGGGGAGCTGCCGCTCTTCGTGCTGCCGCTGTGGGGCGCCGTCTGGGTCGCGGCCCTGCTCACCGACGGCAGCCTCGCCCAGCGGCTGGGCAGCGCCATCACCTGGCTGACGGTGGCCGCGCTGGCCGGCGCGCTCGCCGGGTGGCTCTCCGGCGCCTTCGACCTGGTGGTCGCCGCCGGGCTCTTCGCCTGCGCCGTGTCCGCCAACCGGCTGCTGTCGCGGCGGACGGCGGCCGACGACGCGCCCCTGTACCTGACCGCCCTGATGATGGTCGCCGCCGGGGCGGCGCTCTCCGGCTCCATCGCCTACGGCGCCTACTTCGCCGGGTTCGCGGTGACGGCCACCTTCGCGCTGACGCTGTCGCACCTGGAGCGCGTGGCCACCGAGTACGACGCCCCGCCGTCGGCGGTCCGCCGGCTGGTGAGCGCGCCGCTCCTGTTGGCGGTGGGGGCGCTGTCCGTCTTCGCCCTCCTCGGGTCGATCGTGGTGTTCTTCGGCTTCCCGCGCTTCACCACCGGCTTCTTGGCGCCGATGCTGGGCCACCGCAGCCCCACCGTCGGCTACTCGGATTCCATGCGCCTGGACGGCATCGGCACCGTCAAGGACGACCCGCGCGTGGTGGCCCACCTCGCGGTCAGCCCGGACCCGCTCGTCGAGGGGCTGGAGATGCACTGGCGCGGGCGGGCCTTCGAGCGGTTCGACGGCCGGGCGTGGCTCGGAAGCGGCAAGGAGCTGCTCCCGCAGCGCCAGCTCACGCTGGCCCCGGCCTCCGACCGGGCGATGCGCCAGGTGGAGGTGGAGATCCTCCCCGAGGGCGGCTCGCCGGCGGTCTTCCTGCCCGAAGGCACGGCCGGCGTGAGCGAGCCCCGGCGCATCCCTCCGCGGCGGCTCGCCCCGACGCTCTTCTTCTTCGCCGACGAGCTGGGCAACGTCAGGCTCCAGCCGGCGCCGGACATGGGCTACGGCTACCACCTGGTCGCGCAGGAGCCGCGCCGGGAGCTCGCGCGGCTGGGCACGGACTACCCCGAGGACATCCGCAGGCGCTGCCTGGAGCCCATCGCCGGCCTCGACCCGCGCATCGCCGACCTCGCGCGGCGCTGGACCTCCGGCCTGACCGACCCGCTCGACAAGGCGCAGGCCATCGAGCGCGAGCTGTCCAAGGGCTACGCGTACACGCTGGAGCTCCCCGGCGAGACCGCCGACCCCATCGCGAACTTCCTCTTCGAGCGGCGCAAGGGGCACTGCGAGTTCTTCGCCAGCGCCCTGACCCTCCTGCTGCGCTCGGTGGACGTGCCGGCCCGCAACGCCTCCGGCTACTTCGGCGGGCAGCGGGTGGGCGAGGGGCAATACGTGCTGCGGGCCGGCGACGCCCACGCGTGGACGGAGGTCTACTTCCCCGGCGCGGGCTTCGTCGCCTTCGACCCCACGCCGGCCCAGGCGCGGCTCTCCAGCGCCTCCGGGTGGCGGCAGAAGTGGGCCGACCTCGTGGACAAGGCGCAGGCGGGCTGGCTGCAGAAGGTCATCGACTACTCCATCCGCGACCAGGTCGAAGGGGTCAGCGGCCTCGCGCAGGCCGTGGGCGGGATGCTCACCCGCCTGCACGGGGGTGGGGGATTGCCGTGGAAGCGCATCCTCTCCGCGGCCGGAGTGCTGGCGCTGGCGATCTGGGTCGCGCGGCGGCTCTGGGAGGGTGGGCGACCCGCGCGGGCGAGGATGGATCGCCGGCTGTCGGCGGAGGCCCGCGACGCGGTGAAGCTGTACCGGGCGCTGCTGGCGCGGCTGAAGAAGCGCGGGATCCAAAAGCGGCCGGGGCAGACGCCGCGGGAGCTGGTGGCGGAGCTCCGGTCGAAGCGGCGGCCCGAGACCGCGGTCGCCGAAGAGGTCACCGAGCGGTATCTGGCGGCGCGCTTCGGCGGGCGGCCCCTGGGCCCGGCGGAGCAGTCGCGGCTGCGCAGGGCCGTGCGGGAGCTGTAGCGCTGGTTTGCCACCCGACGGACGAGGGGCTCCCGAATGGCAGTCCCCACTGCTCGCGCGCGCGGGCCGTCCCTATCGTCTCCCGGCTTGCCAGGCAGGCGGTCGCACGCACGGAGAGGGGCTCGGGATGCGGATGCCAGTAGAGGTTGCCCGGACGGGGGTCGATGCCATCGCCGAGGCGCGCCACGAGGCCAAGGTCGCGCGCATCGTCCAGCAGCTGCGGGCCCACGACGGGACCAGGCCGGTCTCACTGCGCAAGAAGGCCGTGGCGCACCAGGTGCCCAAGGCCCATGACCTGCGGCACCGCGACGAGAAGATCGACATCCGCGATCTCGACGAGATCCTGCTCATCGATCCGGTGCGGAGGATCTGCATCGCCGAGTCCGGGGTCACCTTCGTCGAGCTGGTGCAGGCGACGATGCAACACGGGCTGGTGCCGCTGGTCGTCCCCGAGCTGAAGACCATCACCGTCGGGGGCGCGGTCGCCGGCTGCTCCATCGAGTCGATGTCCTTCGTCCACGGCGGGTTCCACGACACCTGCCTGGAGTACGAGGTACTCACCGCGACGGGCGACGTGCTGCGCTGCACGCCCGACAACGAGAACCGCCTGGTCTTCCAGATGGTCCACGGCACCTTCGGGACCCTGGGGATCGTCTCGAAGCTCACCTTCCGGCTCGTCCCGGCGAAGCCCTACGTCCACCTCGTCTACGAGCGGTACCCGACGCTCGAGTCGTACCAGGCGGCCATCGCGCACCATGCCCAGGCCCGCGACGTGGACTTCATGGACGGGATCATCCACTCGCCGAGCCTGTACGTGCTCAGCGTCGGGCGCTTCGTGGACCGCGCGCCGTACACCAGCCGCTACGACTGGATGAAGATCTACTACCTGAGCACGGCGGAGCGGACCGAGGACTACCTCGAGACGCCGCAGTACTTCTTCCGCTACGACCGCGGGGTCACCAACGTCCGCCCGCGCTCGTTCGTGGGCCGCCTCCTCTTCGGCAAGGCGCTCAGCTCCAACGAGTGGCTGCGCCTGGCGGAGAAGCTCCACTGGGTGCTGCCGGCCTTCCGCCCGACGGTCACGCTGGACGTCTTCGTCCCGTTCTCCAAGGTCCCCGAATTCCTCGACTGGTACCGCGACGAGATCGGCCACTTCCCGCTGTGGTGCGTGCCCTACCGGCGCGTCCACGACTACGAGTGGCTGGACGCGGCCTACTGGGCCCGCAACCAGGACACCCTGTTCCTCGACCTGGCGATCTACGGGCTGCGCCACCGCGATCCGCGCGGCGTCCACCGCAAGGTGGAGCAGAAGCTGCGCGAGCTGGGCGGGGTGAAGACGCTCATCGACCACAACTACTACTCGGAGGAGGAGTTCTGGTCGGTCTGGAGCCGCGCCAACTACCAGCGGGCCAAGGCCATCACCGACCCGAACAACCTCTTCCGCGACCTCTACACCAAGACCTGCAGGGCGGCGATGGGCCGGGCGACCTGACGAGCTGACGCCCGCCCCGTTCCGGCGGTGTAGATTTGCCTCTCGCTTCCGAGCGAGCACGCGAGAGGCACCATGAACCGTCGGGACTTCCTGCTGGGCACCGCCACCGGCATCGCCGGCATCACCGCCCTTGGCCCGCTGCTGAACCTGGCGCTCGACGCCAAGGGCAAGGGCTCGAAGTCGACCGGCGGGGCCAAGCCCGACTTCCAGAAGGTCTCCTACGCGCAGCAGGGCGAGGACCTGATCATCGACAACATCCTGCGCGACACGCTCGGCCTCCAGAAGCCGACGTACCTGGACATCGGCGCGTACGACCCGGTCATCTGCAACAACACCTACCTGCTCTACCTCTCCGGCGGCCACGGCGTGCTGGTCGAGCCCAACCCGAGGCTGGTCGAGCGCCTGCGCGCGGTGCGGCCCCGGGACACGGTGCTCAACGTCGGCATCGGCGTCGACGACGCCAAGGAGGCCGACTACTACGAGTTCGAAGTCGACCAGATGAACACCTTCGACGGCGACGAGGCCCAGCGGCTGCAGAAGGCGGGCGAGAAGCTCGTGAAGACCGTCAAGATGCCACTGCTGAACATCAACCGCGTCATTGCCGAGAACCTGGGCGGCAAGGCGCCCGACCTGCTGTCCATCGACACCGAGGGCTTCGACCTGCCCATCCTGAAGAGCCTCGACTTCGAGAAGTTCCGGCCCGCCGCCGTCTGCGCGGAGATCCTCAAGGCGGACACCTTCGAGACTCGCCCGGAGATCCAGGAGCTGCTCGCGGCCAAGCGGTACGTGATCCGGGGCATGACCTTCGTGAACGCGGTCTTCGTGGACTCGGACCGACTCAAGTGACCGCAGCCCCGCCCGCCGCGCCGAAGACCTCTCTCGGAGTGCGCATCGGGATCGCCGTCCTGGTGCTGCTCTACCTGGGGTTCTGGGCGCTGCTGGGCGCGGCGGTGACCGGCGAGACCGACCTGGACGCCTTCTTCTTCCCCTCGGCGCTCAAGGCGGCCTCGGGAGACGTCTTCGGCATCTACTCGGTCCGCTTCATGGACTACTACCCGAACGCCAACGGGCCGCTCAGCCAGCTCCCGCTGACCCTGGTGGCGCTCGCGCTGAAGGCCCGGGGCCTGGAGACTCACCGCAGCGCCCGGGTCATCGTGACGATGGTCGCCTTCGCGCCGTTCTGCCTGCTGATGGCGCGCGAAGCCGTGCTCGCCTGCGACCGGATCCTGGGCTCGCGGATCGCGGGGCCCCGGCGGCTGGCCGCCTACGCCTTCTTCGCGCTCTCGCCGATGCTGCGAGTCGGGCTGGCGGAGTACGGGCACGTCGAGCTGGCGCTGGTGCTCTGGCTGGTGCTGTGGGCGACCCGGCTCTTCTTCGAGGAGCGCGACGTCCCGGCCGGCGTGCTCCTGGGCCTGGCGATGCTGGCGCGCACCGCGGCGAGCACCTACGTCGCGGTGCTGCTGGTGGCGCTGCTGAGCCAGCGTTCGTGGAAGCAGACCCTGCGCCTGGGCGTGCCGGCGGCGCTGGTGGGGGCGTTGGGGATCGCGCCGTTCCTGATCTTCTCGTTCAAGGACTCCTGGTACTCGCTCAGCCGGTTCCACGATCTCCTGCCCGTCTTCGGCGGCAGCTTCTGGGGCCTCGCCGTCGGCACTCGGTTCGAGGAGTTCGCGCAGAAGCGGGACAGCCTGGTCGTCCTCGCCTCGGCCGCGGGCACCACGGCGCTGGTCCTGAGAGGCCGGCCGCCCTCGCCCCGGACGCTCTACGGGCTGCTGGCCCTCGCCGCGCTCGCCTTCACGCTCTTCATCAAGTCGCTGTGGCCCTACCACCTGCTCGAGCCGTTCGTGCTGACGGGGATCTGCTGGATTGGCGCGCGCGGGCTGAAGCGCAGCCTGCTGCGGTGGTCCGCGGGGCTGCTCGTGCCGGCGGCGACGGTGGCGGTGGGCTACCTCGTGTGGGAGCTGCAGAAGGTCTACGGCGACGACGCGGTGGGAAAGCGGCCCAGCGCATTCGTGGCGCTGGTGCTCGCCGCCTGCTTCCTCGCGGTCCTCCTGCCGCTGCGGCGCAAGGAGGCGCAGGCGGCCAATCCGGCGGGCGCCGCGCCGCTGGCGGGTTGACCGGCCTCAACTTCCCGCATTGCCTCGGATATCCTCTGGGCGCAGCGAGGAGGGCGTGGATGGCCAAGGCACGATGCATCCTGTGCGGCAGCGAGCTGGTCGGGAAGACCTGTCCGAAATGCTCGGTCGGCGCCGCGGGCGACCCGATGCGGATCGATCGCGACACCGACAAGAGCCGGCCCGCCGCCCGGCGCCGCGCGCCTGCGCCGCAGCCGCCGGGTCCGGCGACGGTGGACGCGATGCCCGCCGCCGACTTCGAGGGAGAGACCGACAAGGTCGCCCCGCTCGAGATGCCGCCGCCGCGCCGGTCCAAGCCGTCGGCGGCGCCGAAGCCGGCGCCCGAGCCTGAGCCGGAGCCGGAACCCGAGGACGCCGCGGAGCCGCCGCCCGCGGAGATGCCGAGGTCCAAGACCGAGGAGAAGAAGAGCTGGTACGCGCTGGCGGGCATGGAGCGGCCGCCGGAGCTGCCCTCGGCCCACGGCCAGGACGACGGCCTGCTGCCGCCCGTCTCCACCAAGGAGGACGAGCTGCGCGGCTACCATCCGGCGGCCATCATCTTCGCCGCCACCGGGCTGGCCAGCTTCGCCATCGCCGCCACCGGCCAGATGCCCGACGTCGCCGCCGGGGTCGGCAACCTCATCGCCGCCGGAGCGCTGTTCAAGCACTACAGCTGGGCCAAGTTCCTGGCGATCGCCTTCGGCGCGCTGCACATCGGGAAGATGGCGCTGGGCCTGGCGCTCACCGGCAGCTCGGTGTTCGTGGTGGCCATGCTCCCGCCCGTCTGCGTCATCGCCGCGTTCGTCCTCGACGAGGCGAGGTGGCGCGCGGCGGCGGCGGGGGTCGGCGTGGCGCTGGCCTTCTCCTGGGTGGCCGTCTACGCCTTCCGTCCCGCCCCGTCCGCCAGGGCCGACCCGATGGACGAGTTCGCCATCGAGGGCGGCAAGTGGGCGGACGAGAAGTTCGGCCTCAACCTCGCCGCGCCGGCCGGGATCGCGCTGATCGACGCCAAGAAGGCCGCCGACTCGGTGAAGGACGAGCAGGGCGGCCTCATCGGCCTCTTCCTCAAGAAGGCGGCCAAGAAGCGGCCCACCACCGACCGGCTGCTCATCAAGGGCACGGAGGTCGACGTGGACGGCTCGCTCAAGCTCGTCACGCTGCCCCCCAAGGTGACGACCGCCAGCATGCTGCTGCCGATCTTCGGCGAGGAGAGCAAGCCCATCCGCGACGACGACCTGGTGCCGCGCAAGATCCGCGAGACCGAAGGCCTGACGACCGAGGGCTGGCGGGAGTACTCGAGGCGGGTGGTCCTGATCCGGGCTGCCGACGGGCGCCTGGTCACCGCGGTCTGCAACGCGAACGCGGCCGGCGCGGACCACCTGTGCCAGGGGTACTTCGCGGGGCTGTCCTTGAAGCCGTCGATGAAGTGAATCGCGCCTCACGGCAGAACTTGCCCGTGCGTGGCCCCAGGTCCGCTGCTACCGTGCGTCGCGAATGGCACCCGAGACCTCCGACGGGCAGGCGCAGAAGCCTGCCGAGAATCCACCCGAGCAGCAGGCGCAGAAGCCTGCCGCTCCCCCGTTCTTCGCCAAGACTCCCAGGGGCATGGAGCCGCTCCTCGCGCAGGAGCTGCGGGCGCTGGGCGCCAGGGAGGTGACCGAGGCCCGGGCCGGGGTCGCCTTCTCCGGGACGCTGGAGACGGCGCTCTCCGCCTGCCTCTGGTCGCGCACCGCCAGCCGGATCCTGCTGCACCTGGCCCAATTCGCCGCCCCGAGCCCCGAAGCGCTCTACGAGGGCGTCAAGGCCATCGACTGGGCCGAGCACCTCGGGCCCGAGGGCACCCTGGCGGTCGAGTTCGACTCCTCCGACTCGGCGATCACGCACACCCACTACGGGGCGCTCAAGGTCAAGGACGCCATCGTCGACCAGCTGCGGACCCCGACGGGCGTGCGCCCGAACATCGACCTGTCCAAGCCGGACGTGCGCGTGAACGTCCACCTGCGCAAGGACGAGGCGACGGTCAGCCTGGACCTCTCCGGCGAGAGCCTGCACCGCCGCGGCTGGCGCGACGAGACGGTGCCCGCGCCGCTCAAGGAGGGCCTGGCGGACGCGATCCTGATGCTCGCCGGCTGGCCTGCCGCCGCGGCCGAGGGCCGCCCGTTCGTCGACC
This sequence comes from Myxococcales bacterium, assembly GCA_036504155.1. Classification (GTDB taxonomy): domain Bacteria; phylum Myxococcota; class Myxococcia; order Myxococcales; family UBA5297; genus JACRCT01. Next base: position 91,296 of record DASXVQ010000215.1, read on the forward strand.
CGATGTGCGGCTCGGGGACGCTGCCCATCGAAGCCGCCTGGATCGCCGCCGACGTGGCGCCCGGGCTGCTGCGCGAGCACTGGGGCTTCTCCAAGTGGCGCGGCCACCAGCCCGCCCTCTGGGACCGCCTCCTCTTCCAGGCCAAGGAGCGCGACCGGCGGGGCAAGGCGAAGCTGCCGCCCATCGTCGGCTACGACCTCGACGCCCGCGCGGTCCGCGCGGCGCTCTCCAACGTCGAGCGCGCCGGCGTCCACGGCCACGTGCACATCGAGAAGCGCGAGCTCTCCGACTGCGTGCCGGTGGGCGAGAAGCCCGGCCTCTTCGTGGTCAACCCGCCGTACGGCGAGCGCCTGTCCGAGGACGCCTCGGTCGAGCCGCTCTACGGGCGCATCGGCGACACGCTCAAGCAGAAGTTCACCGGCTGGGACGGCTACGTCTTCACCGGCAACCTCGTCGCGGCCAAGAAGGTGGGACTCAAGCCCGAGCGCAAGCACGTGCTCTTCAACGGCACCATCGAGTGCCGGCTCGTGCACTTCCCCATCAGCCTCGAGAAGCCCAAGCCGCCGCCTCCTCCCGAGCCCGGCTCGGGCGCCGAGGCCTTCACCAACCGGCTCAAGAAGGACTTCAAGCACCTGTCCAAGTGGGCCGAGCGCGAGGGCGTGACCTGCTGGCGCGTCTACGACGCCGACCTGCCCGAGTACAACCTGGCCGTCGACCTCTACGAGAAGTGGGTCCACGTCCAGGAGTACGAGCGCCCGGAGGAGATCGACGAGCGGGTGGCGGCCAAGCGCGTGCGCGAGGCGATGACCGCCATCCCGCAGGTGCTGGGCGTGCGCCCGGGCGACGTCTTCCTCAAGGTCCGCCGGCGGCAGAGGCGGGCGGGGCAGTACGAGAAGATGGACGAGACCGGGGAGCGCCACGAGGTCCAGGAGGGCGGCCTGCGCTTCCTCGTGAACTTCACCGACTACCTCGACACCGGGCTGTTCCTGGACCACCGGCTGGTGCGCAAGCTGGTGGGCGAGCTGGCGCAGGGGCGGCGCTTCCTGAACCTGTACGCCTACACCGGCACGGCGACGGTCTACGCGGCCCGCGGCGGGGCGCTCTCGACCACCACCGTGGACCTGTCGAACACCTACCTCGACTGGGCCGGCCGCAACCTGATGCTCAACGGCATCACCGGCCGCAAGCACGAGCGGGTGCGCGCCGACGCCATGGAGTTCGTTCGCCACGACAAGCAGGTCTACGACCTGGTCTTCTGCGACCCGCCGACCTTCTCGCGCTCCAAGGCCATGACCGGCACCTTCGACGTCCAGCGCGACCACGTGGCGCTGCTCGAGGGGATCCGCGGCCGCCTGGCCCCCGGGGGCGTCATCGTCTTCTCCACCAACCTGCGGCGCTTCAAGCTGGACGAGGAAGCCCTGAAGGGACTGGGGCTGGTGGCGACCGACCTGACCAAGCAGACGCTGCCCCCGGACTTCGCCGGCAACCCCCGCATCCACACGGTCTTCCGGATCGTCCGGGCCGGGCAACCCTGACTGCGAAGTCGAACTCTCACGCTCGGCATGCTATTGGAGCACCCGTGGAACGCGCGGCAACCCCCGAGAGAACCCTGGTCGTACACGACCTGGGCTTCGTCGAGTACGAGGACGGCATCGCCCTGCAGAAGGGTTTCGCCATCGCTCGCCGCGGCGGTGCCGTGCCCGACGTGCTGCTGCTGGTCGAGCACCCGCCCATCATCACCCTGGGCCGCGGGGCGACGCCCGAGAACGTGGTGGCCAGCCGCGAGACGCTCGAGAAGCTCGGGGTCAAGATCCACGTGACCGACCGCGGCGGGGACGTGACCTACCACGGCCCCGGCCAGGTGGTGGGCTACCCCATCGTCGACCTCGCTCCCGACCTGTGCGACGTGCGCCGCTACGTCGGCTACCTCGAGGAGGCGATGATCCGCGCCGCCGGCGACTTCGGCGTGAAGGCCGCGCGCATCCCCGGCTGGACCGGGGCCTGGGTGGGGGAGAAGGGCAAGGACGCGCGCAAGCTGGGCGCGATCGGCGTGCACATCAGCCGGTGGATCACCACGCACGGCTTCGCCTTCAACGTCTGCCCGGACCTGAGCCACTTCCAGCTCATCGTGCCCTGCGGCATCTCGGAAGCGGGCGTGACCTCGCTGCAGAAGGAGCTGGACGGCAAGGCGCCCGCGCTCGAGGACGTGCGCGCTTCGCTGGCCAAGCACCTCTCGAGCGAGCTGCAGTGCAATGTCGCTCCCGGCCGGCTGGACCACAAGACCGTCTCGGTGGCGATCCTCCGCGAAGGCCGGCGTGGCCCCGAGGCCCTGCTGCTCAAGCGCCACCCGCACCGCGGCGGCTTCTGGCAGCCGGTGACCGGGACCATCGAGAAGAACGAGACGCCGGAGGACTGCGCGCGCCGCGAGCTGAACGAGGAGACCGGGTTCGACGCGCCGGTGGAGGCGCTCGACTACACGCACAGCTTCCTGTTCGGCGAGCCCCGCCCGGACCGCGCCCCGCGCATCTTCCAGGAGACCGCGTTCTGGACCGTCGCCCCGCCGGCGGTGCGCATCAAGCTCGACCGCCGGGAGCACGCCCGCTTCGCGTGGCTGCCCGTCTCCGAGGCGCTGCAGCGCGTGCCGTTCATCGGGCTGAAGGAGTGCCTGCGGCGCGCGGCCGAGGTGATGGAAGGCAGGAAGAAGGCAGCCGCGGTGCCCGCCGGCGGTTGAGCGAGGCGCGACTCACTCTGGGTAGAGCCCGCCGTCTTGAGCAAGGCGCGACTCGCCCCGGGTAGAGCCCGCCGTCCCTGGCGGGGGCGGCAGTGGTCGGTCGTAGATAGGTCGTCGACACGACCGACCCCGGCGCGGGATCCAGAAGAATAGGCGCAGGGGAGGGAGCGGGAAGGCGGCCCGATCAGAACTCGTGCGTCTCGCCCTCGCGCGCCACGAGCACCTTGACCGCCTCGTCGCTGGCCGCCTCTTTGAGCAGCGTCTCGAGGTCCTTGTCGTGGCGCGTCGGCTCGTGGTGGAAGAGCACCAGGCGCTTGCAGCCGGCCTTCTCGCACAGCTTGATGCCCGCCGACCACGTCGAGTGCCCCCAGCCGGTCTTGCCCTGGGTGTACTCGCTGTCGGTGTACATCGCGTCGTAGATGAGGGCCTCGGCGCCCTTGGCCAGCGCGATGAGCGCCTCGTCGGCCTTGGTGCCGTGCTCGGTGTCGGTGGCGTAGACGACCGCCTTCTTGCCCAGCTCGATGCGGTAGGCGAGCACGCCGTTGGGGTGGTGCAGCTCGCTGGCGGTCACGCGCAGCGCGCCGACCTTCACCGTCTCGCCGCAGGCGATGGTGTGGAAGCCGAGCTTGGCCTTGAAGGCGTCGAGGGTGACCGGGAAGTACGGCGCGACCATCTGGCCGGCGAGGAGCGTCTTGACGTCGCGTCCCTCGCGGACCGGGCCGTAGAGGTCGAGCGCCGAGCCGGGGTTGTAGGCGGGGCCGAAGAAGGGCAGGCCCTGGATGTGGTCCCAGTGGTAGTGGGACAGGAACATCGAGGCCTTGGCCGGGGTGCGACCCAGCGCGATGCCCATCTCCCGCAGGCCGCTGCCCAGGTCGAAGATGCACACGTCGTCGCCGGCGCGGACCTCGACGCAGGAGGTATTCCCGCCGAACTTGACGGTGGTCGGACCTGGGGACGGGATGCTCCCGCGGACGCCCCAGAACTTGATCGCGAGTTGGGCCATTCGGTGACTCAGGAGCCAGGCAGTAAAGTCCTGACTCGCCGGAAGTGTACACCGCTGGCGGTCATTGGGAAGAAATTGCTTGAAGTCTCAGCCGGTTCGCTTGTCTGCCTCGTCGGCGACGGAGGCCGGCAGGTCGATCATGTGGCCCGAGCGCTCCACCTTGACCCGGAGGTAGGCCTCGTTGACCTTGTTGACCGGGGCGATGGAGGGGATGCGCCGGCGGACCGGGATGCCCTCGTCGACCAAGGCCGCTATCTTCATCGGGTTGTTGGTGATCAGGTCGACCGAGCAGACGCCCAGCAGCCGCAGCATCTCGGCGGCCACGTCGTAGTGGCGCAGGTCGTCGGCGAAGCCCAGCAGGCGGTTGGCCTCGTAGGTGTCGTGGCCCTGGGCCTGCAGCGCGTAGGCGCGGATCTTGTTGCCCAGGCCGATGCCCCGGCCCTCCTGGCGCAGGTAGAGCACCACGCCGCGCTCGCCGCGGGAGACGATGTCGAGGGCGTGGTCGAGCTGGGCCTTGCAGTCGCACTTGAGGCTGCCGAAGACCTCGCTGGTCAGGCACTCGGAGTGGACGCGGACGGCGACGCCCTCCTGGCCCTTCACCTCGCCCATCACCAGCGCCAGGTGCTCGACGCCCGTCTTGCGCTCGCGGAAGACGACGGTGCGGAACTCGCCCCGGCCCGTCGGCAGGTCGGTCTCGGCGTAGACCTCCAGGGTCCGGGAGATGCCAGGGGTCTTGCTGCTCGAGTCTCGCTGGTGCGTGTCCATCCGCTGTCCTTCCCGCCCGCCTGCCGTGGCACCTGTTCTGCCGCCGCGGCGCGCACATGATGGCTCGCGCGGAGGCGGCATTCAAGGGCCGCGCCGGTTCGAGCCCGATTGAGCCTGACCGGTGCTTGGATGCCTCTTTTCCCGGCGGGTTTCGCCCGATTCCCGGTCAACGCCCCCCGTCCAGAAGCTGCACGCGAATCTCGCCGCCCGGCTCCACCCGCTCCAGGTCGGCGGGCAGGACGATCAGGCTGTCCGCCTCGGCCATCGAGGAGATGAGCCCCGAGTCCTGGCGGCCGACCGGCTTGGCCACGAGCGCCCCGTCGACCACCTGCGTCCGCGCGCGCACGAAGTGGACGAGCCCCTTCTTCTTCGAGAGCGTGCCGTCCAGGGTGGCCTTCATCAGCGGACGGGCGAGGCTCTGGCGCCCACCCATCTTCAACAGCGCGGGCCGGACGAACTGCTCGAAGGAGACCATCGCCGAGGTCGGGTTGCCGGGCAGGGCGAAGAAGAGCTGAGTCCCCCGGGTCCCGAAGGCCAGCGGCTTGCCCGGCTTCATGGCCACGCGCCAGAAGCGTAGCTCCACGCCCAGCTTGCCGAGGACCTCCTTGACGTAGTCGCGATCGCCGACCGAGACGCCGGCGCTGGTGAGGACCACGTCGCAGCGGGAGGCGTCGGAGAGCCTCCGGGCGATCTCCTCGGGATCGTCCTTGGCGAGGCCCAGGCGCACGGGCTCGCCGCCGGCGGCCAGCACGAGCGCGCACAGGGCCCAGGTGTTGGAGTCGACCAGGCGGCCGCCGATGTCCAGCTCGTCGAGGTCGCAGAGCTCGTCGCCGGTCGAGAGGATGGCCACCCGGGGCCGCTGGTGGACGCGCACCTGGGATCGGCCGAGGGAGGCGAGCAGGGCGACGTGGGCCGGGGAGAGCAGGGCGCCGGGGACGAGCACGCGGTCGCCGGCGTGGACGTCCGCGCCTTGCGAGCGGATGAAGTCGCGCTGACCGGAGGCGAGCTTGACGCGCAGCGTGTCGCCCTCGCGCTCGGTCTCCTCCTGCATGACCACGGCGTCGGCGCCGGCCGGGATCGGCGCGCCGGTGGTGACGCGGGCGGCCTCTCCGGGGCCGATGGGCCGGTCCGCACCCTTGCCGGCGACGGAGCGGGCGACGATCGAAAGCTTCACGGGCGAGGAAGGGCTGGCCTGGCGGACGTCCGCGGCGCGCAGGGCGTAGCCGTCCATCTGGGAGACGTCGTACGGGGGCAGGTCGCGGGGGCTGGCGACTTCTTCTGCGAGCACGCGGCCGAGGGCCTGGAGGATGCCGACCTTCTCCGACGGCATGACCGGGACCTGGGAGAGGACTTCGGCGAGCGCTTCCTCGACGGTGAGCACGGTGCGGCCTCCAGCCCAATGGGTGCCTGGCACCTCTTGGACTCTTGCGAGGGGCCTTTCATAGCCGCAGACGCGCGAGACCGCCATGGGCGCGCGAGGCAAGGTAGGCTGCCGAGCGGGAGACCGTCATGACCGGGCGTCACTCGACGACAGCGTGCCTTGGGCTCTTGTTGGGGTTGGCCGGGCCGGCAGTCGCACAGACCGAAGGGGTTGGCATCTCTGCGACGGCAGACCGCACTCGGGCCACGCTCGGCGACACCGTCGTCGTCACCGTGAAAGCGAGGTTTCCGGCCGAAGCCCAGGCGACGGCGGAGGTCAAGCTTCAGCAGTCCCCCGACTTCGAGCTTGTCTCCAAGGCCGTCAGCCAGCAGGTGAGCCGGGAGCAGAAGCAAGCGTACAGGACGCGGATGTACACGCTCGTGCTGCAGCCGCGTCGGGCCGGCTCGCTCACCTTCAATGCCGCCGAGTTCACGTACGCGGGCAAGCGCTACGCGACCAAGCCAGTGTTGTTCGAAGTGGTCCCGGTCGATCCCAAGGATTCTCCAGACGCAGGAGCCGGCAAGGCAGAGGTCTCCACGCCCCCCGCGGCGCGACCCTCGCGGCCATGACGGAGCGAAGCCTCTGTCGGCCCCCGCAGCTATAGTTCCCCGGCCATGCCCGCCTTCGAAATCGTCAGCGAGTACAAGCCGCAGGGCGACCAGCCCCGCGCCATCCAGGAGCTCTCCGAGGGGATCGCCCGGGGGGACAAGGCGCAAGTCCTGCTCGGGGTCACCGGGTCGGGCAAGACCTTCACCATGGCCAACGTCATCTTCGGGGCGCAGCGGCCGGCGCTCGTCATGGCGCACAACAAGACCCTGGCCGCCCAGCTGTACGGCGAGTTCAAGGAGCTCTTCCCCAAGAACGCCGTCGAGTACTTCGTCAGCTACTACGACTACTACCAGCCCGAGGCCTACGTCCCCTCGACCGATACCTACATCGAGAAGGACTCCTCGATTAACGATCAGATCGATCGGATGCGGCACTCGGCGACGCACTCGCTGATGACCCGCAACGACGTGATCATCGTGGCCTCGGTCAGCTGCATCTACGGCCTGGGCACCGCCGAGGCCTACCACGAGCTGGTGGTCCGGGCGAACGTGGGCCAGACCTACCCGCGCGAGAGGCTGCTGCGCGATCTTGTGGACATCCAGTACGAGCGCAACGACCTCGACTTCCACCGCGGCACCTTCCGCGCCCGCGGCGACGTGGTGGAGATCTTCCCGGCCTACGAGGAAGAGCGCTCGATCCGCATCACCTGGTTCGGCGACGAGATCGAGCAGATCCAGGAGATCGACCCGCTGCGCGCCCGGGTGCTCGCCAACATCGAGAAGGTCGGCATCTTCCCGGGCAGCCACTACGTCAGCGCCCCCGAGGTCCGCGCCAAGGCCATCAGCGGCATCCGCGAGGAGCTGCGCCTGCGCCTGTCCGAGCTCAAGGGCGGCAACAAGCTGCTGGAGGCCCAGCGCCTCGAGCAGCGCACCATGTTCGACCTCGAGATGATCGAGCAGATGGGCTACTGCTCGGGCATCGAGAACTACTCGCGCTGGTTCTCCGGGCGCAGGCCGGGCGACGCCCCGCCCTGCCTCATCGACTACTTCCCCAAGGACTTCCTGCTCTTCGTCGACGAGAGCCACCAGACCGTCCCGCAGGTCGGCGCGATGTACCGCGGCGACCAGTCGCGCAAGACGACGCTGGTCGACTTCGGCTTCCGGCTGCCCAGCGCGCTCGACAACCGCCCGCTCAAGTTCGAGGAGTGGGAGAGGCTCATCGGCCAGGCGGTCTTCGTCTCCGCCACGCCTTCGAACTACGAGCTGGAGAAGGCCCAGGGCATCGTCGTCGAGCAGGTGATCCGCCCGACCGGCCTGATGGACCCGCAGGTCGAGGTGCGGCCGGTGCGCACCCAGGTGGACGACCTGCTCGAGGAGATCCGCAAGCGGGCGGCGGTCGGCGAGCGCGTGCTGGTGACGACCCTGACCAAGCGGATGGCGGAGGATTTGACCGAGTACTACGCCGAGGTCGGGGTGAAGGTGCGCTACCTGCACTCGGACGTCGACACGCTGGAGCGCGCGGAGATCATCCGCGACCTGCGCAAGGGCGTCTTCGACGTGCTGGTGGGCATCAACCTCTTGCGCGAGGGCCTGGACATCCCCGAGGTGTCGCTGGTGGCGATCCTCGACGCCGACAAGGAAGGCTTCCTGCGGTCGTCGGTCTCGCTGATCCAGACCATCGGCCGCGCGGCGCGGCACGTGAGTGGCCGGGTCCTGATGTACGCCGAGACCCAGACCGACTCGATGAAGCAGGCGCTCTCGGAGACCGACCGGCGCCGGGCCATCCAGAAGGCCTACAACGAAGAGCACCACATCACGCCGACCAGCATCAAGAAGAACATCCACGAGCTGATGGCGATCTCGGAGTCGGACTACGTGACGGTGAGCCTCGCGGCCGAAGGCGAGGACGTCTACCTGTCCAAGGACGAGATGGCGAAGCTGCTCGAGGAGTACACGGCGGACATGCGCAAGGCCGCGGCGGAGATGGAGTTCGAGAAGGCCGCCGAGCTGCGCGACAAGATCCTGGCGCTCAAGGACATGGACCTGGGGCTCAAGCCCGCCATCCGCGGGATGCTCGAGAAGGGCAAGCAGCGGTCGACGGATCCCAAGAAGGGCTACGGCCGGCGGCGTCCGCAGCGGCACCGCAAGTAGCTATTGCGCAGCGTCGGTAGCTGCCGGCCTCCGCGCCGGGGCGGTCGCGTCGGTCGGGCGCGCCGTCGCCCACGATCGAGCCGAAGCGCCCCAGAGCAGGATGGCCCGCTCCAGCGGCCCCTGGTGGACCGGCTTCCCCATCAACGCGAACGCCGGCGCCGCGACCGCGGCGAGGCTCGTGAGCCGATCGGCATCGTCGGTCCGCCCGGTGGCCCGGAACGCCGCAATCGCCAGCGCGGAGGCCCCGGTGCCTTGCCCGTCGACGATGGGACCGCTGACCGCATCGGCCTTCCGGTCGACGTCGCGCGGCCACTCCCGGCACGAAGCCGGCGCCTTGACGCCGAGGATGAGGACGTCTCGGCCGCAGAAGCGAGCGAAGAGGTCGTCGGCGAAGGCGCGGGCTTCGGGGACACCAGCCAGCGCCAGGAATCCGGCGGTCCAGGCCATCACCGTGCCGCGCGGCGTGGCCTCCAGCGTGCCGCCCTTGCCATCGACCTTGGTCACGAACCCGCCCTGGGCGAGGCGGCGCTCCTCGAGACGCTTCACCAGCCCCAGCCCCGCGGCGCGCGTCTTCTCGTCGCCGCGCAGCGAGCCATGCAGCACCAGCCCGGCAGCCGCGGGCGAGGAGTCGCAAGGCCAGAACTGCTGGTTGAAGCTCTCGACGAAGGCCGGGGCCGCGGCTTCGACGTCGGCGGCGATGGCGCGGGCGAGCGTGTCATAGGCGGCGGCCTCCTCGGCGGTCAGCCCTTTCAGCCTGCCCAGCCCGCTGTAGAGCAGCAGCTGGTATCCGCGGCGCAGGATGCTGGCCGGGGACTTCTCGAAAGCCGTCGCGCCGCGGCCTTTGGCGTCGGCGAGCAGGCGCCGCACGGCGACGATCGCGGCGGGAGTCTCGGTCTTCCCGCCGAGGGCCTCGCCGACGATGGCCAGCCCCAGGAACGCATCGCAGGCAATCTGCGCTTCGATGAACGGGTGGTGCTCGCTGCCGAGGAGCCGCGGGGCGCAGCCTCGGGGCCCGGTCACCTCGTCGACCAGATCGAGACTGGGCGAAGCGGTGGTCGTCAGGGTCAGCAGGAGCGCCGCGGCAAGAAAGGGCATGGGGACCTCGCGGGAATGGTACCGCCAGGAGAACCGGAGGAGGGGCTCCTGCATGCCCTTCTGACGAGGCCCTTGGTACGCTCCCTCCCGATGCGTCCCTTCCGCCACTCCGCCCGACTCCTCGTCTTGGCCCTGGTCCTAGTTGCCTGCGGCTCGCGCCAGAAGACCGAGCGAATCGTGATGAAGGAGGCCCCCAGGACGCCGGAGCCGGCGCCGATCGGCCTGACCAAGGCCACCGCCGACGCCTTCCTCAAGCCCGGCGACTTCATCTTCCGGTACGTCAACCCGAGCGACCCGCTCTCCGACAAGCTGACCGGCGCGGTCATCAGGCAGAGCCAGTCGGCGATCGACAGGGTGCTGTTCGGGGTCAACGAGCTCAAGCGCCTGGCGACCAAGAGCGACGCGGACTTCAACCGGGCGATCTCCGAAGGCGACCCCAACGCGGTGCACCTCGCCATCTATCTGGGCGGCGGCGAGAACGCCGAGGCCTTCGGATCGACGCCGACCAACGCCACGGTGAACGTCTGGCCGCTCTTCACCGACGGACGCAGGGGGACGGCCTGGCGCATCTTCCGGCACAAGGACCCGGCCGTCGCCGCCAGCGTCGTGGCCATCGCGAGGCGCTGGGCCAACGGGCGCATGACCTACAAGGTGCCGCTGGCGTTGTTCGCCCGCGACGCCTCCTGGAACGGCCCGGCGCGGGAGCGGGCTCGCGCCTACCACGCCGCGGCCGAGCTGGCGGGGGGTCCGTCGGACTACCGGGAGATGTTCTGCAGCCAGTTCGCCGTCGCCGTCCTCCAGGCCGCGGTGATGAGCGCGCGGGCGATGACCCCGGCCACGCCGGACGCGCAGCTCGACGGGTTGCCGCGCGAGGCGAAGGTCGACTCGATGGCCAGCCCGCTGCGCGTCTACAGCGAGTGGGAGCGGAGCGGGGCCTTCGTCCAGGCAGGCCAGGTGGTCGTGGAGTGAGTGTCGGAGCGCCGCGGTATGACCCGCTTCCTCGGTCGCCGGGACGGCAGGGCCGCCCACCAACAAGGACTGGCAGGAACGGCAGCGGCGGTTGATACAAGCCGAAGAGCGCGATGAACGAGGCCCTGCGACAGAAGCTCGAGCACCTGCCCACCGAGCCGGGCGTGTACCTGATGAAGGACCGCTCCGGCGCGGTCGTGTACGTCGGCAAGGCGGTGAACCTGCGCTCGCGCGTGCGCAGCTACTTCACCCGCGGCGACGAGCGGGCCTTCGTGGCGCTCCTCGACGACGTGCTGGACGACCTCGAGGTCATCGTCGTCACCAGCGAGAAGGAGGCGCTGCTCCTCGAGAGCGAGCTCATCAAGAAGCACAAGCCGCGCTTCAACGTGATGCTGCGCGACGACAAGAGCTTCATCTGCCTCCAGCTCGACGAGCAGGCCGACTGGCCGCGCCTGGAGATCGTCCGCGCCCACGGTTTGAAGGGGAAGGGGCAGGGGAAGGGCAGCGGCGGCAAGTCGGCCGCTTCCCGGCCCGACGCGCGCACCTTCGGCCCCTACAGCTCGGCCTCGTCCATCCGCGAGACGCTGCGGCTCATCAACCGGCACTTCCAGCTGCGCACCTGCAGCGACCACCAGCTCGAGCAGTGCCGCAAGCGCAACCGGCCGTGCATGCAGTACCAGATCGGCCGCTGCCCCGGCCCGTGCATCGGCGCGATCACCGGCGAGGAGTACGCGCACAACGTCCACGACGTGGTGCTCTTCCTGGAAGGCAAGGAGGCCACCGTCCTGCAGCGGCTCAGGGCGCGCATGGACGAGGCCGCGGGGCGCACGGAGTTCGAGCTGGCCGCCCGGCTGCGCGACCAGATCCGCGCGATCGAGAGGAGCCTGGAGCAGCAGCGGATGGTCTCCACCGAGGAGATCGACCGCGACGTCGTCGGCTTCCACCGCGAGGCGGACCGGCTGGTCATCTACCTGCTCTTCATCCGCGGCGGCCGGCTCACCGGCGGGCGCGACTTCCCTTTCACCGGCCAGGAGTTCCCGACCGAGGAGCTGCTCTCGAGCTTCGTGGACCTCTACTACGGCGAGGACACGCTGCTGCCCGACGAGCTGCTGCTGCCCGTCGAGCTGGAGAGCGCGGAGGCGACCGAGGTCTGGCTGAGCGAGAAGCGCGGCCACAAGGTCCGGGTGCTCACGCCCAGGCGCGGCGCCAAGGCGGACCTGGTCGAGATGGCGCGCAAGAACGCCGAGCAGGCCTTCCGCGAGAGCGAGCGCTCGAAGGAGGAGCTCTCCGCGATGCTGGCCCGCCTGCAGTCGTCGCTCAACTTGTCGAAGCTGCCCCGGCGCATCGAGTGCTTCGACATCTCGCTGTTCCAGGGCTCCTCGGCGGTCGGCTCGAAGGTGAGCTTCCTGGACGGCGCGCCGGACAAGTCGCAGTACCGGCGCTTCCGCATCAAGACCGTCTCCGGCACCGACGACTTCGCCATGCTCTACGAGGTCCTCGGCCGGCGGGCGGGGCAGGGCGAGCTTCCCGACCTGTTCGTCATCGACGGAGGCCGGGGGCAGCTCGCCTCGGCGGCGGCGGCGCTCAAGGACCACGGGCTGTCGGGCGTGGACATCGTGGGCCTGGCCAAGAGCCGGACGCTGGAGGGCGGGCCGAGCGAGCCGGTGGAGCGCTCGCCCGAGCGCGTGTTCGTGCTGGGCCGCAAGGACCCGGTGGTGCTGCGGCAGAACAGCCCGGAGCTGTTCCTGCTCGCCCGGCTGCGGGACGAGGCGCACCGCTTCGCCATCACCTACCACCGGCAGCTGCGGGGGAAGAGCACCCTGACCAGCGCCCTGGACGCCGTCCCGGGGGTGGGGGAGGGCCGGCGCAAGGCGCTCCTGCGGCACTTCGGCTCGCTCAAGCAACTCAGGCAGGCGAGCCCCGAGCAGATCGCCGAGGTCCAAGGCATTGGGGAGGCGCTGGCAGGGCAGATCCACCAGGCGCTGAGGGCGACCGACCAGCCGAGCGCCAGCTCGGTCCCGGACGAGGTCGAAGAGCCTGCGGACGAGGGGTAGTCGCGGGCGCCTGCAAGTGGCCTCCACGCGCGATTTTTCCCAGATTTTCGTTGAAACCCCCCGGGGCTTGACATATACGAAGCGCACTTTTTCGAAGGCTTTTCGAAGGCTTTACGAGGGCGAGGACACACAACGATGAGGCTCTATCCCAAGGTCATCCCGGCGATCGCCCGCGAGGTCGTTCAGACCCTAGCCAACGAGGGCGACATCGAGGTCGAGCCCATGCGGGTCGCCGATGCCGAGATGGACATGGCCGCCATCATGAAGGAGTACCTGGCCAACGAAGAGCGCGTGAACCAGGCGACCCGGGAGGCGCTCGAGCGCCGCGGGTACGACCACAGCAAGTTCAACCAGGTCAAGCGCGAGATGGCCGACGTCCGCGGCTTCAAGATGGGCGAAGAGGGCATCGAGTACGTCATCGGCCAGATGCTCGAGTTCCTGCTCATCAGCCGCAACATCGAGGAGGTCTTCAGCGAGGACCACTCGATGCGCAAGAAGATCTTCGTCATCATGAAGAAGCACCTCGACGTCGACGAAGAGATCGATCGCGAGGCCCGCGCCCGCATCAAGCACGTGCAGGAAGGCAGCGCGGCCTGGGACATCGAGTACTCCAAGACCGTCGAGATGATCCGCCGGGCCAAGGGCCTCATCTAGCCCTCCGCGGAGCTTTTGCAGCATTCGAGAGCCCCGTCCTTCCGACGGGGCTCTTTCGTTGAGTGAATACGGAAGGAAGGTAGCGCGATGGATCGCAAGTCCGTGGTCGTCCTGGGCGTGATCTTCGGCGGCCTGTTCCTGGCCCTGTTCGCCTTCCTCCTGCTCGCCTACGCCGCGGTGAAGGGCGGCGGCGAGGACGGCGGCTCCTTCGGCGGGCCGGCCATCGGCGTCGTGGAGGTCAAGGGCACCATCGTCAACGTCGACAAGCAGCTCAAGGCGCTGCGCAAGTTCACGCGCGACGACAAGATCAAGGCGGTGCTGGTGCGCATCGACTCCCCCGGCGGCGCGGTGGCGCCCAGCCAGGAGATCTACGACGAGCTGCGCAAGATCCAGAAGAAGAAGCCGGTGGTCTGCTCCATGGGCAACGTGGCGGCCTCCGGCGGCTTCTACATCGCCGCGGGCTGCGGCAAGGTCCTGGCGCTGCCCGGCACGCTCACCGGCTCCATCGGCGTCATCAGCCAGATGCCCAACCTGACCCGCATCGCCGACTGGGCCAAGTTCGACATGAACACCATCAAGAGCGGCAAGCTCAAGGACGTGGGCAACCCGTTCCGGCCCATGAGCGACGACGACCGCGAGTTCTTCCAGAAGCTCACCAACGGCATCTACGAGCAGTTCCTGGAGGCGGTGGCCACCGGCCGCAACCTGAAGGTCGAGGACGTGCGCCCGGTCGCCGACGGCCGCGTGCTCACCGGCAAGGAGGCCTTCGAGCTCAAGCTGGTGGACCAGCTGGGGAACTTCAACGACGCCATCAAGCTCGCCGCCGAGCTGGGCAAGATCGAGGGCGACGAGCCCAAGCTGCAGTACCCGCCGGAGGAGAACCCCTTCAAGTTCGAAGACTTCATGAAGGAGGGCGGCCGGGCGCTGTTCAAGGGCGTCAAGCAGGAGGCGACCTCCTCGGCGGGCGTCGACCAGGAGATCGTCGGGCCGGCGCTCCTGATGACGATGCCTTCGCCAAGTCGATAGTCGATAGTCGATGGTCGATAGGCGACCGCCCGACGACGAGGGCTGGAGGCGAACGATGCCGATGCAGACTCTCTGGGCGCCGTGGCGCATGGAGTACATCAAGCAGGACAAGCCCCAGGGCTGCATCTTCTGCCTCTTCCCGGCCGAGGCGAAGGACCGCGAGAACCTGGTGCTGGGCCGCAGCGCCCACGCCTTCGCGATGCTCAACAAGTTCCCCTACAACAGCGGCCACCTGATGGTGATCCCCCGGCGGCACGTCAGCGACCTCTCGGCGCTACCGGAGGAGGAGTTCGCCGACCTGCAGAAGCTGCTGCGCGCCGCGGTGGGCATCCTCGGGGACGTCTACAAGCCCGAGGGGATGAACGTGGGGATGAACCTGGGCCGCATCGCCGGCGCGGGAATCGACCAGCACCTGCACTGGCATTGCGTCCCGCGCTGGGGCGGCGACACCAACTTCATGCCGGTCATCGGCGAGACCAAGGTGATGGTCGAGCACCTGGACGGCGCCTTCGACCGCCTGCGCCCGAAGTTCGACGCGCTCGGCGGGAAGTGACGGAAGAGAAGACGCCGTGGACCTCGAGCTCGCCATCGGCCTGGGCGCGACCTTCGCCGCGGTGGCATTCCTGGCGGCCCTCCACCGCCGCCGCCGCACCTCCGAGGACGCCGCCCAGGCGACGCTCAAGGGCTTCCGCTACGTGCTCTCCGACGAGCCGGACCAGGCCATCGCCGAGCTGACGAGCGTGGCGCAGGACGCGCGGACCATCGAGACCTACTTTGCCCTGGGCGCGCTGTTCCGGCGCACCGGCGAGCACGAGCGGGCCATCCGGCTGCACCAGAACATGCTGCTCAAGCCCGAGCTGGAGGAGCCGCTGCGCTCGCAGATCCGCCAGGAGCTGGCGCTCGACTACCAGCGCGCGGGGATGCACGAGCGCGCGGTGGAGGCCTGGGGGCAGCTGCTCGAGGCGCAGCCCGGACACGCGGAAGCCCTCAGCCATCTGCGCGAGATCCACGAGGAGCGCGGCGAGTGGGCCCAGGCCGTGGAGGCGCAGACCACGCTGGTCGAGGCGGGGACGGGCTCGCGCCTGGTCCTCGCTCACCTGCTCGCGGAGGCGGGTCTGGTGGAGGGCGATGCGGCGCTGGCCGCCCGCTTCGCGAGCAAGGCGGCAGAGGTCGAGCCGGCGAGCGCCCATGCAGCTCTGGCGGCCGGGCTCGTCCTGCTCAAGCAGGGGAAGAAGGACGAGGCGGCAGCTTCGCTGTCCCGGGCTTGCGAGCTCGACCCCGAGCAGTCGGTGCAGGCCGCCGGGCCGCTGGCGGGCGCCGGGGGCGAGGAGCGTGCGGTCGCCTTCTTCGAGGGCAGGCTGGCCTCGGCCGACCACGCCGCGACGCGGGTGGCCCTCGCCGGCCGGTTGCGCGAGATCGGGAAGGTGGACCAGGCCCTGGTCCATCTGCGCCGCGCGCTGGAGCTGGATCCCAGGTATGTGGAGGCGCGGGTCGAGCTCGGCCGGGCGCTGCTCGAGTCGAACATGGGCGAGGCCGCCCGCCAGGAGATGCAGTCGCTGCTCGAGACGCTGGGCCAGCAGGAGCCGTGCTTCCGGTGCAAGAGCTGTGGCCAGGGGTACGCCGAGCCGCAGTTCCGCTGCGCGGCCTGCCGGAATTGGGACACCGTGGAGCGGCGGGCGCGCTCGGACAAAAGCTAGGCAGGACAGGCGGTTGGCGGGGTGCCCCTCGCCCGGCCGGCAGTTACATTGACGGACCACTTCGGCTTTCTAAGATGCAGCAGGAGGAGCGACGTGAAGGACAAGGCTCAGCAGGTCATCGCAGCGACTCTCGCCAGGTGCGTGGAGAAGGGGCTCTTGCCGGCGTTCGCCGGGGAGGCGGCCGTCGAGGCGCCCAAGGACCCCAAGCACGGCGACTGGTCTTCCAACGTCGCGATGCTGCTCGGCAAGGCGGCCAAGAAGGCCCCGCGCCAGGTCGCGCAGATCCTCCTCGACAACCTCGTCGACGAGCAGAAGGTCGTCACCAAGGCGGAGATCGCCGGCCCCGGCTTCATCAACCTGTGGATCGCCCCGCGCGTCTGGCTGACGGCCCTGGGCGAGGTCCTGGCCAAGGGCGCCGCCTACGGGCGCGGCAACGCCGGAGCGGGCCGCAAGGTGATGGTCGAGTACGTCAGCGCCAACCCCACCGGCCCCATGCACGTCGGCCATGGGCGCGGCGCGGTGGTCGGCGACGCCATCGCCACCCTGCTCAAGGCCACCGGCTTCGACGTGGTGCGCGAGTACTACATCAACGACGCCGGCGGGCAGGTGAAGCAGCTCGGCAAGGCGCTCTACGTGCGCTACCGCGAGCAGTGCGGCATCCCCGTGCCCAAGCCCGAGCTGCCCGCGCCGGCCGCCGAGCCCGCGACCCCCGAGGAGAAGAAGGCCAAGCGCGAGTACGACGAGGCGATGGCCAAGATCCTCCCGTACCCCGGCGACTACCTCGTCGACGCGGCCAAGAAGTTCAAGGCGACCTACGGCGAGCAGCACAAGGAGGCGAGCCAGGCGGAGATCGAGGGCCTGTTCACCGACTTCGCGATGGCCGAGATGCTGCTGGTCATCAAGGACGACCTCAAGGCGCTCAACATCGAGTTCGACTCCTGGTTCAGCGAGCGGACGCTGCACGCCAACAAGGCCATCGACAAGGCCATCGAGGCGCTCACCGCCAAGGGCCACATGTTCCGCGGCGTCCTGCCGCCGCCCAAGGACGCCTCCCACGCCGAGGACTACGAGCCGCGCGAGCAGCTGCTCTTCAAGGCCACCGCCTTCGGCGACGACCAGGACCGCCCGCTGCAGAAGTCCGACGGCGCCTACACCTACTTCGCCGCCGACATCGCCTACCACAAGGACAAGCTCGACCGCGGCCACGACTGGCTCATCGACGTCTGGGGCGCGGACCACGGCGGCTACGTCAAGCGGGTGAAGTCCGCGGTGGAGGCGCTCAGCGGCAAGAAGGGCGCGCTGGACGTGGTGCTGGTCCAGATGGTGAACCTCATCAAGAACGGCAAGCCCTTCAAGATGAGCAAGCGCGCCGGCACCTTCGTGACCCTGCGCGACGTGGTGGACGACGCCGGCCGCGACGCGACGCGGGTGATGTTCCTGATGAAGCGCGCCGACAGCCAGCTGGAGTTCGACCTGGACCTCGTCAAGAAGCAGACGATGGAGAACCCGGTCTTCTACGTGCAGTACGGCCACGCCCGCTGCGCCAACGTCTTCAAGAAGGCCGCCGAGCTGGGCTTCGCGGCGCCCTCCTTCGACCTCGACCTCGTCGAGAAGAAGCTGACGCAGCCGGAGGAGCTGGAGCTGGTCAAGCGGGTCGTCGCCTTCCCGGCGCTGGTGGAGGCCGCGGGCAAGGCGCTCGAGCCGCACCGGGTCATCTTCTGGGTCCAGGAGACCTCGGCCACGTTCCAGTCCTGGTACACCAAGGGCAACCAGGACAAGGCGCTGCGGGTGATCATCCCGGCCGACCCGGAGACGACCAAGGCGCGGCTGATGCTGGTGGGGGCGCTCCAGACGGTGTTCGCCAACGCCCTGGCGCTGTTGGGCGTCTCCGCGCCGGAGTGGATGGAAGTCCCCAAGGATCTCGAGTAGCAGCAGAAGGGAAGAAGGAAGAACCATGCGCGACAGTCACCGGATGCACGACGGGATCGACCTGCACCTGGACAACCGCCAGATCGCGGCGTTCGTCATCGCCTCGCTGGTGGTGGCGGGGGCGGTCTTCTCGGTGGGCGTGCTCGTCGGCAAGCAGCTGGCCGTGGCGTCCACCGGGCCCGCCAAGCCGGGCGACGCCCTGGCGGCCATCGACGAGAAGGAGAAGGCCCGCACGCCGGAGTCGGTCACCGGCGTCGGCGAGGTCCCCACGCCCAAGCCGGACGCGCTCAACTACCAGAAGGAGCTGACCAAGCCGTCCACGGCCAGCGCCGCGATCGAGCCGACCAAGCCGGCCACCGCGAAGGCCGAGGACAAGGCCGAGCCGAAGAAGGAAGAGGCCAAGAAGGACGAGCCGACGAAGCCGGCCACCGCGAAGGCCGACGACAAGGCCGAGCCCAAGAAGGAAGAGGCGAAGAAGGTCGAGCCCAAGAAGGAAGAGGCCAAGAAGAAGGAGAGCCTCTCCGCGGCCTTCGACAAGGCGAGCAAGACCGACGAGGGCGCGGGCGAAGAGGCCGGCTTCACGCTCCAGGTCGCGTCGCTGCCCTCGAAGGAAGAGGCCGACAAGCTCGTCGACCGGCTGACCTCCAAGGGCCTCAAGCCGTACGTCGTGGAGGCCGACGTGCCCAGCAAGGGCCACGTCTTCCGTGTGCGCTCGGGGACCTACGCGACCCGGGAAGAGGCCGAGACCGGGCTGAAGGCGTTCAAGAAGAAGTCCGCGCTGCCGGCGATCATCGCCAACAGGTAGCGCTCGGGTCCGCCGAACCCCGGCAAGGCCCAGGGACGGTCTCCTGGGCCTTTTGCTTTGGGTCTGGAGCCGGCCGGCCCTTCGCTAGAGCGCCGATCAGGCAAAAACCCAGCAAGATCGATCACTTGGAGAGACCCATTGATCGGTCGGCGGAAGGGTGATCAATAGAGCGGATGCCCTCGCATCCCTCTCCCGAAAGCCGCTGGTCTTTTCCCGTCGAGCTC
>DASXVQ010000216.1:0-18220 GCA_036504155.1 Myxococcales bacterium
AGCGGGTGGATCTCGCTGATCGCCAGGTCGTTCCACTTGGTGCCCTTGTAGATCTCGTTCACGGTCAGCTTCACCCACGCGCACTTCTTGGGCGTCGGCAGGAGCACCGTCTCCTCGGTCGGGTCGTCCTTGAAGGCCAGCTGCATCTTCTCGCCGTCCGAGAACTCCAGGGTCGCGGCCTTCATGCGGTTGTTCATGTGGTACAGGTCGCCGAACATCTCATCGATGCGGCGGAAGCCGTTGGAGAACTCGAAGCCGGAGATGGTCTGCGGCGAGGCGAAGGTGAACTTCACGAAGTCGCCGACGCCGCCCGCGGGCTTGGTCACCGGCTGCCAGCTGGTCCACAGGTTGTCGTCGAGGAGGTTGGGGGCGACGAAGGTGTACTGCTTCCAGTCCTTCATGCTCGAGGACGCCTCGAGCGTGATCTTGTCGTTGGGGACGCGGTAGCGCGTGGCCGGGGCCTTGGCGATCTCGTCGGCCTTGCGGGTGGCCCAGGCCGCCTCGGCGGAGCGGCCCAGCTTGGTGTAGGCCTTGGCGAGGCTGGCGTAGGCGACGCCCAGGTTCGGGTTGCGCTCGAGCGCCACCTGCAGCAGCTCCACCGCCTTCTCGGCGCTGCCCGCGGCGAGCGCCTCGTCGGCCTTGCCGGTCAGCTCCTTGGCCGTCTCCTGGTCCGAGACCGAGGCGCGGGTCATGGCGCCGAAGCCGGCGCGGTCGGTGATCTGCTTGAGGTAGACCGCGACCTTCTTGTACTCGGCGACGTCCACCACGTTGTTGATGTCGTGGAAGGCGCCGTTGCCGTCGAGCGCGAAGAGCACCCACATCGAGCCGGTCTTGCCCTGCGGCACGTAGTAGCTCTTGAGCAGCGACTGGCCGACGTAGACGAAGACCTTGGCCTGGCTCTGGCCGGAGAGCGACTTGGTGCCGTACTGCTGGTTGGCCGAGTAGTTGTGGATGGCGAAGACGTACTGCTCGCCCGGGTGCCGCTTCTTGATGGTGAGGGTCTCCGGACCGAAGCCGTCGGTGTCGTCCACGTCCAGGAAGGCGTCGGTGCCGTTCTTCTTCTCGAAGTAGATGTGGTTGCCCGGGTAGACCACGTGCAGGTCGAGGTCGCGCGGCTGGTCACCCCAGTTGAGGACGACGCGGAAGGCCTCCAGCTGCTGCAGGGTCTCGCTCACCGCGTAGCTCATGCCGTTGCACGGGCACTTGACCACCAGCGGCGAGAACCCGTCCTTCTTGATGATGAGCGAGACGGTCCCGTCGTCGACGCCGAGGGAGTTGGCCACCGAGGCCTTTCCCTGCGCGTCGGTCTTGCCGGTGAGCGAGGTCTGGCCGTCCTTCTGGAAGATGACCTGGGCCTCAGGCACGACCTTGTCCTTGGAGGTGGCGCTGAGCACCTGCACGTTGATGTTGCCCGCGGGCGCCGCGGCGTTCGTCAACGAGAGCAGCGCGGTCAGCGCCAGGAGGTTCGACGGCATGGAGACGCTCCTTAGATCGGTACGGGCGGGGAACGGGAGAGTGAGTCAGGGCGCGGCAGGCTTGTCGGCGGCGCTCTTGTCGGCGGCGGCGGGCCCGTCGGCCAGGAAGCCGAGGACCGCCTTGTTGAACGCCTCCGGCCGCTGCCAGAGCGCAAAGTGGCTGGCCTCGGGGATGAGCACCACCTGGCCGTTGGGGATGAGCTTGGCCATGGCGCGCACGTGGTCCTGCTTGATGATCTCGTCGAACTCGCCGTCGGCGCAGGCGGTGGGCGCGGTGATCTTGGCGAGGTCGGCCGCCTTGAAGGTGGGCTGGCCCTTCCACATCTTCGAGAGCGCGGCGTTGAAGGCCTTGTAGTCCTTGGGCGTGGGCGACAGGCGCGCGTAGTCGGAGGAGCACTTGCCGAAGTAGGTGCCAAAGGTGGCGTGCGGCCCGCCGCCGGACTTCATGCCGGTGAGGTCGTAGTTGGCGCCGAAGGCGAAGAGCTTCTTGACCCGCTGCGGGTGGTGGACGGCCAGGTCGAGGCCCACCACGCCGCCGTCGCTCCAGCCGACCAGCGAGGCCTGCTTGAGCTCGAGCGCGTCCATCACCGCGAGCAGGTCCTCGGCCATGCGGTGGTAGCTGTACGGCGCGTCGGTGCGGGTGCTGCGGCCGTGGCCGCGGGCGTCGACGAGCACGACCCGGTACCCGGCGGCGACGAGCACCGGGATCTGGTTGCCCCAGTGCTCGGAGTTGCCGGCGCCGCCGTGCAGGAGGATGACCGGCTCGCCCGAGCCGAGGCTCGCCCACCAGATCTTGGCGCCGTCGACCTCGACCTTGCCCTCCTGGTCCGGGGCGGCCATCGGCTTGGGCAGGGCGGTGGTCTTCCAGGGCTCGGCGGCGCGGGCGGAGGAAGGAGCGAGCGCGAGCAGAGCCGCGGCGAGCAGGATCTTGGGCGGGTTCATCGGGGCCCCCTGGAGACAAGGCGGAGCGAGCAAGGTACCGCAAATCGTCCGGGCAAGCCCCGGCCCGGACGGGGTCGCCGGCGAATTCACTGGTAGCCGTTGTCCCGCCTCCGACTGCCGTGGTTGCATGGGGCCCCATGGGGCGCAGCCGCTACACCATCGTGCGAAAGCTCGCGACCGGCGGGATGGCCGAGATCTTCCTGGCCACCCAGCACGGGGCCGAGGGCTTCCAGCGGCCGGTGGTGCTCAAGCGCATCCTCGCGGACCTCTCGGCGGACCCGCAGTTCCGCAACGCGCTCATCGACGAGGCCCACGTGGCGATGGGCCTGACCCACAGCAACATCGCGCAGGTGCTGGACCTGGGCACCAACCGCGGCCGCTACTTCCTGGCGATGGAGCTGGTGGACGGCTGGGACTTGAACCGCCTGCTGCGCCGAGGCATGGCCACCGACCTGGAGCTGCCGACCAACCTGGCGCTCCACGTGGTCACCGAGGTCTGCCGCGCCCTCGCCTTCGCGCACTCCCGGACCCTGCAGGGCAAGCCGCTGGGCATCGTCCACCGCGACATCAGCCCGCACAACATCCTGGTCAGCGAGCAGGGCGAGGTGAAGCTCACCGACTTCGGCATCGCCAAGGCGCTCATCAAGCGCGACAAGACCGCCACCGGCGTGGTGAAGGGGAAGATCTCCTACATGGCGCCCGAGCAGGCGTTCGGCTCGCCGCTCGACGCACGCGCCGACCTCTTCTCGCTCGGGGTCACCCTCTACGTCGCCACCACCGGCATCCGGCCCTTCGACGGCGACTCGGAGATCGAGACGCTGCTGCGCGTGCGCGACTGCCGCTACGTCCCGCCGGGCAAGGCCCGCTCCGGGATGCCGGCCCCGCTGTGCAAGCTCATCGAGCGGGCGATGCGCAAGGAGCCCAAGGACCGCTTCCAGACCGCCGAGGAGATGCTGCTGGAGGCGGAGCGGGTGCTGCGCACGCTGCCGCCCTCCGGCCCGACCGAGCTGAAGCGTTGGCTGGCGGCGGTGGGCGCCAAGGACGGCAAGGTCCCGCCGAGCCGGCTCAGCGCCGCGCCGCCCGAGCCGGACGCCCAACCCGATTCCGACGAGACGGAGGGGCTCTCGGTCGAGTTGGACGAGGCCGAAGACCCTGCCCGTTCGCTGCCGCAGGGCCCGCCGCCCCCCGCACCCGCACCGGCGGCCGGGGCCACAGCTTCCAAGTCGCTGAGCCTGGCCATCGACGTCGTGGAGGATCCTTCGCCGGCGCCCAGCCGACTGGGACGCAGGCTGTTCCTGCTCTTCCTCCTCGGGCTCGTCGCCGCCGGCGGGTACTACGCCTGGACCGTGAAGCTGGTCAGCGAGCAACTTGCGGCGCTGGGCGGCCGCCCGTCTTCCGCGCCGATCGTGCCGGCTGCCGCTCCGACCGCCGTCCCGGACTCGGGTGGCGCAACCGAGACCTGGGCCATTCCTCCGCCCCCGGCCCTCCCGGTGCCCGCCGAACCGGACGCTGCCGAGCCCGGCACCGATGCGGCGGCTGCACTGGATGCTTCCGAGCCAGCAGGCGCGGACGCCGGCGAAGGCGAGGCCGACGGCGGCGCAGCAGCCGAGCCGGACGTCGAGCTGGAGCCGGATGCGGGTCCGGTCGCCTTGGCTCCGAAGGCCGGCGCACCCAGGCCCGCGGCCGCGGCGAAGCCGGCCAAGGACATGGTCTCCCTGCGGGTGACGAGCGAGCCTGCCGGCGCCGCCATCCGCGTGGAGAAGACGACCTTCGGCGTGACGCCGATGCGCCTGCGCTTCCGAGCCGGCATCACCTACGAAATCAACTTCAGCAAGGCGGGCTACCAGCCCACCCAGAAGCTGGTCACGGTCACCGCTCGCCAGGATCAGGCCGTGAGCGCGACGTTGAAGAAGGAGCCGGCCCAGCCCCGCAGGTCGCCGAAGAAGTGATCCAGCGCGGCCCCCCGGCGATCCCGGGAACGCCGCCGCCCTCGAGCACGCGCCGCGGCGTCACCGAGAGAAGGATCCCGAAGGAGCGCCCGAGCTCCTCTCGCTGGGACTCGAGCGGGCGACGAGGCGGTCTACCGGCGAGAACCGCGGGCCGCCGGCCTGCCGGGCAGGCTACCCCCTGCGCTTCTTCCGGGAGTTGGCGTGCCCCGGTTCGCCGCCATCTCGGCCATCGTGGCCGACGGGTTGTCGCGCTCGCGCCGCGAGTCCAACCTTGGCACGGTCGAGGAGGCGTTCAGGCCCCCCCGGGGAGGCAAAGCATGCGCAAGAGCAATCGGGCATTGGCGGCGGTGGCCGCGGCAGTTCTTGGCGTCTTCGTCGGCGGCGCAGCCTTGGCGGCCGACAACCCGAGCCCCACGCCGAGCAAGCCGATGGCGCCGGGCGAGAAGAAGTCGACGACCGAGTACGGCACGGCGACCAAGCCCGAGAACATCAGGCAGGTGGAAATCACGGTGAAGAAGGTCGACACCGAGGCGCACAAGGTCACCTTCGAGGCGCAGGTCTCGCCCGAGGCTCGGCTCCTGGATAACGGGCGTCCCATCGCCCTTGACCAGCTCAAGGAAGGCGACTCGGTTCGTGCCTCGTTCGACACGTCCACCGGCGAGCTCATCAAGGTCGAGCGCCTCCAGAAACCCCGCCAGTAAGCGGGGCCGCCCGGACGGCGCCGCCGCGGCGGATGGCCGCTGGGCCGTCGGGCGGGCTGGGCCCCGTCGCGCCTGCTCAAGGCGCGGCGGGCGCCTTTTCTTCACGCAGCGCGCGGCCCGCATCCGGGACCGCCGGCGGCGGCGAGCTCGGCAGCGCCTTCGCCCGATCGACGATCAGCTTCAACCACTGGACCCCGAGCTTGCGCCGGCTGCCGGTGGCCATGAACGCGGGGATGCTGCCGCCGGCCTCGGTGTGGATCTGGTAGGTGATCTTCGTCTTGCCGGCCTCGCTTGGCGTGAAGCGCCAGAGCACGCCGAGCTTGGGCACGCGGACCAGGCCGTCGATCGGATCCACCCGGTCGTTGGCCAGGCCGACCCGCACCTCGCAGGAGCCGTCGTCCTTCTTCTCCCGCCGCGTTTGGGCGACGTATTCGCGGTCGCTGAACACCGGAGTGTTGATCACGTCGTGCGTGATGCGCTCGTGGTCCTTCTCCTCGAGCACCTCGCGCGTCTTGAGCCCCGGCTCCTTGGCGTCGAACTTCCCGTCGGAGAACGCGGCGGCGCACAGGCGGTCGGCCGTCTCCTCGACCGTCGCGGTGAAGCGCAGCTCGGCCCAGCTCGAGCCCTTGACCTCGCGCTCCTCGATGCGGACGCCCTCCGCCTCGTCCACTTTGCGGAAGCCGTCGCCGTCGCCGTCGCCGTCGCCGTCGGCGTCGGCGGCGAGCAGCGCGGCGATCACCAGGGGAAGAGCGCTCATGGGTTCGGGCTCCGGGGCATGGCCAGGTTGTACGCCGGGGAGACGGACGCCGCACGGGGAACGATGGATGCGCCCCGCCGCCGCGGAATGGCTAGACTCCGGGACCTTCAGGACCCGCCACCGAGGGCGGGAGCTTTCGCCTCGCGAGGCACCCGTGAACGACCTCTTCACCCACGCCGCCGAGAAGGACCTGTCCAACGCCCCGCTGGCCGAGCGTGTGCGCCCCCGCTCGCTCGCCGAGGTCGTCGGGCAGGAGCACCTCTTGGGCGAGGGCAAGCTCCTGCGCCGCGCCATCGAGGCCGACAAGGTGCCCTCGCTCGTCTTCTGGGGGCCGCCGGGCACCGGCAAGACCACGCTCGGCCGCATCATCGCCGAGACCACCGGCTGCGCCTTCGAGGCGCTCTCCGCCGTCAATGCCGGGGTCAAGGACATCCGCGAGGTCGTGCAGCGCGCCAAGGAACGCTGGGCCGCGCGCCGGCAGCGCACCCTGCTCTTCATCGACGAGATCCACCGCTTCAACAAGGCGCAGCAGGACGCGCTGCTGCCGCACGTCGAGCGCGGCACGCTGACCCTCATCGGGGCCACGACCGAGAACCCGTCCTTCGAGGTCAACTCCGCGCTCCTGTCGCGCTGCCGCGTGCTCACCCTGCGCTCCTTGGGCGAGGACGAGCTGGCGACGCTGGTCCGCCGGGTCATCGCCGACGAGCGGGGGTTCGCCGGCAAGGTCGCGGTGAGCGACGCGGCCGTCGAGCACCTCGCCCAGGCCTCCTACGGCGACGCGCGGCGGGCCCTCTCCGCCCTCGAGGTCGCGGCGGCGCACGCCGCCGGCGGCGAGGTGAAGGTCGAGCACGTCGAGGAGGCGCTGCAGTCCAAGACGCTGCTCTACGACAAGGCCGGCGAGGAGCACTACAACGTCATCTCCGCGTTCATCAAGTCGATGCGCGGCTCCGACCCCGACGCCGCCGTCTACTACCTGGTGCGCATGCTCGAGGCCGGTGAGGACCCGCTCTTCGTGCTGCGGCGCATGGTGATCTTCGCCGGCGAGGACATCGGCAACGCGGATCCGCAGGCGCTTCAGGTGGCCATCTCCTGCCTGCAGGCGGTGCAGTTCGTGGGCCTGCCCGAGGCGGTGCTGCCCATGGCCTCGGCGGTCAGCTACCTGGCCCTGGCGCCCAAGTCGAACGCCGCGCTGATGGCCTACTCCAACGCGCGCAAGGACGTGACGGAGAAGGGCCCGCTGCCGGTGCCGCTGCACATCCGCAACGCGCCCACCACCTTGATGAAGAAGATGGGCTACGGCGGCGGCTACAAGTACCCGCACAACTTCGAGGGCAGCTACGTCGCCGAGGAGTACCTGCCCGACGCGCTGCGCGGAGCGCGCTACTACGCGCCGACCCAGAACGGCTTCGAGAAGGAGCTGGGCGAGCGGCTGGAGAGGATCCTGGCGGCGCGCAAGGCGGGCGGGGACGGCGGCAAGAAGCAGTAGGCGGGACCCGGCTCGCGAGAAGGCGGGCTTCGAATCGTCCGGCGCGGCTTCGGCCGCCGGCACTCGGGCTGCGAAGCCGAGTCCGTGCCGCCTCGAGTCGGTGGATCTGGAGCTGCGCTACTCCAGCGGCGGCCGGGCCAGCAGCTCGGTCAGGTGCGCGACCAACTCCTTGGGCTCGAGGTACTTCACCACCTCGCCGCCGAAGCTGATGTGCGCCTCCGGGGGCAGCGGCGTCGGCTTGGTGGGCGCCAGCTTCACGCCGTCGAGGAACGTGCCGTTCGTGGAGTCCGCGTCGACCAGCGTCGAGCCTTTCGGCCCGGGCTTGATGTAGGCGTGGAAGCGCGAGACGTGCGTGTTGGAGAGGACGATGTCGTTGTTCTCGGCGTGGCCGATGGTCACGCCGAACGGGAAGCCGTTGACCACTTCCTTGACGACCTCGAGCGCGATGGGCTCGCCGCGGACCGGCTCGGTGGGGATCTTGGTCACCTGGGTCGTCTCGATGAATTGCCCCGAGGCCTTGGCGGGCGCCCACATCAGCACGGCGTGCGGGTGCCGTGTGATGAAGCGCTCGCGGTCCCTCGCGAAGTCTCGCATGAGGGTATCCAGTTGGTAGTGCGCCATGGTCCGCTCCGGCGGTAACTCTGCAGCGGCGCGGGAGAATACCCCCGTCCGGGCGCGAGGGAATCCCTGTTTTTCAAGTTTCGTTTCCGAGCGTTTACTCGAGCGAGGGGCGCTTCAGCATCTCCTCGAGATGGGCCACGAGGCGGGCCGGTTCCAGGTAGGTGACCGTCTCCCCGCCGAAGCTGATGCGCGCCGCCGCCAAGATCGGGACGGGCTTGTTGGGCAGCAGCCGGACGCCGTCCAGGAAGGTGCCGTTGGTGGACTCCGCGTCCACCAGCTTCGCGCCGCCGGGGCCCTGCTGGATGTAGGCGTGGAAGCGGGAGACGCGCTCGTTGGCGAGCACGATGTCGTTGTTCTCGGCGTGCCCGATGGTCACCCCGAACGCGAAGACGTTGGCGGCCGCCTTGACGACCTCGATGGCGATCGGCTCCCCGCGCTTGGAGCGCTGCGCCTCGCGGGTCACCCGGGTCCGCTCGATCAGGTCCGCGGACGAATGGGGGGGAGACCAGAGCAGCACCGCATGTTGGTGCTGCCGCGCGAATCGTTGTCGGCCCTCGTTGAACTCGTGCAGAAGGGCCTTCAAGGAATGGTGGGCCATGGTCCCCTTGGACCGCTCGTCACGAGCGGGATGCCAGGATACCGAAGCCTGCGCCGAACGGAACAGTCCGCTGCCGCGCGCGCTCCCCGTGGTGCCCCCGCGCGCGAACTGGAGTAGCGTTCCCCGGCCTGAAACCACGAGGACGCCATGGGCAGCAAGCGAGACAAGCGGCGAGAGCAGAAGCGCAAGGAGAAGCAGGCCAAGGGACCCGAGGACGAGTACGCCGGGGTCGGCCTGCTCAGCTCCATGCGCGGCGGCTTCAAGAGCGCTGTGGGGACCGGCGGCGGCGGCGCCAAGAAGGGGCCGAAGACCCGCGCCGACACGATCAAGGAGATCGTGACCTGGCTCCTGATCGCGGCCCTGCTCGTGCTGGTGTTCTACAAGTTCGGCATGCGCGGGCGCTGAGCGCGCCGACCCGGATCACCGAGGTGCCGGGTCGCCCGCCTTCCGCCAGATCCGCGCCGATTCTGCCCGCGGGTGGACAGTCGCAACGTGCGCCGGTATGACCCTCGCCCGTGGGCGGGAATTCCGAGCACTGCGCATGTCAGCCCGGCCTGGGCGCCAAGCCCGGGACGGCGCGCCGCATCGTGCGCCTCGCCGATCTGCTCGTCCCTCGTTTCCTCGCGCGCCTCTCGCTCTGGTTCCTGCTGCTGTCGGCGCGCCCGCTGATCACCGCGGAGCGCGTCCAGCGCTTCTGGCGCCGGCGCTTCCTATGCGAGACGAGCCAGGGCCCGGTGGGCACGCACGGCGCTTTCCTGCGCAGCTTCCACGACGCGGTCCTGGCCTCCGGCAGCTTCGAGCGGCTCGTCGGCTATCTCCAGGGCGCGCCGGGCTGGGAGGTGGCGTGCCGGCTCGAAGGCTTCGGCCGCTCCTGGCTGCTGGCGTCGCTGCGGCACCGGCTGCTCGAGGGCAACGGCGGCCCGCCGCCGCTCACCGAGGTCCACCTCGCCTGCTGCGTGGAGTGCGATCAGGCCTGCCACGGCTGCTACTCCGCCTGCGACCGCGGCGGGACGACTCCCGACGCCGGGCGGCTCGGCCAGCTCTTCGACGAAGCCGCCACTTCCGGGGCCGCGGTCGTCCACCTCATCGGCAAGGGCGAGCCCTTCCTCGACGACGCGCGAGGCCTCGCGCTGCTCGGCGCGATCCGCGCGCACCGCGAGCTGTACTTCACGCTGGCGACCTCGGCGCTGCACCTGTCGCCCGCGCTCTGCGAGGCCGCGGCCGCGACGCCCAACGTGCTGCTGCTGGTGAGCATCGACGGGCGCCAGGCCCAGCACGACGAGCGCCGTGGAACCGGGACCTGGGAGCGGGTCGTCCAGGCGATGTTCCGCCTGCGGGAGAGCCGCGCCTTCTTCGCCTTCTCGTGCACGGTGGCCTCCACCAACTGGCGGGAAGTGGTCTCCGCCGAGTTCCTCCGGTCGATGCGCCAGGCCGGCTGCACCCTGGGCGTCTACAGCCGTTACTTCTCGGTGCAGCCCTCGCCCGAGGATCGCTGGCCGGTCCCGGCCGCGGTGATGGGCGAGTACCGGGAGAAGCTCGCGTCTGCCCGGCGGACCGCCGAGATGCCGCTCATCGACCTCGACGAGCTGGAGGCCTTCACCGGCTGCCGCGCGCGCGCCGGGCTGTCGGTCTACGTGGACGGCACCAGCGGACGGGTCCTTCCCTGCATCCGGCTGCCGTGGGCGCCGGAGGCCTGCCGGCTGTCCGAGGCGCCGCGCGGCGAGCTGGACCGCGTGCTGCGCCACTCGTTCTTCCAGGAATTCCGCAAGGGGAGCTGCAGCTCCGGCTGCTGGTGCGGCGCCGACCTCCCCGCCGAGCAGCAGGCCGTGCGCAGCCGGGCGCAGCGCTTCGACCGGACTTGAGACGAGGGGACCCGCCATGACCGACGAGATCAAGCCGCCCGCACCGCCCGCCCCGCAGGGAGCCATCCCGCCCGAGAAGATCCTCGACGCGCCCAAGCCCAAGCCCGTCCGGCCTCCGGCGGGCCAGCTCATGCAGGCCGGCTTCATCGTCGCCATCATCGCCTTCTTCATCGGGTGGATCCCGTTCGCGGGCTATCTCGGGCTGGTGGCCATCCTGCTCGGCGTGATCGGGCGAGCCCAGTACGACCGCGAAGGCAACGCCAAGATCTTCGGCACGCTGGCCTTCGGCGGCCTCGCCGTCGCGGCGGCGACCGTCTGGACCTACCTCGCGGCGACCGCCTCGTGCCCGCACGTCTACACCTGGGACGGCAAGGCCTGGCAGCTGGACGCGGACATGCTCTCCGGCTCGCTCTACCGCGGCGGCGAGAGCGACGACGTGGACCGCCTGGAGTCGCTGGCGGCCGTCGACGGCCAGTACCGCGTGCGCATCGCCAACGACCGCCAGGAGCGCGACTTCGTCGACTCGGCCGCGCTGGAGATCGTCGATCACCCGGCCGGCACCAGCGCGCTGCCGACGCCGTCGAACGAGATCGTCCTGCTCGACGAGGCCCGCGCCCCGCTGGCGGCGCGCGACGCCAAGGGCCGCGACCTGCTGCAGGCGCTCGTGGCCGAGGACGCGCTCCGCTGGCAGGGCAACGCGGCGGACCACGACCTCGCGCGCGAGGCGAAGCCCCGGGACTCGGTCGAGGTCTCGCTGCCTGCGGTCCAGGGCGCGGCCTACCTCGTCCTGCGCACGCGCAACACCGAGGTGGCGACCGAGGCGCTCTATCGCTACCTGGCGTCGATCGGCCCCGGCGTGGGGACGCTCCTGAGCCTGGCCCAGCGCGACTCGCAGTATCCGTACAAGCAGCGCCTGGCCGACGAGCTCGAGCGCATGGGCGTGCCGATGACGATCGAGGTGAGCGGCGACGACGGCGCCTGGAAGCTCGCCCACAAGCTCAAGCCCATCGGTCCGGCGGCGCTCCGCACCGTGGCGATCCCGCTGCCGGCGCTGGCGGGAAAGCAGGTCCGCGTGCGGCTGACTGCGGTCCCGGTCGCCTGGGAGATCGACCGCGTGGCGGTCGCCTCGGCGTCCGCGGCGACGATGACGCGCAGCCTCGTGGCGCCCCGCTCCCCCATGCCCGAGGTCACCCGGCTCCTCGGCACGGCCGATGGCCAGCGCGTCGAGATCGAGCAGGGCGCGCACCTCGAGCTGGCCTTCGACGCCCCCGGCGCCCCCGCGGCCGGAAACACCCGCTCATTGCTGCTGCACCTGCGCGGCTACTACGACGTGCAGATCGGCGGGCGGGCGTTCATCAACCCTGTCGCGCTGGCGCGGCACAAGATGCGGGAGGACGCCGCGGCAAAATTCTTCCTGAGGTCGTTGCCGCCCCTCCCCCGCCTCCCCGTCGCTGAGGGATCCAAGGACTGAAGTCGGGCTGCTCGGGGCTCCGGTGAGGGGCCCGTTGGTTGCCCACGGCGATCCTCGGCGTGACGCGGCACAGCGGGGTCGCGCCGAAGTCGTGGCCAGCGAAGGGTGGCTCCGGGGCAGTCACCTGCGCGTCCCGGCCGTGTCGCCGGGTCGCGCCGGAGATCGTGTCGAGCAGAGAGCGGCCCCTCACCGGAGCCCCGAGATCCCCGTCGCAGCCGAGAGGCACGGATTGAAGCAGTTGTAATGTCCACCGCGATGGACATTGTAATGGGAAGCGGGCGACACATTACTAGGGCCGCTCCGACAGGCGCCACCTCACGAGGCCACCGGCCACGTCACCAGCGTCGATCAGGCACTGCCCCGAGTTCTTCGCCTTTGGCGTGCCGGCCGCGCGAGGAGGGCGACCGCCCCTGCTCATCCTTCTTAGAAGCAGCCCAAGCCCCGGTTCTTCGCGGGTCTCCGGTTCGGGGGCCCGGGGAGGCGGGGGAGGGGCGGCGATCTACTTGGCCTTCTTCTTCTTCCCGCTCGCGTACGGCGCCGCGTCGCTCTGCTTCAGCCTGCGCCGCGGCCGCCCCATCGCACGCAGCTCGCGCGCCCGCTCGGTGTCGCGCGATAGCTCGATGGCCGAGACCGCCTTGCGGTCCTGCATCGTCTTGTAGAGCCAGAAGACCAGGATGACGAGACCGCCGAGGACGCCGCGTTGGGCGACCTGGAAGGGCACCTGCTTGGCGCCCTCGATGTCCCAGATGTCGTACGCGCCAATGGGCAGGAAGCCCTTCTTCGCGTCCATCGCCGCCCGGTACTTGAACCCCAGCGCATCCAGCTGCTGCTGCAGGTCCTGGGGGATCTTCATCCTCCGCTCCTGGAGCCGGCGCGCCACCACCTCCACGCGCTGCTGCGCCCAGGTGTTCTCCTCGGGGCCGACCTTGATGGCCATCAGCAGGTTGTCCGCCGCCTGGAGCAGGTTCTCCTTGGGGACCGTCTTGCCGTCGTCCTCGCCCAGAAGCTGCGCGGCGACCCGCAGGTAGCGCGAGGCCTTGTACTCCTTGGAGTTGATGTACTCGTACCGCGTGTAGAACGTGACCAGCGCCCAGTAGACGCCCAGCGCGATGAACAGGCCCCAGGGGATGGGCCACCTGGACTTCTTGGCGCGGGCGACCGGGCCCTGCTTGGCCAGGTACGCCTCCGCCGCGTCCAGCACTTCCTCGGGGACCTCGTTGTGGCACTCCGGGCAGTCCGGCTGTCCCGGATCTACTCGCGCGCCGCAGTGGGGGCATCGGTCGTTCGCCACGCGGGCATCATCCGGCCTGGGCCCCGAGGTTGTCGAGCGGCCAGAATTCGCGGCCGGGTGCGCCCGCCCCACCTCTCCAGATGTCGGCCCGCCGCCTCCATCCGCCTACCGTGGAGCCTCGAACCTTTTCCAGGGTCCGACATCCTTGCCATGCGCCTGTTCGGGGAGTGCGGGACAGGCCCGAGCGAAACGCCAGAGGGATTGGCAGGTTGGCGATCTCCCACCTTGTCGCATCCGCGAGGCATGCCCGCTGCATCGAACCCGGGAGGAAGCAGCCACTGCAGGGCGAAAGGAGGACGCGATGAGCCAGACCCTTCGAAGGCGCGTGCGTCTCGCGGCCTATCGCCAGCTGTATTCGGCGGTCTGCTCGCTCTCGGACTCGCTCTACGAGGAGGCGCTCGCCGTCAGCGAGAACGACCGCGACGCCGCCTTCGCCGCCTCGTGCGCCCTGGTCTCCCGGCTGGCGCGCGAGCGCACGCCCGCGGCGCAGCACGGCCTGCTCGGCCGCATCGAGGCCCTGCCGCGGACCTGCGCCAGGTCGAGCCGGCGAGCGGCCTCCGCTCCCACCTAGCCCTCGCCGAGGCGGCGGCAGCGGTCCTTTCGCGGTATCTTGCGCCGCGATGCTCCTCGCCGCCGCCCTGCGTCCCTCGGATCGCATCTCCATCGTCGCCCCGGCCGGACCGTTCGACCGCGCCGCCTTCCAGCGCGGCCTCGACCTCATTTCCGCGCGCTACCGGCCGGTCTACGACGAGGCGCTCTTCAGCTCCGAGCGCTACCTCGCCGGCTCGGACGAGCGCCGGCTGGCCGAGCTGCAAGCGGCCCTCTCCTCGCCCGACACCCGCGCCGTCTTCTGCGCCCGCGGCGGCTATGGGGCCATGCGCCTGCTCGCGAAGCTGAAGCTGCCGCAGATCCACAAGCCGCTCGTCGGCTTCTCGGACGTGACCGCGCTCCACGGCGCGCTGCAGGCCGCCGGGCGAATCTCCGTGCACGGCCCGGTCGTCACCCACCTGGGCACGCTGGGAGCCGCGGCGGCCGAGCCTCTCTTCGAGCTGCTCGAGCGGCCCGACGTGCGGCCGGTGCTCCGCGGCAAGCCGATCGTCCCAGGCGCCGCGGTCGAGGGCCCGGTCGTCGGCGGCAACCTGTCGGTGCTCACGCGGCTCATCGGCACGCCGTTCATGCCTCCGCTCGACGGGGCCATCCTCTTCTTCGAGGACGTCGGCGAGCGACCCTACCGGCTGGACCGGATGTGGCAGCACCTCGCCTTGAGCGGCGCCTTCGCCCGCGTGCGTGGCATCGCCATGGGCGAGTTCGAGGACTGCAAGGAGCCGAGCGGCGGCTGGACGGCCGAGGAGGTCCTCGGGGATCTCGCTCGCGAGCTGGGCCTGCCCTGCCTCGGCGGCCTGCCGGTGGGACACGGCCGGGCCAACCAGCCCTTCCCGCTGGGGGCGCGGGCGCGGCTGGATGCGGCGGCCGGGACGCTCACCTTCCTGGAAGGAGCGGTCGCGTGAGCGTGAAGGTCGTCACCCCGCTGCACCGGTCGATCCCCGTCGTCCCGGCCATCCACCAGGCGCTGCGCGCGGGCGTCGACGACGAGGTCTTCCCGGGCGGCGCGACGGCGGTCTTCCACCTCGGCAAGCTCGTCCACCTCTCGGCCACCGGCGAGTCGCAGTCCGTGCCCGAGCGCCAGCGGATGATGTCCGACGCCGTCTTCGATCTGGCCTCGCTGACCAAGGTCCTGGCCACCACTCCCGCGCTGGCCGTCCTCGTCGGCCGCAAGCAGGTGGGGCTCGACGACCCGGTGGTCCGCTTCTGGCCGGAGTTCGGGCGGGGCGGCAAGAAGGCGGTGACCCTGCGGCAGCTGCTGGCCCACTGCTCGGGCCTGCCGGCCTGGAAGCCGTTCTTCCTGGAGGTGATGGCGGACGCGGGCGGCAAGCCGCTGTTCCGCGACCCGCCGCCGGACTTCAAGGCGCGCCTGGCCGCCTCGCGCCGCGGGCGGATCATGCTGGCCGAGGCCGTCTGCGCGACGAAGCTCGAGCGCCCGCCGGGGACCGCGGCCGTCTACAGCGACCTGGGCTTCATCGCGCTCGGCAAGGTGATCGAGCTGGTGGCGGGCACCTCGCTGGACCGCTTCGTCGCCAAGGAAGTCTCCTCCGAGCTGGGCCTGCCCTCGCTCTGCTTCCGGCCGCTGGACGAGAAGGCGCGCAAGGCCCCGCAGCTGGTTGCCACCGGCGTGCGCCGCCCCCGCGAGCCGGCCCCCGGCCAGGAGGGCCTCCTGCCGGCGCCCGATCCCGACGTGCCGCCGAAGGTGCGCCTGGGCGAGGTCGACGACGACAACGCCTTCGCCATGGGCGGCGTCTCCGGGCATGCCGGGCTGTTCGGCAACGCCCGGGACGTGGCGGCCTACGGCAACACCGTCCTCGAGGAGCTGCGCGGCGCCTCGCGCCTCGCCCCGGCCAAGATTTGGGAAGCCTTCTGCGAGCGCGACCCGACGCCGGGCTCCAGCCGCGCGCTCGGCTTCGACACTCCGTCCGGAGCGACGCCCGCGGCGGGAGCGAAGCTGGCCGCCTCGAGGACGATCGGCCACACCGGTTTCACCGGCACCAGCCTGTGGATCGACCTGGACCGCGGGCTCTGCGTGGCGCTCCTGACCAACCGCCTCCACCCCAGCCGGGCCAACGTGCGCATCACCGCGTTCCGTCCCACCTTCCACGACGCCGTCGTCGAGGCGATCGAAGCCCAATGAGCCCGAGCGCAGGCGCGTCGGCCTGACCTCCACCAGCCGAGCCACCGAGGACACACCATGGAGCAGGAGAACATCGTCTCGAACGTCGACCCCCACAAGGTCCGCCGCATCCACCTGCTGGGCGTGTGCGGAACCGGGATGGGCTCGTTCGCGGGCATGCTGGCGCGCCAGGGCTTCGAGGTCAGCGGCAGCGACGAGAACGTCTACCCGCCCATGAGCGACATGCTCAAGGCGTGGGGCATCAGGACGATGAACGGCTACAAGCCGGAGAACCTGGACGAGGCCAAGCCCGACCTGGTCATCGTCGGCAACGTCATCCGCAAGGTGAACCCCGAGGCCACCGCGATGCGCGAGCGCGGCCTGCCGCACATGAGCTTCCCCGCGGCGCTGGGCGAGCTGTGCATCGGGCAGCGGCACTCGGTGGTGGTGGTGGGCACGCACGGCAAGACCACGACCACCGCGCTGATGGGCCACCTGCTGACCGAGTCCCGGCGCGACCCGAGCTTCCTGGTGGGCGGGGTGACCCTCAACTACGACTCCAACTTCCGCGTCGGCGCCGGCGGCGAGTTCGTGGTCGAGGGCGACGAGTACGACACCGCCTACTTCGACAAGGGCCCCAAGTTCCTGCACTACCGGCCGCGCACCGCCATCTTCACGTCCATGGAGATGGACCACGCCGACATCTACCGCGACCTGGCGCACTACCGATCGTCCTTCGAGAAGTTCGCGGCCCTCGTCCCCGAGAGCGGCTACCTCGCGGTCTGCGCCGGCTACCCGGGCGCGGTCGAGGTGGCGCGGCAGAGCAAGGCCAAGGTGCAGACCTACGGGCGCCGCGGCGCCGACTGGTTCGCCGACGAGCTCACGCACGACCAGGGCGGCGCGTGGTTCGACCTGGTGCACCTGGGCCGCAAGGTCCGGCGGATGCTGCTCGCGGTGGGCGGCCCGCACAACGTGGAGAACGCGCTGGGCGCCATCGCCGCCTGCCACGCGCTGGGCATGGAGTGGGACGAGATCGCCCACGGGCTCGAGACCTTCAAGGGCGTCAAGCGGCGCCAGGAGCTCAAGGGCGAGCCGCGCGGCGTGCTGGTCATCGACGACTTCGCGCACCACCCCACCGCGGTGCACGAGACGCTCACCGCCATCCGCATGCGGTTCCCGGGGCGGCCGGTGTGGGCCATCTTCGAGCCGCGCAGCAACACCAGCCGACGCAACATGCACCAGGCCGAGTACGCCAAGGCCTTCTTCGGCGCGGCGCGGGCGGTCATCGCCGTCCCGGCGCCCACCGACAAGGTGCCCGCGGACCAGCAGCTGGACGTGCGCAGGCTCGCCGAGGACATCACCGCCAACGGCGTGCCGGCCCTGGCCGCCGCGAGCGTGGACGAGATCGTCGCCGCGGTGAAGAAGGACGCCAGGAAGGACGACGTGCTGCTCGTCATGTCCAACGGCGCGTTCGGCGGGCTGGTCGGCAAGCTGCTCGCGGCGCTGGCGTAGCGCGGGCCCGGGGCCGCCGGAGCCGCAGCGCCCGCCGGTCGTCGTGGAAGACGCGTCGTGGCAGACCGGACCCGGGGAAGACTCGACGCCCTCAGTCGCTGAGTGGGCCGTAGCGCTCCGAGACGCTCGGGCGCACCGTGAGGTGCGCCACGCCCTGCTCCACCTTGTCGAGCGCGAGGACGAAGTCGCCGCCCGCGATGGAGGCTCCGACCGAGAGCGTGACCGGCGCGAAGTCGCACCGCTCGTCGTAGAAGGAGTCGAAGGTGCCGTCGAGGATGCACTGCTCGTGGAAGCGGCTGCGGCACTCGTAGTTGGCGTAGCCCTTCAGTTCGACCGCCTCGTGGGCGCCCTGCGCCCGGAGCGTGCCGTCGCAGGTCCGGTGGGTGCGGTAGAGCACCGTCGCCATCGAGTTCAGCTCCCCGCTCGGCGGGTAGCTCTTGGGGTTCTTGCGGAAGCCGTTGTCTTCGGTGGGACGAGGCTGGCTCGGGAAGCTCTTCGCGCCGCTCCAGAGGATCTCCAGGACCGCAGACTCCGGGTCCTGCCCAGCCCTGGCCCTCACGGTCAGCTCGTAGGACTTCAGGGTCGCCTCCCTGCCGAACGCCACTCTCGCCGACTCCGCGGGCCGCGGCGGGAGGGCGCGCATCTTGCCGTCGGACCCTTCAGGAGGCTTCGCCGCGACCAACGCTGCGACGACGGTCAGGGCGAACGCGATGAGGAGAGCCGACCTTCGCGTCATGGAGTCCTCCGATTCGTGCCCGAAGGTGCACGCCCATGACAACGGACGACCGTCGCTTCGGTTCGTTCGGCTCGGCGAATCCCGGCCCGTGCAGCTC
>DASXVQ010000217.1:0-12086 GCA_036504155.1 Myxococcales bacterium
CGGGTACGACGTCCAGGGCAACCGCACCCGCCTCGCGACCACCATCGGCGGAGTCGAGTACGCGACCACCTACACCTTCGACGCGCTCAACCGCCTCGACACCGTGACCGACGCGGCGGGTCGCTCCTACGTCCACACCTACGACGCCAACGGCAACCGCGAGTCGCTCAGCCACCCGAACGGCGTGGCCACGAGCTACGAATTCGACGCGCTCAATCGCCTCAAGAGCCTCGACACCAAGCGCGGCGCGTACACCATCCAGGGCTACGCCGTCACCCTCGGGGCCACGGGCAACCGAACGCGCATCGACGAGGCCGACGGAACCTTCCGCGAGTACACCTACGACGACCTGTACCGGCTGACCGGCGAGACGGTGACCAAGGCCGGGGCGGTCCAGTACGCGGGCGGATTCACCTATGACGCGGTCGGCAACCGGCTCTCGCAGACCAAGAACGGCGTGCTGACCAGCTCAAGCTTCGACGAGCGCGATAGGCTTCTCACCGAGGGCTCGACGACCTACGACTGGGATGACGAGGGGAACCTCGGCTCGAAGACCGGTGCAGACGGAGCAACCTACGAGTGGGACTTCGACCACCGGCTGGTGAAGGTGCAGAAGCACGATGGCACGGTCATCGAGCACACCTACGACGCCGACGGCGTCAGAGTGCAGACCAAGACGACAAAGGCCGGGCTGACCACGGTCCAGAACTACCTCGTGGACACCGCGGGGGCGCTCTCCCACGTCGTCGCGGAGACGGATGAGGCTGGAGCACTCAAGGCGCTCTACGTCCGGGGCGATGACTTGCTGGCGGTCATCAGGGCCTCAGGGACCAAGTGCGTCCATGCCCGATGGGCTCGGGAGCATCCGCAAGCTCACCGACGAGAGCGGGGCGGTCACCGACAGCTACACCTACAACGCCTTTGGCGAACTGCTGGTGCACGTCGGCTCCGACCCGCAGCCGTACATGTTCGCTGGGGAGGCTTGGGAGGGCGGCTCCGGGCTCTACTACAACCGGGCGCGGTGGCTAGACGTGGGGACGGGGCGGTTTGTGAGTGAGGACCCGTGGGGAGGAAGCGACCAGACGCCCACGAGCCTCCACAAGTACCTCTACACCTGGGGCAATCCCGTCTCGTTCACCGACCCGAGCGGCAAGGACATCGCAACGACCGATTGGAGCTTCTTCCTGATGAGCATGCTGCCGGGTGCCCACCGCGCTCCGACTTCGTCGCACATGCCGAAGAAGGCTCTCGTCATTGTTGGCTGGATTTACGACACGTTCTACGAACCCGTAGACGGTTTCTACGTCCCAGTTGATGTGGGCCCCGACAACTTCCAGTCCTACGGCTCGAGCGTCGCGAAGGCGACCCTCAAGTTCTTCTCATCCAGTGCCAGCCCGGCGGAATCGAGATGGGAGTTCGCTTGGGATGAGCTTTCGCTGTACCGCGCCTCCTTGAAGTACCTGTCGTCGGGCTTTGACGAGGTCTTCATCGCCGCGCACGGCGCGCAGTCCTACATTGCACTGCGCGAGGGTGGCGAACCGCTCGACACCGCGACGTTGAGCTCCTTCTTCTGGAACGTCCGCCCGAGGGAGCGCGCTGGCCTGTACGCCTGCTGGTCCGCCGCGCTAGCAGGTTCGCTTGCCCGTAGCATTCGCCTGCCCGTAGCCGGAGTGGAGGGGCGCAGCTACCCGGTTCCGAAGACCTCGGGGCCGCTCCTCGACTCGAGCGGGAACGCGGTTCGGAATCGGAAGTTCGAGAGTTTCAACTTTGTCGGAACGTCCATGGAGGCAAGGCCTTGAGGCTCCTAGCTGCTTGCGTGGCCTTCAGCCTGCTGTTGGGTTGCCGGTCGAAGCCCGACGCGTGTGCGACCGTTTGCCGGGCGACCGAGTGGACGCTTGGGCATACCTCCATCCGGAAGGCAATCTGCTCCGAGTCGGCCGGAGCAACCGAGTGCGTAGTCTCGGGACGCGGCGTGCCAGGGACGTGCACGTGTCAGGGCTTCCAGGTCGCCAACACCCTCTCAGCGCGCACCCAAGGGCGCGGCCTCATGATGGAGGTCGATGCGACCACTGCGCGAATAGAGACTGGGGCACTCTGGCTGTATGTGTCGGGGATTGGCTGGCAGACGGCGAACAGCCCATCGCTTTCATCCACGCTCGAGCTTGCGGTGAATCCCCGCGGCGACGTCGTTCCTCGGCCAGAGGAAGGGCTGGCACTGGAGGACGCGCTCGGCGCAATCAGTTGCACGTTCGAAGAGCACTGCTCCTTTCGGCCGTCGGCCAAGTCACGGGACTTCCGACGTGAGAAACGCGAGGGGTTGTTGAAGAGTCTCGGCGAGACAGGCGGCAGCGGCGTCGTTGAGCCTCCTGACGCAGGAAAGGCAGAGGTACTCCAACAAGGCGACGGCGGGGCGAGCAGGTAGGCGGGCTCACGCTTACCTACCCATGCCAAAAAGGCCACAGCGCCCGCGTGTCGCGTCGTCCGGGGCCGGTCGGGGTGGTAGGCGCAGGGCGGACTCGAACGCGAACGTGGGCCAAGTCCGGCGCTCACGTGGCTTTCAGGCCTGGGCCTTCGGCTTCACGTTGGCCAGGACGCGGTGGACGGCCTCCAGGCAGAGGGAGCAGCGGGTCTGCTCGACGGCGGCCAGCGGCTCGCCGCAGGAGAGGCAGTGGCCTGGGGACGTGGGGCTGGGGCGGGCGACGAGGAAGGGCCAGACGGTCCGGCCCGCGCACTGGCGACGCATCGCGTCGACGCGCCAGCGGACTTCGGACTCGAGGAGCGCGAGCAAGCCAGCCTTCCCGACGACCATGGCCTGGTGCAGCTCGGCGGTCAGGGCGTCGGGAGGAGCGCGGTAGCCGACGTGCCCGTTCGCCTCCGGCCAGACGGCGATGCCCCGGTCGCGCAGGTCCCGGTGGAGACGTGGGGCAGGGGTCATAGGTGGCCCTCCAGCGGGTTGAAGGGGACCAAGGGAAGTTGGACGGGAGCGGCGGGCAGGACGTGGGCAGGCGGAACCGGCTCGGAGGCCACGCAAGTAGTTGATTCGTCGTTGGCGGTTGCGGTGGATGCGGTACTTGCGGTGGCAGGAACGGCGCGGTCCCGCAAACTGTCAGCGGCCATGCACGTAGGAGAATTTGGCTCTGACACTTTCCCGCATTGGACGGTTGGTGCCACCGCATCCACCGCATCCACCGCAAGTCGGCCTGCCTCACGCAGGACCCGCCAGACGGCGAGCTTGGTGTGCGCGTCGTGGACGGAGGCAATCCACGCCCCGTCCTTCCGCTTCTCCTTCAACGCCCGGAGCCGACTGCCCAAGACGTTGCCGTTCACCTTCCCGTCCTCGATGAGGCTCCTCGCGGAGCCCAACGCGTCGATGAAGGCCGAGTACCGCGGCGCTCGGTCGCGCTCCCTCGCGTCGGTCATGTCGGCCTCGAGCCGGCGCTTGATTTCCCCAGTGGTCAGGCCCTTGCCCTCCGGGTCCAACGCCTCCAGCCCAGCGATGAGCGCGGCGTGCAGGCTGTCGCCGGGGTCGGCCTGGCGCAGTCCCTCCTTGGTGTCGGCCCACGGGTCGGGCAGGTCGACCCAGCGCAGGGCGTTGCGGACGATGCCGGACCAGGTCTCGAAGCTGCCGAAGGCCGGGAGGTCGGCGACGGGCCTGCCCGCGACAAACCACCCTCGCAGCACCGTCAGTGCCGCCGCGAGCAGCCTGGGCCTCTCCTGACGCACCCAGGCGAGCAGGTCGGAGTGCCGGAAGTCCGCCCGCTCCTCGGGGTGCTCCAGCGGCGTGGCCAGCCGGACGTGGATGGTCCTCCTCCCGATGTCCCCGACGAGCGTCGCGTTGTTGGCGGTGGCGTACCAGGTGGTGTTGTTCCTCATCTTCAAGGACGCCGCCGCGTCGTTCTTGCCGAGGAGCCGGGACGCGTACCAGCCCTCGGCGGTGATGAGCTTGTCGAGGACGGGCCCGCCGAAGTCGCCGACGACGTTGTCGAAGAGGACCAGCGAGTCGGCGGCCTGGAGGTGGGCGACGACACGCTTGTCGAGTTCCTCGGCGTTGAGCGTGAACTGCTGCCTGGGAGCCGACCTGCCGGTGACGATGAGGGAGATGCAGTCGACCAGCCGCGACTTGCCGCAGCCGCGCGTGTTGCCGTCGATGAGGAAGAGCGGCGCGTTGGCCTCGCCCAAGGCAGGCCGGGCGAAGGGCGTGAGCAGCGCGGCGAGCCAAGCGCTCCGGTGAGCGACCTCGGCGAAGGGGAAGTCGCAGACGACTTCCAGCAGCGCATTCCGCGCCGCCAGGGCCTCCGCTGGCGTCGGCTGGTCGGGCACGTGCTCGCAGGGTCCGCTGGGAGCGAAGAGCAGTCCCGTGCTCGCGTCGTACCCCGGTCGGTCGAGGACGG
Organism: Myxococcales bacterium; assembly: GCA_036504155.1. Taxonomy (GTDB): domain Bacteria; phylum Myxococcota; class Myxococcia; order Myxococcales; family UBA5297; genus JACRCT01. The sequence continues at coordinate 4,392 of DASXVQ010000217.1, forward strand.
AGCCGTCCGGCCGCAGCACGGGAGCGGTGACGACTCCCTTCAGCTCACGGACGCCGGGCCACTCCCCGCGGCAGAGGACGGCCGAGACCATCGTCTGCGGCGGGTCGCAGGCCACCAGCTCGTCCTTCCTCGCGTCGAACCGCATCCAGCGGACGGCCGCCGACAGCCGTTCCCAGAGCAGGGGCGCCGGGACGTCCCTGACGATGGGCGCGCCCGACTCGCGCCGCACCGTCTCGTCCTCCTTGGCCTGCCAGGCGGCAACCGTTACCAGGCGCCCGTCGCGCTGGAAGGTGGACGGCTGCTTCGCGAGCGCCTTCACCGCCGCCGCGACGGACTTGTGGCCCTCGCCCTTGCGCACCTCGAACTCGGGCCTGTCGGCGGCCTCCTCCAACACGGCCGGCGCCTGTGCGTGGACGGCCTCGCCCGCGAGGGCAGCCTGGAACTCCACCATCCCCACGCCCTTCAGCCAGTCCGCCGGGTCCTTGTGAGGCGCAGGCGTGGTGAGCCAGAGGGTGCGGACGCACCTCTTCTCCAGCGCCCTGGCCAGCCTCGCGAAGCCCTTGGCGCTCTGGCCCTCCCGGTCGTTCTGGACGCAGAGGACGGCCTCGGCGCCCGCCGGGACCAACTCGGCGAGGCCGACGAGCTTCTCGACGCCAGGGGCGCCGATGCCCACGACGCCTGCGACGCAGAGGACAAGGGTGTCGGCCATGCCCTCGGCGATGAAGACGCGCCCGCCCTGCGCGGCCAGGTCGGGACGACCGAAGGCAGTCCCTGAGGGCCGAGGCGCACCACAGAGCGAGAGCTTGGCGGGCTTCAGGTCGGTGATGGCGCGGAGCTGGAAGTCCCGGACGGCGCCGGTCGCAACCCTCATGGCCACCGCGACTCGCCAGCCGGACTTCTTGTCCAGCCAGCGCTCGGCGTCGTCAGCGAGGGCGCGCCGCGGGACGTTGAACCTGACCAGGCCGAGACCCACGGCAGCTTCCAGCCCGCGGGACTTGAGGTAGGCCTCGCCGGCTTCGTCGTGCTCGGCGAGCTTGGCCCAGAGCGCCGCGCCGTCCATCGGCTGCTGTCTCTTCATCTTCTTCTCCCGCGGCGGGAAGAGCTCCCGCTTGTCGAGCCCGAGCGCCGAGCAGACGGCCTCGACGCCGCAGCCGGCGTGGCACTTGAGAAGGACTCGGCCACCCTCGCCCTCGCCGACGGACAAGCTGGCCTGCTGGTCTTCGTGGGCCGGGCAGCGGGCCAGGTGGCCCGCGCCAGCTCTTCTGGGGTTGCAGCCTCGGGCCTCCAGCAGCTCGAGGACGTGCAACACGGGTGCGGCAGTCATTCCATCACCTCCTCTCGGACGGCCAGGACGGGTCCGTCGCCCTGGTCCAGGTGAGCGACCCACTCGGCGACGGCACCGACTTCCTTGAGCGGGACGCAGATGCCGAGGGTCCGGTAGGGGCGACCGTCGCGGCCCACGTTGCGCGCGGCGCGCGTGGGGAATCGCCGCTGCCACTGCGGCACGATGGCCTTGAGCTTGCGCGAGAGGACGCCGAAGACCCGGTCGGGGACGACGAAGTAGAAGACCCAGTCGGCCTCGGTCGTGAGGGCCCAGCCCTTCCGGCCCGAGACGTCGTTGCTCACGGTCTCGATGAAGGCGTTGCCGGTCCTGGCCGCGCGCTCGTCGCACTTGTAGTCGACGCCGACCTCGACGCCGTCTTCGTCCAGGGCGACGCGGACCAGTCGGTCCATCCCGCGCCACTGCTCGTCCATGGTGGCCGGGCGCATCGGGTAGGACTCGGCGAGCCAGTCGTCGAGCTTGGCGGACCAGCGGTCCTCGATGGCGCGGCAGGCCTGGAACGTTCTCGGAGGCATGGGCACGGGGCACACTCCTACGTGATGGCGCTCGGCAAGGCCGGGCGCGTTGGGACAGGCTTGGAGGCGAAGCGGGGGCTCATGCCGGATACGTCGGCCGAGCCGATTGACGGCACTGGCGGCGCCCCTGGGGGACTTCTGAAATCCCCCAGGTGTCGAGGCGGGACCTGGGACCGGCGCCGCGGAATGTAAGTGGGTCTCCCGGCTTACTTACATTCCGCCGGAAGCGGGCAAGTCCTCGTCATCCATCTGGAAAGGCGCTGGTCCTCGTCGGGCCGGAATGTAAGTGAGCGGATTTTCCTGGCGCGCACAGGCAGGGGCGCAGCCTGCTGACCGGGCCCCCTCGAACATTTCTGGCGGCTGGGCCTTCGTCCCTTCGCGTCTCCCATATACCGCTGCACTTCAGGGCCGAGCGGGCGCGAGCGGGCCCAACAGGACCGAGCGGGAAACCTCGTCCTTCGCCGCCGTGCTCGCCGAGCCCTCTATAGGTTGGCGCAGAAGTGGACGGCCAAGGACCGCCAGGGACCGGGAGGGCCCGCCAGGGACGATGGGCCGGACGCCTCCGCCTCCTCAAACAAGGCTGTCGGGGTGGCCAATCACGACCAATGACGGCCCCTCGCGACCAACGACGACCAGGCCCACGTGCCTGCCTCCTATACCCCACTGCAAATCCGGACCGAGCGGGCACGAGCGGGCTGAATGGGAACGAGCGGGCACGAACCTGCGGCGTGCGCCGCCTCTACTCCCCGCTGCAAAACGTGTCTGGAACGGTCGCAGACGACTTTGAACGGCACTCGCTTCCCCCAACAAGAGGGTGTCGGGATGGTCGTTCTTTGTCGAAGCGTGTCGGAGCTCGTCGTTCCGTGTCGGTCTTGCCGTTCCGGCCGAAGCCCTTGCCCTCACCCATGACGGTCGGGATGGCAACTCCGGACCACTCCAAGCAACTCCTGACGAGTCCTTGGGCCTCTTGGACCCTCGACTCGCCTTCCGCCGCCTCCAGAGGTGTGGTCGCCCACGTGGCAACCACCACCGACAAGGAGGAAGGCATGGGGTGCATCGCGTACCTGAGGGTGAGCAAGAAGGATGGCAGGCAGACGGTCGAGAACCAGCGGCCGGACATCGAGGCGCTGGCCGCCGCTCGCGGGCTGGCCATCGACGAGGTGTTCGAGGACAGGGAGAGCGCCTGTCGCAGGCGGCCAGGCCTCTCGCGGATGCTGACGGCCCTGCGCGCCGGCAAGCTCGGTCCGGCGCCGGTGCTGGTCATCTGGAGCTTGGACCGGCTCGGCCGCGGGCTCTCGTGCTTCGACACCTACCGCGAGCTGACGCGCCTGGGCGTCCGCGTCCTCTCCGCACGCGAGCCCTGGCTCGATGCCGACGGCCCGGCGCGCGAGCTGCTGGTGGCGGTGATGTCCTGGGTCTCTGGCTTCGAGCGCACGCGCCTCATCGAGAGGACGAAGGCGGGACTGGAGCGCGCGAAGCGCCACGGGCGCGTCCCTGGCCGCCCTCGCGCCAACATCGACGCCTCGGCCGCCCGCGCCCTGCGCGCCGACGGCCTGTCCATCCAGGCCATCGCGGACCGGCTCAGGTGCAGCCCGTCGTCGCTGCACCGGCTGCTCTCGGCGTGTCCGGGGCATCCCGAAATGGGTCCGCGGAATGAGGCCCTGCAAGCGGGCGGAATGACGAGGGTTGGATGAGCACCCCACATTCGTCCGAATTCGGGATGCCCAGGACCACCGTCCGCGAGCTCGAGCTGCCGGTCACGCCGGAGGCCAGCGACCAGGAAATGCTCAAGGCGGTGGTCGACTACTACGCCGCGACGCTCAAGACGACGCCGGCCGCGCTCGCCTTCCTCCAGACGCAGGGCGTGACCAGCGCCGAGGCCCTCGCGACCTTCCGGCTCGGCTTCAGCGACCGGTCGCTCGGCCTGTGCATCCCATGCAAGAACCGGAAGGCCGGCGGCTCCATCCGCGAGCGGCTGACGGCGCTGGGCATCCTCAAGGCCAACGGCCACGAGGCCTTCCGCGGCGCGCTGACGGTGCCGCTCTTCGACGAGCAGGGCCGGCTGGTCCAGGTCTACGGGCGGATGGTCGGCGACAAGCTCCGGCCCAGCGTGCCGCGGAACCTGTGGCTCCACGCGGACCGGCGAGGGGTCTTCAACCTGGCTGCCTTCGGTGCCTGCGACACCGTCATTGTCGCGGGTGGCCTCCTCGACGCCCTGGCCTGGTGGTGCCGTGGGCACCGCAACGTCACCACTGTCCACGGCCCGGACGGGCCGACCGCGGAGTTGGTCACCGCGTTCGAGCGCCACAAGGTTGCCAGGGCGGTGGTGGCGTTCACGGGGGCGGACGGGCTCGCCGCAGAGCTGGAGCCGCGTGGCATCCGGTGCTCGCGAGCCTCGGAACCGGACGACCTGCCGACGCCGCCGGCTCCTGCGCCAGCGCCGCCGGTCGCTGCGTCTGAGCCTTCGCCAGCCTCGGGAGCACTCGAGCCAGACCGCGATGAGCTGGTGCTCGTCTTCGGTGAGCGCCGCTACCGCGTCCGCGGCCTGGCCGACAACCTTTCCTACTCGCAGCTCCGGGTGAACCTGCTCTGCTCGCGTGAAGGCGGGCCCGCCGGGACCGGCTTCCACGTCGATTCCCTCGACCTGTACTCAGCCAAGCAGCGGGCGGCCTTCACCAAGCAGGCCGCGCTGGAGCTCGGTGTCGCCGAGGAGGTCATCCGCGGCGACCTGGGCCGCGTGCTCCTCCAACTCGAGCAGGAACAGGACCGCCGCATCCAGGCCGCGCTCACGCCCGCCGAGCAGAAGGTCGTCCTCACCAGGCAGGAGACCGACGAGGCGACGGAGCTGCTGAAGTCTCCGGACCTGACGGAGCGCATCGTCGCCGACATCCAGAGGTGCGGGCTCGCCGGCGAGGGCACCAACATCCTCGCCGCCTACCTCGGCGTCGTCTCGCGCAAGCTCGACAGGCCGCTGGCGCTGCTCATCCGCAGCTCGTCGGGCTCGGGCAAGTCCAGCCTGATGGACGCGGTGCTGGCCTTCACCCCCGACGAGGACAAGCTCTGCTTCAGCTCGCTGACGCCGCAGGCGCTCTACTACCTGGGCGAGACCAACCTGAAGCACCGCGTCCTCGCTGTCGCGGAGGACCAGGGCGCGGCCAAGGTCAGCTACCCGCTCAAGCTGCTGCTCTCCGAGGGCTCACTCACCATCGGGTCGACCAGCAAGGACGAGCGCGGGGCGGCTCGTGAGCCAGACCTACCGGGTCGAGGGCCCGGTTGCCCTCATCTTCAGCTCCACCGCCGCCGAACTGGACGAGGAGCTGCTCAACCGCTGTCTGACGCTGACCATCGACGAGTCGCCGGAGCAGACCCGGGCTGTCCACCGCATCCAGCAGCTCCGCGAGACGCTGGAGGCCTGGTCGCGAGCCAGGAGCGCGAGCGGCTCACCTGCCTGCACCAGAATGCCCAACGGCTGCTGCGCCCGCTCACGGTCCTCAATCCCTTCGCACCGAGCCTCGGCTTCTCCAGCGCGCAGACGCGGATGCGACGGGCCTTCCCGCAGTACCTGACCCTCATCAAGGCCATCGCGCTGCTACACCAGCACCAGCGCCCGGTACGGACGGTCGCCTTCGGCGGCGTGAGCGTCGAGTACATCGAGGTCGAGCCGGCGGATGTCGCCCTGGCCAACACGCTGTGCCTGGACATCCTGGGCCTGTCGCTGGACGAGCTTCCGCCGCAGGCCCGCAGGCTGCTCCGGCTCCTCGACCAGATGGCCGCCGAGCACTGCCGGAAGCAGGGCATCGACCGCGGCGCCTACCGCTTCGGCCGCCGCGACGTCCGCGCCTTCACCGGCTGGTCCGACTTCCAGGTGCGCGTCCACCTCGCGAGGCTCATCGCCATGGAGCTGGTGGTCGTCCATCAGGGCGGCCGGGGCCGGCTCTTCGAGTACGAGTTGCTCTTCGACGGCCGCGAGCAGGATGGGCGGGTCGTCCTCGGCCTCATCGACCCCGCCACGCTTGCGAGTACGACGGCGACATCGAGGGGTGGAGCGGGCGAGTTCGTGGCCGGTTCGTGCCCCCAAAGTGCCCCCATCGTGGGGCCATCGAGGGGTGCGGATTCCGCCACGAACGCCAAAGAGGACGCCGGGTTGCGCGCCACCGGCCAAGTCGAGCCCGAAATCGCACGTCCAGGGGGTCAGCCTGGCGCGCCGCCGCCATACCCGCAGGCCGCTGTCGCCAAGGAGGTGCGCTGATGCCGCGCAAGTACCTCGAGCCGACTGACGGGCCGCAGGGCCTGCGCACGCTGATGGTCCGCTACCTGGAGTGGATGAAGGTGACCGCCACCTTCACCGAGGCGACCATCCGGGGTCGGGAGCAGAGCCTCGCCTACTTCGCCGACTGGTGCGCCGAGAGGACCATCGGCAGGACTCAGGACATCACCCGGCCGACGCTGGAGCGCTACCAGCGCCACCTCTTCGCCCTGCGCAAGGCGGACGGGTAAGCCGCTCGCGGTCGGGACGCAGTACCAGCGGCTGACGGTGCTCAAGGGCTACTTCCGCTGGCTCGCGAAGAACGGGCACGTCCTGCTCAATCCCGCCGCCGAGCTGGAGCTGCCCAAGGCGGAGAAGAAGCTGCCCAGCGTCCTGACCCTGACCGAGGTGGAGAGCGTCCTCGCGCTGCCCGACGTCTCGACGCCCGCGGGCCTGCGCGACCGGACGCTGATGGAGGTGTTCTGGACGACCGCCATCCGGCGCACGGAGCTGGCACGGCTGACCATCTACTCCGTCGACCACGAGAGGGCGACGCTGCTCGTCCGCAACGGGAAGGGGCGGAAGGACCGGGTCGTGCCCTTCGGCGAGAGGGCGCTAGCCTGGCTCACGAAGTACCTCGCCGACGCGCGGCCCTTGCTGGTGGTCGAGCCGGACGCCGGCATCCTGTTCCTGCGCCAGGACGGCCAGGCCTTCGTGCCCACGCACCTGTCCCTCGTCGTGCATCGCTACATCCAGGCGGCAGGCATCGAGAAGACCGGGGGCTGCCACGTCCTGCGCCACAGCGCCGCGACGGCGATGCTCGAGGGAGGAGCGGACATCCGCGCAATCCAGGAGCTGCTCGGGCACGCTTCGCTGGCCTCGACCCAGCTCTACACGCAGGTCTCCATCCGGCGGCTCCAAGAAGTCCACGCGAGGACGCACCCGGGGGCGAAGCTGGAGCGCAAGTCGGAGCGAACGCCTCCGACGGAGCCACCCTCCGGGCCGCCCGCGCCAACCAAGCCCTGACAGGCCCAGGGAGCCATCACCCGGAGTAGCATGGCCCCCTCATGGGTCGAGTGATTGCTCCGCTGCTGGCAGTGCTCTGCTGCGCCGCCCCGGCGCGCGCCTACGTCGGCCAGGCCGACGCATCCTTCGCGGAAAACCGCGTCGGGACTCTCGTCATCTTCCGCCTCGTCTGTGCCGAGGGGTCGGGCTCGCCAACGCGGGGAACGCACGCGGGAATCGGGCGAGCGCCGGGCGGATGCGCGTCGGGTGTTGCCATCCAGGGCTACGCCTTCACGCTGGGCCCCACGGGCAATCGCACGCGCATCGACGAGGCCGACGGCACCTTCCGCGAGTACACCTACGACGACATTTACCGGCTGACCGGCGAGACGGTGACCAAGGCCGGGGTGGTCCAGTACTCGGGCGGCTTCACCTACGACGCGGTCGGCAACCGGCTCTCGCAGACCAAGAACGGCGTGCTGACCAGTTCGAGTTACGACGAGCGCGACCGGCTGCAATCCGAGGGCTCAACGACCTATGGCTGGGACGACGAAGGCAACCTCGGCTCGAAGACCGGTTCGGATGGA
>DASXVQ010000218.1:0-12759 GCA_036504155.1 Myxococcales bacterium
GCTACTACGACAGGCAGGGCCTGCCGAGGCTATCTTGTTGAACCTCAACCAACCGAACCGCCGGATGCGGACCCGCACGTCCGGTGGTGTGGCAGGGGACTGACGGGGACGAACCCCGTCAGCCCCTATGCCGATCGGGGCCTGCGGCGAGGTCCCGCCCCGCCGTTTGACAGCTCGTTCTCGCCGCTTACCTTCAGCGCGGCAAACACGGCGGCGCGGCGAGCGGGAGATGGCCGCGGCGGACCGCGTCGCCCTTCTTGAGGAGAGGAGAAGGTCATGGCGATCACTCGTTGGGAACCGTTCCGTGAGATGGCCCGGATGCAGGACGAGCTCAACCGCCTCTTCGACGACCGGGTCTGGCGCCGTCGGGGCCAGGGCCAGGGCCAGGGCCAGGAGGAGGAGCTGGGAGCCGGCTTCCTCCCGCCCGTGGACGTCTACGAGGACCAGGAAGCGCTGGTGCTGACCACCGAGTTGCCCGGCGTCGACCCCAAGGACGTGGACGTGCGCGTCGAGGACGGGGTGCTCACGCTCAAGGGCGAGCGGAAGCTGGAGAAGGAGGACAAGAAGGAGAACTACCTGCGCGTCGAGCGAAGCTACGGCAGCTTCACGCGGTCGTTCACGCTGCCGACCACCGTCGACCCGGAGAAGGTCAAGGCGGAGTTCAAGAACGGCCTGCTGCGCCTGGCCATCCCCAAGCGCGAGGAGAGCAAGCCCCGCTCGATCAAGGTGGACGTGCAGTAGCGGCGCAGCGGGGCGAAACAGGGAAGAAGCAGGGCAAGAAGGTGCAGCGCTAGGCCTTGGAAGCCATCGCCTTCTTGCCTTCCATCTCGGCGCGTCCGAGGAAGCCCTCGGCGTCGTAGAAGGTCATGACGGCGTCGCCCAGGTGGATCGTCAGCCCGCGCCTGAGCGGGATGCGCCCGCCCGGAGGGACCGGCTTGCCGTCGACCAGCGCACCGCGCGAGTTGACCGAGACGTTGGCGACCCAGGACCCGTCGGGCTCCTGCACCAGGGTGAGGTGCGAGCGCGAGACCGTGGCGTCGTTGATGACGATCTCGCACTCGGGCGAGCGGCCCACTCGGACGCCGGCCGGGGTCGGCGCCAGCTCGAAGCAGAGGGCGTCGCCCTGGGCGGGGCGGTCGGTGGCGGTCGAGGTCGGCACCAGGGTCATGTGCTTGCCCTGCTGCGGCGCGATCCACGCTCCCGGCTCCCAGACCAGCCAGCAGTTCGGGTACTTCGCCGCCGTCTCCGGCCGCGAGTAGAGAAGCTGACGAGTCACGAAGGAGATCAGGAACGCTCGAACCATAGGCGACGCATCTAAAGCACATTTTCGGCTACGAAACATCCGCCTCCTCGCCGGGCGCGGCCTGCAATACGATGGGCTCGTGCTCCGGGTCGCCTGTCTCGCCCTCTTGGTCCTGGCTCCTTCTGCCGCCGTCGCGCAGAAGCCCGAGGCGCCCGTCGAGCGGCCCGAGGCGCTGCAGCGCTTCTTCGAGTCCCTCTCCCGCCTCGAGGCCTCGCGCGCGCAGACCGTGCGCGTGCTGCAGCTGGGCGACTCGCACACCGCCGCCGACCACCAGAGCGCCGCGGTCCGCCGCGCGCTCCAGGCCCGCTTCGGCGGCGCGGGCCGCGGCGCGGTCCAGTTCGGCCTGCCGATCGCCGCGCACTCCGCGGAGGGCGTGCGCTCCGGGCTGACCGGCGAGTGGCGCGTCGAACAGGCCCGGCGCCCGACGGGCGAGCGCGGCGACGGGCGCTTCGGGCTGGGCGGCGTGGCCCTGTCGAGCGCGGCGGCGGGCGCCCGGGCCTGGCTGGAGCCGGGCACGCCCTCCGGGCGGATCGAGCTCGCCTACCTCAAGCAGCCCGGCGGCGGCGGCTTCGAGATCTTCGTGGACGGGGTGCGCCAGCTGCGCCTCAGCGCGCGCGCGTCCTTGCCCGGCAGCGCCTGGCAGGCGCTCTCGCCCGCGCGGCCGGCGCGCACGGTGGAAGTCCGGGTGCTGGGCGACGGCGAGGTGCGCCTCTTCGCCGCCTCCTTCGAGCAGGCCGCGCCCGGGCTCGTGTACGACGCCTTGGGGGTCAACGGCGCCCGGGCCTCGGCGCTGCTGGAGTGGGACGAGGCGCACCTGGCCGAGCAGGTCTCCCACCGCGCTCCCGATCTGGTGGTGCTGGCGTACGGGACCAACGAGGCCGGTGAGCGCGTCGCGCCCGAGACGTGGGAGAAGCAGCTGGGCACGGTCCTCCAGCGCATCGCCAAGGCCGCGCCGGGCGCCGCCTGCCTGGTCCTCGGCCCGCCGGATCGCGCCGCGCCGGGCCCCAGAGGATGGGCGAGCCTGCCGGCGATCCAGCAGGTCGTCGCGGCGCAGCGGCGCGCGGCGGAGGCGGCCGGCTGCGCCTACTTCAGCCAGTTCGACGCCATGGGCGGCGAAGGCTCCATGGCGGCCTGGGCGCAGGAGTCGCCGCCTCGTGCGGCCCGCGACCGCGTCCATCTCTCCCGCGAAGGCTACGCCCAGCTCGGCGAGGCCTTCGCTTCCGCCCTGGTGGGCGCCTACGACGCTTGGCGCGAAGCGCGCGGCGCGGCCCAGGAGCGCGCTCCCGGCGAGCAGGCCGTTCGCGGGCGGCACTTGGGCATCCGGCCTCCCAACGCCGAACCCTAGAAATTCTCGCCCCCGCCGCCCTGGCGCAGTGCGGCACGCAGGAACGATCCCACCCCGCCCGGGGAGGTGTACGATCTTCGGACCATGCGCTCCGTACTCGCCGTCTTCGCAGTTTTGGCTCTCCTCTCGTCCTGCCAGTGCGGCACTCCCATCTCGCCCGCGGGAAAGGACGCGACCACGGTCGTCGGCAAGCCCGACGCGGACGACATCGTCATCGGCGGCGAGGATGGCGGGGTGTGCCTCGACCGCGACGTCGACGGCTACGGCATCGCCTGCGTCCTGGGCCTGGACTGCAACGACGACGACCCGCTGATCAACCCGGGCCAGAACGAGGTCTGCGGCAACGGCGTGGACGACGACTGCGACGGCGAGACCGACGAGGCCGACTGCGGCTGCACCACCGGCATGACCCGCGAATGCTTCGGCGGCCCGGCGTCCAAGGCCGGGGTCGGCGCCTGCAAGAGGGGCATGCAGCGCTGCTCGAACGACCAGTGGGGGGCGTGCGTCGGGCAGGTGCTGCCGACCAACGAGGTCTGCGACGGGGTCGACAACGACTGCGACCACGAGACCGACGAGGGCCTGCTCAACGCCTGCGGCACGTGCGGCGACACCCCGACCGAGATCTGCGGCGACGGCCTGGACAACAACTGCGACGGCAAGCTCGACGAGTCCTGCGGCACCTGCGACCCGAACTGCCTTTGCGCGGGAGGGGCCTGCACCTGCCGGCCGCCGGTGAAGCAGCCCTGCTACGAGGGCCCGGCGCCGACCTCCGGCGTGGGCGAGTGCAAGGGCGGCCTGCACGACTGCGTCGACTCCGGCGGCGGCACCTACACCTGGAGCTCGTGCGTGGGGCAGGCGTTGCCCGCAACCGAGGTCTGCGGCAACGGCAAGGACGACGACTGCGACGGGAAGACCGACGAGGGCTGCAAGCCGGGCTGCACGCCCTCGCCCGAGTCCTGCGACGGTGTCGACAACGACTGCGACGGGCTGACCGACGAGGGCGTCACCAACGCCTGCGGCACCTGCGACCCGCCGGGCGAGGAGATCTGCGGCGACGGCCTCGACAACAACTGCAACGGCCGGGCGGACGAAGGCTGCTCCTGCGACCCGGTCGCCACCCCGACGCAGACCTGCTACCGCGGCAAGGAGGGCACGCTGAACAAGGGCGTCTGTCGCGCCGGGACGCAGACCTGCGGCGGCGGTGAGCTCACCAACTGGAGCGAGTGCAGCGGAGACACCCTGCCGACGCTGGAGATCTGCGGCAACGGCAAGGACGACGACTGCGACGGGACCATCGACAACGGCTGCGACTGCCGCGAGGGCGCCAGCCGCCCGTGTGGCTCCGAGGTCGGCGCCTGCGTCGCCGGCACCCAGATCTGCCACTTCAACGTCTGGGGCGACTGCACCGGCGCCACCGGGCCTGCGACCGAGGTCTGCGACGGTCTGGACAACGACTGCGACGGGCTCGTCGACGAGGGCGTGCTCAACGCCTGCGGCACCTGCCCGCCGGCTCCCTGCTACACCGAGGAGTGGCCGGACCCGGGCCAGTGCAACAAGCCGGGGCGCGACTGCAGCGGCGTCGTCCCCGATCCCAACAACCCCAACGCCATCACCCTGGGGGAGACCACCTCGGCGCAGCTGCCGTTCATCTACATCGCGGCCACCAACAAGAACGAGGTGGCGCAGTTGAACACCGAGACCGGCCAGAAGATGTGGCAGAAGCCCACCTACGGCATGTTCCCTTCGCGCACCGCGGTGGCCCTGGACGGCACGGTGTGGGTGGGCAACCGGTGCCTGACCGGCGGCAGCGAGAACGACTTCAACTGCTCGTCGATGGCGCACCTCAACCTGAACGGCGACCTCATCTGCCGCGCGGACATCCCGGGCTGGGTGCGCGGAGTGGCCATCGACGCCGAGGGCTATGTCTGGGCGGGCACCTACAACGGCATGTCGGTGTGGAAGGTCTCGGGAACCGACGTGGACAACAGCCAGAGCCCGCCACGCTGCCGCATCGTCACCAACATCAATCTGGGCGTGGCCGTCTACGGTCTGGCGGTGGACGGCCGCGGCGTCCTGTGGACCGCCACCAGCCCGTCCAAGAAGATCGACACGGTGACGGCCACGGTCCTGGAGACGGTCAATCACGACGGCTTCTACGGCATCGCCATCGACAAGCAGAATCGCGTCTGGTTCGGCGGCTGGAACGGCAGCACCGACATGCAGCGCGTCGACCCCGAGCCGCCGCACGACGTGCTGCACACCGGCGCGTACGGCATCACCGCGGTGACCGTGCACCCCGACGGCTCGGTGTGGGGCTCGAGCTACGGCGGCGACCCGTACGGCGTGGTGAAGGTGACGCTCGACGCCACCGGCGGCAGCGTGGCGAACGTGCAGTTCTTCGCCGATCCCGAAGGACGCCAGAACCACGGCATCGCGCCCGACAAGGCGGGAAAACTCTGGTCGCCGCAGGTGTGGCTGGTGGGCCGGGTCAACCGCTGGGACGTCAACGGCAACCGCGAGGCCAACTTCGAGGTCGAGAACGGCCAGGAGCTCTACACCTACTCCGACATGACCGGCATCCAGCTGCGCACCATCACCACGCGCGAGGGGCACTGGTTCCAGGTCTTCGACTCCGGCTACGCGCAGCCGGTGTGGGATCACGCCGAGTGGGTCGCCGCGACGCCTGCGGGCACCAGCGTGACCGTGCAGTTCCGCAGCGCCGACTCCGCGGCTGGCTTTGCGGGCGGCCAGGCCACGGCGTGGTGCGGCCCGTTCCCCGCCAGCCCCGCCGCCTTCGCCGGATGCCCGCAGCTGAACGGGCATCGCTTCATGCAGGCCGACGTCAAGCTCGACACCACCCAGGACGGGGTCAAGCCGAGCTTCAGCAACCTGAAGCTGTTCTGGGCGCACTAGATTCTGGGCGCCAGGCCCCAGACTCCAGTCCGGGGCCGCGGCGAAGAAACGAAACGGGGAGCGCGGGCTTCGAGCCCACGCTCCCCGTCGAGTTTTCCGCCTGGCGCCCGACTACACCTGGGTGCGCAGCGTGTCCTTCAGGCCGTTGGTGGCCTTCTCGACCACCTTGCCGGTCAGGTCCAGCTCCAGCGAGTACTGGGCGACCTTGGACTGCAGGCCGAGCAGCTGCTGCTGGTTGAGCTTGATCTTGCCGCTCATCGCCTGGTTGACGAACTTGTCCATGGCGGCGTTGCGGCCTTCCATCTGGGTCAGCATCGACTCGAGCTGGCTGGCGGGCTTCTCCGCCGCCTGCTTCTTGTCGACCGGGTCGTTGTGCTTGACCGCGCGGGACTTGTCGACCTCGGTGGGCTTGCCGGCCTTCTGCACCGCATCGACGTGGGCGGTCTTCTGCGCCGCCTGGGTCTGCTGCGTTGCCTGGGTCTTGTTCACCTGGTTGGTGGCCTGGGCCTGGTCGGCCTTGTTGGCCATCGCCTGGTCGAATTTGGACTGACCGGCCTTGGGCGCAGCCTCGGGCTTCTGCATCTGCTGCTGAGCGACCTGCTGGGCCTGCTGTACACCTGCCATTGGGCCTGCCATGACCGTTCTCCTTCGTGGTGCTTCAGCGCGTCACCGTCCGCGGAGTTGCCGCGGCTCGGGGTCCTTCGGAAGTCTTGGAAGCCGCCGGTTTGGGCGCCGGCGACTTCGGGCGGCCCTCGATCTCGTCCTCGAGGACCTTCTTGATCTTGTCGATGGCGCGGGCGTGCAGCCGCGACGCCCAGCTCTTGGACTGGCCGATGGCCTGGCCGGCCTCCTCGAGCGTCTTGCCCTCGTAGTAGTAGCCGATGAGCAGGTTGCGCTCGTTCTCGGCCAGCACGGTCTCGATGGCCACCCGCACCCGGTGCTTGAGCTCGGAGAGCTCCAGGCGGTCCTCGGGAGAGAGCGACTCGTCCTTGAGCTGCAGGTGCTCCATGCCCTCCAGGCTGGTGGCGAAGACGGCGGCCAGGCTGGAGACCGCGTCGGACACGTCGCGGACGTCGTCGGCGAAGGAGTGCGAGCGGCTGGCGCTGTCGGCGCTGCTCTGGGCCGAGAGGTAGGAGTTGGCGCGGTCGGAGATGTAGGCGGCGCGCTGCTCGGGGCCCTTCAACGTCCCCATCTTGCGCAGGCCGTCGAAGATGGCGCCCTTGATGCGGTAGTGGGCGAAGGTGAGGAAGTTCGCGCCCAGCTTGGAGTCGAAGCGCTCCGCGGCCTCGAACAGGCCGATGTTGCCGTAGGCGACCAGATCCTCGATGTCGAGACGGGAGTTGAACTGCTTGCGAACGGTGTTCGCCAGCGAGCGCACGTAGGGCCCGTACTTCTCGATCATCAGGGCTCTGTTCTCCATGAACGGCACGGTGCGCTCAGCCCCCTTTCTGCCAGATGCGCTCCAGCGTCTGCTGGAGACGGGGATCATCGATGAGCTTCTCGGCGATCAAGGTCTCGAGCGCCTTGGACTGCACCGCCATGCGCTCCTTGAGGATGGTGGCCACCAGCTTGCGGGCGGCGTCGGCCTTGCTCTTGATCTCGCCGCTCTTGAGCGCCTTGGCGATCTCCTTGGCCGTGGTCTGCTCGACGGCTTCCGCGCCGCCGACTCCTGCCGAGCTGACCTCCCTGCTCGGCCCGAGCAGGCCCTGGGTCGCATCGGTCTTGCCGAAGGTCGCGCCGCCGGCCTTCCCGACCGCGCCCTTGCCGCCGGCGCTGCCGTTCGCCTTGCCCGCGCCCTTGGCGCCACCGCGGTTTCCGCCGCCTCGGATTGGCCCAACGCCCATGATGGTCAGCCCTCGCCTGAAGACAGCTCTCCAACAGCATTATCGCCGCGGAGCGAGGGGTTGTTGTGTCTCTTCATTGGCGAGCAAATCCGAGGGGTTGGGGTCCGGCCGGCACGGGCGCCGGTCGCCACCTACTTCTTGGCCTTGGGGGGCGGCAGAGCGCCGGCCTCCTTGGCCTCCAAGAGCGCCTGGGCCAGCCGGGCGCCGTCGCCGTCGGGCTCGACGTCGATGGCGGCCTTGAGCTCCCTGACCGCCTCGGCGGGCTTGTTGAGGAAGAGCAGCGCCTCGCCGGCGTGGGCGCGGGGCAGACCGGACTTGGGGGCCAGGGCCTGCGCCTTGCGGTACGCCTGGAGCGCCTTGTCGTGGCGGCCCTGGGCGAACTCCAGGGTGCCCAGCGCCAGGTGGGGAACTTCGCTCTTGGGAAGCAGGGTGACCGCGCCGCCGAACACGTCGCGCGCATCGTCGAAGCGGCCCATGTCCATCAGCACGTAGCCGGCCTCGAGCAGGATGACGACCTCGTCCTTGGAGACGGGAACCAGCCCTGCGATTTCCTGAGCCATTCGGGAGCTCCTTCGGGGTGGGAAAGGGAAGGGCAAAAGGCTACCACAGGCACCTGGCTTCGGAAGCGCAGCGAGAGCAGATCCCCGGCTCGTCGCGACCTGGGTCCGAGGCCTGGAAAAAGAAACGGGCGGCGCTCCGCAGAGCGCCGCCCATCTCAGGAAGGTTCGGTCGAACCCGCTAGCGGATGTTCGAGATGCTGTTCTTCGCCGTGTCGTGACGGACCTTGATCACGTTCGACAGGGTCGAGAACTTCTGGTTCTCCTGCTGCATCTGGTTCTGCAGGGTCAGGAACTGCATGTTCGAGGCCTGCTGGGCCTGGATGAGGTCGATGCCCTGGTTGTAGCTGTCGCCGGCGACGTTGGCCACCGAGCCGGTCGAGCTGCCGGAGCTGGGCATCGTGCCCGTGCCGCCCACCGCGCGGGACGTGCCGCCGCCGACGGCGGAGGTGCGCTGGCCGCTGGAGAGCGAGCCGCCGAGCTGGGTGACGCCGTTCACCGCGGCGCTGATGATCGCGCCACCGGGGACGAGCGGAGCCGCCACGCCGATGCCGGTCGCGACCGCGCCGGCTGCCGTGGCCAGGCCGTCCTTCATGCGAGCGCCGAAGTCCGACTTCGGAGTCTGCCGGTCCTCGGTCACCTTCGTGTTCATCCGAACCGGGGTCTGATCAATGCGAGACGGGCCACCCATGGAATCCTCCTGAAGTTTGCTGGAACCAGTGAATGTCCAGCGCTCACTTCCATTATCGCGGGGCAGTTGGGGTTGTTGCCGCCCCCGGGGCAAAATCGCCTAACCCGGCCTAGCGCCTGGTGGTTTTGGCCTTGCGCGCGTCCTCTTCCATGCGGACTCGAACCTGGTAGAGCTCGCCCAGGAGCTCCTCCACCTTCTCGATGGCCGCCAGGGTCTTCTTGGCCCCGGGCGCCTTGGCGCCGCTGAGCGCCTCCAGCTTCTTCTTGGTCGCCCCGAAGAGCTTGGCGACGCTGTTGCGATCCGCCTGCTCGAGGAAGCGCTCGAGGTTGGGGTAGGTGGAGACGGATTCGGCTGCCGCCGCCTTGCTCTTGCCAGCCATGGTCAGGGCCTTTCGAGGTGGTTGGGGAGAAGTCGCCGGTAAGGCTAGGCGGGCCGGTCGCGGACTGTCAAACGAGGCTGGGGGCTCCAGACCTCGCGCGCCGGGCCGAGGAACTCGGCCTCACGCTCCTCGAAGAACGGCGACGATCTGCGCGCTCGCTTCGCGGTCGCCCAACTCGTGCAGGCTCAGCGCCGCCGACAGGCGCAGCTTGCGGCTGGGGTCCGCCAGGAGCTTGCGCAGCGCCAGCACCGCCTTGTCGCGGGCGTCTCGCGTCTCAGAGGTGGAGAGCGCCGAGCGAAGGGCGCCCAAGGCACGAGCGGCCCGCGCGCGGATCTTCTCGTCGCGGTGCTTGAGCGTCTTGGTCAGCCCCGGCGCGGCCCGGGCATCGCCCAGAGCGCCGAGCGCGTCGCAGGCGTCGGCCGGCACGAAGTCGGCCTTGAGCGCCTCGAGCAGGGGCTGCAGCGCCCGGGGGTCCCGGATCATGCCCAGGGCGCCCGCGACGGCGGCTCCGACCGAGGTGTTGTGCGTCTTGAAGGCGGCGAGCAGAGGCTCGACCACCTCGGGGCGCTTGGAGAGCCCCAGCGCGACCGCCGAGCCGGCCACCGAACGCGGATTGGAGTCCGCCAGGCCCTTGATCATCTCGGAGAGCAGCGCGCGGTCGCCCAGGCGCGCCAGCGAGATCGCCGCGGCCGAGCGCACGGGCTTGGAGTCGTCCTCGAGCCGCTCGCGCAGCGCGGGCAGCGCCTCGACGCAGCCCTGCTCGCCCAGCGCCAGCGCTGCGCTCTCGCGGCTCGCGGCATCGGCGCTTCGCAACTGCTCGAGCAGGCGGGCGAAGGATGGCGCGGAGCGCGGTGAGGCCGGTTTCGGATCGCTGGCCCACTTCGGCTCGATGGCGCCCAGCTTCCGTCCCACGTCGCGCAGCTTGAGCGCGGGAAGAGACGGCGGCGGGGCCGGGGGCGGCGCGGCTCGCGCCGGCTTGGAGGGCGCTGTCTTCGTCGCCGGGGCTCGCGCCGGCTTCTTCGAGGGCTCGTGCCTGGCGGAGGGCTTGGGCTTCGAGTTCGCAGCGGCGGCGCGGCGTTCGGTCGAGGGGCTCATCGTCAGATGGCTTTAGAGGAGGGCGGACATGCACGCAAGTTTCCGGTGGGCCGGGCGGGCACGAGACGAGCGGACGAGCGGTGCGCGCCGTGCCCGTGCCCCCATGATTCCCCTTGGCGCACCCATCGCGACGCCGCAGCCTTTCTTGCGAGGCGACGGGGCCGGCTCGCGAGGAGCCCGGCCGGAATTCGGGAGGGGAAAGCATGAAGAAGTTCATTGGCACGTTGGCGGCGATGGCCGTGCTCGGTCTTGCGGCCGGCGCGCAGGCGCAAAGTGGCGACATTAGCGGCGGCACCGGCGGCTCCGGCAGCATGGGCGGGACCACGGGCTCGACCGGTTCCACCACCGGGTCGACCAGCGGGTCGAAGACCGGCACGATGGGCGAGCAACAGCAGCTCGAGGGCAAGGTCCTCAAGGCCGACCGCAACAGCATCACCATCGAGCACATGGGCGCGGCGGTCTCGCTGCAGGTCCAGTCCAGCACCGCGTTCCAGGGCGTGAAGAGCGCCAAGGACATCAAGGAAGGCTCGCAGGTGCGTGCGAGCTTCAACCTGAAGGGCGCCAAGAACGAGGCGACTTCGATCGAGGTTCTGCCCTCTAGCCAGGGCGGCAGCGGGTCCTTCGGCACTCAGCCCGGGTCCTCGGGCAGCGGGTCGAGCGGCAGCGGCGGGTCTGGCTCCAGCGGGTCGAGCGGCAGCGGCAGCGATACGAGCGGTGGGTACTAGCCGATCCGAAAGCAGGTAACCAAGCGGTCGAGGCGCCCGGATTCGGGCGCCTTGGCCTTTTCCGGGCTCTCTCCCATCGCGGCGGAATTCCCAAGGATTCTCGAATGGTTTGACCGGATGAAGTGCAGCGCTTACATTGACTGCGTTGGGCTGTCAGGGCCGCAAGCAACCGAGCGTCCAGGATGGCAAGTGTTCTTTGACAATTTGGGGGCGAACTGGCTTCGACGAGGGTGCTGAAGCCCAAATCGCGTGCCGAGCATCTCGGGTAAACTCGTAAAAACTTCCCGGGACCCACAAAAGCCAACGACAACGTTGAGCTCGCACTGGCGGCCTGAAAAGGTCGTTTGAGTGCGCGTCCGCCTGGTTCTCCGTCTGCAGAACCAGAATCGGGCGTCATTGAGCAGGCTGGCTGATCCCTCCTCCCGGAGGGGGATCGGCGAGATTTTTCCGGGAACCTCGCTAGGTGATCCTGCCCATGGGAGCGCCAAGTGAGTACAAAACAGGGGCTACGCACGTAGTGGTGAGGGTCGAAGGCTCTCGGACCCGGGTTCGATTCCCGGCGCCTCCAAAAAGCGTTTAAAATTAAGTGGTTACGGCGTGGTGGAGCCGGGCTTCGTGCCCGGCGCCTCCACGCCGTTTCTTGTCAGAATCCGAGTCCTTGTCGCCGCGCTGTCCAAGAGGTGTTCCAGGTGCTTCGCGGGTCCTGTAATCGAAGTGCCTATCTCGCAAATTTCGGCGGTATCCATCCGCCAGTCCGTACCCTGACATGACCCCGTAACTTGCAGGACTCTCCGGCGCGCGGGTTGACCCGCGTGTGAGGAGGCCTGCATGGCGCAGAGGGATCTGGAGCGGCGGATAGCCGACCTACGGAGCAGCGAGCCCTGGACCGAGGACGAGGCTCGGCTGGTCCTGGACGCGTGCGAGGAGAGCGGCGAGTCGGTGGCCGCCTTCGCGCGGCGCATGGGCCTTGGGGCCTACCGCCTGTTCTGGTGGCGCAAGCGCTTGGGGCAGGTGGCGCCCGCGCCCGCGGCATTCGTGCCGCTGGTTGTGCGTGAGGCGACGTCCGTCAGCCCTCGGCAGCCTGCAGCGGTGCTGGTGCGCGGGTCGGTGCGCATCGAGTTGCGTACGTTGGACGCGGACTCCGCGGCCTGGGCGGCAGCGCTGCTGCGGTCGCCCGAGGACGAGCGTGCGTGCCCGACCTGCGGCAAGGAACGCCGCTGCGTCTGCCACGAGCGCACCGAGGTCATCGACCTGATCCCGGCCGAAGTCGTCGTGCGCGTCGACCTCCGCGAGGTGCTCGCCTGCGAGGACTGCGACGCCGAGATGGTGCGGGCGCCGATGGGCGACAAGGTCGTTGCCGGCGGCGCCTACGGCTCTCGGCTGGTCAGCGAGCTGGTGGTCGACAAGTACCGCGACGGCTTGCCGCTGCACCGCGAGCACGAGCGACTCGAGCGGCTGGGGCTCGACATGCCCAGCTCGTCGATGGCCGACCAGATCGCCTGTGCGGCGGACCTGCTGCTGCCGATCTGGCGGGCACTGCTCGCGCGGATCCTCTCGTCGAAGGTCATGCACTTGGACGGGACCAGCCTGCCGGTCCGCGACAAAGACAACGCCTACGCAGTGGCGATCGGGACTCTCTGGGGCTACGTCGGCGACGACGCTGCGGCCTACCTGTACACGTCCACCGGGAAGAAGACGGGGCAGCTCGAGGGGGAGGTCGGCCCCGAAGATCTTCTCGCGGCCCGCCACGGCTACGTGGTCGCCGACGCAGCCGGACTCTTCGACGCGAGCTTCAAGAGCGGCCAGCGGATCGAGGTCGGGTGCAACATGCACTCGAGGCGACGATTCGTGAAGGCGCTGGATGCCGGCGACGTACGGGCTGCGGTGCCGCTGGCGGCCTACAAGGC
>DASXVQ010000219.1:0-2162 GCA_036504155.1 Myxococcales bacterium
CATCTACAACTGTGGCAACCGCATCCAGGAGACGCTCAACCTCAACGCCTGCGACCTCCACCTGGCCAAGCCCTACTTCGTGCAGCTGAAGGGCAAGGGCAACAAGGAGCGCGTCAGCCCCCTCTGGCCCGAGACGGCGGCTGTGCTTCGCCAGCTCCTCGCCCACAGGAAGCTTGAGCCGACCAGCTCCCAGCCTGTCTTCGTCAACCACCGAGGCGAGCGGCTCGGCCGCGATGGGGCGGCCCATCTCCTGGGCAAGTACGTGGCCATGGCTGGTGCACGCGTCTCGACGCTCCGTCGAAAACGCGTCCACCCACACTCGCTTCGTCACACGACGGCGGTCCACATGCGCCGCGCCAAGAACGATCCAAACGCCATCGCCGCCTTGCTCGGGCACGCGCAGATCACCACGACCGAGCACTTCTACGGGCACATCGACCTCGAGGAGAAGCGCAAGGCCATCGAAGCGAACCCATCGCCCGTGAAGCCGACACACGGGCGATGGCGCCGCCCCGATGTCCTCGAGTTCCTGACCAACCTGTAGGGCGCGCCGCCCCGCAGCAGGCGAGGACTTATGCCGAGCGATCGGCGGGGCGGTCCGAGCGATCCCGGGCGGTTACGCTCGCGACTCGGCATCACGCTGCGCTCGGGATTTCTGGCGGACCAGGCCCCAGAAGAGGAAGCCGTTCTGGCTGCCGTTGATGCCCAGGTCCTTGGCCGCCGCCATCGCGGCGCCCGAGAGCGACCGGAAGGTCTGGCCCTTGTAGAGGATACCGTCCTCGGTCACCTCGCAGAAGGTGCGGACCGACCCGTCGCGGTTGAGCCTCTTGAGGGTGGTGCCGGGGGCGGGGAGGCGCGGGTCGCGCTCGCGGGGCTCGGCCGGCTTGGCGACCTTCTTCGACTCGGGCTTGGCGGCGGCCTTCGCCTCGGGTTTGGCGGGGACCGGCGCCTCGCCCATCAGCGGCAGGCTGGCCTTCCCGGCCTTGGAGTCGTTCTTGGCCTTCTCCTCGGCGTGCGCCGCGATCTTCTTGCACTCGGGGCAGGTCGCCTCGGCGGCGCTGCCGGCCTTGCCCTTCGCGCCGCAGATCGGGGTGCCCTTGCCGGTGATCGCGATGTGCACGGTCTTCTTGCTGCTGGTGGTCTTGCTCGCCTTCGCCGCCTTGGTGGTCTTGGTGGTCATCGTCGTGCTCCCTGGTTGGCGCTGCGTTTCGGCGGCGTTCGCAAGGCCGCCTTGAGCACATGCACGCTCTGTCGCGCCTGAGCATCAAGTCGATTCCGCTAGGAAAATCCACTGGTTGCAACCCAGCAGGGCTTGCGTTCTGAGGGGCGCTGAGTGATGGCGCCGACGGGCCGCGCCGGCCGCCGGGCGCGTAGCGGCGCTGCCTGGAATGGAAGGGAGGGGCGCGTCTTGACGGCGCGAGGTGTGAGGGGATAAGCCGCTAAGTGTGGCCATGAACATCGAACGCAAGACCATCACCATCCCGCTCGACATCCCCATCGGCCCGGACGCCCCGTCCCAGGTCGAAGAGGCTGTCCAGCGGGAGATGAGCAAGCTCGCGCGGGACGGCTGGACACCGGATCAGCCGGTCAATTTCGAGTCGCTCAAGGCCTCGGGCACCATGTCCGAGGTTGGCGCGCTCTCGACGCCCCACGAGCGCGAGTTCTACTCCGTCGATGTGCGCGTGAAGCGAGAGCAGCCCGAGTCCTGAGCTGGGTGCCAGCGCCGCCCCGCAACGGAAGACGCCCCGCGGGCCGGGTGGCCAGCGGGGCGTCGGTGCATCTGGGCTGTCGGTTACTTCGGGGCGGGGGTCTTCTCGGTCATCGGGGCCTGCGCGCGGGCCTCCCCGAGGTGATCGAGTTCACGGCGGAGACGGGCCTGCGACGCGGCGAGCAGCGTGCTTGGTCTTGGCCTGCTCGAAAATGAGGCGGAGCGGAGCTACGCGCTGCGGAGCCAGATCCGAGAGGTGCGCGAGCTTCCCCTCGATGTGCGCGCACAGCGCCTTGCCATCCGGCTGTCGAGACCGGCCAGCCTCGGCCTCGAAGCCGTGCGCGAAGACGTTGTGGATGAGAGAGCGCAGGGCGCGGAAGTCGCCCCGAGGCACGTTGAGCTTCCGGTTGATCACCACGCCGTGAATGCTCTGCCGTCGCGGGAACCGTTGGAC
>DASXVQ010000220.1:0-4740 GCA_036504155.1 Myxococcales bacterium
GTAGGCGAAATCGTTGCCCCAGGAGTCGGCGAGCATCTTGCTCTTGTCCAGCAGGTGCTCCGCGACGAGCACCTTCAGCCCCAGGTCGGTGCCGGGATAGCGCCCGTGCTTGACCGAATAGAGCTTGAGCGCCTCCTCCAGCCCGATCATCGACTGCTGGGTCGCCTTGAGCCGCGCGTCCCGGAGGGCGTCCATCACCGCCACGGAGGTGATTCCGGTGACGAGCCCGATGATGACGATGACGACCATCAGCTCCAAGAGAGTGAACCCACGTGGCTGCGATCGCTTCCGGCTCTGGCGAGGCATGCGCTCCTCCATGAGGAAGCGCCGCGAGCGCGGCGGAGATCGCCGCGGCAGACGCTCCCGGCAGGACGCTCAGCAACTGTGGTGCCACACGTTGCGTGCGCGTGTTTCAGAGGGAGCGGCCAGCGAAGGCGCGACGGGCCGAGTGCCAAGGTGTCGCAGGCGGTCTCGTGGGGAGGGACAAGGTGGCAGGCAAAAAACCGCCCCCCAACCCCCTCCTGCGGAGCAGGAGGGGGAGCCGTTGGTTGCCTTCGGCTACCCGGTAGGAGCTATCGGCACCGCCGCGCACGTGCTTGGGCTGCGCACGTCGGGCTGACTGCATGCGTCAGGGTGCAAATAGCTCCGCAGGGAAGCGAATCGAGCAGAGGCGAGCTCCCCCTCCTGCTCCGCAGGAGGGGGTCGGGGGGCGGTTTGGAAGCTGGCGCCCTCCTTGCTCTTGCTGACACGATCCCCTCAGGAGGCCGCGCCCATGTCCGTCTTCGAGGAGCTGAAGAGCAAGCGCCTCATCGTCCTCAAGGGCTTGCTCTTCCTGGCCCTGGGCATCCTGGCGGCGGCGCTGCTTCTGCTCGAGCGCCCGGAGTGGCGCGTCGCGCTGCTGCTCGCCATCTGCATCTGGGCCTTCTGCCGCTTCTACTTCTTCGCCTTCTACGTCATCGAGCGCTGGGTCGACCCGCAGTACCGGTTCACGGGGCTGGTCGACTTCGCGCGCTGGATGCTCTCGCGCCGCAAGCCCGCCGGAACCGCCTAGCCCAGCTGCGGGACGCTGCGCTTCCTGCACGACTTCACGGTGGCCTCGAGGTTGGACGGTTCCGTGAGCCAGGCCTTGAACTTCATGAGGTCCTTCAGGTCCTGCCCGGTGACGTCCTTCAGCAGGGGCAGCCCGTTGATGTCGTCGAGCCGCCGGAAGAGGTGCTGGGCGTTGGCGGGATCCAGGCTCGCGCCCAGGCTGATGCCCAGCCGCACCTTGGCGCCCTGCCGCCGCTCGCCCTCCCAGAGCTTGAGCAGGGCCCCGAACGCGCGCGGGTCGCCGATCTCGCCGAGCAGCCAGACCAAATCCAGCTGGTGCTCCTGGTAGGGCTGCGCCGGGTTGGTGATGCCGGCCACCAGCGCCGGGACCGCCGCGGCGCCCAGGGCGCGGACCGGCGCGGCGAAGGGGTTGGGCGAGCCGCGCGGGTGCATCTTGGGCGGGACCCAGGTGGCGAGCCTGTCGACCAGTTGCTCCGGCGTGGGCTCCGCGGCCTTGGCCTTCGGCGCGGGAGCGGCGGCAAGGCTCAGGGCCAATACGCAGGCGAGCGAGGCGGTCATGGCGAACCTCCGAGGCGCGGGCGCGAGGCCGGGGAGGCCATCGTCCCCGCGCCGGTACAGATACCCGAGACCAGGAGCCCTGCGAAGAGCGGCTCCCCGCCGAGGTTCCCCAGGGGCCAGGCCAGCGTGGCCGCCAGGCCGAGCAGGCTCGAGGCGAGCGCCCATCGCCCCGGAAGCAGCCCGGGCCTCAGGATGGCGAGCAGGAACGGGAAGAACGTCCCGGCGCCGCGCAGCCCCATGGCCAGATAGCTCCAAGCCAGGATCGGGGTCTGCCGGCCGAGCGAGAGCAGCGCCGCGGCCAGCACGAGCGCCAGGAACGCGAGGCGGGCTGGCCAGGGCGACTCCGAGCGCAGGGCCGGCAGGTCCCGCGAGAGGTTGGTGGCCATGCCCAGCGCGAGCCCGGCCGCGGTCCCGACCACGGTCAGCAGGAGCACGGCCCAGAGCGCCCCCGCCACCGGCGCGGGGAAGGCGAGCTGCAGGAAGGCCGGAAGCACCTGCGCGGGCGGGACGACTTGGCCGGTGGCTCGCATGGAGAGGCCGACCCAGATGCCGAGCGCGCCGAGCGGAGGCATGAGCGCGGCCGAGATCAGCGCGCCCCGGCGCGCGGTCCGCTCGTCCGCGGCGGAGAAGACGGCCTGCACGTAGATCTGCGTGCAGAGCACCCCGACGACGAGCGAGGTCGCGGCGCTGGCGTCGGCCCAGCCGAGCCCGATGGGGTCGAAGAAGGTGGCGTGGGGCAGCGCCTCCCAGAGCCTGCCCGGAGTCGAGCCTTGCCGCCACGCCGCGCCGGCGCAGCAGAGCGCCACCGCATACAGGAGCGCGATCTTCGTCTGGCCCAGCGCCGCGAAGCTCTTCAGCCCGCCCGCCGCGGCGAAGCCCACCGTCAGCAGGACCACCAGGCTGCCCGCGGCGAGCGGATCGATGGGCGCGAGCGCGCGCAGGAGCGCCGCTCCGGCGATGAGCTGCGCCACCACGGACAGGAACGTCCCCAGCGAGGACGACGCGAGCACCACCAGGCCCACCGGGCGCCCGTATTGCGCCTCGAGGAACTGGGGGATGGTCTCCAGGGCGCTCCGGCGCAGCGGTCCGGCCAGCCAGAGTCCGAGGACCAGGCAGCCGAGCCCGCCTCCGACCGTGAACCAGCAAGCCGAGAGCCCGTGCTGGTAGGCCAGCTCCGCGGTCCCCACGGTGGAGGCGCCGCCGACGAGCGCGCCGAGCAAGGTCCCGCTCACGCCGGTCGCCGTCGCCGAGCGCCCCGCCAGGCCGAACGCCGCCGCGCTGCGCACGCGGCGCCCGGAAGCGGCTCCGAGCACGAGGAAGCCGGCGGCGACGGCGAGGGCGGCGGCGAAGAAGGGGAGGGCGGGCATGGGCGAGTCGAGGCTCGGTAGGTGATAGTCGACCGCGCGTGCCGGGCCAAGTGCCGCAGCTGGCTTGCGCCCGGGCGCCAAGTGCGCTTCAACCTCTCTCGACCCGCATCTCTGGAGGCGCCCGCCATGAAGCCCCTCTGCCTTGCCGCCGCGTTGACCCTCGCCGCGAGCCTCGCCCACGCCCAGACTCCGCCGCCCTCCATCGCCCTGCCGGCGCCGAAGACCGACGGCAAGGTCGCGGTGGAGAAGGCCCTCAAGGACCGGCGCTCGCTGCGGACGCCGTCGCCCGATGCGCTCGCGCTCGCCGACGTCGGCCAGCTGTGCTGGGCGGCGCAGGGCACCACCGACGACAAGGGGCACCGCACCACGCCCTCGGCCATGGCGACCTACCCGCTGGAGCTCTACGTGCTGGCGGGCAACGTCACCGGGCTCGCCCCGGGGCTCTACCGCTACCAGACGGCCAAGCACGAGCTGGTTCCGCTCAAGCCCGGCGACCGGCGCGCGGAGCTGGTCGACAAGGCCATCGGCCAGGACTGGATCAAGAAGGCGCCCGCGGTGTTCTTCGTCACCGGGGTGGTCGCTCGCGCCACGGTCAAGATCAAGGACGAGGCGCGCGCCAAGGAGTTCCTCTGGCAGGAGTCGGGCCTGGTGGCGCAGGCCTTCTTCCTCGAGGCGACCGCGATGGGCCTGGGCTCCACCTTCGTGGGCGGCTACAAGGCCGAGCCCACCCGCGAGTTCCTGGCGCTCCCCGCGGGCGAAGCGCCTCTGGCGGTCCTCCCGGTCGGCAAACGTCCTTAGGCCCGGGAGCTTTCGACATGGCCGCCCGTCCTTCCCCGCTCTGGCTGCTCGCGGCGTGCCTCGCCGCGCTCCTGGCCGCCGGCTGCGCCTCCGCCCCGCCTGCCAAGGAGCCCGAGAAGCCGACCGATCCCTGCGCCCGGACCGCGCCCGCCGGGGTCGTGCTCCGCGGCGGCGAGGTGCTCAAGTCGCGCGGCGGCCCGGTCGCCGCCGACGTCTGGAACCCGCTCGCGGTCGAGTTGCTCCCCGACGGCCGCATCCGCGCCCGCGATCCGAAGGGCGACCCGATCGAGGGCTTCGCTCCCGAACCGAAGGGGACGGCGGCGGGCGAGGAGCGCGGCCTGGGCGTCTACGTGCAGACCGAGACGCCCATTTACCTCGCGCCGAAGGGCCCCGAGATCGGCCGGGCGTTCCCCGGCGCCTATCTGCCGGTGCTCTCGGTCGACGCCTGCAACGTGCAGGTGATCCTGCGGGCGTTCTCGCCGGCCTCAGGCGACGGGCCGATGAAGGCTTGGCTGCCGGTGGACGCGGTGGGGACCAAGGAGCTCATCCTGCGCCCGGCGCCCACGCCGCTGCGCCACGTGCGCGACCAGCGGCGCGTGCTGCGCGCCGAGCCCGGCGACGCCTCCTCCGCCTTCGCCCGGACGCGCTGCGGGCGCATGGAAGTCCTGGAGGTCCGCCAGGACAAGGGCGGCGCGGACGTCCAGCGCGTCGGCCAGTCGGAGCAGGGAGTGGAGCTGCGAGGCTGGGTCGACCGGCCGATCGTCGACGCGCGCGGAGACGACGACTGCCCGGTGCGGCTGCTGGACAAGAAGCAGGTGGTCGGCTTCGACGGCGAGGCGTCCCTGCCCGAAGGCTACGCCGCGCTCGGCGACGGGCTGGCCTTGGGCAAGGAGCTCGAGAAGCTCGCCAAGAAGGACCGGACGATCTACGTGCCGCTCGTCGACGGCCTGGGCGCCCGCTGCGAGGC
>DASXVQ010000221.1:0-34931 GCA_036504155.1 Myxococcales bacterium
TACCGCTCGTGCCGCAGGCTGTCTGCCGAGTGCAAAGGGGCTGACCCCCGCTGTACGGCTCCCGCAACGGTGCCCCGTCGCCATGGAGCCGCTCAGGGCTCGAACTTAGGCGAATCCCTCGCCGTGGAAATCCAGGCTAGCCAATACTCGCACCGGGGGAGTTCCCCGCCAGAGCCGCACCGTCCCACCTCGCCACCGCCCAGCGGGAGGACGGCAATCCCTGAAAGCATCTCCAAGGAAGGGTTCGCGAGGCCGGGAACTCTAATCGATTAGAGTTCCCTGCCCTTCGCCTCCCGTCCCGGGGACTGATTTGCAGCGCCGGCGAGTGTGGTGAGCCCGCGGCCTGCCGAGGCGCCATCCCGTCGCCATCGGCGCGGCGGACGCCGGCATCGCCATCCGCGGGGCGGCGGTCGCCTTCGGGCTCGACTTCATCCCTCTGGCGGAGGAGCGCTTCGACTTGGTGTTCCCGCGCGCCGGCGACCGACCCTCGCATCGAGCGCCTCGTGGATACCCTTGGCAGCCACTCCTTCCGCCGCGAGCTCGACTGCGCCGGCGGCCACCTGACCGCCGATTCCGGCCATCAAGTCGGGGACACCCGAGCCGAGTTGGCAAGGCTCGCTTCGCACCCGCACCGGGCGGCTCCGGCCTCGGCGTCCGGCTTCTCGGTGGGCGGCCCGGCGAGGGCCCCGAAGCCCGGGAACTCTAATCGATTAGAGTTCCCAACCCCTCGATTCCCCTGGTCTTGGATCGCGCGTCCCCAGGGCCGACCGGTCGGCAGAACTCCAGTCGATGGGAGCTCGCAGCCCGCCGGTGCCCCGCCGTTGTAGCCCCTCCCGCTTCGCACTACTCTCGGCCTCGTCTTTTCAGTCAGGAGCAACCCGCGTGGCGAAGCCCGGCGACGATCCCTGGGGAATGCTCCTTCGCCTGAGCACCTACGCCCCCGCCCACGCCGTCACCGCCGCCGCCCGCGGCGAGACCCCGGGCCCCGGCCGCAGCCGGCTCGAGGGCGCGGTGCTGGTCGCCGACCTCTCCGGCTTCACCTCGCTCTCCGAGACGCTGGGCCGCCAGGGCCGCGACGGCATCGACGAGCTGACCACCATCCTCAACCAGGTCTTCTCCACCCTGCTCGAGCGCGCGGTCTTCCCCTGGGGCGGGGCGCTGGTGAAGTACGCCGGCGACGCGCTGCTCTGCTACTTCGACGGCGAGGAGCCGGTGCCGCGCGCGGTCGCCGCGGGCCTGGCCGCGCAGGCGTACATGGAGGAGCTCTCCACCAAGCTCGTCCGCAAGCTCGCCGTGCGAGTCGGCGTCGGCGCCGGCCGCTTCGACCTCGTCACCGTCGGCCGCCTGGGCGAGCGGCTCGACTGCTTCTGCGCCGGCGACGCCGCGATGCTCGCGCTGGTGGCCGTCGACGACGCCGGCCCGCGCGCGCTCATCCTCGAGGGCCAGGGCCTGCCGCGCGGCCCGTTCCACTCCGGCTCCGACATCGCCCAGCGCCTGGCCGGCCACCCGCTCAAGCCCCAGGCCCGGCCCAACTCGCTGGCCGGGGTCGAGAAGTTCGACGTGCGCACCGCCGTCGAGCGGCTGCGCCCCTTCGTGCCTCCCGAGGTCTTCGAGCGCATCGGCGAGAACCCCAACGCGCCGCTGCGCGCCGAGCGCCGCGACGCCTGCGCCGTCTTTTGCGAGATCGAGGGCTGGGACGGCGACGTCTCGGCCCTGGGCGACCACTACCTCACCGCCTGGGAGTGCGCCCGCAAGCACGGCGGCATGCTCAACAAGATCGACGCGCTGCCCCGCGGCCCGCGCATGCTCGCCGCCTTCGGCGTGGCCGGCGCCAAGGGCGACGACGAGCGCCGCGCGCTGGCCTTCGCCGTCGAGGTGCGCGACCGCCTGCTGGGCCGGGTCCGGGTGGGCCTGGAGGCCGGGCCGCTCTTCGCCGGCGAAGTCGGCTCGGCGCTCAAGCACGAGTTCACGGTGATGGGCGACACGGTCAACATCGCCGCCCGCCTGGCGCACTCCGCCAGCCCGGCGCAGATCCTGTGCGGGCCCGACCTGTGGAGCCGCGTCGACTCCTTCGTCGGCCGGCCCACCGCGCCGCTGCCGCTCAAGGGCAAGAGCCTGCCCTTGACCCCCATCGACGTCGCCGCGCCGCGCCGGTTCACCGCGACGAGCATGATCCGCCGGGTGGGCCACCCGCACCTGTTCGGCCGCGAGGCGGAGCTGGCGCAGATCGTCCGCATCAGCGAGCGCGCCATCGCCGGCCACCTGCAGACCGCGCTGCTCCTGGGACCGCCGGGCATCGGCAAGAGCGCGCTGGCCGGCGCCGCGGCCGACCGCTGGATCGACGCCGGCGGAGTCGCCTTCTCGCTGCGCTGCGAATACGGCAAGCGCGACCAGCCCTACCTGCTGGTGCGCGCCCTGGTCGGCGCGTGGCTGTCGCTCAAGCTCGACCCGGTGCCGCCCTTCGCCGACATCCTCGAGGCCCTCGACCGGCTGGGGATCGGCGACCCGGTGCTGGCCGAGCAGATCGCCTGGCTGCTGGACCCGGGCTCGCCCCGCGGCGATCCCCAGAACGAGGCCTCGGTGGCCCGCGCGGTCTCCGAGCGCATGGTCCGGACGCTGGCCGCGAGTGCGCCGGTGCTGCTGGTCATCGAGGACGCCGACCATGCCGACGCCGGCTCCTCGAGCCTCGTCCAGTACGCGCGCGGCCTGCCCGGCCCGCTGCGCTGCCTGATGCTGGTGGTGCGCCGCCAGGGCGGCGACGCCGAGGCGGCGCGCGGGCGCTTCCACCACATCCTCCAGGTGGGCCCGCTCGCGCGCGACGCGTCCCGGGCGCTGCTCGCGCGCTCGCTCTCGGCGCCCGACGTCAGCCCGGTGCTCGAGGACGCGGTCGAGGCGCGGGCCCGGGGCAACCCGCTGTTCATCAAGCGGCTGGCCGGCTGGATGAGCTCCCAGGGGATGATCGTCCGGGCTGGCGACCGCGCGGCGCTGACGCCCCAGGCCTCCGAGGAGGCGGCGCTCTCGCTGCCGCCGGACCTCGAGTCGCTGGTCAACGCCGAGGTCGACCGCCTGAGCGCGGCCCCTCGCGAGGTGCTGCGAACCGTGGCGGTGCTCGGCGGGGAGTTCGCCAGCGAGCTGGCGATGTCCCTGTGCGCCAGCGCGGGGCTCTCCCCGGCCGAGGTCCACGCGGCCCTGGTCCAGCTGTCGCGCTCCGGCCTGCTGATGGGCAGCGGCGGCGCCACCCCCAGCTGGCGCTTCGCCCGGCTGAGCGACCGGGAAGTCGTCTACGCCGGCCTGCCCGCCGCCGAGCGCAAGGCGCTGCACGCGCGGGTCGCCGCCGTGCTCGCCGCGCGCGGGCTGGGCGACGACCAGCTGGCGCTGCACTACGACCTGGCCGACGACCACCCCAAGGCCGCCCGCTCCTGCCTGGAGGTGGCGCGCGCGGCGCAGCGGCGCGGCAGCTTCGGCGACGCGCTGCGGCTGTACAAGGCGGCGGCGCGGCACTTCGCTGCGCTGGGGCAGTCGCGCACCGAGTGCGCGCTGGGCGAGCTCGAGTGCCTCTCCCGGCTGTCCTCCTATGGAGAGGCGCGCAAGCTGGCGCTGCAGCTGGCCGGGGAGCTGCCCGACCCGGTGGCCCGCCTGCGCGCGCTCACCAGCGCCGCCATGTGCGCCAGCTACCAGGGCGACCTCGCCGCCGCCCGGCAGCTGATGGCGCAGGCCAAGGCCGCCATCCCCGCCGACGCCCCCGTGGAGATGCGGGTGAACCTGCTGCTGATGTGCGCCAGCTACCACGCCGCGGTCGGCTCGCCGCAGGAGGCGCTCGAGGAGCTGGCCGAGGCGCGGCCGTTGGCCGCCGAGGACCGCGCCCCGGTGATCGTCGGGCTGCAGGCGGGCCTGTTGGCGGAGACCGGCCGCGCGCAGGAGGCCGTCCCGCTGGCCGAGGCGGCGGTGCGCTTCGCCGACCAGGGGGCGCACAAGCCCAACCGGGCCTTCACCCGCGTCTCGCTCGCCCGCTCGCTCGAGGCCCAGGGAGACCGCGAGGCCGCCATCGCCCGCTACCGCGAGGCGCAGGCGCTCTACTCGGAGGCAGGCCAGCTCGCCAACGCCTCCAATGCCCGGCTGCACGCGGCGCAGGTCGAGCTGGAGATCGGCCGGGCGCGGACCGCGCTGCCCGAGCTGATCGGCGCGCTCTCCACCTTCCGCCACTTCGCCTCCGGCCAGGACGAGACCGCCGCGCGCTGCGCCATCGGCCGGGCACGGCTGCTCCTGGGCGAGCGCGAGGCCGGCATCGCCGAGCTGGAGGACGCAGTGCGCCTGTCGGACCGGACCCGCGAGCAGCACGCCGCGGTCTGCGGGCGGGCGTGGCTCGCCGAGGCGCTCTGGTCCGAAGACCCGGGCCGCGCCCGCGCGCTGCTGGAGGAGGCCTTCCGCGTCGGCCGCGAGCGGCAAGCCACGCTGGATCTGGCCGAGGCGCGCGCGGTGGCGCGCAGGATCGGCGCCGGGTAGGCGTCGTTCCGTTGGCGATGGTGGTCGGGAGACGGCCGGGGCTCACGGACCGAACTCTGGCCCCTCGACAAGCTCGGGGTGCCGTCGGGCCCGCCGCACCGACCGCTACACCGCGCTGACCGCGAAATACCGCACCGTGCGTGATCGGGATAACCTTCGCCCATGCGGTTGCACTTGGTCCTGCTTGTCGCCCTCGCCCTCCCGCCCCCGGCCGCTGCGGCGCCGATCGTCAAGCTCACGTGCACCTCGCAGGGCAAGCCGCTGCCGAAGAAGGGCAAGGTCCCCGGCACTCTCGAGTGCGAGCTGTCGGCCAAGAAGCTCAAGGGCCACGCCGGGCCGCTCAAGGCCGCGCTGCGGGTGGTCACCGGCGAGCTGAGCAGCGCTCCGGTCGAGGCCCAGGGGCCCATCGCCAAGGACGGCGCCGTCTTCCGCTTCCAGCTCGAGCCGGGGACGAACTTCCCGCCCTGCGAGCGGTTCGACCTCTCGGCCGAGGTCTCGTCCAGCAAGGGGATGCTCGGCAAGGCCAAGCTCGCCGTCCCGCAGGACTGCCCGAAGACGAGCGTGAAGGGCGGGCACGCCGCGCTCACCTGCAACTCCTCGGCGCCCGACGGCACGCGCTACGCCTACCCCGGCACCGGGGAGAAGACGCGGCCGCGCCTGGTGCGCGAGCTCAACTGCGCCATCGTGCTCGACAAGGCCCCGGAGTCCGGGACGGTCAAGGGGACGATGAAGGTGGGAAAGCGGACCCGCTCGGCGGAGGTGCGCGAGGTCTCGGGCGGCAGCCTGGAGGCGGCGGCGACCTTCTTCCCGGACGACGACTTCCCGTCCTGCGACAGCTTCACCGCCGAAGGCGAGCTGACCGTCGACGGCAAGTCGCTCTGGAAGGGCTCCATCCCCATCCCGCAGTCGTGCAGCCGCTGACGGCACGCCGCGCCTGCCTTCGAGAGGCCCGCCGCGGAGGTCCGCCATGTCGCTTCGTACCCGCTCGCTCGTCGTCGCCGGCCTGCTCGCGTGCCTGGCCGCCTGCGCGCACTCGCCGGGCGCGGCCTCCGCGAACGGGCCCGCGGCGCAGGCCGCCGAGGCCCAGCAGGTCTGGCCCAAGACCCCTGCCGAGGCCGAGCAGCTCAAGGCGGCCGGCAGCCGGTGGTCGGACTGCGAGATCCGCGGCTACTACAACCAGCTCGTCGCGCAGATCGCCGCCTCCGACGCCGCGCTGAAGGCCGCGGGCAAGACCGCCGAAGAGCGCGCCCGCACCGCCTCGGAGCACCGCCACAACGCCCGCCTGACCTGCCGCGCGATGATGGAGAGCCGCGCGGAGGTCGAGAAGCTGCGCGCGCGCGACCAGGAGAAGTACGGCAACCCCGACGGCCCGACCTTCGATCAGCTCATGGAGAAGAACCGGGCCAAGGGCCTGGCCGGCGACGCCCCGTTCGAGGAGATCGTCGCCAGCTCCCAGCGCACGGACGAAGCCGTCAACCGCGAGTGCGGCATCAGACCGCGCTGACCCCCTGCCGCACCCGGCGACTTTCGGTCGCCGGCTCTGCCGATCGCGGCTCCGCCCCGTGACGCCTCAGGGGGCCAGCGGCTGCGGCCGCGCCATCTCCACCAGCTCGTAGCGCGCCAGCTTGAGGATGAGGCCGCGCACGGTCCGCAGGTGCACCTTCTCCTCCTCCCAGGCCTTCTGGAAGTGGGCGATCAGGTCCTTCTGTCCCGCCCGCTTGGCGAGCTGGATCAGCAGCTCCCAGCTGGCGTTGTCCTCCATCTCGGCGTCGAGCAGCACGTGCAGCACCTGCGAGGCCTCGCGGCTCTCCTCGATGATGTTGGCGAAGGCCAGCGACTCGATCTCCACCGCGCGCTGCGACGGGGTCTTGCGCTTGGCGTTGGAGCCGCAGAGCTCGATGTAGCTCTCCAGCTGCTTCTGGTGCTCGAGCTCCTGGTTGCGGAACGAGCGCAGCTGCGAGACGTCGAAGTCGTAGTCCAGCGACTCGAGCTTGCGGATGATCTTGTCGTACAGGAAGACCGTCTTCTTCTCGAAGAGCCAGCGCTCCCCCAGCTTGTCCAGCAGCTTCAGCCGGTTCATCTTCAGTTCGGACATGCTTCCCCCTCCGGCGCGGCGCGCCTTGGTCTCGTGCGAGAAGTTAGGCAGGCGCGCGGACTCGGGTCAGCCCGAGGAAGCCTGGGTCGCGCTCCCCGGCCCGGGCCGCGCGAGCGAGGCGCGGCTCACCAGCGCCCCGGCGACGACCAGCGCGCAGCCCACGGCCAGCCGGGGGCCCGGCACCACGCCCAGCCACGCCGAGGCGATGGCCAGCGAGAGGACGGGGACGAAGAAGCTCGCCAGGCCGAGCAGGGCGTGGTCCCCGGCGCGCACCCCTCGCTCCCACAGCGGGTAGGCGACGGCCATCGGGCCCAGCGCCAGCGCCGCCAGCTCCGCGAGCGCACGGCCGGTCCAGCTCCCGTGCTCTTCGGGCAGCGCCAGCCGGACGAGGAGCAGCGCGCCCGCCGAGAGCAGCAGGAAGAGCGGCACCGCGTCGGCGGCCGGCGCCCCGGGCGCGGGTCCCCAGCGCCGGGCGAGGTTCGAGTAGAGCGCCCAGAGCACGCCGGCCACCGCGGCCAGCACCAGCGGGGCGGCCGACCGCGCGCCCAGCTGCGCCCAGGCGGCGTCCCCGTCGCCCACGACGGCGACCCCGGTGCCGGCGAGCGCCAGGGCGCAGCCCAGGAAGAGGACGCTCCCGCGGGCCCGCTGGCCGAGCAGCGGCACCGAGAAGGCGACCATCAGCGGAGGCCAGAGGTAGTTGAGCAGCCCCACCACCAGCGCGGTCGGACGGTCCGCGGCCAGCCCGATGGCGGCGTACAGGCTGGCCATGTACCCGACGAAGAGCGCCCCGCAGCCGGCGAGGTAGCGCGGCGGCAGGCGCAGGGCCTGCCACGGCGCCTGCCCGCGGACGGCGGCGACGGCGAGCGAGAGGGCGCCGCCGGCGGCGAGCGCGGCGCAGGCTCCGGTCAGCGCCCCGGCGGTCTCGGAGAGCGAGCGCGAGAGGGCGACGGTGGAGGCCCACAGCGCCAGGGCGGACAGGCCTTGCGCGGTCGCGGCGCGGCTCATGGATCGGTCGATCGCTTCTCGCCCCTCAGGAGGAGGAGGTCGGGTCCAGGGGCTTGAGCTTCCCGGTCGGCTCCTCGCGCTCCCTGGCCGAGGGGCGGGCGGGGGCCGTCTTGGGCAGGCGGCCGTCCGGGCCGTCGCTGAAGAGCGAGAAGTCGAAGATGGTCTCGGCCTCGCCCGGCAGCGGCGAGGGCAGCGGCGGCGGCAGCTCCTCGGGAGGGAGGAGCAGGTTCTCGGGCAGCTCCATCGCCGGCAGGATGTCGCTGCGCCCGCGCCGGTCGAGGACCGGCAGGCTCAGGGGCGTCAGCTCCTGGGTCACCGGCTCGAAGGTGTCGGTCGCGGCGACGTCGTCCTCGCCCTCCAGCAGGTCGCCGTCCTTGAGCTCCCGCGCCGAGTGGGCGCGCGCCCAGGCGGTGCGGCGCGCCCGCTCCACCGCCAGCTCCGGGGCGAAGGCGACGCTCATGAACTTGCGCAGCTGCGCGGGGCTGGGCTCGGGCCGCAGCCCGGAGAGGAACGCGCGCAGGTCCGCCGCCATCTCCGAGGCCCACTGGTAGCGCTGCACGCGGTCGCGCGAGAGCGCCTTGAGCACCACCCTGTCCAGCGCCGCCGGCACGTGCGGGTTGGCCTCGCTGGGCGCGGCGATGCGCCCGCGGCACAGCGCGTGGACGGTCAGGTACTCGTTCTCGGCCTTGAAGAGCTGGCGCCCGGTGACCATCTCGTAGACGACCGTGGCCAGGCTGAACAGGTCGCTGCGCCGGTCGACGACCTGGCCGGTCACCTGCTCCGGGCTCATGTAGCCCAGCTTGCCCTTGAGCACGCCGGCCTTGGTCTGCGAGGCCTGGCGGGTGACCTTGGCGATGCCGAAGTCGATGAGCTTGACCGTGCCGTCGAAGGTGACGAGGCAGTTCTCGGGCGAGATGTCGCGGTGGACCAGGCCCAGCGGCTCGCCGGACACGCCGGTCTTGTGGTGGGCGTAGTCGAGCGCGTCGCAGATCTGCGCGGCGACGAAGGCCACCAGCGGGATGGGCATGGGCACGCCCACCTCCGCGCTGCGCCCGAGCACCAGGCGCAGGTCGGCGCCGCCGACGTACTCCATGGCGATGAAGAAGTCGTCGCCGATGCGCCCCAGGTCGAACACCTGGGCGATGTTGGGGTGCGCCAGCTGGGCGGCGATGCGCGCCTCGTTGATGAACATGGCGACGATCTCGGTGTCCATCGCCATGTTGGGCAACATGCGCTTGATGGCCAGGTTGGCATGCGTGGCGCCGCTGGAGGCCGCGCGCCAGACCTCGGACATGCCCCCGCCGTTGAGCTTCTCGAGCAGCAGGTACTTGCCGTAGCGGGTGGGGCCAGACGCCATGAAACGAACCTCGGTGCGGCCCGGAACAGTACCAAGTCTCGTCAGCCTTGAGTCGTCTGTTTTGAGTCGAGAGCCGCCGGTGGGTCGGCGCGCGCGGCCCCGACGGCCGGACGGCCGTGGAGCGAGCTACGGACCTGGGACTCACGACCTGCGACCGACTCAGGACTTCTTGTCCGGCTTTCGCACCGGCCCCGCCGGCAGCGCCCCTGAGCGGCGCAGCGGGTCCGCCGGCAGCGACCCCGAACGGCGCAGCGGGTCCGCGGGAAGCGACCCCGACTTGCGCAGCGGCGCCGCCGGAAGCGAGCCCGACTTGCGCAGCGGCGCGGCCGGAATCACTCCCAACTTGCGCAGCGGCGCCGCGGGCAACACGCCTGTCTTGCGCTTGGCTGGCTGGGCGGGCACCCCGGGATCGGCGCGGCCGCGCTGGTCCTCCTCCAAGTCCAGATCCAGCCCCTCCTCCACGAAGACCTGCAGCGCCACCGTGGGGCGGTCGGGCGAGGGCATGGGCGGCGGCAGCTCCTCGACGGGGTCGAGCAACTGGTCGGGCACCGACATGTCGGGCAGCTGCGACGGCAGGAGGGTCGGCCGGTCCTCGAACTCGATGTCCGCGTCCTCGATGGCGTCGATCGCGTCCAGGTCGGGCTCGAACAGCCCCGTCTCGCGCGGCGGAGGCGGCAGCGGCTTCTTCGGCCTCGGCTTCTCCATCAGCGTGGGCAGCTTCGCGCTCTCGGCCTCGTCCTCCGGCCGGCCCTCGAGCGCCTCGCCCAGGTTCGGCAGGGGGGGCGGCGCCGGGGCGGGGACGTGGTGGTCCTGCGCCCACTCGGTGCGGCGGGCGCGCTCGGCCTTCAGCTCGTCGACGAACATCAGCGACATGTACTTGCGCAGGTGCGCCGCGTTCGGCGGCAGGGGCAGGTCGGCCAGGCACTCGCGCAGCGCCGTCCCCATCTCCGAGGCCCACTCGTAGCGCACCTCGCGGTGCTTCTGCAGCGCCTTGAGGATGATCCGCTCGAGCAGCGGCGGCACCTTGGGGTTGACCTTGCTGGGCGGCTCCACCGGCGCGCCGCGCACCGCCTCGAGGATGGCCAGCGGGCTCTCGCGCCAGAACAGCCGCCGCCCGGTGACCATCTCGTAGAGGACGATGCCCAGCGAGAAGAGGTCCGAGCGGCGGTCCACGGTGAGCCCCGCCACCTGCTCCGGGCTCATGTAGCTGAGCTTGCCCTTGAGCACGCCCACCTTGGTCTTGTTGGACTGGGTCGAGGCCTTGGCCACTCCGAAGTCGATGAGCTTGACCTCGCCGTCGAAGGTGACCAGGCAGTTGTCGGGGGCCACGTCGCGGTGGACGATCTGCAGGGCGACCCCGTGGGCGTTGCTGCAGCGGTGGGCGTGGTCGAGCGCGTCGCAGATCTTGGAGATGACGAACACCGCCAGCGGGATGGGCATCAGCGAGCCCCGCTCGGCGGCGCGCTTGAAGATGGCCCGCAGGTCCGAGCCGGGCACGTACTCCATCGCCAGGAAGAGGTCGTCGCCGACCCGCCCCAGGTCGAAGACGCGGGCGATGTTGGGGTGCGACAGCTGCACCGCCACCCGCGCCTCGTCCAGGAACATCCCCAGGATGTCGGGGTCCTTGGCGTACTGCGGCAGCACCCGCTTGATGGCCACCACCGCCGAGCCGTTGTCGGGCCGCGCCCGCCAGATCTCGGACATGCCGCCGGCCTTGATGGGCTCCAGCAGCAGGTACTGTCCGAACGGCTCCGGCTTCTTCTTCATGCCTCGCCCCAGCTCACCGCGTCCGCCCCCGCCCGCCTGGGAACGAAGCCTAGCAGAGCCCCCGAAGCCCCCGCGCGCATCACTTTCGCCCGTAGGTCAGCGCCAGCTCCGGGCGCGGGTCCTCGAACACCACCCGCAGCGCGCTCTCCCCGTCGCCCACCGGCTTGTACCAGCGCACCGTCCCCACCACCCCCACCTTCACGTCCGCGGAGACCGGGATCTCCAGCTCGATGGCCACCCCGGGGCGCAGCTGCACCCGGGTGCGCAGCGTCGCCTCGCTCTCGTTGAGCAGGTCGACGATGCCGGTGAAGGCCTGCGCCGCGGTGCTGGGCGCCCACCAGCTACCCTCCACGTCGATGCTCACCGACCACGGCTGGCGCGGCAGCGGCCCGGTCGGGCGCGCGGCGACCATCGGCGAGGGGAGGGGCGGCGGCAGCGCCTGCGGCGCGGTGAGCAGCTCTCCGGGGACCTCCATCGCCGGCCAGACGCCGTTGGGGAGGACCACCCCCGGGTCGTCGGGGACGACCGCCGGAGAGGGCGCCGCGCTCTGCCGGCCGGGGTCGAGCATCGTCGGCGCCAGGCTGGCGTCGTCGCCCTCCAGCGCGTCGCCCCGCTCCGGGCGCCTGCGCCGGTCGTGCTCCAGGGCCCAGGCCGTGCGCCGATCCCTCTCGCGCGCCAGCCGGTCGGGGAAGGTCACCTCGAGGTAGCGGCGCAGCTGGTCCGCGGTCGGCCGGTAGCGCAGGCCGCGGATGAAGCGCCGCAGCGCCGCGCCCATCTCCGAGGCCCAGGCGTAGCGCTGCTCCTTGTGGCGCGCCAGCGCCCGGGTGATGAGGGCGTCCAGCTCGACCGGGACGTGGGGGTTGATCTTGCGCGGCGGCAGCACCTCGCGGGTGCAGACCGCGTGCAGCGTCTGGATCTGGCTCTCGGCCCAGAACAGCCGGCGCCCGGTGACCAGCTCGTGCAGGAGGACCGCCAGCGAGAAGACGTCGGCGCGGCGGTCCACGGGCTCGCCCAGCACGTGCTCCGGGCTCATGTAGGCCAGCTTGCCCTTGAGCACCCCGGCCAGCGTCACCCCGCCCTGCCCGGTCATCTTGGCCACGCCGAAGTCGATGAGCTTGGCCTGTCCCTCGAAGGTGACGATGCAGTTGTCGGGCGAGACGTCGCGGTGGACGATGCCCAGCGCCTTGCCCGAGGCGTCGGCCTTGCGGTGGGCGTAGTCGAGCGCGTCGCACAGCTGCATGCCCACGTAGGCCACCAGCGGGATGGGCATCAGCGCCTTGCGCTCCACCGCGCGCAGGTAGATGGCGCGCAGGTCCACGCCGGCGATGTACTCCATGGCCAGGTAGGGCTCGTCGCCGACGCGGCCCAGGTCGAAGATCTGCGCGACGTTGGGGTGCGCCAGCTGCGCCGCGATGCGCGCCTCGTTGAGGAACATCGCCAGCATCTGCGGGTCGCCGGCCTGGTCGGAGAGGATGCGCTTGATGGCGACCACCGAGGCCGGGCCGCTCTTGGGCCGCGCCCGCCAGAGCTCGGACATCCCGCCGCCGCCGATGCGTTCCAGCAGGACGTATTCGCCGAACGCCTTGGTCCCCTGCGCCGCCATCAGGCCTCCCTGCAGTCCGTCCAACTTAGCAGAGGGTCCTGCGCCTGGCCGCATCGTTGCGGCTGCCGCGCCGCGAGGGAGAGCAGCGCCACCCTGCCGGGCCGCGCCTCTCGCTCATGAGAGATGCGCGAGGGCCCCACCGGTTCGCGGCTCCACCGCCAGCGCGGCTAGAATGTCCGCCACTTCGCTCCTGGAGGGGTCCGCCATGCTCCGCCGCCTGCTCGTCCCGATGGTCATCGCCCTCGTCGCCGCCTGCTCCAGCGGCTCGGGAGGCCCGCGCGACGGCGGCAGCGGCCCGGTGATCTGGGGCGACCGCACGGGCGTCTGGGGGGCCTGCTACTTCGTCGACCGGGCCCAGTGCGTCGACTTCCTCGATCCCCCCATGGCCGGCATCGAGGCGGAGATGCGGACGGGCTGCCAGAAGGACGGAGACGGGCTGTGGAGCGAGTTCAGCTGCCCGGAGACCCAGCTCGGGTCGTGCGAGGTCGTCGAGGGGCAGCAGATCCTGCGCTACTACCGCAAGACCGACGTCGCCAATGGCAAGTACGCCTGCGACTACATGGGCGCCCGCTGGACCGAGCCCTGACGGGCCCGTCGAAGCCGGGAAAAGCGGAAGCCGGCGGACGATCGATGACGATCGTCGCCGGCTTCGCTGTTTCCAAAGGCGCCGCTGCTACTTCTTGACCGACGCGTCCTCGACGATGACCGGGTACTGGTAGCCGGCGCCGAAGTCCTTGTCGACCTGCACCGCGCCCTCGACGGTCACGACGTCGCCCACCGCCGCCGCCGTCTCCTTGGTGGTGACGGTCAGGTCGTTGTCCTTCGCCTCGTCGGTCCCGCTGCCGTCGCGCAGGTGCAGCCAGGTCTTGCCCATGATGCCGCTGTTGAGCTTGACCACCTTGCCCCTCACCACGACCTTGGCTTGCTTGAGCGTGGCCTTCTGGGCCCAGACCTCGGCGACGGTCTTGGCGTTGGCGCCGGCGGCCTTCTCCACCTTCTCGACCTTGACGTCGCCGACGTTCGCCGCGCCGCCCATCGGCGGGTGACCGGGAGGCAGCGCGCCCGCGGCCATCAGGTTCGACGGCGGGGTCCCGGTGGCCGCGGCGACCTTGGCGATCTGCTCGGGAGTGGCGCCGGGGCCCGGGCCACCGCCGAGCTGCCCGAAGACGATCTTGTCGAACTTGCGGCCGAGGGTCTTGCTCTCGAAGCCGTTCATGTCCATCCCGCCGATGACCTCGACGTCCATCCCGACCTGGGTGCCGGTCTGCGGCACCGCGGCCCAGACCTCGCCCTGGGCGGTCTGCAGCCGCAGGTAGGAGTAGGACGCCGCGTCGATCTTCTCGAGCACCTTGCCCTTCAAGCCGCCGTCGCCCAGACCTGCGGCGGCGTTCTTCGTCGGCGGCAGGGCGGGCTTGGCGCCCATCGCCGTGCCGGTCGCCGGGGCGCCGGCCTTGGCCTCCTCGGCCTTCTTCGCGTTGCAGCCGGCCAGAAGGGCCAGGGCCGCCGACATCGCCAGCATTGAAACCTTGCGCATTTACGCTCCTCCACGAATCCAGCTGCTCGTTGCCGACTTGGCTTCTCGCCACTGCCCCGGGCTCGGGGGCTCCCCGCCCGCCTGCGCCCGCGGCTTTCGAAAGGCGCGAGAACATAACGCGTTCCTTCGCTCGCCGCCCGACCATCAGGCACGGACGCCCGAGCCCCGCACCGGGCAGGGAACCCCTTGAATTCTCTGGTAAGATTCGGGCGGCTTTCAGTTCTCGGCCGGGGGCCGTGTCCAACCGGGTGAGAGCCAACCAATCCTCGGAGGATCCCATGAAACGCTTGGTCTACCTGGCCGTTCTGGTGATGGGCTGCGGGCTGCAGAAGGCCGACGTGGAGGACTACCGCGCCGCCTCGCCCTCGCGGCAGGGCATCAACATCCAGGTCCCGGCCAAGGGCGGCCAGGCCCTGGAGTCCGACGACGTCGGGCAGATCCAGCAGGCCGTCATCGGCGAGACCGCCGCCCTCTACCAGTCGACCCGCGCGGTGACCCTCACGGTCAACTACAGCACCGCCTGGGTGCTCGCCCTGTGCGAGGCCATCGTCAGCTACCCCGCCACCACCGTCGACGACACGCAGGCGGTCTGGGGCCCCTGGACCGACTCGCTCTCGCCCAACACCTACCGGTTCACGGTGACCAAGGCCGGCGCCGAATACGACTACAAGCTCGAGGGCAAGGCCAAGGACGCCGCCGACAGCGCCTTCATCCAGCTCATCTACGGCCACCACAAGCCGGGCAAGGCCGACAAGCAGGGCAGCGGCAACTTCACCGCCGACTGGGACGCCGCGGCGACCCTGCCCGAGGCCGGCGACATGATCGGCAAGGGCGAGTACACCTACTCGCGCGACGAGAAGCTCGACGTGACCGTCGGCGTGAAGTTCCGCCAGGTCAAGGACGACGCCAACCCGGGCACCAAGGTGGACGCCGACTACGCCTTCGCCAAGGCCGACGGGGGCGACGGCTCCTTCGACTTCGTGGTCACCAAGGACATGACCGACCTGCCCAACAACACCGCCGCCCTCGAGCGCCTCTCCATCCGCAGCCGCTGGCACGACGACGGCGCCGGCCGCGCCGACGTGAAGGCCTCGGGCGGCGACATCGTCGGCGGGTACCAGGTCAGCGAGTGCTGGGGCTCGGGCTTCCTCGAGACCTACTACTCGGCCGGCGTGACCGGCCAGGCGCCGGGCCAGGTGCTGGGCGTCGCGACCGACTGCGTCTTCGCCGCCGCCGAGTACTCCACCCTGTAGGAACACGGCCCGTCCCCTCGCCGCCTCCGCGGCGCGCGAGGGGACCCGTATGGGACCCAAGCTCGAAGTCATCCCCGGCGGGAAGCCGGACCCGCGCGAGGTGCTGCGCGAGCTGTACGAGCGGTACGGCCCGGCCGTCCGCAGCCGCTGCAGGTACGTCTTGAAGGACCCCGCGGAAGCGGAGGACGCGATGCACGAGGTCTTCGCCAAGGCCTTCACGCACCTCGACGGCTACCGGGCCCAGGCCTCGCCGCTGACCTGGCTGGTGCAGATCGCCACCAACCACTGCCTGAACCTGCTGCGCGCCAACCGGGCGGCCTGGAAGGACGAGGTGCAGCGGATGGCGAAGCTGGCCCCGGTGGGCGAGGGGACGGCGGTGGAGGGCCGGGACCTGGTCCGCGCACTGCTCGGCGAGTTCGATCCGGAGACGCAGGCGGCGGCCATCCACTACTACGTGGACGAGATGACGCTGGAGGAGGTGGCCGCGGCCATCGGGCGCAGCGTGCCCACGGTGCGCAAGCGGCTCGCCGAGTTCGCAGGGGCCGCGCGCGCGCACGCCGAGCGGCTGGGGATTTCGCCCGCGCAGGCGGCGGGAGGCTCGCATGGATGAGGCCCTCGATATCGGCGGCCTGAGGAACCCGACCTGCTCGCGCCGCAGCCTGGAGCGCCTGCGCGCCGGCGAGCTGCGCGGCGACGAGGCGGCCGCCGTCCGCGCCCACGCGGCAGGCTGCGCGCGCTGCGGCGCCGAGCTGGCGGCGCTGGAGAAGGAAGCCGCGCAGTTCAAGGCCGAGATCCCGTTCGAGAAGTTCGCCGCCGCCGTCGAGCGCAAGCAGGCGATGCGCAAGCGCGGCAAGGTCGCCGGACCGGTCAGCCTGGCGCTCGCGGCGGGCATCGCCCTGATCCTCGTCTGGGGACCGATGAAGGGGCTGCTCGGCGGCGGAGCGCAGCAGGGCCACCACCTGACCAAGGGCGGCAGCGCGGTGGAGCTGTTCGTCGGCGGGACCGGCGCGGCGCCGCGGCTGGCGCAGGAAGGCGAGGCGCTGGCGCCCGGCGAGCGCGTCCGCGTCGGCTACCTCGCCCCGGACAAGGCCTACGTGCTGATCCTCTCGGTCGACGAGGCCGGCGTCGCCACCCCGCTCTACCCGGAGGCGGGCCCGAGCCTGCCAGTGGAGAAGGGCGCGGGCACGCACCTGATGCCGCTGAGCCTGGAGCTGACCGGAGCGGGCCTGGAGCGGATCATCGCCCTCTTCAGCGACCAGCCGATCGAGATGCGCACCGCGCTGGAGGCGGCGAGCAAGGAGTTCACGCGGGCGGGCAAGCTGGAGCGGATGGCGGAGCTGCCGCTGGGCGCGGAGCAGTCGGCCAAGACCCTGAAGAAGCCTCAGGCGACGAAGTAGCGAACTCGGCGGGAGAGCGATCGGATGGCCAAGCGCGCAGCCAGCCTGCCGGGGATCGCCGCGGTCGCGGCCGTCCTGGGGCTGTGCTCCGCGGAGGCCGGCGCCCAGAGCGGCGGGCAGCGCTTCGCCCTCCTGGTCGCCAACAACGACGGCGGGCCCGACACCCGACCGCTGCGCTACGCCCACGACGACGCCAACAAGCTGCGCCAGGTCCTGACCCGCCTGGGCGACGTGCCCGCCAACGACGCCATCGTCCTGGTCGAGAAGGGCGCCGACGACGTGCGCGACGCCTTCGACGCGCTGGAGCGCCGCATCGCCGAGTCCGCCACCCGCGGCGAGCGCCCGGTCTTCGTCGTCTACTACTCCGGCCACGCCAAGGACGGCCAGCTGCGCCTGGGCAAGACCACGCTGCCGATGGACGAGATCAAGCAGCGCATGGCGCGCAGCGCGGCGGCGGTGCGCATCGGCCTGTTCGACTCGTGCCAGTCCGGCGCCATCACCCGGACCAAGGGCGCGCGCAAGGCCCCGGCGTTCGACGTCGACCTGGGCGCGCTGCAGGCGGCCCGCGGGCTGGTGATGCTCGCCTCCAGCTCCGCCGACGAGGACTCGCAGGAGTCCGACGAGCTCTCCGGCAGCTTCTTCTCGCACCACCTCGTCAGCGGGCTGATGGGCGGGGCGGACAGCTCGGGCGACGGGCGGGTCTCGCTCTCCGAGGCCTACGCCTATGCCTACGACCGCACCGTGGCCGACACCACCGACACCGCCGCCGGGCCGCAGCACCCCACCTTCAGCTACGACCTGGCGGGCAACGGCGACGTGGTGCTCACCGACGTCGGCGCGCGCCGCGAGGGCGTGGTGCTCCCCGCGGACGCGCCCGCCGGCAACTACTTCCTGGTGGACGGCAAGGGAGTGGTCGCCGCGGAGATCGCCAAGG
The DNA here is from genome assembly GCA_036504155.1 of Myxococcales bacterium. Lineage (GTDB taxonomy): Bacteria > Myxococcota > Myxococcia > Myxococcales > UBA5297 > JACRCT01. The sequence continues at coordinate 17,449 of DASXVQ010000221.1, forward strand.
CCTCCGGGGTCGAGCGGCGCATCGCGCTCGCGCCCGGCTCCTACAAGGTCAAGCGCCGCCTGCCCGACCGGCTGCGCGTCGGCGACCTCTCCGTCCGCTCCGGCGAGATCGTGGCCTTCTACGAGACCTCGATGCGCGACGCGCCGTTCTCGGACGACCCGGTCAAGGGCGTGCACCAGGTCTTCGAGCCCGAGCCGACGAAGTTCGGGATGACGCTCGCCGGCGGCTACCAGTACTTCTTCGCCGGCCCGTTCCCGTCGATGCCCGTCGTGGGGATCGAGGCCGCCATCCGCTCCAGCTTCGTGTGGAGCTTCGACTTCGGCTACGGCTTCGGCCGCTCGTCGCTGCGCTCCACCGTCTTCGGCGAGCTGCCCTACGGTTTCAACGAAGTGGGCCTCGGCGTGTCCATGACGAAGGAGTGGACGTTCGCCGATCGCGTGGCGCCCTTCGTCGGAGCGAGGCTGGCGGTGGTCATGCTCAACCGGGACTTCGACGACGCCGGCGTCCCGAACCAGAGCTACTTCGCGATGACGCCGGGCCTGGTCGTGGGGCTGCGGCTGAAGCTCTCCGCGCACTGGGCGCTCGCCGCCCGGGCGAGGGGCCACTACCTCTACTACAACGTCGATTCCCAGCAGTCGCTGGGTTACCTGGAGGGCGGCTTGCTGCTCTCCGTGGAGCTGTAGCCATGCGAAGCCCGAGGCTGGTCGCCATCGCGCTGTCCTTCGCCGCCGCCGGCTGCAGCTGGTCCGACCTGGACGCGGAGTTCCTGGCCGGGATGCCCGAGCGCGACGACCTCCACGTCCACCCGCCCACGGAGACGGCCGCGACGCAGCAGGGCCTGCAGTCGGGCGAGCTGGGGCAGAGCCAGAGCGGCCTGCAGGCGGACGCGTTCCTGAACCTGGACAACACGGCCAAGCAGCTCAACGCCTGGATCGACGGGCTCACCGGCGGGCTGGACCTGGTCCGCCAGTTCCCGCCCAGCGTCCGCGCGGAGAGCAAGCGCACCTGGGGCCCCTGGGACGACAAGGACCACCCGGGGATGGAGCTGCAGGTGGTCGCCAGCCTCGACGAAGCGACCGGGCAGTACGGCTACGGCGTGGAGTGGCGCGACCAGGGCAGCGCCGGCGGCTTCACGCCGGTCATCACCGGCTCGTTCACCGGCGCGAAGGCCACGGGCGGCAACGGCTCCTTCACGCTGCACATGGACCAGGCGCGCGCGCTGGGCATCGCCGGGCCGAACGCCGACCCGAAGTACGAGGTCCAGAGCTTCACCCTCGCCTACTCCCACCCCGAAGGCGGCGTGAAGGTCGACCTGAGCGAGCTGGTCGTCGAGACCGGGACCGGGGACCCGAAGACCTTCCAGTTCAGCCACCAGCGCAACTCGGACCAGAGCGGCGCGTTCCACTACACGTTCACCATGCCGCGCAACGGCTACGAGGTCTCGGCGGACGCGAAGTGGCTCTCCAACCGCGCCGGCCGCGTCGACGGGACGGGCTACAGCACCTTCTTCCAGAAGATCGTGGCCAACCACACCGAGTGCTGGGACGAGGACCTCCAGGTCGTGTACCGGTTCCAGGACTACGAGTGCGGCGCTCCCTTCTTCCCCGACGAGCAGTGCGAGACCGGCGACAGGACGAAGTGCGCCGTGCCGGCCCCCTGATCTAGAAGTGCGTGGCGACGACCGCCGCGGCAGCCACCAGCCCCGCCAGCACGCCGGCCGCGGCGGCCCACAGCCCGACCCCTCTGGCGCGGACCCCGAACTGCTCCCGCGAAGGCGCCTTCTTCCCCGACCTCTTCCGGGCCGCCTCCGCCTGCAGCGCGGCGACGTCCCGGCGGTCGCACTCCAGCCGCTCGCCGAGCAGGTCCGCCCCGAGGGTGGCCGGGCTGGTCCAGGGAAGGCAGGCGGCGATCTGCTCCAGCCGTTCGCGGACCTCGCTGGCGCTGGGCGGTCGCTGGCCCGGCGGGGGCAGGACGCAGGAGCGCACCAGCGCGTCGAGGACGGGCGGGCACTCGGGGTTGAAGGTCGACGGCTCGGCCAGCGGCGGAACCACCTCGGGCTGCAGCGTGAGCATCTGCGCGAGCAGCGCGCCCAGGTCGTGGATGTCCCACTCCGGCGACGGCGCGGCGCTCCCGCGGCGCGGGTTCGCGGAGGGCAGGCCGAAGTCGGCGAGCTTCACCTCTCCCCGCCCCGAGACCAGCACGTTGCCGGCGCGCACCTCGCGGTGCACCAGCCCCAGCGCCTGTCCGTCGAGGCTCCGCCGGCCGTGGACGTGCTCGAGGGCGCGGCAGACCTCCAGCGCCACCGCCATCGCGAAGCCCGCGTCCGGCGGCCGCGCCCGCGCCCGCAGCGCCTCGAGGATCTGCGCCACGGTCCAGCCCTGGACGTACTCCGCGGCCAGGTAGAGCCGCCCCGCCGCCTCGCCCACGTCGAGGACCTGCACCAGGTTGGGGTGCCGCAGCAGCGCCGCCACGCGGGCCTCGTCGACGAACAGGTCGCCATAGGCGCTCCCGGGACCGAAATCGGGCAGGGCCATCTTCAGCGCCACCAGCAGGCCCGCCTCGCGAGGGGCCAGCGCGCGCGCCAGGTAGACCTCGGCGCGCTTGCCGCTCCCCAGCCGGCTCAGGAGCTGGTACGGCCCGACCGCGTCGAACGGGCGCAGGCCGCCGACCCAGCCCTCCGGCCCCAGCAGGCGCAGCGAGGCGGCGGAGACGTGCGGCGGCTGCGACTTTCTCGGGTCCCGCCGCCACTCCGGGCCGGCCGGCGCGATCTGGACCGAGAACGGAGGCGTGGTGGGCTCGCCGGTGAACCCGTCGCCCAGGTCGAACTGCAGGCCCGCCGGGTCGAGCCGGACCAGGCGGACGACCTCGCCGCTGCGCGAGCCGAACCCGTGGCGCACCACCAGCCCCTCGCCGAGGACCACCCGGCCCGCCGGCTCCAGCTCCAGCCGCAGGCGGATGGGGGTGCCGACCGGGTCCGGCCGCGCGGCCTCCAGGAACAGCCCCTTGCGGGCGATGCGGGCCGCCACCTGCCCGAGGAACTGCGCCTCGTCCTCGCATTGGACGCGGAACACCCGCAGCGGAGACTGGCGCATGGTCGCGTTCCTCCGGGCGAAACGTGGACCGGGTGAGAGGGCGCGAAGGTGGGGCCCGCCGTGCGTTCCGGCAGCATCACGGCCGGGGAGGCTCCCAAGCGGCGCCCCCCCGGTGAGGCTGCGCTTGCGTTCAGGCCGGCGAGGCTTGCGCCGTCGAGCCCAATCGGGAGTAGGCTCTGCTCGCCAACCGCTACGGGTCCCATGGAGCCCAAGCGAGCGGCTCCAGAAAGGCAGAACACCCGATGAGCACCAGGAAGACTTCGACCAAGCGCGCTGTGAGGCTGTCCTCGGCGTTCGACCGCAAGATCAGCGGCTACCTGCTCGGGCTGCGCCGCGAGGTCGAGCGGCCCGCCAAGACCGTGCGCCCCAGCAAGAACCTCGTCGCGCTGGAGGTCGTCGCCGCCCGGCTGTCCGAGCTGGTCTCCGGGCTGTCCGCGCGCCGCGCCGGCGACCTGCCCGAGCGCCTGGAGGAGCTGGAGTACCCCTTCGCCAAGCTCACCGCCCACTTCGCGGGCAAGAAGACCGGCCTGGAGCACCGCGCCGTGGAGATCCTCGCCGAGTACCTGCGCGACCGCCTCCTGGAGATCCGCATCGTCGCCAAGGAGCTCGACGCCAAGTAGGGCCGCGGCAAGCTTCCGGAATCCGGCCTTGCGCCGTCGAGAGCGCTCGTTCCAGTGGCGGCGGGCCCGCGCCCGGGCGCAAGTTCCAGGGGCATGCGCGACTCGCCCCTGATCGAAGACATCCGCTTCCTCGGCCGCATCCTCGGCGACGTCATCCGCGAGCAGGAGGGGGAGGCGGCGTTTGCCCTGGTCGAGCGCGTGCGCCGGCTGTCGGTGGCCTACCGGCGGCGCGGCGACGCCCGGGCCGGAAGAGCCCTCGACCGGCGCCTGAGCGGCCTGACGCGCGAGCAGGCGATCTCGGTCATCCGCGCCTTCACCTACTTCTCGCACCTGGCCAACCTCGCCGAGGACTGCCACCACCTGCGCCGCCTGCGCGCCCTGGAGCGCCGCGGCGCGGACCCCGAGGGCGGCCTGACCCGGGCGCTGGCGCGCCTCGAGAAGCGCGGGGTGGGCGCCGCCGCCGTCGCTTCGCTGCTCCAGCAGGCACAGGTCTCGCCGGTGCTCACCGCCCACCCCTCGGAGGTGCAGCGCAAGAGCGTGCTCGACGCCGAGCGGGAGATCTTCGAGCTGTTGCAGGCCCGCGACGTGCTGCCCGCCGGGTCGGCCCGGGCGTTCGGGCAGAACGAGGCGGCGATTCGGGCCCGGGTGATCCAGCTGTGGCAGACCAAGCTCCTGCGCAACACCCGGCCCGCCGTCGAGGACGAGATCGAGAACGGCCTCTCCTACTATCCGGGGACCTTCTTCCAGGCCGTGCCCAGGCTCTACCGCGACCTGGACGAGAAGCTCGGGGAGCGGGTGCCGCCGTTCTTGCGCATGGGCAGCTGGATCGGCGGGGACCGCGACGGCAACCCGAACGTGACCGCCGCCACCTTCGAGCGTGCGCTCCTGCGCCAGGCCGAGACCGCGCTCGGGCACTACCTGGAGGAGGTGCACCGGCTGGGCGCCGAGCTGTCGATGTCCGAGCAGTTCGCGGGCGTCTCTCCCGCCCTGCGCGAGCTGGCGGAGCGCTCCGGCGACACCTCCGAGCGCCGCGGCGACGAGCCCTACCGGCGGGCCCTGGTGGGCGTCTACGCGCGCCTGGCGGAGACGCTGCGGCGCCTGACCGGGAAGGAGGCGCTGCGGCACGAGCTCGCCTCGGCCCCGCCGTACGCGCGTCCCGAGGAGCTGCTCGAGGACCTGGCCACGATGCGCGACTCGCTGCTCGCCAACCACGGGGAGGCCCTGGCGTGCCTGCGCCTGACCGACCTCGTCCGGTCGGTGGAGACCTTCGGCTTCCACCTCGCCACCGTCGACCTGCGGCAGAGCTCCGACCGGCACGAGGCGGTGCTGGCCGAGCTGCTGAAGGCGGCCCGTCTGGCGCCCGACTACCCCTCGCTGCCGGAGGACGAGAAGCGCTCGCTGCTGCTGCGGCTGCTCGACGAGGCGCGTCCGCTGCGGGTGCGCGGGGCCGCCTACTCGGCGCTGGCGCAGAAGGAGCTGGCCGCCCTGGAGGCCGCGGCCGAGGCGCGCGCGCGCTTCGGGCCCCGGGCGGTGCGCCAGTACGTCGTCAGCCACACCGAGTCGGTGAGCGACCTGCTCGAGCCGCTGCTCCTGATGAAGGAGTGCGGGCTGGTGCACGGGGAGCTCGTCGAGGCGGCCACGCAGGACCTCATCGTCGTGCCGCTGTTCGAGACCATCGGCGACCTGCGCGGCGCGGCCTCGATCATGCGCGGGCTCTTCGCGCTGCCCGGGGTCGCGGCGGCGGTGGCGCGCTCCGGCGGCGAGCAGGAGGTGATGCTGGGCTACTCCGACAGCAACAAGGACGGCGGCTTCTTCACCTCCAGCTGGGAGCTGTACCGGGCCGAGGTGGCGCTGGCGCAGCTCTTCGACACGCTGCGCGAGCGCCACGGCATCCGCCTGCGCCTGTTCCACGGCCGCGGCGGCACCGTGGGGCGCGGCGGCGGGCCCAGCCACGAGGCCATCCTGGCGCAGCCTCCCGGGACGGTGAACGGCCAGCTGCGGCTCACCGAGCAGGGCGAGATCATCACCCGCAAGTACGCCAACCCCGAGATCGGCCGGCTGAACCTGGAGACGCTGGTCGCGGCGACCGTCGAGGCCAGCCTGCTGGGACCCGGGCGCGAGCCGCCGGCCGCCTTCCTGGAGGCCGCCGAAGAGCTCTCGCGCGCCGCGATGGCGGCGTACCGCCGGCTGGTCTACGAGACCCCGGGGTTCGCCGACTGGTTCTTCGCCGCCACGCCCATCGCCGAGATCTCCGAGCTCAACATCGGCTCGCGGCCCGCCTCGCGCCGACCCACCCGCCGCATCGAGGACCTGCGCGCCATCCCCTGGAGCTTCTCCTGGGGCCAGTGCCGGCTGGCGCTCCCCGGCTGGTTCGGGTTCGGCGCGGCCGTGGCGGCCTTCCTGTCGCGGGAGCGCGCGCCGCGCTTGGCGCTGCTGCGCCGCATGCACCGGACCTGGCCGTTCTTCCGCGTGCTGCTCTCGAACATGGACATGGTGCTGGCCAAGACCGACCTGGGGCTGGCGCGACGCTACGCGGCGCTGGTCCCCGACCGCCGCCTCGCCAGGACCGTGATGGACGCGATCGCGGCGGAGTGGCGCAGCACCACCGAGGCGCTCTTCCTGGTCACCGGCGCCCGCGAGCGCCTGGCGGCCAACCCGGGGCTGGCCAGCTCCATCCGGCAGCGCTTCCCGTACCTGGACCCGCTCAACCACCTGCAGGTGGAGCTTCTGCGGCGCTGGCGCGGCGGCGAGACCGAAGACCGCGTCCGCCGCGGCATCCACGCGTCCATCAACGGGCTGGCCGCCGGGCTGCGCAACACCGGGTGAGGCAGGGAGTCGGCTCCGGGCGCCCTGCCGTTCTCCGAGGGAGCCCGAGCGAGGCTACTTGACCGGGTCGAGGTAGATGGTCTCGGTCCGGGCCGGGATGTTCTTCTGCTCCACGTAGCGCGCCGGCGAGGCCACGTCCGTCGCCTCCAGGTGGTCGCACGGGGCGCAGCACAGCGAGAACGAGCCGTTGGCGTAGGTCGACGACGCGTTCAGCTCGCTGTCCGTCGCGCTCTTGCACTTGACCCAGATCCCCTCGATGCCGGCGTCCGTCGCCCTGTCCAGGACCGTCCCGCTGTACGAAGCGCTTCCGCCGAGCGCACAGGAGCAAATCGAGACCAGCAGGGCCAGCAAGGCGCAGCGTGCACGGATTCCCGTCAGGTTGCTGTTCATGGCTTTCTCCTCCTGCGAAGTGCGTGGGTCGTCGCCGCGGGGCTGCAAGGAGGCAACCACGCCCCGAGGATCGAGGCAATTGACGGAGCACGCGAGGTCGCGTGAGCCGCGCCGCCCCGCCTCCGCCCACGGTTTTCTCGCCGGCGAATAGAACCGGCCGCAGGACCGCGCAGACGCCGGGGACTCTTCCTCGCCGGCGATTCGCCGGAGCACCGCTGCCGCCCGCCTCCGCCTTGACAGATCCCGCGGCCAGGCGTATTCGTGTCTTCGTTATCGATAACGTATTATCAATTACCTCTCGAGCCCGCCCATGGTCCCCTCCCCTTCCCAGCCCCGCCCGCTCCCCGAGCCGACCCTGCGCCGCCTGCCGCGGTACCTGCACCTCGCCAGGAGCGTGCAGGACACCCGCCCGGTCGTCTCCTCGGCGTGGCTGGGCGAGCGGCTCGCCCTCGACGCCATCCAGGTGCGCAAGGACCTGCAGGCCGCCGGCCTCGTGGGCCGCCCGAAGATCGGCTACCAGGTCGCGGAGCTGGTCGGCACGCTGGAGACGCTCCTGGGCTGGCGCAACGTGCGCCAGGCCTTCCTCGTCGGCGCCGGCAACCTGGGCGCGGCGCTCATCGGCTACCCGCGCTTCCGCGACGCCGGCCTGGACATCCTGGCCGCCTTCGACAGCGACCCGGCCAAGGTCGGCGGCGAGCTGCACGGCAAGCCGATCTTCCCGCTCGGCAAGCTCGCCAACCTCGCCCAGCGCATGCACGTGATGGTCGGCGTGCTCGCCGTCCCCGCCAGCGCCGCGCAGGAGACCGCCGACCTGCTGGTCCGGGCCGGCATCCGCGCCATCTGGAACTTCGCGCCGGTGCCGCTGGAGGTCCCCGAGGACGTCATCGTCCAGAACGAGGACCTCTACTCCGGCCTCGCGGCCCTCACCCAGAAGCTCTCCGCCCGCCTGAAGGAGCCTTCGAAGAAAGGAAAGTAGCGATGCAGGCCTCCACCACGCCCGTGCACCCCAGTCAGCAATTCGAGAAGGTCTGCCAGATTCTCGAGCGCAACCACCGCCAGCCGAGCCGGCTCATCCCCATCCTCCAGGCCGTCCAGGAGGAGTACCGCTACCTGCCGGAGGAGGTGCTGGCCTACGTCGCCACCTCGCTGGGCATCCCGCCCTCGCGCGTCTACGGCGTCGCGACCTTCTACGCCCACTTCGCGCTGCAGCCGAAGGGCAAGCACGTGGTGCGCCTGTGCGACGGCACCGCCTGCCACGTGAAGGCCTCCATCCCCATCCTCGAGGCGCTGCGCGCGCGGCTGGGCCTCAGCGAGCAGCGCAAGACCACCCCCGACATGCTCTTCACCGTCGAGACCGTCGCCTGCCTGGGCGCCTGCGGCCTGGCGCCGGTGCTGGTCGTCGACGACGAGGTCCACGGGTCGATGACGCCGCAGTCCGCGGTCGCGCTGGTGGACGCGCTGGTCCAGAAGGAGGCCTCGCGATGAGCCGCCCCAGCGACACCGTCCTCCCCGCCTCCACTTCGGCCCGCCCTCCCGACTCCGTCCCCGTTCCCGCTCCCGCCGCGGCGCCGACCCACGAGCGCCGGGTCGTGGTCTGCGCCGGCACCGGCTGCGTCGCCAACGGCGCCTGGAAGGTCTTCGACGCCTTCCGCAAGGTCTCGGTCGAGCTGGGCGTGAAGGTCCACCTCGAGGCCCGCCCCGAGCCCAAGCCCACGCTCGAGGACGGCTACCGGCTCTCCAAGAGCGGCTGCCAGGGCTTCTGCCAGATGGGCCCGCTCGTCACCGTGCAGCCCGACGGCATCCTCTACGCCAAGGTGAAGCCGGAGGACGTCCCGGAGATCGTCCAGGCGACGCTCGTCGAGAGCCGCGTCGTCGACCGCCTGCTCTACGTCGAGCCCGTGAGCGGCAAGGCCTGCCGCGGCACGGCGGAGATTCCGTTCTACGCGCGCCAGCAGCGCCACGTGCTGCACCAGTGCGGCCTGGTCGACCCCGAGGACCTCGCGGAGTACCGGCGCCTGGGCGGCTACGAGGCGGCGCGCAAGGCCTGGACCGCGATGAGCCCCGAGGCCATCTGCGCCGAGGTGTCGAAGAGCGGGCTGCGCGGCCGCGGCGGGGGCGGCTTCCCCACCGGTCGCAAGTGGGAGGCGGCGCGCAGCCAGCCGGGGACCAAGAAGTACGTCATCTGCAACGCCGACGAGGGCGACCCGGGCGCGTTCATGAACCGCTCGGTGATGGAGGGCAACCCGCACTCCGTCGTCGAGGGCCTGATGATCGCCGCGCGCGCCATCGGCGCCGACGAGACGCTGGTCTACGTGCGCACCGAGTACCCGCTGGCGGTCGCGCGCATGCGCAAGGCCGTGGAGGACGCGCAGCGGGCCGGCCTCCTGGGCGAGGACGTCTTCGGCACCGGCCGCGGCCTGCGCTGCGAGGTGATGGAGGGCGCGGGCGCGTTCGTCTGCGGCGAGGAGACCGCGATGATCGCCTCCATCCAGGGCGGCCGCGGCATGCCGATGCCCAAGCCCCCGTTCCCGGCGCAGCGCGGCCTGTGGGGCTGCCCGACGATCATCAACAACGTCGAGACGCTGGTCCACGCGGTGCGCATCCTCAAGGAGGGCGCCGCGTCCTTCCGCGCCTCGGGCACGGCGACCTCGCCCGGCACCAAGACCTTCGCCCTCACCGGCCACGTCGCCAACACCGGGCTCATCGAGGTGCCCTTCGGCGCCACCCTGCGCGAGGTGGTGGTGGCCATCGGCGGCGGCGTCGTCGACGAGCAGGGCCGCTTCGCCGGCGACCGCTTCAAGGCCGTGCAGATCGGCGGGCCTTCCGGCGGCTGCCTGACCCGCGCGCACCTGGACCTGCCGCTGGACTTCGACTCGCTCAAGACCGTCGGCGCCATGGTCGGCTCGGGCGGCCTGGTGGTGATGAACGAGGGCACCTGCGCGGTGCAGCTGGCCCGCTACTTCATGGAGTTCACCCAGCGCGAGTCCTGCGGCAAGTGCGTGCTCTGCCGCGAGGGCACCCGCCAGATGCTGGCGCTGCTGGACGACGTGGCCGAGGGGAGGGCGACGGCCAACACCGTGCCGCTGCTCGAGCAGCTGGCCAGGGCGGTGCAGGTGGGCTCGCTGTGCGGCCTGGGCAAGACCGCGCCCAACCCGGTGCTCTCCACGCTGCGCTACTTCCGCGAGGAGTACGCCGCGCACATCGAGCACCAGCACTGCCCCACCGGGAAGTGCAAGGCGCTGCGCAAGCCGACCATCGACCCCGCCAAGTGCAAGGGCTGCCGGGTGTGCCTCAAGAAGTGCCCCACCGGCGCCATCACCGGCGAGCCGAAGAAGGCGCACGTCATCGAGGCGGCCAAGTGCATCCGCTGCGGCGCCTGCGCCACCGCCTGCAAGCTCGGCGCAGTCCTCGCGGCCTGAACGACGACATCCAAGGACCGACAGCCATGAACGAGACCGCAACCCTGACCATCGACGGACGGCCGGTGCCCATCGAGGGCGAGCGCAACCTGCTGGAGCTGGTGCGCAAGGCCGGGGTGGACCTGCCGACCTTCTGCTACCACTCCGAACTCTCCGTCTACGGCGCCTGCCGGCTGTGCCTGGTGGAGGTGGAGGGCCGGGGCGTGCAGGGCGCCTGCTCCACGCCGCCCGAGCCGGGGCTGAAGCTGCGCACCAACACCGAGCAGATCCGCGAGATCCGCAAGATCGCCGTGGAGCTGCTGCTGGCCAACCACGACCAGCAGTGCCCCACCTGCCCCAAGAGCGGCGCCTGCCAGCTGCAGGGGCTGGCGCGGCGGCTGGGCATCGAGAAGGTGCGCTTCAAGCCGCTGCTCAAGCCGGTGGAGGTCGACCGCTCCTCGCCGTCGATCCTGCGCGACCCCAACCGCTGCGTGCTCTGCGGCGACTGCGTCCGGGCCTGCGCGGAGATCCAGGGCGTGGGCGCCATCGACTTCGCCTTCCGCGGCGCCGAGTCGGCCGTCATGCCCTCCTTCGCCAAGACCTTGGGCGAGGTGGAGTGCGTCAACTGCGGCCAGTGCGCGGTGGTCTGCCCCACCGGCGCGCTGACGCCGCGCTCCGAGGTCGACGGCGTCTGGGCCGCGCTGGCCGATCCGAAGAAAAAGGTCGTCGCGCAGATCGCCCCGGCGGTCCGCGTGGCGCTCGGCGAGTCCTTCGGGATGGCTCCCGGGGAGGCGAGTGCGGGCCAGGCCGTGGCCGCGCTCAAGGCGATGGGCTTCGCCCAGGTCTACGACACGGCCTTCTCCGCCGACCTCACCGTCATCGAGGAGGCGACCGAGTTCCTGCGCCGCGCCGAGAAGGGCGAGCGGCTGCCGCAGTTCACGTCCTGCTGCCCGGCCTGGGTGAAGTTCGCCGAGCAGTACCACCCGAAGCTCCTGCCGAACCTGTCCACCTGCCGCTCGCCGCAGCAGATGCTGGGCTCGCTCGCCAAGCGCGTGCTGCCGGGGAAGCTGGGCGTGAAGGCCGAGGACGTGGTGATGGTCTCGGTGATGCCCTGCACCGCCAAGAAGTTCGAGGCGCAGCGGCCCGAGTTCCGCGAGAACGGCCTCGCCGACGTCGACCACGTCATCACCACCGGCGAGCTGGCCCGGATGATCGAGGCCGCCGGCCTGCGCTTCCGCGAGCTGGCGCCCGAGTCCTTCGACCTGCCGATGGGCTTCAAGACCGGCGCCGGCGTCATCTTCGGCTCCTCCGGCGGGGTCACCGAGGCGGTGCTGCGCTACGCCGCGGAGAAGCTAGTAGCTGCAGGCGTCCCCGCCTGCACACCAATTCCGGTGGACTTCCACGAGGTGCGCGGCGAGCAGGGGCTGCGCGAGGCCAGGGTCCAGGTCGGCGGCCTCCAGCTCAAGCTCGCGGTGGTGCACGGCCTCGCCAACGCCCGCTCGGTGGCGGAGCGCGTCGCCGCGGGCAAGGCCGACTGGGATCTGATCGAGGTCATGGCCTGCCCCGGCGGCTGCATCGGCGGCGCCGGCCAGCCCCTCGCCCGCGACGGCCGGGCGGCGCGCCGCGGCCGCGCCAGCGGGCTCTACGCGGCCGACAAGAACCTCGAGCTGCACCGGGCGCAGGAGAACCCGTTCGTGGCCCAGTGCTACCAGGAGTCGCTCGGCGAGGTGGGCGGCCCCAGGGCGCACCAGCTGCTCCACACCCACTACCAGAGCCGCCGCCGGCTGCCCGGCGAGGACCTGCAGCTGATGAGCGCGGCCCGGCCCGCGGCCGACCGCGTGGCGGTGAAGGTCTGCGTCGGGACCGGCTGCTACGTGAAGGGCTCGCAGCCGCTCTTGACCGAGCTGCTGCGCGGCGTGCGCGACCAGGGCCTGGAGAGCCGGGTGGACGTGCGCGCCACGTTCTGCATGGAGCGCTGCGGCGAGGGACCGAACGTCGAGGTCGCCGGCCAGCCGCTCGCCGGCGCCAAGCTCGAGGCGACGCGCGAGCTCTTGCAGCGCACCTTGAGCCAGCCGCAGTTCACGGGCGCCCAGGTCGCGGTCGACCTGGCGACCGCCCAAAAGAGCTGACAGAGCAGGGGGGCGTGCCTCGGCGGGCAATGGGAAGATCCGCAGAGGCGTTGAGGGGAGGCGTCGAGGGAATGCCGTGGAAGACGACAAGCGGGTTCACATCTCCATCTGCATGGGCAGCTCGTGCTTCGCGCGCGGGAACCTCCGCACCCTCGAGCTGCTGCGCGAGCGCCTGAAGGCGCGAGGCCAGGAGGGCACCGTGGCCATCAAGGGCGTGCTCTGCTGCGGCCAGTGCAGCCACGGGCCCAACCTGACGATCGAGGGCCAGGCCCAGGAGCAGATCGAGCCGGCAGCGCTGGGAGCGCTTCTCGATCGATACTTGGGGCCCGGAGACGGAGCCCCTCGATGAACCTGCTGCGCCCCATCTACACCGAGAAGCGCGAGTGCCAGGACTGCTACAAGTGCCTGCGCAACTGCCCGGTGAAGGCCATCAAGGTCGAAGGCGGGTGCGCCACCGTCATCGCCGAGCTGTGCGTCGTCTGCGGCCGCTGCGTGGGCGTCTGCCCCAAGGGCGCCAAGCGGGTGCGCGACGACCTGGGCCGGGCGCGGCAGCTGCTCGCCTTGCACCGGAGGGTCGTCGTCTCGCTGGCGCCGTCCTTCGTCACCGAGTTCCACGAGGCGAAGCCCGGCCAGCTCGTGAGCGCGCTGGAGCAGCTCGGCTTCTGGGGCGTGTCGGAGACGGCGCTGGGCGCGCAGCAGGTGTCGGCCCACGTCGCGCGGCTGCTGGCCCACTGCCCGGACAAGCCGCTGCTCTCCACGGCCTGCCCCGTCGCGGTGAGCCTGCTCGCCAAGTACCACCCGGAGCAGGCCGCGCTCTTCACGCCCCTGCCCTCCCCGGTCATCGCCCACGCCCGGCTGCTGCGGCAGCGGTTCGGGGCGGACCTCGGCGTCGTCTTCGTCGGCCCCTGCATCGCCAAGAAGTCGGAGGCCGACGCCAACCCGGACCTCCTGGACGTGGCGCTGACCTTCGCCGAGCTGCGCCGCTGGTTCGAGCAGGCGCGCATCGACTGGACCAAGGCGCCGGAGAAGGCCGAGCCGCGCTTCGTGACCGAGGAGGCCTGCGAGGGCGCGATGTACCCGGTGGACGGCGGGATGATCGCCGGGGTGCGCGCGGGCACCGGCGTGCACGACGCGGCCTTCATGGCCTTCTCCGGCGTGGAGAACATCGAGCGCGGCCTGGCCGGCATCGAGCGGCTGCGCCCGGACAAGGGCCTGTTCGTCGAGCTGTTGGCCTGCGAGGGCGGCTGCGTCTCCGGCCCCGAGACCCGGCGCGACGCCGGCACCGCCTGCAAGCGCTACCAGGTCCTCTCGCGCGCCCGCTACCCGGCGGAGCAGATCCCCCGGCGCGCCGAGGTCGATCTGACCGCGCCGCGGCCCCAGTCGGCGGCCATCGCGCCCGAGCACGGCGAGGCGGAGATCCGCGAGGTGCTGCGCACCGTCGGCAAGCTCTCGCTCGAGGACGAGCACAACTGCGGCGGCTGCGGCTACGAGACCTGCCGCGCCTTCGCCCGCGCCCTGCTCGAGAAGAAGGGCGAGCGCGCCATGTGCGTCACGCACATGCGGCAGATGGCGCTCAAGAAGGCCAACGCCCTGCTGCGCGCCATGCCCTCGGCGGTGGTCATCGTCGACCAGGACTTGGCGGTGGTGGAGTGCAACGAGCCCTTCATGCACATGTTCCTGCCGGACGTGCCGGAGGTGCCGCGGCAGCGCGTGGAGGGCGTCCACCTCAAGCGCCTGCTGCCGTTCGCCTCGCTGTTCCAGAGCGTGCTGCGCACCGGCGAGGACGTGCTCGACACCGAGTTCCGGCACGGCGGGACCATCCTGCACGGGTCGGTCTTCAGCGTGGAGCGCCACCGCGTGGTGGGCGGCGTCTTCCAGGACGTGACCCGGCCCTCGGTGCAGAAGGAGCAGATCGTCCGCAAGGCGCAGGAGGTCATCCAGAAGAACCTCGCCACCGTGCAGCAGATCGCCTACCTGCTGGGCGAGAACGCCGCGGAGTCGGAGATCACGCTGCAGTCGATCATCGAGTCGTTCACGCCGCACGCCGGCGAGGCCGACGACGGGCAGCAGGGGAAGGGCCGCGGGCGCGATGACGGCGACGAGCCTCGATAGCGCCCACCTCGAGGTGGAGTGGGCCCACCGCTCCAAGCGCGGCCAGCGCATCGCCGGCGACGTGTTCCTGTCGCGGCGCATCCGCGGCGAGGACCGCGTGGTGTCGGTGCTCTCCGACGGGCTGGGCAGCGGCGTGAAGGCGAGCGTGCTGGCGACGCTCACCGCCACCATGGCCGTCGAGTACGCCTCGCGCCTCAAGGACGCCCGCAAGTCCGCCGAGACGATCATGGACACGCTGCCGGTCTGCAGCGTCCGCAAGATCAGCTATTCCACCTTCACCATCGCCGACGTCTCCGGCGAGGGCGAGACGCGCCTGGTCGAGCACGGCAACCCGCCGTTCGTCCTGCTGCGCGGCGACCAGGTGCTCGAGGTGCCCACCGAGGCGGTGGCGCTGGAGCGCTGGAAGGAGCGCGACCTGCGCACCGCGCACTTCCAGATGGAGCGCGGCGACCGGCTGGTGCTCGTCTCCGACGGCGTGACCCAGTCCGGGATGGGCCGCGACGCGATGCCGGTGGGCTGGGGCCGCGACGCGCTGGTCCACTTCCTGGAGGAGGCCATCGGGCGCGAGCCGGAGATCTCCGCGCGGCGCCTGTCGCAGCGCGTGGTGAACATGGCGCAGGTCAACGACAGCGGGCAGGCCAAGGACGACATCTCCTGCGCGGTCATCTCCTACCGCAAGCCGCGCGGGCTCCTGGTGCTCACCGGGCCGCCCTTCGCCCGAGCGCGCGACGCCGAGCTGGGCGAGCTGGTCCTCTCCTACCCGGGGCGCAAGGCCATCTGCGGCGGGACCACGGCGCGCATCGTCGCCCGGGTGCTCGGCCGCGAGGTGCTGATGGACCTCGAGGGCGAGCTCGACGCGGAGATCCCGCCGGCGTCGAGGATGGAGGGCGTGGACCTCGTCACCGAGGGCACCCTGACGCTGGCGCGCGCCGCCGAGCTCCTGGAGCGCGGCGAGGAGGAGGCCCTCCCCGACAACCCGGCGGGCGAGCTGCTGGAGCTGATGCTCGAGTCGGACGTCATCGAGTTCGTGGTCGGCACGCGCATCAACGAGGCGCACCAGGACCCGAACATCCCGGTGGAGCTGGACCTGCGCCGCAACGTGGTGAAGAAGCTCGTCGCGCTGCTCGAGCAGAAGCACGTCAAGAAGGTGGGTGTGCGACTGGTGTAGCCCGAGGCCGCGCCGCGGCGACGGCGACGGCGATCTGCCCTCCGTGGGGCAGCACACCGGAGGCGCTGCGGCCGGCGGGCGACGCGCCGGCCCCGTTGTTTCCGCCGGCGAAACAACTGGGCGAACGCCGGGCGGGGAGCGCTGGGCGAGCCGCCCTCCGGCGCGTTGGCGGTGGGAGGCCTTTCGCTCTCCAGCGTGAACCCCGAGCCTGCTCGTCGCGCCGGCCGATAGCCATCCAAGGGCCATTCGCGGGTGAACGGCACCAGTCGCTGCGGGTCGTGCTCGGCGCGCTCGCTGGTGGCCGATGACGTCAACGCGCCGACTGAGGCGTGACCGGGACGCTCGCGGGCTCGCGGCTGATCCAGAGCAGGCCGACCCCCGCCGAACCAAAGATGGCCGCCAGACCGAGGGGGACGGCGGCCGAGGTTTCCTTCGCGAAGAGAAGGCCGAGCAGCGCCAGCTCAGCCAGAGCGATGAGCAGACCTCCCGCCGTAACGGCGGCTCCCGCGAGGGCCTGGCGAGCGGCCATGGGGAGCGCCTGCAGCAGCGACGACGTCCCCTCTCGGAGGCCGCGGAGGCGACGAACGAGAGCGCGCAGCGCCAGGAGCGCGAGGCCGATGAGCGCCGGGATGCCCAGGAGCCATGGGACGACGACGGCCCCCACCACGCTCCCTTCCTGCGCGTTGGGGGGCAGGAACTGGACGCACACCCAGGCGTTGAACGCCCCGGCGACGCAGCTGGCAACGACGGTCGAGGTCGACCAGGCGAGCGGCCGCAGTAGCCAGTGGGGCCGATGGCGGGGGCGCGTAAGCATCACGAGCCATGCGACGAAGAACCCCTCGACGATCGAGAGCAGCGCAAGACCGACCACCAGCGCCAGCCCCGCCGCCGCCAACGCCAACAAGACTATGGAAATCAAGGACGCTCCTTGGTGACTTGGTCCTACGTGCGCCGCTTCGAGCGACGTCGCGCGGCCAAGCTACTTGAACGGCCCGAAAGCGTGCGCGGATTCGTGACAGCTTCCGGAGCGAGAGCCGGGCGCCTTCACGGGTGCTGGCGCCGGAGCCATAGCGCTCCGGACATGGAGGCGACTTCACGGCCGCGGTGTTCAAGGAGTTCGTCGCCGGGCGCGAGGGCCCGTCGCTCAGGACCCTGGCGATCATCGTTGCCGTGGCCGCAGTGGTCATCGGGCTCGCGACCTCCTACTACCAAGGCGAACCGGACGAGGGCGGCGTCGGCCGGAGGCTGGGCGGGACCATCGGCACCTCCGGTCGGGCCCGCACTTCCGGCTGCCCCGCGGCATCGATCGGGTGGAGACCGTGCCGGTCCTGCGCCAGCTGAAGAAGCCACCTCGACGTCGCCAACGCCGAGTGGATCGTCCGGTTCAAGATCGAGGACCCCCAGGCCTTCCTCTTCCGGGTGCGCAACGTCGACGAGTCGCTGCGGATCTTCGGCCCCGGTCGGGGTGCGCCATGAGGTCGAGGATCGTTGCCCCCGCACCTTCGAGCTGCCGCTGACCCGCGAGACGGGGCGGATGCGAACGTCCGGGCGATCCTCGCCAAGGCCAGGAAGCTGGCGAAGCCGTGGGAGTGGCGGCGGCGGTTTGGACTCTGGTGAGACGAGCGGTTCGAGCGGGTCCGCAGACTTCGGGGCGGGCTCCGCGCGCGCGGCGGCTTGTGCCCGCGCATGCGAACCACAAGAAAAAGCCCGGAACCCTGGAAGGTTCCGGGCTGCTTCTCCCTGCGGGG
>DASXVQ010000222.1:0-11700 GCA_036504155.1 Myxococcales bacterium
GATCTCGGTGATGGGCTGACCGTTCGCCGGCTTGCCATCGACGAACATGCAGGCCTGCCGCCAGGTCCCGGGGGCCGAGGAGCCGTGAACCTGATCGAACGGGAGCGTGTAGTAGTTGCGGCCGAATCGCCCCGAGTTGTCGATGCTCGCCCCCAGCTTGAAGACGTAGCAGACCGTCCCGTCCGCCTGGACCTCCTCCTTCGGCGGGTCGTATTCGCGGCCGTAGAAGCTGTTCACCGCGAGCGGGTCCGTGCCCTGCTCCACCTCGTGGCCGTCGTCCAGGCCGTCGAAGTCCGTGTCGGCGTCGCCCGGGTCGGTTCCGAGGTAGGCCTCCACCGCTTCCGAGAGCCCGTCGCCGTCCGCGTCCTCGCACCGGTGCGTGACCTCCACGCCCGGGGATGGCTTGCAGCCGCGCGCGTCGGGGACCGCCGGATCGAAACCGTCCGCCGCGTGCTCGGCCTCGAAGTCGTCGGGGAAGCCGTCTTCGTCCGCGTCGGGCCGAATCGGCATCTCGCCTCCCGGCGGCCAGGTCGCGCCGGCCAGCGGGGTCTTCGGCCCGTCGTACCGGCGGACCGACATCGGCCAGGGCCCTCGGTAGAACGGCCCCCTCGTGGTGTCGGCCCACCGGAAGCTCAGCCTGTCCGGGTCCAAGGGCTCGTCGAAGCTGCCGCGGCCGTGCATCGCCAGCTCCCTGAGGGTCCAGCGCGCGACCTGTCGCCCCTCGTCCGCGGTCCCTCCCGGGATGGAGTAGAGGTCCTGCTCGCAGACCGCGCCGCAGAGCGAGATCCCGGCGCTGCTGGAGAGCAGCACCGTGTCCAGCCGGACCTCCGCGACGCCGTGGCTCTCCTGCAGCGCGGCCATCGCCTCCGCCTCGGCGAAGAGAGCCGCGTTCTGGTTTCGGTCTCCTCCGATGGCGAAGTCCGGGATGAGCTCCGAGTACACGACTCCGGCATCGCCCGGGCAGTCGGTCCCCAGGCACTCGGGGTTGCCCGCGTCGGTGCCCTCGGGCGGCGTGTTGCAGAAGCTCGCGGGGTCGTCGGGCCAGGTCCCGCTCGGATCGGCTGCCGAGGCCCAGCTCGCGGCCTGGTCGTTCGAGCTGCAGCGCGGGTACGGGAAGCCATCCGAGATGAAGACGGTCCGATAGGTCGTCCCGGCGAGGCCCGCCTTTCCTCCGGCGGCCTCCACCCGCTCCAGGTCCTCCTGGATCCGCTTGCGCGCCGCGACCAGCGCTCCCTGGTAGTCGGTGCCGGTGCCCAGTTGGCTGGCGAGCGCGTCGATGCGCGCCGTGAGCTGGCGATCGCTGGCGGGGACGAAACCCTGCTCCGGGTAGGCGCCTCGGACCTGGGTGTCGAACGGGAGCAGCGCCACCGAGACGCCTTCCTGGAGCGCGAGCTGCTGCATGAGGGTCTTGAGCGCACGCACGCGCCCCGGGACGGTGATGCCCAGGGCTCGCAGCTGCTCCGCGACGGCCTCGCACAGGCCGGTGGTGGTGCCCGACGAAGGGCCATCGGTCACGCACATG
Source organism: Myxococcales bacterium (assembly GCA_036504155.1). Taxonomy (GTDB): domain Bacteria; phylum Myxococcota; class Myxococcia; order Myxococcales; family UBA5297; genus JACRCT01. The sequence continues at coordinate 1,523 of DASXVQ010000222.1, forward strand.
GAGCCCGAGCTGTCGATCAGGAAGAGGATCTTCGTGCTCGTGATTGCGGGGTGCGTGCAGACGCGGCCGGAGACCGTCAAGAGACCGGTTTCTGGATAGACCGGTCCGCCCGCATCGGGACCCGCGGGATCCGGGTCCAGGACCAGCCGGCATCCGGACAAGGCGATCAGCGTGCACAGTGCGACGGCGAGGCGCTTCATGGATTGTCCCCTCGGTCTTGGTTTCCGAGATGGATGTGGGGGCCGCGCCGAATCGATCACTTCGCGGCGATCGCGCGCAGCTCGTCGGCGCGGCGGCCGGTGGGCCAGCTCGCCAGGAACTTCGCGGCGAAGGCGCGGGCTTCGTCGGCGCGGCCGAGCCGGTGGCTGAGGCGCGCCAGGTAGTAGAGCGCTTCCTGCCGGTAGACGCCGGCCGGGTACTGCTCGGCGTAGCGCCGCAGGATCGTCGTGGCCTCGGCGAGGTCCGCGTCCGAGCCGCCGCGCACCTTGTCGAGCGCGTCGGAGAGCAGCCGGTCCTCCTCGGAGAGCGACTCGGGGACCTGCGCGCCTTCGCAGAACGTGCCGCGCTTGCCCTCGGTGACCAGCTCCAGCTCGCGGCCGGCGCGGCTGACGCGGACGATGCCTTCCTGGACCTCCAGGCGCGTGCAGTCGCCTTCCACCTCGACCTCGAACTGGGTGCCGACGGCCTCGAAGGTGAGCGCGCCGGCGGAGACCGCGAAGACCTCGTCGGCCTCGAGCGGCTGGACCTCGAACCTGGCGGCCCCGGCGGCGACCTGCAGCCTCACCGCGCGCGGCTCGATCTTGGTGGCGACGACCTTGCCGTGGGCCGCGACCTTCACGTGGTGCTTCCCGGCGCGGAAGGGGACGGGGCCGAGCGCGGCTTCGGCGACCTGACCGGAGACCAGAGCAGGCAGGGCCGGCAGCGGCAGGGTCTGCGGAGCGATGACGACGATCTCCGGCCGCGGGGTGGGGCGCAGGAAGACCACGGCGATCGCGAGGCCGGCCGCGAAGGCCACCGGCACCGCGATCAGCCAGCCCTTGCCGCGGCGCGGCGCGGTCCGGGCCATCGCGCCTTCGACGATGCGCCGCGCGACGGCCGGCGCCGGACTCGCCTCGCGCAGCTTCGAGAGATCCACCTCTTGCGGGAGGCTCATGCGCCACCCCCTTCCACTTCGGCCAGCGTGTCGTCCCAGCGCTTCTTGAACGCGTCCTTCGCCAACCGCACGCGGCTCGCCACGGTGCCCTCGGCGATGCCCAGCATCCGGGCCATCTCCGGACGCGTGTAGCCCTCGACCTCGCCCAGCAGGAGCACCTCGGCGTGCATCGGGTTCAGCTTCTGGAAGCACCTGCGCACGGCCAGCTCCATCTCGGCGTCGGCGGCGGTCGGGGACTCGAAGGCGGCGGCGTGCTCGGACCCGGTCTTCGGCTTGAACATCCGCCTGAACCAGGCGCCGCGACGCACGTTGCTCACCACCCGCCGGGTGATCTGGAAGAGCCAGGACGAAAGGGCCGCCTCCGCCTCGCAGGTGGCGATGCGGCGCGCCGCCGTCGCCAGGATCTCCTGAGCGGCGTCCTCGGCGTCCGCTGCGGACAGCCCGAGCAGCACCGCCCAGCGGAAGACCCGGTTCGCGTTCCGCGCCAAAAGCTGCTCGAGCGCCACGCGGTCGCCGCCCTGGCTCCTCGCGAGGAGCGTGGGGCCCACCGGCTGCTGCGGCGCTGGGTCGAGGACGGCGCTCAAGCCCACCATGTCCCTTCGGATGTGGGGTTCGGCCCGGATTGATCAGGTCCGGAGAAAGCGAGGGATCCCGGCTGCCAGAGGTCCCAGAAGAAGGAGAGGGTCACCCGCAGGCCGAAGAGGTTGAACAGCTTGGCGGGCCCGTTGGGGATCTCGATGACGTGCGCGGTGGGCATGACGATGCCCTCGACGCGCAGCTCGGCCCCGGCCGGCCCCAGGCGGCGCGCCGCGAAGAGGCCGCCGGAGACGCCGAAGTCGGTGGCGTCGTAGGGATTGCCCGTGTCCTTGCGGAAGGCGACGAGGTAGTCGAGCAGCGCATTGGCGAGGACGCCGAGCTCGAAGCCGTCGGCCTCCAGCAGCTCGAAGCGCCCGCCCAGCGAGAAGGCGAGCACGTTGATGCCGATCTGTCGGTCGCCCTCGAGGGCCAGGACGGCCTCGGGTTGGTAGGTGACGGCGAGGCGGATGGGCCCGTAGTGCAGGCCGCCGCCGAACTCCCCGGTCGAGACGTACGGTGAGCGCAGGTGGTAGCCGGCGCCTCCATCGATGCCGAACGCCCAGCGCTTCACAGGCTTGGCCGGTTCGACCGCCGGCGCTTCCGGGACGGGCGAAGCGCTCGGCTTTTCGGGCTCGGAGGGAGGCGCTGCCACTGCCGGCGGCGGGATGGCGAACACCGGCGCCGGCATCGGCGGCAAGGGCTCGATGGCCGGCGGGGCGGGGAGGCTCGGAGCAGGCGCCGGCGCCGGATCCGCCGGCTTCTGCGGAGGCTTGCGCGAAGGCTGCTGGGCGTGCGGAGGCCGCGGAGCCAGGACCACCGGCGTCACCGGCGCGGCCAGGCGGTCCTCGGCAAGCAGCGCCTCGACGATCACCGAGAACCGCGCGAGGGCGCCCTTGGTTCGCAGACGAGAGAGCGCGGCGTCCGAGCGCTCGAGCCACGGCACTTCGCGCTCGCGACGCGCGGTCGCGGTCTCCAGGCGGACGACGACGCTGCCGTCGGGCCCCGGGACGAAGGCCAGACGGCGCGGCGGGAGCGAGCCCGGCGCGCACTTGCGGACTTCGACCCGGGCGGAGCGCATCCAGCGGCTGAGGATGACCGCGGCCTCGCGCTCCTCGGAGCCGGGTTCCTCGCAGAGCGCGAGCGTCTCGCCTTCGCCGGCGAACGCGCGGGCGCTCAGCAGCGTGAGGAAGGCCAGCGTCGCGAGCAGCGGGCGCATGCGGGGGCGAAGCTTAGCCCGAGACTTGGGATCGCATCGCGCGGCAGGTCCGGATCGTGAGGAAAGTCCCCTCTCCCGCCCTTGTCCAATCCCGGAGCGGGAGCGGGGATTTAGGGGTGCGGGCCCCCAAGCACACCGCCTCAAGCGAACCAGCGCTCCCCGAGCGCCAGTTGAATCTTCCTGAGGCAGCCCTCCAGGTCCGTCTCGAGCTCCGCGGTCCTGACACGCACGACCAGGAGTCCGTTGTCCTCGAGCGCCGCCTGTCGAGCGGCATCGCGCACCCTGCAGTCCTCCCGCTCGTGCACCGGGCCGTCCACTTCGACGACCAGCCTGAACTGCGGCGCGTAGAAGTCCGCGATGTACGGGCCTATCGGGTGTTGGCGGCGAAACCTGACGCCAGCGAGCTTTCGGGCGTGAAGCGCGTTCCAGAGATCTGCTTCGCCTCCTGTCGGGAAGCGACGAAGCTGCCTCGCGAACGCGACGGTTTCGGACCAGCGCTCTTCGGTCATTCGGAAGTTCGTGGAGCGGTAGCTCATTTGGTTCCCCCCCTCGAGATGCCGTGATCGATAGCAGGTGGGTCCGACACGGACGCCCTCACCCCTAAATCCCCTCCCCCGCTCCGGGACTGAACAAGGGCGGGGGAGGGGACTTCAGCCTGCGCATTGGGCTTCAGCCTGCGCATTGGACTTCAGCCTGCGCATTGGGCTTCAGCCTGCGCATTGGACTTCAGCCTGCGCATTGGACTTCAGCCTGCGCATTGGACTTCAGCCTGCGCATTGGACTTCAGCCTGCGCATTGGGCTTCAGCCTGCGCATTGGGCTTCAGCCTGCGCATTGGGGCTTCGACCCGCGCCTGGGGCTTCACCTCGCGGAGCCGCGCGGGACTTTCGGGGCGGAGACGGGACTTTTCGGAATATCCTCCGCGGCCTCGAGGCCTCCCGATGCCCACCAAGCCAACCAACGCCATCACCGTCCGCGGCGCCCACGAGCACAACCTCCAGCACGTCGACGTCGACCTCCCGCGCGACTCGCTGATCGTGGTGACCGGGGTCTCCGGCTCGGGCAAGTCCTCGCTCGCTTTCGACACGCTCTTCCGCGAGGGCCAGCGCCGCTACCTGGAGACCTTCCCCTCGTATGCGCGGCAGCTGCTGGGCAAGCTCGAGCGGCCCGCGGTCGAGCACATCCACGGGCTCTCCCCCGCGCTCGCGGTCGATCAGAAGTCGACCATCCGCAATCCTCGCTCCACCGTCGGCACCCTCTCCGAGCTCCATCCGTACCTGCGGCTGCTCTTCGCCCGCCTCGGCACCGCCACGTGCTCGGCCTGCGGCGGCGTGCTCGACTCCGTTCCTCCCGAGCGGCTCGCGGCGCAGCTCTCGGCCCGCTACGCCGGCCGCCCGTTCGCCGTGCTCGCCCAGCTCGTGGACGGCCACAAGGGCGCCTTCCGCGCCGAGCTGAGTCGCGCTCGGGACGACGGCTTCCAGGAGGCGCGCCTCGACGGCGCCTTCGTCCCGCTCTCTGCCCTGCCCTCGCCCGACGCCTCGGCCGTCCACCAGATCGAGCTGGTCGTCGCCCGCTTCGACGCGCCACCGGGCGAGGCCGAGCTTCGCGCCTGCCTGGAACGCGCCCAGCGCGCGAGCCGCCCGGCCGGAGTCATCAAGGTCCTGTGCGGCGAGACGCTGGAGCGCTTCTCCACCGCGCTCGCCTGCGCCTCGTGCGGCGCGCCCGCCGCGGAGGTCGGCCCGCGGCTCTTCTCCTTCAACTCGAGCTACGGCGCCTGCCCCGCCTGCACCGGGCTGGGGGTCCAGGACGCGATCGATCCTGAGCTGTTCGTCGCCGACGCCGCCAAGACCCTGCGCCAGGGCTGCCTGGTCCTCTCCACGCCGACCGGCTACCTCGTCTACTCGCAGGTGACCATCGACGTCCTCGACCAGGTCTGCCAGGCGCACGGCTTCAGCGTCGACATCCCGTGGAAGGACCTGACCGAGGAGCACCGGCGCGTCGTCCTCTACGGCAGCGACCGCATCAAGGTCCCCTTCGGCAAGCACCCGCTCGAGAACCGGCTCAAGTGGAAGGGCATCACCGCCCGGCCGCGCGAGGAGGGCACCTACAAGGGAATCGTCCCGACCATCGAGGAGATCCTCAAGCGCAACCGCAACGAGAACGCGCTGCGCTTCGTCCGGTCCAAGCCCTGCGCCGCCTGCACCGGCCGGCGCCTGCGACCCGAGGCCCTCGCCGTCCTCTTCCGCGAGCGGTCCATCGCCGACCTGTGCGCGCTCTCGCTCGACGAGCTGCACGCGGCACTCGAGTCGGTCCGCTTCGCCGCCCACGAGGCCCCGGTCGGAAAGCCCATCCTCGACGGGCTGCTCTCCCGGCTCTCCACGCTGCGCAAGCTCGGCCTGGGCTACCTGCCCCTGGAGCGCGACGCGACCTCGCTCTCCGGCGGCGAGGCCCAGCGCATCCGGCTGGCCACCCAGGCCGACTGCGGGCTGCGCGGCATCCTCTACGTGCTCGACGAGCCGTCCATCGGGCTGCACTCGCGCGACACGCAGCGGCTGCTCGGCGTGCTCACCCAGCTTCGCGACCTGGGCAACACCGTGCTGGTCGTCGAGCACGACCAGGAGACCATCGACGCCGCCGACTGGATCGTCGACATCGGGCCGGCCGCGGGGCGGCACGGTGGGAAGGTCCTGTACTCGGGCAAACCGCCCCCCCGCCCCTCCAGCGGACCCCTCGACACGGCTCGGGACAGGACTGGAGGGGAGCCCGGCCCTGCTCGACTCGATCCCTGCGGAGCTCACGGCACCGACACGTCCTGGCTCGTCGTTCGTGGCGCTCGCCACCACAACCTCCGGGGAATCGACGTTCCGTTCAGGCTCGCGGCCCTCAACGTGGTCACCGGGGTCTCCGGCGCCGGGAAGTCATCGCTGGTGCGCGACACGCTTGCGCGCACTCTTCGCCGCAAGCTCCACGGCGCCAACGAGCTCCCGGGAGCCCACGACGCCATCGAGGGCGCCGACTCCTTCGACAAGGTCATCGAGATCGACCAGGCCCCCATCGGGCGCACGCCGCGCTCCAACCCGGCCACCTACACCGGCCTCGCCGACCCGCTGCGCGACTTGTTCGCCGCGCTGCCCGAGGCCAAGGCCAGGGGCTGGGGAAAGGGGCGCTTCTCGTTCAACGTCGCCGGCGGCCGGTGCGAGGCCTGCGGCGGCGCCGGGGTGCAGTCCATCGGCATGCACTTCCTCTCGGACGTCGAGGTGGTCTGCGAGGAGTGCGGCGGCCGGCGCTTCAACGACGAGACGCTCTCGGTGAAGTGGAACGGGCTCTCCGTCGGCGACGCGCTCGAGCTGACCGTCGAGGAGGCCGCCGAGGTCTTCGCCGACTTCAAGCCCATGCGGCGAGTCCTCGAGGCGATGCGCGACGTGGGCCTGGGCTACCTCACGCTCGGCCAGCCGGCGACGACGCTCTCGGGCGGCGAGGCCCAGCGCGTCAAGCTCAGCGCGGAGCTGGGGCGCGCCTCCACCGGAAACACGCTCTACGTCCTCGACGAGCCGACCACCGGGCTGCACGCCAAGGACGTGCAGATGCTGCTCAAGGCGCTGCACGGGTTGGTGGGGCGCGGCAACACGGTCATCACCATCGAGCACCACCTGGACGTCGTCCACGCCGCGGACTGGGTGGTGGACTTGGGCCCGGAAGGCGGGGCTGGCGGCGGGCAGTTGGTGGTCGCAGGCTCGCCGGCAGAGGTGGCCACCTGCGAGGCGTCCTTCACCGGGAAGGCGCTGGCTGGAACCGAAGTCCACTCGGTCCACTCCGTCCACCCAGTCCATGGACCGGGTGGACCAAGTGGACCAAGTGGACCAGAGCCGATTCGCCTGCGCGGGGTCGCCACCCACAACCTCAAGCAGGTCGACCTGGACATACCGGTCGGTAAGTTGACCGTAATCACTGGTGTTTCCGGCTCGGGCAAGTCCTCGCTCGCCTTCGACACGCTCTTCCACGAGAGCCAGCGCCGCTTCACCGACAGCCTGTCGACCTACGTGCGCCGCTACGTCCCGCGCGCCCGCCCCGCCGAGCTCGAGGAGGCCTCCGGGCTCTTCCCGGCCATCGCCGTCGGCCAGCACCTGGCGGCGCGCAACCCGCGGTCCACGGTGGGCACGCTCACCGAGGTCTACGACGACTACCGGCTGCTCTTCTCGCGCGCCGGGGTCCGCCCCGGCACCGAGGCCGGGCGCGGCGGGCTCACCGCGCGGATGTTCTCGTTCAACCACGTCCAGGGCGCCTGCCCCAGGTGCAAGGGCCTGGGCCTGTCCTTGAGCTGCGACCCCGCGAAGCTCGTGACCGACCCGTCCAGGTCGCTCTTCGAGGGCGCGCTCGACGGCACCAAGACCGGCGAGTTCTACGCCGACCCGCAGGGCCAGCACCTGGCCATCCTCGAGGCCGTCGGCGCGGGGCTGAAGCTCGACTTCAAGCTGCCGTGGTCCGCGCTCGGCGAGCGGGCCCGCAGCGCCGCCATGTTCGGCACCGGCGACGCGGTCTGGGAGGCCACCTGGCACTCGGGCCGCAAGAGCATCGAGGCCGAGCACGTCTGGAAGACGACCTGGAAGGGCCTGGTCGGCTATGTCGACGAGGAGTACGAGCGCAAGCACGCCGACGAGCGCGGCGAGGCGCTGCTGCCGCTGATGCGCGAGCTGCCCTGCGACGCCTGCCGCGGCGAGCGGCTGCGCCCCGAGATGCGCGCGGTCCGCTTGGCGGGCGTCACCTTGCCGGAGCTGGTGCGCAAGTCGGTCGGCGAGAGCGTCGCGTTCCTGGAGGGCCTGCCGCTCGACCGGCTCGGGGCGAAGTGGGCCGCCGTCACCGCGGACGCCCGCGAGCAGGCGCTGGTCCGGCTGCGCGCGCTGCGCGAGGTGGGCCTGGAGTACCTCTCGCTCGACCGCGCCGCCTCGACGCTCTCTGGCGGCGAGCTGCAGCGGGTGCGGCTGGCGACGCAGCTGGGGTCCGGCCTGCGCGGGGTGACCTACGTCCTCGACGAGCCGACCATCGGCCTGCACTCCCGGGACACGGCTTCGCTGCTGAAGGTCCTGCGCCGGCTGTGCGACGAAGGGAACACCGTCGTCGTCGTCGAGCACGACCCCGAGGTCATCCGCGCCGCCGATCACCTGGTCGACCTCGGGCCGGGCGCCGGGCGGGACGGCGGGCGCATCGTCGCCGCCGGCAGCGTCTCCGAGGTCCGCGCCGCCAAGGACTCGCGCACCGGCCGCTACCTCGCCGACCCCGGCCGGCTGCTGCCCGTCCCCAAGGCTCGCCGCGCGCCCAGGGGAAGCATCCGCGTCGAGAAGGCGCGGGCCAACAACCTGCACCTCGACTGCGATCTGCCCACCGGGGTCCTGCTGGCGGTCACCGGCGTCTCCGGCAGCGGCAAGTCCACCCTCGTCTTCGAGGTGCTCCACTCCTCCTTCGTGCAGGGACGCGCGGTCGGCTGCGCGCGCATCGACGGGCTCGAGCAGTTCCAGAGCGTGGTCCTGGTCGACCAGCAATCGCTCTCGGGCGGGCCGTGGAGCACGCCGGCGACCTACCTGGGCATCTTCGACCCCATCCGCGATCTCTTCGCCAAGACGGAGCTCGCCAAATCGCGCAAGTGGGCCAAGTCGCGCTTCTCGCTGGCGACCAAGGGCGGCCGCTGCGAGGCCTGCCAGGGTTCGGGCCGGACCGAGGTCCGCATGGACTTCCTGCCCGACGTCTGGCTGCCCTGCGAGGAGTGCCAGGGCGCCCGGTTCGCGGCGGAGACGCTGCAGGTCGACTGGCGCGGCCAGTCCATCGCCGAGGTGCTGGACCTGACCGTGGCCCAGGCCCGGTCCTTCTTCGCCGACCAGCCCAAGATCGCGAAACCGCTGGCGATTCTGGAGGAGGCCGGGCTCGGCTACGTCGCGCTGGGACAGCCGACCTCCACGCTGTCCGGCGGCGAGGCGCAGCGCCTGCGGCTGGCGGCGGAGCTGGCGGAGCCCCTCGACAAGCTCGGGGTGTCGGCGAAGGGGAACATCCTCTATCTGTTCGACGAGCCGACCACCGGGCTGCATCCCGAGGACGTCGCGCGGTTGCTCGCGGTGCTGCAGAAGCTCGTCGACCAGGGGCACAGCGTGGTCGTGGTGGAGCACCACCTGGACGTCATCAAGGCCGCCGACCTGGTCGTGGATCTCGGTCCCGAAGGTGGGGCGAGGGGCGGAAGCCTCGTGGCGGCGGGGACGCCGGAGGCGGTGTCGCGAGTCGCTTCGGCTACGGGGTTGGCGTTGCGGGGGGTGCTCGGGTAGCACGTGGCAAAGCCCCTCACCCCGTCCCGCTCCCAGCCGCTGTGGTTTCGGGCGCTCTGCCTCGTCCGACGGGCTTGCTCTTGCCATGCGCTGCTCTCGACTCGCGAGGGAGCGGGCGATCGTGGGTTGCTCGATGCCGGCTCCTCGGAACTCGACGGACGATCTTCCAGCAGGCGCTGCGCTCCGCGGAGACCGCAACGAGCACAGGCGATCTCCTCTCCCTGGTGGATCGAAGTGCCGTATCCGATCAAGCAGCGCAGGCCGGCCGAGGCAGAGCGTGGAGGCCGCTGCGGATGGGAGAGGCAGGGGTGAGGGCCTTGTCCAAAGCCCCTCACCCCGTCCCGCTCCCAGCCGCTGTGGTTTCGGGCGCTCTGCCTCGTCCGACGGGCTTGCTCTTGCCATGCGCTGCTCTCGAGCCACGAGGGAGCGGGCGATCGTGGGTTGCTCGATGCCGGCTCCTCGGAACTCGACGGACGATCTTCCAGCAGGCGCTGCGCTCCGCGTAGACCGCGACGAGCACAGGTGATCTCCTCTCCCTGGTGGATCGAAGTGCCGTGTCCGATGAAGCAGCGCAGGCCAGCCGAGGCAGAGCGCGGAAGCCGCAGCGAATGGGAGAGGCAGGGGTGAGGGCCTTGTCCCCTTTTTCGACTCGCCCCCTCCTTCAACGTATCGTTCCCCATCGGCACCCCGGGGGACGATCCCCCCCGATCGGTGATAGGACATTGGCCTCGCGCGGCGCCTCGCCGTGCCCGGCGGAGGTTCCCAGGATGGTGCGCGCAGCCTCTCTCCTCGGCGCTCTGGTCGTGACCCTCGTCGCGGTCCCCGCGATCGCCGGCGAGCTCACCGTCAACGCCTTCGCCGGCCCTGGCGCCCTGGCGGTCCAGAAGCAGGTGAGCCGGGCGGTCTGCGACGACGTCCAGTGCGTG
>DASXVQ010000223.1:0-4146 GCA_036504155.1 Myxococcales bacterium
GAAGGCTGGCTGCGCCCGACCTCCGACGTGGACCTCCTCGTGCGCCCCCAAGACCTCGAGCGCGCAACCGCAGCCTTGCGCCAAGCTGGCTACCGCGAGTTCCAGGGCCCCGCGGAGAGCGCCTTCGACTTCCACCATCACTGCAGCTTCGCCGGGCCGAGCAAGGAGCTCGTCGAGGTGCACTTCACGCCGGCGTGCGGCTTCCAGTCGCGCTTCGACGTCGAGAGCATCTTCGAGCGTTCGACCGAGGTCGGGATCGAGGGCGGCGCGCCGCTGCCGGTGCTCGGGCTCGAGGACGCGCTGGTGCACATGTGTGCCCATGCCGCGCATCATCGGTTCGAGGGCGTGAAGTGGCTCTTCGACCTCAAGCTCCTGGTGCTCACGAAGAAGGTCGACTGGCCGCTCGCCATCCGGCTTGCGAGAGAGGCCCGCGTCGCAGCCGCGGCCGGCATGGCCCTGGCCGAGGCCGCCCGCCGCGTGCGCGCCCCGATACCTCATGAGGTCCTCCAGGCGCTCACGCCTGGGGCGCCGCGGCGCCTGCTGGCACGCCGCGCCTCCCAGATCCCCGGGGTGGGCATCTATCCCCTGAGCCTGGTGCTGGCCGACCGAGTGACGGTGCGCTGGGCGAAGGAGCTGGCAGCGCGGCCCATCGAGCGGGCCGCGCGCTGGGCGGGCAAGGAGAAGGAGTTCCGGGCGCTGGTGCGGTCGGTGCTGGGGCTCGAGGAACGGTGGTAGCGCCCCCAGCGCCCGCACCTCCTCAAGAGCCTCCCAGACCGACGGCAGGTGCTCCAGCGGACACTGTCCCGCGGCAGCCAACCCCAGCAATTGCCTGCCCGCGTGACCCTGGACCTAGGATTCCCCCCGCCGCATGAAGCAATCCGAAGTCGCAGGCGCGGAGGCCTGCGGCTACTGCAATCCGAGGTCGCAGGCGCGGAGGCCTGCGGCTACTGCAATCCGAAGTCGCAGGCGCGGAGGCCTGCGGCTACTGGAAGCAATCCGAAGCCGCAGGAAGGCAGCCCTGCGGCCACTGCCCTGGAGGGGACCATGCCCGAAGCCACCACCGCCGCGCCGTCCGCCGAACTCGTCGCCCTGACCGCCGACAAGGTCTGCAAGCTCATCCGCGAAAACCAGCTCACCCTGGACATCGCCACCGGCCGCGTCATCGTCGAGGCCTTCTTCGGCGGAGACCTCGACGCCTGGAACAAGCGCAACACGGGCGACCAGTCGCTGGAGGCGCTGGCCAAGGTCCTGGAGGAGAAGGAGGCCACCTGGACGGAGCAGCGCCTCTATCGCTCGGTGCGCTTCTACGAGCAGTGGAAGTGCCTGGGCAACTTCGAGGAGTGGCCCAAGCTGATGCCCTCGCACTTCAACAAGGTGCAGGGCCTGCCCTGGGACCGCCAGCGGGAGCTCTTGACGAAGGCCAACGCCGAGGGCTGGAGCGTCGCCGCTCTCGTTGCCGCGGCCGGGCCACGCAAGCCGGAGTTCCCCGCCGCGCCGGCGGCCTCGGCGCGGGACGCGCTGCGGGTGCTCAAGACCCTGGAGCGCAGCCTCGACCAACGCGACCACTTGCTCGCAGACCTGTCGGAGGCCGGCCTCTCCGCCGACTCCTCCGAGCGACTGCAGAACGCGTTGGATGCCTTCCGGACGGAGGTGGGGCGGGTGCGAGGGGAGCTGACGCCGAAGGCACCCGCGGGCACGGGCAAGAAGACCAAGGTCGCCTGAGGGTCGAAGCGGCCGACTGACCGGCCGACCGACACGCGCACGACCGACCCGGCGCCGGGGCGGGCAGTTCCCACGCCCGCCCGCCCCGCCGCGAGGCCCGGAGAAGTTTTGCACGTGCAAAACTTCTCCAAGTACCTGATTTTCCTGGGACCGGGCGGATTCCTGAAGGATTTCGGGTTGTTGGGCGAGGCTGACGCCAGGCAGCCACGAGCCAGGCGGCCTGCCGGCAGCCTCGGATCGCCGATCTTGCCCGCCAGGGCCGCCAGGCGGCTCAAACGGCTGGGGTTCGGCCGTCTGCCCTATTTCAGTGGGACCGACGGCTGCCAGGGGCCACGGCGAGCCGCCCAGGGGCTCACAGGGGCCTGATCGGGGCCTCGAAATCGCCCCGCAACCTGCCGTCATGACTTGAATTTTCTGGCGCGCCTGGCTCCTTCGGTGCGGAGGCCGTCTGCAATTTCTTCTTTTCGAAGTCGCGTTCGTAGGAGTTCCCGGCCGAGCCTGCCCTGAGCTCGTCGAAGGGTGCCGGGGTCCTTGGGTTCAGTCTCTTTGGGTCCTCGCAGAAGACCTGGGTCAAGGAAAATCAGGTACTTGGAGAAGTTTCGCACGTGCAAAACTTCTCCGGGGCTGCTGAGCGCGCGACCGACCCCGGCGGGGACGCCGGGCACTGCCCCGCGACCGAGACCGCGACGACCGAGCGACCGACCCCGGCGGGGACGCCGGGCACTACCCCGCTACCGCGACGAGCGACCGCCCGACCCCGGCAGGGACGCCGGGTACTACCCCGCGACCACGACGACCGATCGCCCGACCCCGGCAGGGACGCCGGGCACTACCCCGCTACCGCGACGAGCGACCGCCCGACCCCGGCAGGGACGCCGGGCACTACCCCGCTACCGCGACGACCGAGACGCCCGACCCCGGCAGGGACGCCGGGCACTACCGCGCTCCCGCCCGACTGACCCGACGTGGCCACGCCGGGTGCACAAGACCGCGCTCTTTTGCGAGGCCCGAGGAATGTCGGACCCGCCGAGTAGGCTCCTCTTGGCTGTGCGTCTGTGCCCCCGCGACGCGGCCCGGAGGGGAGAACCATGGCGGAGAGGACGAGGACCGAGGCGGCGCTGTCCGAACGGGTGGCTGAGATCCTGGAGGCCGCGCGCGCAGGAGCGGCCCGAAGCGTCAACGTGGCGATGGTGCGCGCCTACTGGCTCATCGGCCGGGAGATCGTGTAGGTAGAGCAGGGAGGCGAGAGGCGGGCCGGGTACGGCGACCAACTCATCGCACGGCTCTCGGAGCGTTTGCGCGGGCGCTACGGCAAGACGCTGAGCCCGTCCTCGCTCAAGCGCATGCGGCGTTTCTACGCGATGTACTCCGCGCCACGCAGCGAGATTGGGTCAGCAGTGCTGACCCAATCTCTGGAGGGGCGTGCGTTCGCCACGGACCTCGGCTGGTCGCACTACCTACTCCTGATGAACGTCAAGAACTCGCAGGCGCGTTCGTTCTACGAAATCGAGGCCGCACGCGAGGGTTGGTCGACGCGCGAGCTGGAGCGCCAGATCGCCTCGCTGCTCTTCGATCGCCTGGCGAAGAGCCGCACCCCGGAGCAGGTGATGGCCCTGGCGCGAAAGGGCCAGGAGATCGCGACGCCGCAGGACGTGCTCAAGGAACCGCTGGTCCTCGAGTTCCTGGACCTCGGCGAGCGGCCGGGCTGGCACGAGCGTGAGTTGGAGTCTGCGCTGATCGATCGACTGAGCGAGTTCCTGCATCCCGAGTTCGGAGCGGCCGGCCTCCGCGCCGGCCAAACACACGCAGAAGCGCATCAGCCTCGACGGCGACCACTTCTTCGTGGACCTGGTCTTCTACCATCGGCTTCTGCGGTGCTTCGTATCCCTGTATCCCGAGCTCGGAGCGGCCGGCCTCCGCGCCGGCCAAACAGCTCACCTACCAGGATCTGGGCCAGATGAAGATGTACGTGAACTACTACGACGCGTACCAGCTGGCCCCGGGAGACGCGCCGACCATCGGCATCGTCCTCTGCTCCGAGAAGAACGAGGCCATGGTGCGCATCACCCTGCCGGACGCGAACGAGCGGGTGATGGCGGCGAAGTACCAGACGTGGCTGCCGAGTGAGGAGGAGCTGAGCCAGGCGCTGGCCGAGAAGCGGCGGGAGGCGGAGCGGGCGCTGGCGTGCGAGGAGCGGGGGAAGGCAGGCCCGCAGCAGAGAATCGCGATGCCCGAGGCGAGGCCACCGGAGTCCCCGAGAGGACGACTGGGCAACCTCATGGCGAAGAGGAAGCGGTGAGTGAGTCGGCGCCGGGCCAAGGCCCTGGAGGAGCGGGATGCTGCGAATAGCCATCGCCAGAGAGTGGCTGGCCCAAGGCCCTGGAGGAGCGGAGCGCCGACTGGACCCCGACGCACCTCTACCGC
>DASXVQ010000224.1:0-4548 GCA_036504155.1 Myxococcales bacterium
ATCACCGGTCGCTCTTGCCTGCGCTGGCTCGGGGCTGCGGTCATGACGAGCTTGAAGTGACGGAGGCCCCTCGCGGCGGCTCAGGATTACGCCACCGGAAGAATAGGCCGACTTTTCGGCAGGTTGCAGCGGTCCCGCCGGCGCGGGAGAAGTTTTCCTTAAGGAAAACTTCTCCGCCCTGACGTGGCTGGGCGGCGGGAGGGACAAAGCCCGCCCCCCTGCCCCTCCCATTCTTGCCGGCGCAATCGCTCTGCCTCGGTCTGCTTCCGCGGCGTTGCACGCCTTGTCTCCTGATCGGCGAGGGAGGGGAGATCGGCTTTGCTGGTCCCGGCCTCCTCGGATCGCGGCGTTGGGCTCGCTGAGAGGGGAAGACGCCCGAACCGGCCCTCGCGTTGCGGGAATGCGGCCCTGGGAAACCTGCGGGCTCCCTCTGCCTCGCACTTCGGGAGTAAGGCCGACTCGGAGCATGGGCTATCTTCGCTGCGCCGATGCCTGCCGCCGTCAAGCCCGCCTCCGCCTCCGCCGCCGACTCGGACCGGCCGGGCTTCCTGCGCGCGCAACGCGAGGCGTTCCTGCTGACCTGGCTGGTCTACGTCGCCTTCTACTTGACCCGGAAGGACTTCGACGGCGCCAAGCCGGGGATGATGGCGCCGCACGACGGGCTGCCCGGCGACTACACCAAGGCGCAGGTCGCCACCCTCGACACCTTCTTCCTGGGCTCCTACGCCGCCGGACACTTCCTCGCCGGGCCGCTGGGCGACCGGCTGGGCGCACGGCGCGTGGCGCTCTTCGGCCTGGGCCTGTCCGTCGCGGCCAACGTCGCCTTCGGCCTGCTGCACCCGATGCCCGCGCTGACGGTGGCCATCACCATCAACGGCCTGGCGCAGGCCCTGGGCTATCCGCAGTGCTGCAAGATCATCGCGGCCTGGTTCCCACCGGCACAGCGCGGCCGGGCCTCGGCCTGGTTCCTGACGAGCTACACGCTGGGCGACATCGGGGCCAAGGCGCTGGCCGGCGCGATGGTGAACCACGCCGGCTGGCGTTGGGCGTTCTTCGTCCCGGCGGGAATCGTCGCCGGGATGCTCGCGCTGCTGCTCCTGCGGCTGCGCGGGACTCCGTCGGAAGCGGGCGTCCGAGGCGAGCAGGAGAGCGCGCCGGAGCCGAGCGACAAGGCGGGCCACGGGCGCTTCGGCGGCGAGCTGGTCGCGCTCCTCAAGCACCCGGCGATGTGGCTGGTGTGCTCGAGCTACTTCATCCTCAAGATGGCGCGCTACACGTTCCTGGGCTGGAGCAACGTCTTCCTGTTCGAGAAGCTCGGCTACCCGCCCGGCGACGCGACCCTGGCGACCATCCCCATCACCGTCGGCGGGCTGGTGGGGACCCTGGCCGCCGGCTATGCCTCGGACCGGCTCTTCCAGGCTCGACGCGCGCCGGTGGCGGTCTTGAGCCTGGTCGGCCTGGCGGTCCTCACCCCCCTCTACGCGCAGCTCCAGCCCGGACAGCCGGGGCTGGCCATCGCGCTGCACCTGGGCGTTGGCTTCTGCCTGTTCGCCGCCGACGCGATCATGTCCATGGCCACCGCGATGGACCTGGGGACCGGCAAGGGCGCCGCGAGCGCTGCGGGCCTTATTAATGGTGCGGGCTCGGTCGGCGCGACGCTCAGCCCGTTCCTGGGCGCCTACGTGAGCACCCGGTTCGGCTGGACCAACGCCTGGTACGTGCTGGCGGCCCTAATGGCACTTGCCGCGGCCATCACCCTGCCCCGCTGGAACAAGTCCGGGAATTCCTGAACGCGGAATGGGCCTGCGGTCCCCTCGGGTCACCTATGGGCGTCCCGCATCTCGCCGTCATCGCCTTGCTGCTGACGCCGGCCTGCAAGCGCAGCGCATCTTCCACCCCGTCCACCCCGTCCACTCCGTCCACCCAGTCCACCCCGTCCACGCCCGTGCCCAAGGCCGCGCAGCGCTGGCGCCTTGTGCGCTTCGCACCGGTGTGACCCGCGTCACGTCCGCCCGCGCCGAGCCCCTGAATCCGCGGGGTTGCGAGCGGGTGTCACCGCTTTGCCACCTCGCACGTTGAAAGGACGCAGGGCCCTTCAACCGAGCACGGGAGGCTGCGATGAGCGCCAAGGTCGTTCCGGGAATCCCCGCTTCCGAGTTCATGGAGACCGACTACCTGGCCGACGCGCCCCAGGTTCACCTGCACTTCCTGACCGGCCCCGACGAGTACCGGGAGCTGGGCTACGGCCGGGTCGAGCTGTGCTGCCACGGCTGCGGCGCGGCGATGCTCGTCTACTACAACGACTCCACCGACGGCTCGGGCCGGGCCAGCCACCTGGCGCTCACCGACGACTTCGCCGAGAAGCACTGCGCCTGCGTCAACCGCCACTTCGAGAGCAGCTGCCCCGCCTACCGGTCCGCCGTGGGCATCACCGACCTGCGCACCCGCCGGCGGGCCCTGATGTCGCCGCCCGAGGACGACGAGGACCCGCCGTCCCGGATGGTCATCCGCGTCCGGCCGCCCAGGAAGAAGCCGGCGGCGGCCTGAGCCGACTACGGGCCGGGGTGGGCGCCTCCCTGCGAGGGATGCCCCTCCCGCTGCAGGAGAGTCGCAAGCACCTCCACGAGATGATCGATCCCGAGCGGCTTGACGAGGTGCAGTTGGAACCCGGCGGACAAGGAGCGCTGGCGATCCTCTTCTCCGGCGAGCGCGGTCAACGCCACCGCCGGCACGTCCCCGTGACGATACGGACCGAGCGCTCGGATCCGGCGCAGCAGGCTGACCCCGTCCTCGTCGGGCATGGCGATGTCGCAGAGAAGGACCTGCGGCGCGAAGCCCTCGAACACCTCCATGGCCTCCGCGGCGGAGGCGGCGGTCTTGATCTCGACGCCGTAGAGAGAAAGCATTTCCGCCAGCGCTTCCCGGGTGCCGGGGTCGTCCTCGACGATCAGCAGCTTCACGCCACGAAGCTCCCGGAGCGCGGTCTGCGCCAGCGGACCGCGGTGGGGGAGGATCGCCTCCTGCCGCGCCCGCTCGAGCACGGGCAGGGACACCGTCACCGTCGTGCCGGCGCCTTTCCCCGGGCTCTCGGCTCGGATGGTGCCGCCATGCCGCTCGACCAGGTACCGCGAGATCGACAGCCCGAGGCCGAGCCCGCCGTGCGTCCGCGTCCGCGTGGGGTCCGCCTGGGCGAAGGTGTCGAACACGTAAGGCAGGAAGTCGGGCTCGATACCCGACCCCGTGTCGCTCACGCGAATCCTCGCGTGGTCGCCGTCCCAATCGAGCGCCAGTGAGACGCGGCCTCCCGCCGAGGTGAACTTGATGGCGTTCGTCAGGAGGTTCAAGACGACCTGCTGCAACCGCGCCGGATCACCGGACACCGGCGGCGCCGACTCGTCGACCGCGACTTCGAGCTTCAGCGACTTCTTCTCCGCGGCGGGACGCACGGTCTCGACGGCATTGCCGACGATGCCGGCGAGATTCACCACCTGGAACTCGACCTTGAGCTTTCCGCTGGCAATCCGCGACACGTCCAGGAGGTCGTCGATGAGCTGGGCCTGGGCCTTGGCCGCTCGCTCGATGGCTTCGCTCGCTCGTTCGAGCTTCGCCGGATCCCCCGCCGCCTTGCGGAGAAGCTGGGCCTGGAGGAGCAGGCTGGACAGGGGCGTGCGGAGCTCGTGCGACAGGACGGCGAGGAAGACGTCCTTGGTGCGGTTGGCTTTTTCCGCGCTGGCGCGAGCATCCTCGGCCGCGGCGAGCAGGCGCGTGCGCTCCTCTTCGTGACGCTTGCGGTCGGTGATGTCGTCGATGGACAGCAGGATCATCGGCACGCCGGTCATCGTGAAGATCGGGCCGGCTGCCAGCGACAGGACCCGGGGCCCCAGCCCCTCCAGCTCGACGGCGATCTCCAGGTGGCTGAAGCGCGAATTCTTCGCGAGCATCTCCTCGAGAGCGTGGCGCAAGGCCGGAACCTCCCACTGCCCGTTGCCGAGGTCGAACAGCCGCCGCCGCTCCGTCTCGTCCTTGGAGGTGTGGAACACCTCGTAGAAGGACTCGTTGGCCGACAGCACCGCGAGCCTCTGGTCGAGCACCACCAGCGGGGTCTGCACGGCCTCCACGGTGCTCGCCGCGTAGTCCCGAGCCCACTCGGACGTCCCGAGGGCGCGCTTGAGCGCGTCGATGTCGACGACCGTCAGGACCGCGCCGTCGATCCTCTTCTCGACGGAGAGGTAGGGCCGGATCTGGAGCCGGTACCATCGTCCTTCCCGGTCCTGGACGTCCGATTCCAGGGTCGTCACGCGGTCGATGACCTCGGCGATCTGCTGGTCCAGGTTCGCGACGACCAAGTTGGACTTGATCTCGTCGATCGGGCGCCCGACATCGGTGGCGCGCAGGTTGATGAGCGAGACCGCCTTGGGCGTGAAACGCCGGATGCGGCGCGCCCCGTCGACGATGACCACGGGGATCTCGACGCTGTTCATCACGTTCAGGAGGTCGCCGTTGACGGTGTTCAACTCGGAGTTGCGCAGCTGCAGCTCGTCGTTGAGC
>DASXVQ010000225.1:0-18775 GCA_036504155.1 Myxococcales bacterium
CCTCAGGGCGGGCCCGTGGCGGCCGCTGGAGGGCCCGTCGGCAACGGCCCGCAGGACCGGCAGATCGCCCAGCTGCTGCTCTCGACCGCCTGGTGCTCGTTCACCTACAGCCAGGCCACCGGCACCACCAAGACCTCCAAGGGCTACTTCCGCCAGGACGGCATCCTCGTGATGAACACCGGCGCCGAGACCTACGCTTCGGGCAGCGCGGGGACGGTGGCGGGCCAGTCCTCGGTCGGCGGGGCGATGCGCTGGCGCCTCCAGGGCTCGCGGCTCCTCGTCGACGACGGCAGCGGCGCGGGCTACCAGGACGTCAACGCCAGCCTCAGCCAGAACTCCAGCGGCGCGTGGATCCTCAAGGCGGACGGCAAGCAATACTCGGTGTGCCGATAGCAGAAAGCCGCCGGAGGTCCGGCGGCTTTCCTGAAGCCTCGAGTCTGTGCGGAGCCCGGCGGGACTAGTCGATCAGCCCCTGCTCCCGCTTGCGGTCGCGCTCCATCTTGTAGCGGTCGTTGGGGTCCAGGTGCCGCTTGCGCATGCGGATGGACTTGGGCGTGACCTCGACCAGCTCCTCGGCGCCGATCCACTCGATGGACTTCTCGAGCGTCATCTCCTTGGGCGGGGTGAGGATCACGTTCTCGTCGCGCCCGGCGGCGCGGATGTTGGTGAGGTGCTTCTCGCGGCAGATGTTCACGTCGATGTCGTTGCCGTGCGCGTGCTCGCCGACGATCATCCCGCGGTAGACGGGCACGTTGGGCCCGACGAAGAGCTGGCCGCGCTCCTGCACCTTGAACATGGCGTAGGGGATGGTCTCGCCCTCGCGGTCGGCGATGATCGCGCCGGTCTGGCGCTTGTTGATGTAGCCGAACCAGGGCTCGTAGCCGTCGAACTGCGTCGACATGATCCCCTGGCCGCGGGTGATGGTCATGAACTCGCTGCGGAAGCCGACCAGGCCGCGCGACGGGATGCGGAAGATGAGCCGGGTGCGCCCGCTGCCCAGGGAACCCATGTCGTTCATGCGGCCCTTGCGCATGCCCATGCGCTCGGTGACCACGCCGACCGCGGTGTCCGGCACGTCGCAGTAGAAGAGCTCCATCGGCTCGTGCACCGCGCCGTCGACCTCCTTGATCAGCGGCTCGGGGTTGGAGACGGTCAGCTCGTAGCCCTCGCGGCGCATCGTCTCGACGATGACCGCCAGCTGCAGCTCGCCGCGGCCGACCACCTTGTAGGAGTCGGGCGAGGCGGTGTCCTCCACGCGGATGGCGACGTTCTTGTACATCTCGCGGAACAGCCGCTCGCGCAGGTTGCGGCTGGTGACGTACTTGCCCTCGCGCCCGGCGTAGGGGCCGTCGTTGACCTTGAAGATCATCGACATCGTGGGCTCGTCCACGTCGATGCGCTTGAGCGCCACCGGCGCCACGGCCGTGGAGATGGTGTCGCCGATGCCGATCTCGTCGATGCCCGCCACGGAGACGATCTCGCCGGCCGGCGCCTCGTTGATCTCGCTGCGCTTCAGGCCGTCGTAGGCGTAGAGCTTGAGCACCTTGCCCTGGACGATCTTGTTGTCCTTGCGCACGACCGAGACCATGTCGGCCTGGCGGATGACGCCGGCGCTGATGCGCCCGATGGCGAGGCGGCCGACGTAGTCGTCGTAGTCGAGGTTGGCGACCAGGATCTGCAGCTTCTCGCCCAGCGACTCGGGCGGCGGGGGCAGGTGCTCGACGATGGCGTCGAACAGCGGCGCCAGGGTGGTGCCCGGCTCCTCGAGCCGCGTCGAGGCCTGGCCCTCGCGGGCCACCGCGTAGATGACCGGGAAGTCGAGCTGCTTCTCGTCGGCGCCCAGGTCGATGTAGAGCGAGTAGACCTCGTCCAGCACCTCGCGGGCCCGGGCGTCGTGGCGGTCGATCTTGTTGATGACCAAGACCGTGGACAGGCCCAGCGCCAGCGCCTTGGAGAGCACGAAGCGGGTCTGGGGCAGCGGGCCCTCGGCGGCGTCCACCAGCAGCAGGATGCCGTCCACCATGCGCAGGCCGCGCTCGACCTCTCCGCCGAAGTCGGCGTGGCCGGGGGTGTCGACGATGTTGATCTTGACCCCGCGGTAGGTCACGGCCGTGTTCTTGGCCATGATGGTGATGCCCTTTTCACGCTCCAGGTCGTTGGAGTCCATCACTCGCTCGACCAGGTGCTCGCTGGTCCGGAAGATGCCGGACTGGCGGAGCATGAAGTCGACGAGCGTCGTCTTTCCGTGGTCGACGTGGGCGACGATGGCGATGTTGCGAAGGTTTTCTCGGCTGATCATTCGGGTTGTCTAGCGGCTACCGCCGGCTCCTGGACTGGACTCAAGCATGAGGGCGCGGAGTTATATTCCGCCCGAGCTCACTTGGCTACCTTGGATTTACGCCTATATTTCAACAGCTTAGGTCCGCAGGATTCGGCAAGGCATGCCGAAAGCAGGGGAAGGCGGCCTCAAACGGCCCCTCGGGGCCCGTTCCGGCTACTCCTTCCACAGCACCTTCCACGGGTGCTTCTTGAGGTCGGTGACCAGCGTCTTGAGGTCGTCATAGACCGCCGGGTCCTTGACCATCCCGCCGATGGTGCCCTCGCCAGCCTCGATGCGCGTCAGGAGCTTCTCGGCCTTGGCCGCGACGTCGTTGAGCTGGGCGCCGGCCTTCTCGTAGCGGGCCAGCGCCTCCTTGAGCTTCTGGCCGTCCTCCGCGGTGAAGGCGCCCGCCACCGCCGCCGCGCCGTCGGCCGCCTTCTGCGCCCGCTCGGTGATTCCCGGCACGTCCTTGCGAAGCTGGGCGCTGACCGCCGCCAGGTCCTCGATCATCACGCGGCCGGAGCCCCTCTCGGCGAGCATGCCGGAGGCGGTGTGGGCCAGGCCCTTGAGCTCCTTGGCCGCCTCGGACAGGTCCTGCACGGCAGCCAGCACCTGCGGCCGGGCCTCGTCCAGCGTCTGGTCCGCCTTCTCCGCCAGGCTGGTGACCTTGGAGACCACCGACTTGGCGTCGTCGCCGCTGCCCAGCACCTGCGTGGCTCCGGTCACGAAGGCGTCGAGCTTGGACATCAAGAGGTCCATGCGCGGCGGGTCGCTGCCGCGCACCACCGCGCCGGGGGCCAGGCGGTCCTTGGAGGCCGGGCCGGGGTCGATCTCCAGGAACGGCTCGCCGAGCGGCCCCTGGGTCGCCACCACGAAGCGCGCCTTGGTGCCCAGGTCGTTGAAGAGCGTCTTCTCCAGCTCCAGCTCCAGGTCGACCGGCAGCGGGCCGCCCTGCGCGTCGCGGCGGCCGGGCAGGAGCTTGAGCTTGGCCACGCGGCCGACGCGCACCCCCGCGAACTTGACCGGCGCGCCCTCGGGGACGCCGCCGGTGTGGGAGAACTGGACGGTCATCCGCGCGCCGGAGGTCAGCCGCAGCTCGCCCAGCAGGTAGAGCAGCGCCGCGCAGCCCGCCAGCGCGAGCACGATGAGGAGGCCGACTTTCAACTCGAGGCGGTGCTCGTCCATGGGGGAGGAATCTTAGCGGCTCAGTAGCAGGCGCCAAAGCGAGTGTTGATGGCCATGCAGGATCCGGTGGGGCAGGGGAGCGTCTGGTCGAGCGAGCAGATGGCCCGGCAGGTGTGCTGGCCGGGGTAGGCCTCCAGGCAGGCGAGCCCGGCGGCGCAGTCGTTGAGGTAGCTGCAGGGGGAGCCCGCCGCGCCGGTGCCGGTCGTCCGGCAGAGGCCCTGGACGTCCGTGAGGTTCTTGCCGGTGTGCTGGTACGGGTAGCAGGACTGGCCCGCCGAGCACGCCTGCTCGTCGGGAGAGCACGGCTGGACGCGCTCGCAGAAGATGGGCGGGCGCTCCGGGTAGTTGCGCCGCAGGCACAGCTCGAGGCCGCCGGCCTGCGGGCAGTCGTCGTCGGTGGCGCAGAAGCGCACGCACAGCGAGGGGTTCTGGCCGTAGCGCACGCAGGCGTAGCCCGGGGCGCAGTCCGACTCGCCGTCGCAGGGCGCGTAGTCGCCGCGCGTGCCCGGGTCCATGCACACGTACGGGCCGGGCAGCCTCCAGAGCGAGCACTTCTGCCAGTAGGAGCAGCTCGAAGGCGTCACCAGCGGCTCGCAGGGCGTGAAGCGCTGGCAGAGGGTGGCCGGGCCGCCCTGGTGGAGGGCGAGGGCGCACATCTCCATGCCGGCGTCCTGGGGGCAGTCGGCGTCCTGCCTGCACAGGCCCAGGCAGACCGGCTGCTCGGCGCCGGGGGGCGTGGCGCAGAAGAACCCGTGGGTGCAGCGGTCGGTCCGGCAGGGCGCGTGGTCGCCGGCGTCGCCGGCCGGGACGCAGCCGAAGCTGGTCGAGGTGGCGAACTGGCAGGTCTGGTCGGGCTCGCAGGCGGTGCCGGCGTCGGGGTCGGAGTCGGGCGAGGGGAGGCACGGCGTCAGCCCGGTGTCGGGCACCCCGGCGTCGGGCCGGCGCGGCGGCTCGAGGCAGCCGGCGGTCAGGGCGGAGGCCGCGGCGAGCACGGTGGCGGCGAGAGCGGCGGCGGCGCGCGACATGGGGAGGGCAGACAAGCACCGGCCGCGGCGTCGGGTCAAGCGCCGGCCGTCACCTCGCCCTGCCGGAAGAACCGCTTGAGCGCGGGCAGCTCGTCGCGCCGGGCGAAGAACTCCTGCCCCGGCCCGTGGAAGGCGATGACGCCCTCGTCGAGCACCGCCACCCGGTCCGCGATCCGCTCGATCGACGCGAGGTCGTGCGAGACGACGAGCGCGGTGGTCCCCTGGTTCGCCAGGTCGCGGATGACGTCGTCGACGCCGCGCGCCGCCGCCGGATCCAGCCCGGTCGTCGGCTCGTCGTAGAGCACCGCCTTGGGCGCGAGCGCCAGCGCGCGGGCGATGGAGGCCCGCTTGCGCGCACCGGGGCCCACCTCCTGCGGAGAGCGGTCGGCGAGATCCGAAAGCCCCACCTTCGCCAGCGCGGCGTGGGCACGCTCGCGGGCCTCGTCGGGCTTGATCTCCAGGCCGCGCACCAGCGGGACGCAGACGTTGTCGGCCAGCGACATCCAGTCGAGCAGGGCCGAACCCTGGACCACGTAGGAGACGCGCCGGCGAAGCTCGTTGAGCTTGCGCTCGGGCCACTCGTCGATGCGCTCGCCGTCGACGTGGACCTCGCCCGCGTCCACGCGCATCAGCCCCACGCAGCAGCGCGAGAGGACGCTCTTGCCGGCGCCGCTGCGGCCGACGACGAAGGTGACGCCGCCGCTGGGGATCTCGAGTTGCACGCCGGCCAGGACGGGGCGACCGGAGAAGCGCTTGTGCACGCCGACCAGGCGGATCATCCGGTCACCCCGGATTCCACTTCATTCGTTCCACGGCGAAGGTGGGTAGTGCCCGGCCTCCGTGCCGGGGGCGGCAGTTGTCGGGCGCTTGCCGGTTCGACGCTACCGACCGCCACGACCGACCGACCGACACGACCGACCCCGGCACGGAGGCCGGGCTCTACCCACGCGCCGCTCTCGCAACACCGAAGTCGTGAAGATCTGAAGGGAAGATGCGTGTCGAGAACAGCCATCACATCCCCACCACGCTGAGCACGCCGCTCACCGCCCAGTCGATGATCAAGACCGAGACGCTGGCCCACACGACGCCCTTGGTGGTGGCCTCGCCGACCGCCGCCGCTCCGCCGTGCGCCCGCATCCCCGCGAGCACCGAGGCGGTGGGGATGGCGATGCCGTAGAGCAGCGTCTTGACTGCGAAGGCCGTCAGGTCCCCCCGGGTGACCAGCGCCGCGTCCAGGAACGCCCCGCCGTCGGCGCCGTAGCCGACGTTGGCCACCGCGGCCGACACCAGCGCCGCGGCCATGGTCCCGCCGATGATCAGGCAGGGGACGGCGATGAGCCCGCCGATCAGCCGCGGCAGGACGAGGTCGGAGATGGGGTCGCCGGCGGACATCTTCAGCGCGTCCACCTGCTCGGTGACCTGCATCGAGGCCAGCTCCGCCGAGAGCGCTGCGCCCAGGCGCACCGCGGCGAGGATGCCGGCGAAGGTGGGCCCCAGCTCGCGCAGCAACAGCTCGAAGTACGGCGGGCCGACCACCGAGAAGTCGCCGACGATGCGCCGCGCTTGCACGCTGCCGTGGGCCATCAGCACCGCGCCGAAGAACATCATCCCGCCCACCACCAGCAGCATCGACCGGTTGCCGATCTCGTAGGTCTGGCGCACCAGCTCGCCCTTGGGCATCCCGCGCTTGAGGGCGCGCCGCAGGTCGCCCGCGAAGCCGCTGGCGGCGGCCAGGGCGCTCACGAGAGCACCTTGGCCAGCAGCACGGTGAGCACCCAGTCGACGGCCACGAGCACCGCGGAGCTGGAGACGACCGAGCTCGCCGCGGCGTGGCCGACGGCCTGCGCCCCGCCGCGGGCGCCCAACCCGGCGCGCGTCGACACCAGCGCGATGATCGCCCCGAAGACCAGCGTCTTGACGAGGCAGACGAGGAGGTCGGCCCAGGAGAGCAGCTCGGAGAAGCTGCGGAAGAAGAGGCCGACGTCGAGGTCGAGCATCAGCTTGCCGAAGACCGCCGAGGAGAGGACGGCGATGAGCGCGCAGACGGTCCCGAGCAGGCCGACGCCCACCGTGCTCGCCGCCACGCGCGGGGCCACCAGCAGCGCGAAGGGATCCACGCCCACGCCGCGCAGGCCCTCGAGCTGCCCGCCGATGCTCATCGAGGCCAGCTCGGCGGCGTTGCGCGCTCCCACCCGGCCGGTCATCACCAGCGCGGTGAAGAGCGGGCCGAACTCGTTGAGCACGGTGTACCCGGCCGCCCAGCCGACCACCGCCCGCGCTCCGTAGCGGGCGACGTTGAGGTCGGCGAGCAGGACCAGGATGCCGCCGGTGAACACCGCGACCAGCGCGCCCAGCGGCAGCGAGTCGAAGCCGAAGCGCACCAGCGAGCGGACGAACTCGCGCCGGTCCAGGTGAGCCAGCGCCCGCGCGGCGCGGACGGTGACGATGGCCAGGCCGCCGGTGTGGCGCACGCCGGCGCCGATGGTCTCGAAGAAGCCGAGGACGCCCGAGCTCACGCCGCCGCCTCCCCGAAGAGCGAGCGCACCTTCGCCTGGCGCCGCACCTCGCCCGCCGGGCCCCAGGCCGCGACCTTCCCGCCGTCGAGGACCAGGGCCTGCGCCGCGACGTCCCACAGCGGGGCGGGGTCGGCCGAGGCCATGATGAGCCCGCCCTTCTCGCCCCACAGGTCCACCAGCAGGTCGCGCACCTTGGCGACGGTGCCCGGGTCCAGCCCCGCGAAGGGATCGTCCGCGAGCAGGTAGCGCGGCCGGGCGACGATGGCCCGGGCGAGCCCCAGCCGCTTGCGCATGCCTCCGGACAGCCGCTCGGGCAGCGCGTGCTCGTGCCCGGTGAGGCCGACCTGGGCCAGCGCCTCCCGCGCGCGCTCGGCCGCCTCGGCCCGGCCCACCCTGCGCCGCAGCAGCGGGAGGGCGACGTTCGCCAGCGAGTCCATCGAGTCGAAGAGCGCGTCGTTCTGGAAGACCATCCCGATGCGCTCGCGCACGGCGCCCAGCGCCTCCGGCCCCGCGGCGAGGTCGGTGTCGTCGACCTTCACCCCGCCGGTCGCCAGCGGGACCAGGCCGCACAGCGCCTTGAGCAGGGTGGTCTTGCCGCTCTGCGCCGGGCCGCACACCAGCAGCACGCCGTGCCCGAGCGCGCCGGAGAGCGGCCCCAGGACCGTGCGGGCGCCGTAGCGGACCGAGAGTTCGCGCGCCTCAATCAAGGTCGTCAGCTCTTCTTCTTGACCCACTTCTGGAGGCTGATCTTCTTGATGCGCCCGCTGGCCACCGACCAGCTGAAAACCACCCCGAAGAGGAACCCGATGAGCAGCACGGCCATCCCGCCGAGGATGGGCACGCCGTAGACGGGGAAGTCGAGCTTGGAGAACGAGAGGAACGCGCCGATGGTCAGGCCGCAGGCCAGGAAGCCCAGGAAGGAGACCAGCCCCAGCCCCTTGATGCCGCTGTGGATGCGGTCGAGCTCGTCGCTGGAGACGTTGACCGTGAACTTGCCGCCCTCCAGGTCGAGCAGCACCTGCGAGAGCTGGGTGGGGACGTCGGTGG
This sequence comes from Myxococcales bacterium, assembly GCA_036504155.1. Classification (GTDB taxonomy): domain Bacteria; phylum Myxococcota; class Myxococcia; order Myxococcales; family UBA5297; genus JACRCT01. The sequence goes on from DASXVQ010000225.1 coordinate 8,094, forward strand.
CGAAGGTCTGCAGGCGCAGGAGCGCCTTCATCCCCAGGACGCCCATCCCTCCGGTCTCGTAGCGGCCGAGCAAGAGCTCCTTGGCGTAGGGCATCACCGCCTGGCCGATGTTCAGCTCGGGGTGGAGCCAGCGGACCATGCCCTCGACGAGCACCACCGCCCGCGACAGCAGCGCGTACTCCTTGGGGATCTTCACGTGGTACTTCACCGCCAGGTTCAGGAGCTCCGGGACGACGGCCTTGACCTCGATCTCGCCGAGGATCGGGTTCTTGACGAGGTAGGCGTCGAGCACTCCCTGGATGTCCTGGCGGAAGGCGTTCAGGTTGGTGCGCTTGTCCGGCGTGGCGACGCGGTAGATGAGGCGGGCGACGGTGTCCGCGTCGCGCAGGCCCACCGCCATCACCAGCATCACCAGGTTCTCCTGCATCTGCTTGGGGATGCGGCCGACGACGCCCATGTCGAGCACGCCCAGGCGGTCGCCCTCCAGGACCAGGATGTTGCCGGGGTGCGGATCGCCGTGGAAGAAGCCGTCCTCGAACAGCTCGTGAAAGGCGGTGTCGAGGATGCGCTCGGCCAGGAGCTTGCGGTCGTGCTTCTGCAGGTCGATGGAGCGGATCTTCTCGCCCTTGATGAACTCCATCGTCAGGACAGTCTTGCTGCACAGCCCGTCCAGCGGCTTGGGGAACTGCAGGTAGTCGCGGGTGGCGTTGAGGCGGACGAACTCGCGGATGTTGCGGGCCTCGTTGAGGAAGTCGAGCTCCTCGTGGATGGCGGTGTCGAACTCCTCGACGATGCCCACCGGGGTGTAGACGCCGGTCTCCTCGACCACCGCCTCGATCAGCCGCGCCGCGTAGTAGAGCAGGTCCAGGTCGGCACGGATGCGCGAGGCGATGTCCGGCCGCTGGACCTTGATCACCACCTCCTGGCCGTCGAGGGTGCGCGCGCGGTGCACCTGGGCGATGGAGGCGCTGGCGAGCGCCTTCTCCTCGACCGTCGCGAACAGCTCCTTGAGCGGCTTGCCGAACGACTGCTCGATCTCCCGGGTGACGTGGTCCATCGGCTCGGGCGGCACGGCGTCCTGCAGCAGCGACAGCTCCTGGATGTACTCGTTGGGCAGCAGGTCCGGGCGGGTGGAGAGGACCTGGCCGAGCTTGATGAAGGTGGGGCCCAGGTCGGAGAGCAGCAGGCGGAAGCGGCGGGCGGTGGTCTCGCGCGCGGTCTCGGGGCGGGTCTCGGCCTTCTCGCGGCGACCCAGGATCTCCCACAGCCGGGTGCGATCGAGCACCTCGCCGAAGCCGTGGCGGACGGCGAGGACGGCGATCTCGCGGAGGCGGTTGAGGTCCTTGAAGGCCTGGAACATGGGTCGGAAGGATCGCCGGGGGGGTGGGGGAAGGGCAAGCCCCTTGTCAGACTTCGGATTTCCGCCATCGGTCCGGCGGCGGCCCGGAGCCGGGAAAAGGTCGGAAGCGGAGGCCGGCGACGGACGATTGCCCCCCCTGGAAGCCGCGTGCTACATTTCGGACCCTTCAAAGCGGCTTGGCGGCGGTCGAGCGCGGTTGCGCAAGACCTCGGCAAGCCGGGGGATTTTCGAGTCCGATGCCCAGCGTCTGCCCGTCCTGTCGCGCTTCTCTCCCCGGTCCGCCCCTGCCGCCGTCCTGCCCGTTCTGTGGCCGGGCCATCGGCGGTGCCGCCCGCGGCGCTCCCGCCGATGCCAAGGTCGTCATCCAGGCCGCGGACGGGACCACCAGCGAGTTCAAGCTCCTCGAGCGCACCCGCATCGGCCGGCACCCCATCAACCACCTCAAGCTGGCCGACCGCGAGATCTCCAAGGAGCACGCGGAGATCGCCCGCCAGGGCGAGGACTTCTGGGTCCAGGACCTCAACTCCTCCAACGGCACCCAGGTCAACGGCCGGCGCATCACCCGCTTCAAGCTCAAGGACGGCGACCAGGTCCAGCTGGGCGGCACGACGCTGACCTTCCGCGCCGGCGCCGGCCAGGCGGGCTCGAGCCCCGGCGTCACGATGATCCAGGCGGTGGCGCCCCAGGTGCTCGCCTCGGTCCGCGCCGAGGACCCGCGGCAGAGCCAGCTGGGGTTCAGGCCGGAGAAGGAGATCAACGAGATCGCCGACCTGCGCCGCGACTACGAGAAGCTGCGCATCGCCAACGAGTTCCACCGCATGGTCGGGCTCGAGCGCGACCTGGACGTGCTCTACACCAAGATCCTGGAGATGGCGTTCGACCTGCTCGACGCCGAGAACGGCGTCATCCTCCTGTTCGACCCCAACACCCAGCAGCTGACCCCCGCGCCCATCAAGCGCCGCGCGGAGGAAGAGGTGATGGTCAGCCAGACGCTGCTGGAGCAGGTGGTCAAGAGCCACGAGGGCGTGCTGACCCAGGACGCCATCGTCGACGCCCGCTTCAGCGCCGCCCAGTCCATCGTCGCCCAGGGCATCCGCAGCGCCATGGCCGTGCCGCTGCTCTCCAAGGGCGAGCTGCGCGGCATCCTCTACCTCGACACCCGCAAGCGCGCCGGCTCGTTCCAGGAGAAGGACCTGCGCATCCTCGCCGGCGTGGCCGCCCAGGCCGCCGTGGCCATCGAGAACGCCGAGCTGGCCCGCCGCATCGAGCACGAGGCCGAGACCCGCGCCCACCTGTCCCGCTTCCTTTCGCCCGCCCTCGTGGAGCAGGCGCAGAACGGGCAGCTGGTGCTCACCAAGGGCGGCGAGCTGATCGAGATCACCATCCTCTTCGCCGACATCCGCGGCTTCACCAGCATGACCGAGCGCTCGAAGCCCCAGGAGATCGTCCAGCTCCTCAACGACTACTTCGAGCTGATGGTGGACGAGGTCTTCGCCAACGGCGGCGTCCTCGACAAGTTCATCGGCGACTGCATCATGGCCATGTGGGGCGCCCCGGTGGCCCGCCCGGACGACGCCACCCGCGCCATCCAGGCCGCCTGCGGGATGATCGACCGCGCCAAGGAGTTCAACGAGGAGCGCGCCGCCAAGGGCCTGAACCCCGTCCACCTGGGCATCGGCGTCAACACCGGGCTGGCGGTCGTCGGCAACATGGGCTCCACCCGGCGCCTGGAGTACACCGCCATCGGCGACGCCGTGAACCTCGGCGCCCGGCTGTGCGACGTGGCCCGCGAGGACCAGATCGTCATCAGCGCGACGACGCTGCAGCGCGGCGGCGAGGAGTTCGAGGTGGAGGCCATGCCGCCCGCGAAGGTCAAGGGCAAGCAGGCCGCCATCCCCGTCTTCAAGGTGCTCGGGCCGGTGCCCAAGACCAGGGCGAGGACCTAGCGCGGCGAGCGGGGGACGTCCGTTGGCCGATTCGGTGCCTCATCAGAAGTGCCCCAACTGCGAGCGGGCGCATGACGTGTCGGTCTACGTGACCGGCCAGAAGGTGCGCTGCAACTGCGGCCTGTCCTTCGTCGTGCGCCGCCCGGACGTGCGCACCAGCGTCCCCTCCAGCGCCCGCGTCACGGTCCGCGGGACCGAGCCCACCGCCGTGCGGCCCACGCTCGACCCGGTGCGGGCCCCGATCCCCGAGGCGAAGGCGTCCCTGGTGGTCGCCGCCGCGGCAGCCTCCGCGGCCTCGGCCATCGCTTCCGCCGCCGTCGCTTCCGCCGCCGTCGCCGCCTCGGCCGTCGCCGGCTCGGCCGCCGCACAGGAGCCCGCCCCGGACCTTCCCGTCGCGGCGCCGCCGCCTCCTCCGGTGGGGCCGGCCGGGGTGCCGCCGTCGACCAAGCCCGACCGGGGCCAGCCCGGCGCCACGGCGGTGGTCAAGCGCGTGGAGGTCCCGGGCTACGAGCTCCTGGAGATGCTCGGCAAGGGCGGCATGGGCGAGGTCTGGCGCGCCCGGCAGCTCTCGCTGGGGCGCACGGTGGCCATCAAGGTGCTGGCCCCAGAGCTCGCCGCCGACCCCGAGTTCGTGCAGCGCTTCGAGAAGGAGGCCGCGGCCCTGGCCGCGCTCTCGCACCCGAACATCGTGCAGATCATCGACCGCGGCGCGAGCCCGGCGACGCGCACCTTCTTCTTCGCCATGGAGCTGTGCGAAGGCCGCAGCCTGCGCGAGCTCATCACCCTGGGGAAGCTCTCGCTGGCCGAGCGCCTCGACGTGGTGGTGCAGATCGGCCACGCCATCGCCTACGCCCACGGCAAGGGCGTCATCCACCGCGACCTGAAGCCCGAGAACATCCTGGTGGTGCCGGAGCGGACGGCCAAGGTGGTGGACTTCGGGCTCGCCGGGATGCGCCGGCAGGACGCGAACCTGGCGCTGACCCGCGCCGCCACGGCGATGGGCACCCTGCACTACATGGCGCCCGAGCAGCGCCGCGACGCGCGCAGCGTCGACGAGCGCGCCGACGTCTACTCGCTGGGCATCATCCTCTACGAGATGCTCGTCGGCGACGTGCCGATGGGCCGCTTCAAGCTGCCCAGCGAGAAGGTGCCGGGGCTGGACACGCGGCTGGACAAGATCGTCTCCAAGGCGCTCGAGCCCGAGCCCGAGGCCCGCTACGCCTCGGCCCACGACATGACGGTGGAGCTGGAGCTGGTGCTGCGCGCGGCGCCGATGCTGGCGACGGTGGTCGAGCCCGAGTCGAGCAAGCCGGCCAGCCCCTCCGCCGTGGCGCTCGGGGACGGCCCGAGCCTGCGCGCGAAGCTGGCCGCCTTCTTCGTCGTCTTCGCCATCCTGGCGGTGGCGGCGCTGACCGTCTGGTCCAAGCGCGACGGCGCCAGGGTGGATCCGGCGGCGGCGAAGCGGGCGATGCCGGCGGACACCAACGCCGACCTGCCGGTCACCGTGACCGCGCAGGGCACCGACTTCCTCGACCTGGAGTTCGGGTTCGCGCCGGGAGCCGCGGTGCTCAAGGCGGGCACCGGCGAGTGGAAGGTGGAGGGCGGGGCGCTGACCGCGCGGGTCTTCGGCGGCGGGCCCGGCTCGCGCCCGATCGCGGTCCACGACGGCGCGGCGCTGATGGCGAGCGACCTGGTGCTGACGACCTCGGTGACGCTCGACCCCACGCCGCCGACCGGCCACTCCACGACGGAGGCGCCGCGGGCGGAGGTGATGCTGCGCGGCGAGAACGGTGCGCGCCTCGGCGTGGCGGTGCTCCTGGGACGGCGCGCGGGCTACGAGCTGTCGGTTCGCGCGCCCGGCGAGAACGGCACGGAGCGCGGATCCTTCTTCGACGGCGGGGCCGCCCCGGCCGCGGGCCAGCCGGTCCGGATCCGCCTGACCGCGGAGAACGGCGAGGTCAGCGTCTTCGTGGGCGACGAGCCGATGAAGCTCGTCTTCAAGAAGAGGCTCGACTACAAGCGAATCGAGGGCAACGTCGCGCTCTCCTGCGTCGAGGCCACCTGCCGGTTCGAGAAGCTGCTGGTCGCGGGCCGGCCCACCAAGGTCGAGCCGCCCCCGGCCGAGGGCGCGCGGTAGTCGCCACTGCCCGAAACCCGACCGTTGACCCGCCACCACCATGCCGCGCTGCGCCAAGAGGTGCGTTTGACACCCGAGGGCGGCGCCCATAGAAGTCGCGGATGCGTCTTCTGATGAAGAGCGCCACACCCATCCGCGGCGCGGGCGGAGGTCTCATGCGGGCAGGCCGGATCCTCATGCTGGTGCTGGCGCTCTCGCCGGCCACCGGGCGGGCCAACGTGTTCGAGCAGTTCGGCTTCGAGCCGCGCGGCGTGGCCATGGGCGGGGCGCAGACCGCGTCCGGCGACGGCCACGTGGCCTCCTACTTCAACCCGTCGATGCTGCCCCTGGGCAAGGAGTTCTCCTTCGGCCTCGGCATGTCCTGGGCCCAGCCGGTCGCCGACGTCCACGCGCAGGCCATCAACGACCAGGCGGGCTTCAAGGCCAGCCCGGCGCCGCCCACCTTCGGCGGCATCACCCTGGGCGTCGTCTTCCCCTTCGGCGGCAAGCTCGACAACCACCTGGCGCTGGGCGTGGCGCTCTACGCCCCCACCAGCACCGTCATCCGCAGCCAGGCCTACAGCCCGGAGATCCCCTCCTGGTACTTCTACGGCTCCAAGCCCGACCGGCTGGCGCTCAGCGTGGGGTTGGGGCTGCGCATCCCGTACCTCGACTGGCTGTACATCGGCGGCGGCGTCAACGTGCTGGGCGCGTTCCTGGGCGGCTTCGACTTCAAGGTCAACCTCTTCAACAAGGAGTTCGAGAAGCGCCAGCTCGACAACAGCCTGGCGCTCAAGGCCGCGCCGTCCGCGGGGCTGACCCTGGACTTCGCCAACATCGGCCTGCGCATCGCCTTCAGCTACCGCGGCGAGCTGGACCTGCACTACGACATGCCGACCACCTTCGAGATCGCCGACGTGGGCACCCTCGACCTGCAGATGCGCGGCCACGTGCACTACACGCCGCACATCATGAGCCTGGGCCTGCGCTGGGCCATCGGGCCGGTCACCACCTCCGCCGAGCTGCGCTACGCGCTCTGGTCGCGCGCGCCGGACCCCGGGGTGCAGGTCAGCATGACCATGGACAGCGAGATCGCCACGGCGCTGGGGGTCGAGGGCCGGTTCGACGCCATGAGCCAGGAGGTCTCGCCCGGCTTCTCCGACACCCTCGAGCCGCACGTGGGCATCGAGTGGTACATCGTCCCGCGCTTCGCGGCGCGGCTGGGCTACTTCTTCCGGCCCACGCCGGTGCCCAAGCAGAACGGCGACACCAACATCCTCGACGGGGACACCCACTCCTTCTCCGCCGGCCTGGGCTTCAACTTCAACGACCCGCTCGAGGTCTTCGCCAAGCCGGTCCACATCGATCTCGCCTACCAGTTCATGTGGATCCCCGAGCGCCGCGCGGACAAGAACGCCGCCAGCGCCGTGCCCAGCTACGTCTACAGCGCCTACGTGCACAACGTGACCGCGGCCGTGACCTACGCGTTCTAGCCGGGCTCCGGGCTCCCCACGAACGGCGGCCCGGGTCTTCCGGCTGCGGGCTTCCGGCCGGCGGCCATCCGCTCTAGGCTAGCGGCCTTTCGCGGGAGCTCACGATGGGCGTGCTGGACAAGAAGACGATCGTCATCGGGGTGGGCGGGGGCATCGCCGTCTACCGGGTGTGCGAGCTGGCTCGGCTGCTGATGAAGAAGGGCGCCAGCGTCCGCGTGGCGATGACCCGGAACGCCCGGGAGTTCGTCACTCCGCTGACCTTCCAGGCCCTCACCGGCAACCCGGTCCTCAGCGACCTGTTCGACCTCTCCCAGGACGCGACCTTCGGGCACCTGGAGACCGCCCGCGTGGCGGACCTGTTCGTCGTCGCCCCGGCCACCGCCAACCTCGTCGCCCGCATCCGCGCCGGCATGGCCGACGACCCGGTCACGACGTCGCTGCTGGCCTCGCGCTGCCCGGTGCTCGTCGCCCCGGCCATGAACACCGCGATGTGGGAGAACGCGCTGACGCAGCAGAACATGAAGGCGCTGCTCGCGGACCCGCGCTACCACCAGGTCGGCCCGACCGCGGGGATGCTGGCGGAGCTGACCTCGGGGATGGGCCGGCTGGCCGAGCCGCCGGACATCCTGGAGGCCGCCGAGGCGATCCTGACCCCCAAGGACCTCGCCGGCTGCCACGTGCTGGTCACGGCCGGCCCGACGCGCGAGCACCTGGACCCCGTCCGCTTCGTCTCCAACCCTTCGACCGGGAAGATGGGCTACGCCGTGGCGCGGGCCGCGGCCCACCGCGGGGCCCGGGTGACGCTGGTGTCGGGCCCGTGCCAGCTCCCCCCGCCGGCGAACGTCCAGTTGATCTCCGTCACCTCTGCCGAGGAGATGGCCGCCGAGGTCTTGTCACGGGTGAAGTCCGCGCAAATCGTTGTCGCGGCGGCAGCGGTCGCCGACCAGAAGCCGGAGCAGAAGGCGGCGCAGAAGGTGAAGAAGAAGGAGGGGGTGGAGACCCTCAACCTCGTGCGCACGCCGGACGTGTTGGCGACCGCCGCCGCCTCCTTCCAGTCGGCTCCCCGGCCGCTGTTCGTCGGCTTCGCGGCGGAGACCGAGAGGGTCGTCGAGTTCGCCCAGGAGAAGCTGCGCAAGAAGGGCATCGACCTCATCGCCGCCAACGACGTCAGCGGCGAGAAGACCGGCTTCGCCTCCGACGACAACCGCGTCACCCTCATCGACCGCACCGGAAAGGTCCAGGAGTTGCCGCTGCTCAGCAAGTCGGACGCGGCGGGCGTCCTCCTCGACCGCGCCGTGGCCCTGCGCCGCGAGCTGGGGCTCCTCTGATGGGCGTCCTCGAGCCCGAGATCGAGGCGCTCGCCCAGGAGATCGCCGCGCAGGGCGCGCAGGCGACGGTGGCCTTCGACGCCGACGGCACCCTGTGGTCCGGCGACCTCGGCGAGGACTTGCTGCGCGAGCTCGCCGAGAGGAAGCGGCTGGTCGACCCCGCGCACGCCGACACCTACGCCCACTACGAGCACCTCTTCGCGACCGATCCTCCGGCGGCCTTCGCCTTCTGCGTCCAGGCGATGAAAGGCCTGAGCGTCGAGGACGTCGAGCGCTGGTCGCTGGAGCTCTTCCGCAAGAAGTTCGAGGCGCGGATCTTCCCCGGGATGCGGCACTTGCTCGAGCTGCTGCAGGGAGCCGGGGCGGCCATCTCGCTGGTCAGCGCCAGCAACGCCGTCACCATCCGCACGGCGGCGCAGGCGGTGGGGCTGGACCCGCAGCGGGTGCTGGCGGTGGAGGGCAGGGTGGATGCCCAGGGCCGGCTGACCGGCGAGGTCCTCCCGCCGGTCACCTGCGGCGGGGGCAAGGTCGAGGCGATTCGCCAGAAGCTCGCCCGCCCCCTCGCCCTGGCGTGCGGCAACAGCCTCTTCGATCGGGAGATGCTCGACTTCGCCCGCCGCGCGGTCATGGTGGCTCCGCAGGGCAGCGAAGGGCCGGCGGTAGCGCTCGCCCGGTCGCGCGGGTGGCTGATTCACCGCGTCCGAGGATGATTTCGCAGGCGGGAATTCGCGCGAAATGGGATGCTGGCCCGCGACGAACACGGGGGTCCAGGTTGCCGGGCTGTACCTGCCAGTGGTTGCAAGCCAACACCTGATGGTGTAAAAGACACCCCTTTTTCGCGAGAGGAGTGTGGGGGCGATGACGTTTTGGCCAGGCGATTTCCGACAGGCCAAAGGGTCTCGCGCAGCGCCCGCCACCTTCTCGCCCACCGAAAAAGGCGAGTTCTTGCAAGGGCTTGACTCGTATGCACGGCCTCGGGTCGTGCGGGCGCGCCGCTGCGCGCGGGGGTAGTTCCGGTTCCTGGGACGGCCGTGGGGCCGACCCATCGTCGGAGGCAATATGTTGCAGACGAACGGTTTCACCATTTGGCTGACGGGCATGCCTGGGGTCGGCAAGTCGACCTTGGCCACCTACCTGGGCCAGCGGTTCAAGGCGATCGGCCGCAGGGCCGAGGTGCTCGACCACGACGACGTGGCCCCGATGCTCACCAAGGAGCTCGGCACCACCAAGGACGAGCGGCTGGTGGGAGTCGCCAGGCTGGGGTACGTGGCGCGGCTGCTGTCCCGCAACGACACCATCGCCATCGCCGCCGCCATCAGCCCGCACCGCGAGGCGCGCGACAAGATCCGCAAGGATATCGGCCGGTTCGTCGAGGTGTGGGTCGACTGCGAGACCGAGAAGCTCATCGAGCGCGACTCCAAGGGCCTGTACAAGAAGGCGCTCGCCGGGGAGATCCCCAACTTCATCGGCGTCACCGAGCCCTACGACACGCCCCAGCACGCCGAGGTCCACGTCCACACGGACACCGACAGCGTCGAGGCCAGCGGCGAGCACATCGTCCAGGCGCTGGTGAGCATCGGCTACCTCAAGCCCGAAGAGGCGCGCCAGATGACGGGCAAGCGCCTGCGCCCGCAGCCGCTGAAGAAGGGCAAGGCCGGCAAGGGCGCCAAGCCCGCCGCGAAGGCTCCTGCCAAGTCGGCCAAGCCGGCGCCCAAGAAGGTCGTCGCGGCCAAGCCGCACGCCGCCAAGCCGGCCCCCAAGAAGAAGGCCGCCAAGGGCAAGAAGTAGCCCCAGAAGATTCGAGGTTCGGACGGCCGGGACCGAGGCATCGGTCCCGGCCGTTTGTTATGCCAGGCTCACCGACTCCAGGTTTGGGGACCCCGCGATGACCATCGACCTCGACCAGCTCTGCCAGGACTCCGAACCGAAGATCGCCAGGCTTCGCGAGCTCTTCCGGGAGCTGGGCTCGGCCCTGGTCGCCTACTCCGGCGGCGTGGACTCGACCTTCCTGCTCAAGGTCGGGACCGAGGTCCTCGGCCAGCGCTGCGTGGGGCTCGTCGCCCACAGCGCCTCCATGCCCCAGAGCGAGCAGCAGGAAGCCCGAGAGCTGGCCGAGAAGATGGGCGCCCGGCTGGTCATCGAGGAGTCGCACGAGCTGGAGGATCCTCGGTACGCCGCGAACCCGGTGGACCGCTGCTACTTCTGCAAGCAGGAACTCTTCTCCCTCTGCGAGAAGAAGCGGGCCGAGCTGGGGCTCGCCGCCATCCTCGACGGCTTCAACGCCGACGACCGCCGCGACTGGCGGCCGGGGCACAAGGCCGGCGAGGAGAGGAAGGTCCGCTCGCTGCTCGCCGAGGCGGGGATGACCAAGGCCGAGATCCGCGCCTGGTCCAAGCGCCTGGGCCTGCCGACCTGGGACAAGCCGCAGATGGCCTGCCT
>DASXVQ010000226.1:0-3603 GCA_036504155.1 Myxococcales bacterium
AGATAGTCAGCAAGTGGCGCAAGCGGTTCTTCGAGGAGCGGATTGCAGGCCTTGAGGAGCGGCCGAGGCGGGGTACCGCAAAGGCGAAGCGGCGCCCGGGGCGGCGGAAGCCCAGCAACCACGGTTAACGGCTATGCCCCCTGCCCCCTCCCAGCCCTCCCCTCTTCTGGAAGGAAGGGGGTTCGTTGGTTGCCTTCGGCGACGTGCTCAGAAGCTTCTGGCACCACCCTGCAAAGTGCTCGATACGCGAGAGGTCGGCCGACGCGTCGCGGTGCCAGGAGCTCCGACAGAGGTGGAATCGAGCAGAGCCGAACCCCCTCCCGCAGTTTGGGAGGGGGCAGGGGGGAGGGCTGGGGGTGTAAGCGCCCGCCCGGCGGCCCGTGGATCTGGCAGAGCCCAAATCCACGGAGGTCGCGCATGCGATTCACCCACGCCGCCAAGCCCGCCGTCGTCGCCCTGTCCGCCTTCATCCTGCTCTCGATGCTCGCCTGCGCTATGGGCGGGACCTACAAGATGGCCTCGATGCCCGCGCCAGCCGCGGTCGCCGTCTCGCCGACGGGCGAGCCGCTGCTCGACGTGCAGATGGCCGAGCGCGAGTTCAACACCGAGTCGTACTCGCACGTCGTGGAGAACCCGTTCCTGGCCGTGGCGAACAACCCGCTGTCCACCTTCGCCGCCGACGTCGACACCGCCTCCTACGCCAACGTCCGCCGCTTCCTGGGCATGGGCCAGCTGCCGCCGCCGGACGCGGTGCGCATCGAGGAGCTGATCAACTACTTCACCTACGACTACGAGCCGCCGCGCGACGGGCCGTTCGCGGCGCACCTCGAGGTCACCCACGCGCCCTGGAACCGCGAGCACCTGCTGGCGCGCGTCGGCCTGAAGGCCCGCGAGCTTCCGCGCGGCCAGCGCCCGCCGTCGAACCTGGTCTTCCTCATCGACGTGTCGGGATCGATGAGCGACCCCCACAAGCTGCCGCTGCTCAAGAAGGCCTTCCGGATGCTCGTCGACCAGCTCGACGAGCGCGACCGCGTGGCCCTCGTGGTCTACGCCGGCGATACGGGCGTGCTGCTGCAGCCGACCGGCGGCGAGCAGAAGGACCGGATCGCCTCGGCCATCGAGAAGCTGGGCGCCGGCGGATCCACCAACGGCGCCGGCGGCATCGAGCTGGCCTACCGCATCGCCTCGGAGAACTTCCGGCCGGGCGGGGTCAACCGCGTGGTGCTGGCCACCGACGGCGACTTCAACGTGGGCGTCACCAGCGAAGGCTCGCTCGTGCGCCTCATCGAGGAGAAAGCCAAGACCGGCGTGTTCCTCACGGTCCTCGGCTTCGGGATGGGCAACTACAAGGACTCGACGGTGGAGAAGCTCGCCGACAAGGGCAAGGGCAACTACGCCTACATCGACGCCGAGCTCGAGGCGAAGAAGGTCCTGGTCGAGGAGATGGGCTCGACGCTGGTCACCGTGGCCAAGGACGTGAAGCTGCAGGTGGAGTTCAACCCGGTGCGCGTCGCCTCCTGGCGGCTGATCGGCTACGAGAACCGGGTGATGCGCGCCGAGGACTTCAAGGACGACCAGAAGGACGCCGGCGCGGTCGGGGCGGGCCACGCGGTGACGGCCCTGTACGAGCTGGTCCCCGCCGGTCGCGCCAGCGAGGCGGGCGAGGTGGGCGCGCTCAAGTACCAGAAGGCGCGCACGCTCTCCTCGGCGGCGGCGAGCGAGGAGCTGTTCTCGCTGAAGATCCGCTACAAGGACCCCGAGGCCGCCGCGAGCCACGAGCTGACCTTCCCCGCGCCGGTGCAGGTGCGGCCCGAGCCCTCCCACGAGCTGCGCTTCGCCGCCAGCGTGGCCGCCTTCGGGATGCTGCTGCGCGACTCGCCGAACAAGGGCGCGGCCAACTTCGATCTCGTCCTCTCGCTCGCCGAGCAGGCCCGCGGGCAGGATCCCGGCGGCTACCGCGGCGAGTTCGCGGAGCTGGTGCGCGGGGCGGCGCGGCTGAAGGGTTCGCGGGCGGAGAGGTGAGGCTGCTGCGAGCGCTCACCGAGCGGCCGCTGGTCCGTTGTCGGGCTGGCGGCCGCGTGACAAATTGGCCGCCGTGCCCAGCTCGAACGACGCGATCTTCATCCTCTCGGCGCTCAACGCAGACGCGCAGAACGGTCCCGCGGCCCAGCGAGCCATCCTGGCCGCGGCCTGCGCCAAGAACCTGAAGCCCGACGTCGTCGACCTGCCGTCCACCAAGGTCCAGGCCTGCTACGGCTGCGGCGCCTGCGGCCTGACTACCCCGGGCGTCTGCGCGGTCCAGGACCCGATGCAGCAGGTCTTCCCGAGGATCGTGCGCAGCAGGGTCTGGGTGCTGGCCTCGCCCATCCGCTTCGGCACGCACCACTCGGAGCTGAAGAAGGCGCTCGACCGCTGCCAGCCGCTGATGGTGCCGCTGTACACGATGCGCGGCGGGGAGATGAACTTCCTGCCGCGCTATTCGCCGGCTCCCGCCCTTCTCGGCATCGGCCTCCTCGCGAGGGCGGACCCCGACCAGGAAGCAGCGTACCGGGCGCTCCTCGAGCGCCACGGCGGGAACCTGGCCATGAAGGCAGGCGCGGCGGTGCTGCTGGCATCCGATTCCGCGGCCCAGGCGCAGGCCAAGGTCGAGCGGGCGCTCGCGGACCTGCTGGAGGCGCGCCGATGAGGACGCTCATCGTCGTCGGCAGCCCTCGGACGAAGGCCAACTCCAAGGCCCTGGGCGCCTACCTGCAGGCCCGGCTGGAGAAGCTCGGCGGCCAGGTGGATCTCTTCCGGCTTCCACCGCGCGGGATCTCCGGCGCGGACCTCGACGCACTCCTCGAGCGCGTCCGCGCCTGCGAGTCCGTGGTGCTCGTCGCCCCGCTCTACCTGAACGGCCTGCCGGCCTCGACCCTGCGGCTGCTCGAGGACCTCTTCGATCGCCACGACGCGCTCCAGGGCCACGCGCCCCGCCTCTACGGCGTGGCCCACTCCGGCTTCCCCGAGCCGACCCAGCGCGAGCCCGAGCTGCGGACGATGGAGCTCTTCGCGCGCGAGATGGGCTGGCCCTGGCAAGGAGCGCTGAGCATCGGCGGCACCTCGCCCATCGACGGCCGGCCGCTCGAGGAGGCCGGCGCGTTCGGCAAGACCGCGCGCAAGGCGCTCGACGCCGCGGCCCCGGAGATCGCTTCGGGCGCGGCCTTCTCCCAGGCCACCGTCCGCCTGAGCCAAGCGAAGCCCTTCCCGCTGCCTCTGCGGCTGCTGATCTGGATCGTCAACGCCCGCACCAAGTCCGTGGCGAAGCAGAAGGGCCTGGCGCTCTTCGGCGAGCCCTACCGGAAGGCCGAGGCGGACGCTGTCGGTGCGGGACAGGAGACCGGTGCGGGACAGGAAACCGGTGCGGGACAGGAAACCGGTGCGGGACAGGAAACCGGTGCGGGACAGGAAACCGGTGCGGGACAGGAAACCGGTGCAGGACAGGAAACCGGTGCAGGACAGGAAACCGGTGCAGGACAGGAAACCGGTGCAGGACAGGAAACCGGTGCAGGACAGGAAACCGGTGCAGGACAGGAAACCGGCGCAGGACAGGAAACCGGTGCGGGA
>DASXVQ010000227.1:0-3350 GCA_036504155.1 Myxococcales bacterium
TGTCGGCTCGCACATAGATCCGCACGGTGGTTCTCTCGCAAATCCGCGAGGAAGGCGGGCGGCAATCCCGGATTGGAAGGGGTAGCGGGCGCGCTCGCGGCGGTGGTGTAGAGCGGCTACGAGGGAAGCAGGAGCTGGCGGGAGGCTCAGAAATCGATCTCGTCCTCGTCCGGGTCAGGGGGGCGGTCGCGGTCGGCGTAGGCCTGGAGGATGAGGGGCTCGTAGGCGTTCCACCACTGCGCGGCGCGGTCTTCGAGCTCCTCCCAGATCGTCAGCGCGTCCTCCGGCGTGGGCGGCGGCGGAAGGTGGTCTCGCGGGACACGGAGGACCGCGGGCATCACGACACCTCCGGCAGCGCGGCCTGCACGTGCTCGACGCTGACCGCCTTGGCGCGCCCGAGCGCGGCGGCCATGAGCGCGTGGTGGCACAGGTTGTTCACCCGGCGCACCAGCCCCTGGGTGCCCTGGAAGATCGCCTCCTGGGCCGCGGCCTCGAAGAGCGGCAGCTCGGTGCCGGCCAGGCGCAGCCGGTGCGCGAGATATGGCGCGAGCTCGTCGCGGCTGAAGCCGGGGAAGTGGTAGCGCATCACGATGCGCTGCGCGAGCGCCTCGTAGACCGCCATGCCGAGGCGGCGGCGCAGCTCCGCCTGGCCCACCAGCAGCAGGCACAGGCGGTTCTCGGAGTCCATCTGGTAGTTGGTCAGCAGCCGCAGGTCCTCGAGCACGTCGGGGCGCAGGTTGTGGGCCTCGTCGACGACCAGCACCGGCCGGCAGCGGGCCTCGGCGCACAGCCGGTTGACCTCGCCGCGGATCTGCCGGTAGAGCGCGGCGCGGCTGCGCTCGGTCGGCAGACCCATCTCCCAGGCGATGGTCTTGTACAGGTCCATGACGTTGCCCGTCGAGAGTGCGACGTAGATGACGCGCCACAGGCCGGTGTGCAGGGCGGTGAGCACCTTGCGGCAGGCGCACGTCTTGCCGCTGCCGCTCTCGCCGGTGATGAGGCCGATGCCGCGCAGTTCGAGTAGGTGCCCGAGGCGCACGTCGAGCTCCTGGCCGGCCGCCGAGGCGAAGAGGTCGTCGACCTGGATCTCCTTGTCGAAGGGGTGGCGCGTAAGGCCGAAGTGCTTGCGGTACATCAGCGTCCTCCGTCGGTGGGGTCGTCATCCCGCGGGAAGTCGCGCAGCCGCAGGCCCGTCGGCGGCACGCTGGGGGTGCCGTCGGGTTGCAGCGCCTTGGTCGCGTGGTCGCGTTTGACGAAGCAGTTGGCGTAGGTGTCGACCCGCTTGCACGGGCCGAGCTTGTGGCCCTTGTGCCAGACCTCGACGGGCTGGCCGAGCCGCGCCGGGTCGAAGCGCAGGGTCACCGCCTCCCCGACGAGCGCTGCGTCGACCTCGTAGAGCACGCCCTGCAGGCTGACGGTCCGGTCGCGCTGCACCCGCCGCTTGGCCTCCAGCAAGAAGACGCTCTCGAGGTCGGTGTCCGGGCGGGGCAGCCGGACCTGATCGGCGCACATGGCCCAGCGGTCGAGCGGCGTCTCGCCGTCGAGCCCCTTGTGCGGCGTCTGGTGGTACTCGCCCTCGACCCAGCCCCACAGCCGCCGGTTGAGGGCCGCGAGGCTCTTGAGATCCTCGGCGCCGAGGGTGGGCAGGAGCTGCATGCGCGCGGTGCGAAACCAGCGCTCGATCTTGCCGCGCCCCTGGGGCACGTAGGGCCGGCTGTGGATGAGGGTGACGCCGAGCCGGGCGCACACCAGCTCCAGGTGCTGCGAGCGGAACGCCGCCCCGTTGTCGCAGTACAGGCGCTTGGGGATGCCGCGCCGCAGGATCGCCTGCCCGAGGACCGGCACGAAGGCGGCGGCGTTCTCCGACAGCGCGAAGGCGCAGTAGGGCACGACCCGGGTGGCGTCGTCGAGTAGGCCGATGAGGTACGCCTTGCGCCGGCGCCCGCCGTCGACAGCGACCTGGGGGCCATGCATGACGTCGGCCATCCACAGCTCGCCCGCCTTCTGAAACGCGAAGTGGCGGCGGTCCTTGGACGTGGGCTCCTCGGGCCGCTTCTGCATCAGGCCGGCGCGCGCCAGCAGCCGGTGCACCGTCGAGTTGGGCAGCTCGAGCTCGGCCGGCACCGTGCCGGTCGCGCGCGCCCGCTCGATGACCAGGGCCACCGACAGGGTGTGGGCCTCGTCCTTGATGCTGCACAGGAGATCGGCGATCGGCTGGGGGATGCTGCGCGGCCGCCCGCGGTCGCGGCGCGGCTTGGGCCGCAGGGCCTCGAAGCCGCCGCGGCGGTAGTGGTCGAGCCAATCGCGCAGGGTCTCGGCCGCGACCTTCGTCCGGCGCGAGAAGGGGATGTGGTAGCTCTGCGCGGCTTTCTGGTGCAGCTCGGCGTAGAGGCCGCGCTGACCCGGCTCCCAGTGCATGACGTCGGCGATGAGCCCGTAACGGAAGAGGGCGATCTGCTGGCTGCGGTCGGTCTGCTCGTCGTTCATGGCCGTGGTCTCCTTGCGCCCGGGTGGTCACCGGGCTCTACGGCGACCACTACCAGCCTCACCGGGGCGGGTCCGGCCCCGGGCCGTGTTGGCGGCGTCCCCGCCATCGGTGCCACGGCTTGCGCCGGGGGCCGAATCCGAGCGGCGGCGGCAGCGCGCCGAGGTGCGGCCCCGCCACCGGGCGTAGCGCGACCAGCACCGGCGTCGTGCCCACCACGCCGCGCAGCGCGGTCACCGCCGGCGCGCACCCGGCGAAGCGCGCCGGCAGCAGGGTCACGAGCGCCACCAACGCCGCGCGTACCGGCAGGGTCCGTCGGCGCACCCAGCGCGTCGCGCTCGGCAGCGTGATATCCGGCCGCACCGCGGCGGCCACCGCCTCGACGCTCGGGCCGGCCTCGACGCGCGCGACCACCTGCTCGACCTCGGTGAGGTCGCTGCTCAGGTGGCTCGCCAAGCAGTCGGGCAGCAGGCTCCAGGTCGTCTGCGCTGTCGGGCAGTAGCAGCGCGCCACGCGCATGCCGGGCGGCTCGACCCGCGGGTAGCTCCCGTTGCGGTGGAAGCCGCAGCCTCCATGTGGATGCGCCGGGCAGCGATCAAGGCTTGCCTGTCGCCACGCCTGCTGCGTAACGTAGTCGTTGCTGGTGAGCGTCGTCGGGTGACGCACTTGCACCGGCCGAGGCCCGTCGCGGCGGCTACCGTGGCGGGCCTCCCTATTCTCACCCCCGACGCAAGAACGCTCCCGCCTTCCCGCATCCGCCCACCGGTCCGGCCCCTCGGACTCGGCCACCGTCTCAGGCGTTCCCTCGCGGGTGCAAACCGGCGAGCCGCGGGCGGGGAATCACGAACGAGCGTGCGAGCCTACA
>DASXVQ010000228.1:0-14928 GCA_036504155.1 Myxococcales bacterium
ATCCCCACCGCCACCGCCGTCACCCCAGCCCTGCGGAGAGACGAAGCATGAGCACCCCGATCATCCTCCTAGCCCTCGCATTGGCCGCCGAGCCGGCGCCCGCGCCCAACCCCGAGCCCGCACCGGCTCCCGTCGCGCAGCCTGCCCCTGCCGCTCCCGCGGCGAGCAGCGCCCCGGTCCTGACGCTCGACCAGGCGCTGCAGCAGGCCCAGGAGAAGAACCTGGACCTCAAGCAGCTCAAAGAGAGGCTGGTGCAGAGCAAGGAGCTGTGGCGCAAGGTGCTGGCCGGCTACCTGCCGCAGATCACCGTGGGCGGCAGCTACACGCGAAACCAGTTCGACGCCAAGCTGCAGCTGCCCACCGGCTACTGGCTGCGCGACCTGTCGGGCACGCCCGGCTTCGACCCCACCAAGTCCAACGGCCCCAACTTCGACCCCACCAAGGGCCAGCCCTCGATCACCAACCCCCCGGGCACTCCCTCCTCCACCATCATGATGCCCTCGGGCTTCTCCGACCTGACCATCCAGGAGAAGGACATGTTCGGCTTCCAGGCCAAGGTGCAGCAGGGAATCCTGCTCCCCGCGCTCTGGCCGATGTTCAAGATCGCCGACATGGCGGACGACCTGACCCAGATGAACGTGGAGAACGTGCGGCGCGAGCTGCTCTTCGGCGTGGTGCAGCTCTACTACGGCTGCGCGACCACCAAGGACGGCATCGGGGTCTACGAGAAGCTGCTGCACAACAACATCGAGCACGAGAACGACGCCCGCGTGCGCGTCGAGGCCGGCGCCCAGCCGAAGATCATGCTGATCCGCGCGAAGATCGACCGGACCAAGGCCGAGCAGGACCTGGAGACCATGAAGCGCAGCTACGCCGCGCTCAAGATCTCCCTGAGCACCCTCATCGGCCGCGCCGAGGAGTTCGAGGTGGTGTCCCCCGCCGAGCCGCCGACCCCGGCCGACGTGGACTCGCTGCTGCGGCAGGCCGAGAAGGACCGCCTGGACCTGCAGATCGCCCAGCTGAACCGCGACCTGGCCGCCAAGAACCGGGAGTCGGTCTGGTACAAGTTCGCCCCCAACCTCGTCGCCACCGCGCAGTACCAGGCCAGCAACAGCAAGGGCTTCACCGGCGAATTCGGCGCCTGGGCGCTGGGCCTGGCGCTGGGCTGGACCGTCTGGGACGGCGGCCTGCGCGAGATCGAGCTGCGCGAGAACACGAGCAAGCTGGCCGAGGCCGAGCTCGGCGTCCAGAACGCCCAGCTCAAGGCGCGCGACGAGATCCGCCGGGCCTACCTCGACCTGGAGAGCGCCCGGGCCAACCGCACCAAGGCCGAGGAGACGGTCAAGCTGGCGCGCGAGAACCAGGCGCTGGTCAACGTCAACTACCAGGCCGGCGCGGCGACGCAGATCGAGATCTCCGACGCCACGAACCAGCTGGCCCTGGCCGAGAACGCGGTCCTGAGAGAGTCGCTCAACGCGCAGCTCTCGGCGCTCAAGGTCGTGAAGGCCGCCGGCGGGTTCAACCCGAAGTTCTAGGTCGAAAGCGGCAGGCCTCCGCGCCTGCCATTCGAGAATCGGGCGCTGGGGCGGTCTGACGCCTCGGCGCCCTTCTTCTTACGCCGTCTCGGCCGACTGCATCACCCGCGCGATCGTCTCGCGCAGGTCGGCCATGCTGGTCGGCTTCTCCAGCACCGGGTTGCTGCACGCCACCATGAACGACGTCACGTCGGGGTGGTAGCTGCTGCCGGTGACGAAGACGAAGAGCCGCGCCAGCTGGGGCATGGCCCGGATGACGTTCTGGTGCAGCTGCATGCCGTTGAGGTCCGGCATCATCAGGTCGCACACCACCGCGTCGAAGACCGCCCCGCTCTGCAGGAGCTCCCAGGCCCTGCGCCCGCCGATCGCCAGCTCCACCTCGAAGGCGGAGTCGAAGACCCGCTTGTAGATCCGCAGGATCGGCTCGTCGTCGTCGACGAACAGGACCCGGGGCTTCCGGGTCGTCGGCAGGGGCGTCGCCGCGACCGGCTTGGCCGATCCCTCCAGGGGCAGCGTGAGGCGGAACAGCGCGCCGCGCTCCCCGCCGCTGGCCGCCTCGATGGTGCCCTTGTGCCGGCGCAGGAGCTCCCGGCTGATCCACAGGCCCAGCCCGGTGCCGCTGGTGGCCCCGCGCGTCGTGAAGAACGGGTCGAACAGGCGGCCGCGGTCCCGCTCGGCGATGCCCTTGCCGTTGTCGGAGATCTCGGCCACCACCCGGTCGCCCTCGACGCGCGTCCTGACGGTCACCCGCCCGCCGCCGGCCTGGCCCTCGCGGATGGCGTGCGCAGCGTTGACGAAGAGGTTCACGAACACCTGCGACAGCTGGCCCGCCGAGCCCCGCACCCGCGCGCCCTCCACCAGGCTCAGGTCCACCTCGGCGCACGAGCGCAGCACCGCGCCCGACAGGCGCAGCGCCGAGCGCACCGCGTCGGCGAGGTCGAAGACGGTCTCCTGCTCCTGGTCGCCCTGCCCGCTGCGGGCGATGGTGCGCATGTCGCGCACGATGCACCCGATGCGCTCCGCGCCCTCCACGGCGTCCTCGAGCAGCTCCAGCAGGTCCTGGGGCGTGGGCGCCGGCGCGCCGCGCAGGAGCTCCTCGGCCCGCTCCAGGTTGCCCAGCACGTAGGTGAGCGGGTTGTTGATCTCGTGGGTGATGGAGCTGGCGATGGTCCCCAGGCTCGCCAGGCGCTCGGAGGCGACCGTCTGGCGCAGCAGCCGGGCGTTCTCCAGCGCCAGCTGGATCATCGAGGCCAGCATCGCGGCGCGGTGCAGGTCGGCGCGGCGGAAGCGCGGCTCGTTCCCCCCGCGGTTGAGCGCCAGCACGCCCAGCAGGCGCTCGCCCACGGCCAGCGGCCAGACGATGCTCGAGCGCACCTGCGCCGAGGGCTGCAGCGTCGCGAAGCGCGGGTCGCCCGCCAGGTCCTGCAGCAGCACCGGCTTGCGCTCCAGCGCCACCCGGCCGGCGACCTTCTCGCCCAGCGCGATGGACACGTTGGCCTGGATCTCCGGGGCCAGCCCGAACGCGTGGGCGACGTAGAGCCGGCCGTCCGCCCCGGGGAGCAGCAGCGAGCCCGTGCACTGCATCACCTCGGTCGCGGTGCGGACGATGACCTCGGGCAGCCGGTCGGGGTCCTTGGCGGTCAGCACCGCCTCGCTGGCCTGCAGCATCCCGCGGGTGGCGTGCTCCTGCTGGCGCTGCAGCGCCGAGGCGACCGCCGCCGACAGCTCGGCCGGCTGGAAAGGCTTGCGCAGGAGGTCCACCGCCCCCGCGCGCAGGCACTCGATGGCCATCTCCACCGTGGCGTCGGAGGTCATCACGACCACCTCGGTCGACGGGGACTCCTCGCGCACCGTCCGGAGCAGGTCCATCCCGGAGAGCCGCCCGGGCAGAATCACGTCCGCCACCATGACGTCCGGGTCCTCGGCGCGCAGCACCTGCAGCGCCCGCTCGCCGTCGGGGGCGACCAGGACCTCGTGGCCGTCGGACTCGATCTGGTTGCGGAGCAGCTCGAGGATGGTGGGGGCGTCCTCGACGAGCAGGATGCGTGCGGGCATGGCGGACCGTCCGTGACGAGCTGTCGGCGAGCGTAGCGGGCCGGGGGAGCCGCGAGCGAGCGGAATCTGACCCGCGGTGCAGCTACTCGCGGTGGCGACTGCCGAAGGTCTTCTTGTGGCGCCGCGCCGGGTGGCGGGGTGCGGCCGGCGGCGTGGGGGGCTTGGGCGGCAGCGGCAGGCCCGGCAGGGAGATCTTCGGGGCCTCCTCGTTGCGCCGGAACAGCAGCAGGGTCCGCCCGAGGACCTGCGCGACCGTCGACTTGGTCGCCACGGAGAGCGCCTCGGCCGCCTCGTGGCGGTCGATCGGGGAGCTTTCGCCGACCTTCACCTTCACCAGCTCGTGGTCGGTGAGCGCCTGGCTCGTGGCGTTGATGACCGCCTCGCTGACGCCGTCCTTGCCCAGCATCACCACGGGCTCCAAGTGGTGGCCCAGCGCCCTCAGGGCGCGTCGCTGCTTTCCGTTGAGTTCCATTTTTCTCCGGTCCCTCCCCGGCCCCGCCCGCGAATCGGGAGGGCGAGGGTGGGGCTCTTTCTAGCGCTGACGCACCTCGCGCTGCGCCTCGAGGTGGTTGGGGTCCAGCTCCAGGGTTTCCTTGAACAGCTTCTGCGCCGTGCCGGCGTCGCCCGTCAGCTTGTAGATCTGCCCCTTGAAGTACGGGCCCATCGCGCAGCGCGGGCTCAGAGAGCAGCCCTGGTCGATCTCTTTGAGGGCGGCGTCCTTGCCGGCCTTCTTGTCGGCGGCCACCAGGTACTTCGCCCAGCCGCGCCAGATGAAGTACTCGCCCTCCTTCTCGTACAGGGCGATGGCCTCGTCGAACATCTTCACCGACTCGGGGTACTTGCGCGCCTTGACCAGGATGCAGCCCTTCTGGAAGGCCTCCTCGGAGGCGAAGATCTTGCTGGCGTCGAGCTTGTCGAGGCCGGCCTTCATCTCGTCGAGGTAGTCGGCGCGCGACTTGTCGTCGGCGAGGACGCTGTTGGCCTCGCTGAGGCGCGCAAAGATGTCGGCCTTGAGCTTGCCGGCCTCGGGCGCCGCGCCCTGGGCCGTGTCGGGGTGGAACCACTTGGCGAACTGGAAGTAGGCCTTCTTGATCTCGGGCGTCGCCGCCGTCTCCGGCACGCCCAGCACCTCGAAGTGGTTCTTGCCCTTGAGCCCCTCGAGATAGGCCGCGAGCCCCTTGGGGTCGTTGCCCGGGTTGGCGATCCCCGGGCCGGCGGCGGGCGCAGCGGCCGCTGGCGCCGAAGGCCTGGACGAAGGTCCGGCAGGCTTGCCGGTGGTGGGGACGACGGGCGGCTTGCCAGGGTTGGTCGCGGGCTTGGAGGCGGGCCCGACGACGGGCGGCTTTCCCGGATTGGTGGCGGCCTTGGTTGCGGGCCCGACCGCCGGGGGCTTGCCCGGATTGGCGGCAGGCTTGGCCGCGACCGTGGGCGGAGTTCCCTTGGCGGGACCGACCGTCGGCGGCGCGCCCTTGGCAGGCTCGATCTTCGGAGGAGCAGCCTTCGCCGGCTCGATCTTCGGCGGCGCGCTCTTGGCTGGCTCGATCTTCGGAGGAGCAGCCTTCGCCGGCTCGATCTTCGGGGGCGCTCCCTTGGCTGGCTCGGGCCGCGCGGGCTTGGCGGGTGCGGCCGGCTTCTCTTCGACGGCATCCTGGCCCAGGTCGAGCTCCAACGGAGGCTCCTCGACCGGCGCCGCGGCCGCCTCGACCTCGGGGGGTGGCCCGTCGTGGTCGGGCTTGGGAGTCGGGTGGTCCTCGACCTCGCCCTCTTCCTCGCCGCCGGCGAAGGAGCAGGCCTCGAAGCGGAAGAGCAGGAAGGCGGTGCGCACGAGCGTGTCGGCCTCGTTGGGCATCGACTCGATCAGGGCGTTGAGCGAGTGCACGCCGTCGAAGGACACGGCCGCGCGGGCTTCCTGGGGCGTCAGCTTGAGCTGGGAGATCTCGACGCGGCCGCCGCTCTTCATGATCGGCGCGCTCATGCGCCCGCCCAGCCGCTTGCGGATGTCCGGGGCGGGGATCTCGCGGACCATGTCGCAGATGATCTTCCAGCGGTCGCCCAGCGGCATCGCCGAGGCCGGCACCGGCGCGGCGGCGTCGAACGAGAAGGTGCCCGCCTCCAGCGTGAAGGCCTTCTTGAGCAGGCTCGCCGCGTGCTCGCCGATGTGCTTGAAGGCGTCGCCGGGGCTGAGCAGCTGCAGGCCGAAGAGCGCGTTGAGGACCTCGCCGCCGAAGCTGCCGGCCATCTTGCGGGCGTCGACGAGCTTGGCCTCGCCGAGAACCTTCTTCTCGACCAGCCAGCTGCCCAGGTCCTCCTCGTCGAGGCTGGAGCGGACCGACTCGGGCGAGCCCTTCTTGAAGAAGACCTCGTAGCTGGCCTCGAGGCCATTCATCGTCAGCTTGCCGGTCTGGTTGGCGGTGGCGGCGAGGTAGTAGATGCGGAACGGCGGGAAGTCCTGGAGCGAGCCGCTGGCGGGCACGCCGGCGCCGTCGGCGACGGTCGGGGGCGGGGCCTTCGGCGCGGCGGGCGCCGTGGGCTTGGGGATGGCGGCCGACGACGGGCTGGTGACAGGCTTGCCGACGACCGGAGGACCGCTCCTGGGCGCGCCGACGACGGGCGGGCCGCTCTTGCCCGGGGCGCCGACGGTGGGCGGGCCGCCCGTTCCCTGCCGCCCGAGGGGGGCGCTACGGGCCTCCTCGGGGATGCGGTCGGTGCTGTCGCCCCACAGCTCGTTGGGGACCGCATCTCGCAGTTCGGGCAGGCGGCCCGGATAGTAGAAGTCGACGCCGTTTCGCGAGGCCTGCAGCTTGCCCGGCATCGCGCCGTTGTCGATGAGCAGCTCGATGGTCGAGAACGTCAGGGGACCCCACATCTTCCCCTTGTCGTTTCGGATCCAGAACTGCCTGGGCTGCTCGGGAGCTGGGCCTGCGGCCATGATTTCCTCTTCTGAAGTCGAGAGGATAGCAGAGCCGTGCAGAACCTTCGCAATCCTTGAATTGACGGGGGAATTCGGCCACGCCGGGGCCCGTCGCAGACCTCAGACCACCACGTTCTCGCGGTGCTCCCCGAAGACCTCGCGCAGCGCGTCGCTGATCTCGCCCAAGGTGCAGCGCGCCTCGACCGCCTCGAGCATCGCCGGCAGCACGTTGGCCGTCCCCCGCGCGGCGCGGCCCACCGCCGCCAGCGCCTCGCGGGCGGCGCGCTGGTCGCGGCCGGCGCGCAGCGAAGCCAGGCGCTTGGCTTGCCGCTCCTCGGTCCGCGGGTCGACCCGGAGCAGGTCCAACGGGGCCGCCTGCTGGCTCTGCCAGGCGTTGACCCCCACGATCTTCCGCTCGCCGCGGTCCACCTGCTGCTGCCACTCGTAGGCCGCCTGCTGGATCTCGCGCTGGGGGAAGCCCGCCGCCACCGCCTGGACCATCCCGCCCATCGCGTCGATCTTCTCGAGGTACGCCTGCGCACGGCCCTCCAGCTCGTCGGTGAGCCGCTCCACGGCCCAGGAGCCTCCCAGCGGGTCCACCGTGTCGGCGACCCCGGACTCGCAGGCCACGACCTGCTGGGTGCGCAGCGCGAGCATCGCCGCCTCCTGGGACGGCAGCGCCAGCGCCTCGTCTCGCGAGTTGGTGTGCAGGCTCTGGCAGCCGCCCAGGACCGCCGCCAGCGCCTGCAGGGCCACCCGGACCACGTTGTTGTCGGGCTGCTGGGCGGTGAGCGCCGAGCCCGCGGTCTGGGCGTGGAAGCGCAGCATGAGCGAGCGCGGGTCGCGGGCGCCGAAGCGCTCCTTCATCAGCCGCGACCACATCCGCCGGGCCGCCCGGAACTTGGCGATCTCCTCCAGGAAATGGCTGTGGACGTTGAAGAAGAACGACAGCCGCGGGGCGAAGGCGTCCACCTCGAGCCCGGCGCGCAGGGCCGCCTCGACGTAGGCCACGCCGTCGGCGAGCGTGAAGGCCAGCTCCTGCGCCGCGGTCGCCCCCGCCTCGCGCAGGTGGTAGCCGCTGATGGAGATGGGGTTGAAGCGCGGCATCCGCTGCACCGCGAAGGCGATCAGGTCCGTCGTCAGCCGCAGGCTCGGCTCCGGCGGATAGATGTACGTCCCGCGCGCCATGTACTCCTTGAGCAGGTCGTTCTGGACCGTGCCCGACAGCCCCTCGATCGGCACGCCCTGCGCCCGGCCGACCGCGGCGTACAGGCACAGGAGGATCGGCGCGGTGGCGTTGATGGTCATCGAGGTCGACACGCGCCCCAGCGGGATGCCCTCGAGCAGCACGTGCATGTCGTCGAGCGAGCCGATGGAGACCCCCACTCGCCCGACCTCGCCGCGGGCGCGCGGGTGGTCCGCGTCGAGCCCCATCTGGGTCGGCAGGTCGAAGGCGACCGAGAGCCCGGTCTGGCCGCCCTCGAGCAGCGTGCGGTAGCGGCGGTTCGACTCCTCGGCGGTGCCGAACCCGGCGTACTGACGCATCGTCCAGAGGCGGCTGCGGTACATCGACGGGTGCACCCCGCGCGTGAAGGGCGGCTCGCCGGGCGCTCCGATGCGCCGCGGGTCGCCGTCGCCGGGCCCGTAGGCGGGCTCGAGCCGGATGCCGCTGGTCGTCGTGAAGTCCGCTTGCCGCTCGGGCGAGCGCTCGATGGCCGGCCCGTAGGTCTGCTGCCGCCAGCGCTCCAGATCGTCGTTGCGGTCGTCCATGCGCCACCCCCGCGCCTGAACGTGGCGATCTCTCTCGCGCGCGGACACCTCGGCCCCGGTGGGGGAAGCGCTGCGTTGCCGTGTTCTCTGGAGGTGCAGCCGGGGCGGGCCTCCGGATCGCTGAGTTGCTGCCATACCCGCAAGGAAGCTAAGGTTTTCCCCTCTTTACCGCGCCTGTCCGCGACGTCGCCGCGAGACGGGAGGGACGGCTGCCCATGGATGTGCGCTGCGAGCACTGTCGAACCGAGTACGAGTTCGACGACGCCAAGATCACCGAAGCCGGGGTGACGGTGAAGTGCACCGTCTGCAACCACGTGTTCAAGGTGAAGAAGAAGGCCTTGGTGGTGACCGAGCCGGTCAAGCTCTCGGAGCTCGAGTCCGTCCAGGCCCAGTCCGCCTCGCCGCTGCCGCAGCCCGGTCCCGAGAGGTCCCGCGACCGGGAGTGGAAGGTCCGCCAGTCCAACGGGAACGTCTTCAACTTCAAGGAACTGACCACGCTGCAGAAGTGGATCGTCGAGCGCAAGGTCTCGCGCGACGACGAGATCTCCCTGTCTGGGGAGAGCTGGAAGCGCCTGGGCAACATCGCCGAGCTGGCGAGCTTCTTCCAGGTCGTCGAGGCCGCTGACCGCGCCAACGCCATGCCGCAGCAGCCCATGTTCGCCCCTCCGCAGGGCGCGCAGCCGATGTTCGGCTCTCCGGGCCCCGCGCCGCAGGCCTATCCGCAGCCTCCGCCGCAGCAGCACTCCTACCCGCCCCAGCCCGTCTACCCGCAGCCGCAGATGCCGGCGCCCATGCCGGCCATCGCCCCGGTGGCGGCCCCTGTCGACCCCGACCTCCAGCCGACGGTGCTCGGCCTCGCCCCGTCCATCCCCGCCCCGGCGCCCGCGGCTGCGCCGGCTCCGATGTCGACGCCCATCTCGCATGCGCCGCCGAGTCGGCCGTTGCAGATGGAGGTGGGCAACAACAACGACCTCGATCAGGCGGAGCTGGCCGCCATCCGCGGCAGCAACTGGACCAAGTACGTCATCGGCACGGTGGCCGGCGGCGTCTTGGTGGGCTCGCTGGCCTTCTTCAGGATCACCACCGGCTCGTTCAACCCCTTCGCGCCGCCGCCCGCGCCGCCGCCCGCGCCGCCGCCCGCGCCCGTGGCCGCGGCCACCCCGGCCAAGCCCGAAGAGCCCAAGCAGCCCGAGCCCAAGCCGGCCGACCCCGCCAAGCCCACCGAGCCGGTGGCGCAGCCGACGCCGACCCCCGACAAGCCTGCCGATCCGGCCAAGCCTGCGGACCCTGCGCAGCCGGTCGACCCCGCCAAGCCCGCCGAGCCGGTGGCAGCCAAGCCCGACGACAAGGTCGCCAAGCCAGCCGATCCCGCGAAGCCAGCCGATCCCGCGAAGCCGGCCGATCCCGCGAAGCCTGCGGACCCGCCCAAGCCTGCCGAGCCCGTTGCCGCCAAGCCTGACGACAAGGGCACCAAGCCCGCGGAGCCGGTGAAGCCTGCGGAGCCCGCCAAGCCGGCCGACCCCGCGAAGCCCGCGGAGCCCAAGGTCGCGGCGAAGCCCGCCGAGCCCGGCGAGCCCCCGGCCGGAAAGAGCTACGACTACTACATTCAGGCGGCGTCGCGGCTGCGCCGGAGCAACCGCCCCGCCGAGGCGATGCCGCTGTACGACAAGGCCATCGACGTCCAGCCGGACAACGCCGAACCGTTGACGGGCAAGGCCTTGTGCCTGGTGGACTTGAACCGACTCGACGAGGGGATTGCGCTGTTCCAGAGAGCGCTGAAGGTCTATCCCCGTTACGCAGAGGCGATCATGGGCCTCGCCGAGGCCTACAAGGAGAAGGGCGACAACACCAAGGCCGTCGAGTACTACCAGAGGTACGTCGACGAGGGTGGCCCGGAGGCCGACGTCGCCAAGAACAACATCGCCCGCCTGAAGGAATAGCGCGGCGCGGCAGGGAGACAGGGATGCCAGGCAAGCCGCACCACAGCGAGGACGAGTATTTCGTCCGCGAAGAGGCGCTCAAGAAGCAGAAGCTGGCGCTGGCGGAGGCGAAGAAGCTCGTCGTCGAGCAGCGCGAGGAGCTCAAGAAGACGCACTGGATGCACTGTCCCAAGTGCGGGATGACGCTCCACACGCTCGAGTTCAAGGGCGTGGAGATCGACCGGTGCTTCAACTGCAAGGGCACCTGGCTGGACGAGGGCGAGCTCGAGAAGATCGCGGCGCACGACAACGCCCGCAAGGGCGCCTGGGTGAAGTCGGTGCTGGGGATCTTCGAGCCGACGAAGGGAACGACCGCGAAGAAGAAGTAGTTGGGAGCTGCCGGCCTCCGCCGGTCGACGGCCCCGGGGAGCTTGCAGATGAAGCTGTCGCTCGAGCAGGTACGGCACGTGGCCCGCCTGGCCCGGCTGACCTTGAGCCCGGCCGAGGAGGAGCGCTACGCCCGGCAGCTGGGTGAGGTGCTGGGCTACGTCGAGGCGCTCTCCGAGGTGGACACCTCCGCGGTCGTGCCCACCGCGCACGCCGCGGAGATCCCCAATCCGCTGCGCGACGACGTGGTGATCCCTTCTCTCGATCCGGAGATCGCGCTGGCGAATGCCCCCGCCCGCTCGGGAACCGCGGTGGCCGTCCCCAAGATCCTCGACTGAGCGGCAAGCCGCCGGACTCGAGACTCACGACTTAGAGCTCACGACTCCCATGGAACTGACCGACCTGACGCTGCTTGAGCTGTCCCGGCAGCTCGCAGAGAAGACCTGCTCCTCCGCCGAGGCGACCGAAGCCGCGCTCGCGCGCATCCGCGCCCTCGAGCCCAAGCTCGCCGCCTTTCTCCGGGTCACCGAGGAGGAGGCTCGCGCCCAGGCCAAGGCCTCGGACGAGCGGCGCGCCCGCGGCGAGAGCCTGGGCCCGCTCGACGGGGTGCCGCTCGCCCTCAAGGACATCCTGTGCACCCGCGGGGTGGAGACGACCTGCGGCTCGAAGATCCTGAAGGGCTTCGTGCCGGCATACGACGCCACCCCGGTCGCCAAGCTGCGCGCGGCGGGCGCGGTGCTCCTGGGCAAGCTCAACATGGACGAGTTCGCCATGGGCTCGTCCAACGAGAACAGCGCGTTCGGGCCGGTCCACAACCCCTGGGATCTCACGCGCACGCCCGGCGGCTCCTCCGGCGGCAGCGCGGCGGCGGTCTCGTCGCGCGAGGCCTTCGGGACGCTGGGCACGGACACCGGCGGCTCCATCCGCCAGCCCGCCGCGCTGTGCGGCGTCTGCGGCATCAAGCCGACCTACGGCCGGGTCTCCCGCTTCGGAGTCGTGGCCTACGCCAGCTCGCTCGACCAGGTCGGCCCGCTCGCGCGGACCTCGGACGACTGCGCGGCCCTCCTCTCCGCCATCGCCGGCCACGACGCGCGGGACTCGACCAGCGCCCCGCAGGCCGTCCCGGACTGGCGCGCCGCGGCGGACCAGGGCATCGCCGGCCTGCGGCTGGGCCTGCCCCGCGAGTACTTCGTCGAGGGCACCGACCCCGAGGTCGAGGCGGCGGTGCGCGCGGCGGCCAAGGAGCTCGAGAAGCTGGGGGCGAAGCTCGTCGAGGTCTCGCTGCCGCACACCAAGTACGCCATCGCCGCCTACTACCTGGTAGCCACCGCCGAGGCGTCCTCGAACCTCGCGCGCTTCGACGGCGTGCGCTACGGCCACCGCGCGCAGGGCGCCGCCAGCCTGCTGGAGATGTACGAGAAGACGCGCAGCGAGGGCTTCGGCGCCGAGGTGAAGGCGCGCATCATGCTGGGCACCTACGCGCTGTCCGCCGGCTACTACGACGCCTACTACCTGAAGGCCCAGAAGGTCCGCACGCTCATCCGCGACGACTTCACCCGGGCCTTCCAGTCCTGCGACGCCATCCTCACGCCGACCTCGCCCACCGCCGCCTTCCGGCTGGGCGAGAAGGCGAACGACCCGCTGCAGATGTACCTGGCGGACATCTTCACCATCTCCTGCAACCTGGCCTCGCTGCCCGGGATGTCGATCCCCTGCGGGTTCACCAAGTCGAACCTGCCCATCGGCCTGCAGGTCCTCGGCAAGGCCTTCGACGAGGCCACGCTCTTCCGCGTCGGCCACGCCTACCAGGGCGCGACCGATTGGCACGCGCGCAAGCCGGCGATCGCCTGAGGAGCCTTCCGTGGAGACCCCTCGCGAGATCGAAAACCTGCTGCCGCGCCTGTGGATCCTCTGGGGTCCATTCCTGGCCGCGCCTTGGATCATCGCGGGGGTATCGCAGCTGGTCCCGATGCAGGAAGGCGGCCTGGCGGAGCTGCGGCTCGTGCTCTTCGGCATCAGCTGCCTGCTCGCGGTCGGCTCCGTCGGGGCGTCGTTCTTCCTGGCGACGCGGCTGCGTGAGCAGGCCTTCGCGCGCGGCGTCGCTCCGACGGGCGCCATCACCTCCTCCTTCGTCGTCGCCAACGCCCTGTGCGAGGCAGGAGGGATCGCGGCGGCGACCTTCTTCTTGATGACGCACTGGCTTCCGTTCCTCGGGCTCATCGTGCTCGGCACCGCGGGCGCCGTGCTGCACCGCCCCTCCCGCGACTCCCTGCGCGACTGGTTCGAGCAAGCGCGGCGAGCGGCGCCGCGGCCCCCGCCGTCCGGAGGTTCTCTCTAGATGGAATACGTCCCGGTCATCGGCCTCGAAGTCCACGCGCAGCTGCTGACGAAGACCAAGATCTTCTGCGGCTGCTCCACCGCGTTCGGCGCCGAGCCCAACCACCACACCTGCCCGGTCTGCCTGGGGATGCCCGGCGTGCTGCCGGTGCTCAACCGCAAGGTCGTCGAGTTCGCGGTGCGCACCGGGTTGGCGCTGGGCTGCGAGATCCGCAGGGTCAGCCGCTGGGCGCGCAAGAACTACTTCTATCCGGACCTGCCGAAGGGCTACCAGATCTCGCAGTACGAGCTGCCGGTCTGCGAGAACGGCACGCTGGCCATCGAGGTCGGAGGCGGAGAGCGCAGCATCCGCATCAAGCGCATCCACATGGAGGAGGACGCCGGCAAGAACATCCACGGCGCCGGCGGCGGGGCGGCGAGCCTGGTCGACTTCAACCGCGCGGGCGTGCCGCTGGTGGAGATCGTCACCGAGCCGGACCTGGCCTCGCCCGAAGAGGCCAGCGCCTACCTCAAGGCGCTGCGCGACGTGCTGGTGGCGCTGGGCGTGTGCAACGGGAACATGGAGGAAGGCAGCTTCCGCTGCGACGCGAACATCTCGGTGATGCCCAAGGGCAGCCAGGTGCTGGGCACGCGCACCGAGCTGAAGAACATCAACTCCTTCCGGTTCGTGCGCGAGGCGCTGGAGTACGAGATCCGCCGGCAGATCGAGGTCGTGCAGGGCGGCGGGAAGATCGTCCAGGAGACGCGGCTGTACGACTCCGAGAAGAAGCGGACCGACTCCATGCGCTCCAAGGAAGAGGCGCACGACTACCGCTACTTCCCCGACCCGGACCTGTTGCCGCTGGAGGTCTCCGACGCGTGGATCGAGGAGATCCGCAAGGGCCTGCCCGAGCTGCCGCGCGACCGGATGCTGCGGTTCGAGAAGCAGTACGGCCTGCCGCGCGACGACGCCCGGGCGCTGACCCTGGACGTCGATCCGGCAGTGGGCGTGCTCTTCGACCAGGTGGCGGCGCTGTACTCGGAGCCCAGGAAGCTGGCCAACTGGTTCAAGGGCGAGCTCTTCCGGGCCATCAAGGACGGCGAGGCGAAGCTCGAGGCGCTCCAGCTCACGCCGAAGGCCTTCGCGGACCTGCTGGTGCTCGTGGACAAGGGCGAGGTCTCCGGCAACACCGCCAAGGAGATCTTCGGGACGCTGCTGAAGGAAGGCGGCGAGCCGGCGAAGATCGTCGAGGCGCGGGGCCTCAAGCAGGTCTCGGACACCGGGGCGATCGAGAAGACGGTCGACGAAGTCATCGCCGCGCACCCGGACGAGGTGGCAAAGTACCGAGGCGGGAAGACCAAGCTTCTCGGGTTCTTCACCGGCCAGGTGATGAAGGCCATGAAGGGCAAGGGCAACCCGGCGGTCGTCAACGAGCTGGTGCAGAAAAAACTGGGAACGCCATGAAGTTCGACTGCCCGTGCGGGAACCTGCTGGACGTCGACGCCCCCGCGACCGCCCTGTACGTCTTGAGCGCCAAGCACTACGCCACGCTACTCGAGACCGAGCGGGCGATCGAGGCGCTCGACAAGGATGTTCCCGACTACGAGACGCGCGTCCGGGAGATGGGGCTGACGCTAGCGGCGATCAAGCAGAAGGCCTGCGAGTGCCCGAGGTGCGGGCGCATCGCCTGGTTCCGCGAGGGGCCGGTGCAGGCGACGGTGTACTGGATGGACGAGGACTGAAGGCCGAGGTCTCCCGGCCTCCTCGTTGCCGGGCCCAGTCGATGGGACGGACGCGAGTTCGCTCGCTTCACTGCCCCTCCCCCGCCTCCCCTTCGCGGGCAGATGCAGCGACCGAGCACGGGTTGCTCACGGCTCCGGTGAGGGGCTCCCCCTAGCCTGGATTTCCACGGCGAGGAGTTGCCCTAAGGATTTGCTGCACGAAGCAGCAATGCCGTGGGCGGGCTACGCCACCATGCGGAGCGAGGCCCCGTTCCACCAGGGCACCGCGACCGGCCGGTCGAGCAGGCCCGAG
>DASXVQ010000229.1:0-4539 GCA_036504155.1 Myxococcales bacterium
CCTCCGGCTCCACCATCGGCACCTCCTGGGTAGGGGGTGCCACAACTTCGGCCTCTCGCTCCATAACCAACCTCCGTGTTGGAGGCTGGGAGGGGGTCAGTTTTGGTGTCGCAAGGGGGTCAGTATCAGTGGCGCTCTACACGCGGCAGGAGCGACGGTATCGACGCCGATCTCGGCGGGGTCGGTCTCGTAGCGCTCTGTGGCGGGACAAGCGCTGGCGCCCGCAGGAACGAGGGCCAAGCCAAGTGCCGGTGCGGTGCACAGGCACAAGGCGACAACTCGATTGGCGAGACTTCCTCGGGCGGCCCGAATCAGCCAACCGCCACTTCGACGAAACGGTGTCATGAGGCTTCTTCCCCTCGCGGCCCAGTTTCCTCAGGGTACGGCTTGGTTGAGCGGGTGGTCAAACGCTCCATGACGGGGTTCGGGCGCTGAGGCGGGGCCGGAAGTCTCCAGTCTTGTAGGCCGAAGACCGCAGGTAACAACTGTCCCGCTTCCCCTTGGCGTGCAGCCGGCCTCCGACACGCCGCACGAGCCCCGCACGGCAAGGACTGCGCCCACGCCCCTGTCGCCCGCCGTGCGCGCCCCAGCTGCCCATGACGGGTCCACGCCCTGATGGGCCCCCAGCCCGCGCCTGGCGCCCACGTAGGCCCGCACGGGTGCCCCGCCGGCCAGCTCGCCCGCCCGGTCAGGAACCGGCGCGCTGGAAGGCAGGAACCCGAAGTCCGTAGGTGACGTGCATCAGAAGTGCATCAGCGCGGCTGATGCACGCGCGAGCCCCAAAACGCCGAGGGCCCTTCCGGCTAAGTGCCCGGCAGAAAGTCTTGGGAGGCAGCAGGGATCCGACTAGGCGGCGAAGCCGGCCATCGCGCCCGCGCCCGGCCGGGCCAACTGGCGCGCATCGCTCAGTTAGGCATCGTGAGGCTGGTGGCGAGTTGGGTCCATCGAATCGCCGCATCCTTCTTCCCAAGCGCCGAAGCGGTGAAGGCGAGGCCTCGAGCTGCTTCCGCAGACCAGGGCCAGAGATCGAGGGCAATCTGAAAGCAGGCCTCGCCCAGCTGGTAGCCGACGGCCTCCTGCTTCTGCACTCCCCGGTCTCTCCACCGCGCCGCCCGGACCATGAAGGACTGGCCGACGTCCAAGACCCTGGCCGCGCACGCATAGCGGGCGTCGTCGGAGCGACTGGCCCGCAGAAGGGCGGCACGCGCCCTCCCCACCAGGCCCAGCTCGAGCATGCAGAGCCCCGCCTGGACAGGGTGTTCGGAATCGCCCGGGTCGAGCCTGCTCGCTTCGAGGAAGGCCTCCAGCGCGGCCTGCGTCCTCCCCAAATTGGTCAGCGCCCGTCCTTGGCCGGCCTTCGCGCCAACGTGGGTGGGTTCCAGCACGAGCGCAGCCTCGAAGGCGGCCAGGGCCTCCTCCTCCTTCCCTTCAAGAGACAGCGCCACCCCGCGATTGAACTCCTCGGAGGCCTTCTGCTCTCTGAACCCGTCGCGGACGCCCACGTTCACCTCGTATCGCAACGCTGCCGTCGCACGGACGGGTTGGGGGCAGGGGCGCAGGTCGGCGGCGTGCGCGCGACGTCGGCCCCCATGGCGGCCGCTCTGGAAGGCAGGAACCCGAAGACCGTAGGTAACGACCGAAGGCAACAACCCCCCGGAAATGCATCAGAAGTGCACCAGCGCGTCCGATGCCGCGCGAGCCCCAAAACGCCGAAGGCCCTTCCGGCTAAGTGCCGGAAGGGCCAACGGTTTCCATTGCGGGGGCAGGATTTGAACCTGCGACCTTCGGGTTATGAGCCCGACGAGCTACCAGGCTGCTCCACCCCGCGGTCAATGTGGCGGCTTTATAGGCTTCGGCCTCTAGGGTGTCAACGTAATTGCGTTTCGGAAGCCTTTTTCTGGAGGGAAACGCAGTTATTTCCCGCCGACCTTGAACAGCGGCTGAGACGCCGAGGCCTCGGCGGCCGGAGCGTTCGCCCCCAGCACCGCCACGCTCTTGGCCGGCCCCGGCAGCAGGCTGTCGAGCTTGCCCAGGTACCACATGCCCGCCAGCACGACGACCAGCGCCGCCGCCGCGTAGGTCTTCCACGGCCGCCCCTTCTCGGCGTACGGGTCCTCGAGCGTGCGCTCGGAGAACGCCGGCAGCGCCGCCACGTGCGTCAGCGCCGCCCCGAAGGGCACGTTGATCCTCGCCCGCCCGTTGATGGCCCAGCCGTTGGCGTCGAGGATGGGCCCCAGGTTGCGCTGCCGCAGCTTCAGGTACGCCAGGATCATCGACGGCCCGGAGATCAGCAGCACGGCCGCCACCACTCCCACCGGCATCCACATGCCCAGCCCGAAGAACGAGGCCATCAGCCCGGTGACCATCGCGCCGATGCCGCCGATGGCCACGCCGATGGCGGCCACCGTGCCGATGTCGATCTTCTTGACCTCGTCCTTCTTGGTCTTGTCGACGTTGGCGGTGGCGGTCGCGGTCTTGTCGAGCTTGGCGGTGGCATCGGCCTCGCCCGCCGCCGCGCGCTTGGCGACCTGCTCCTCGACGAGCCGCATCAGCTTCTTGTACGGCGACCAGAACGCCTCGCGGATGCTGATGGGGTTGGAGACGATCTTGGTGATGGTGGCGTCCCAGTCCCGCCCCTTGCGGTCGTAGAACAGGCCGTTGCGCCCGACGATCAGGTTGTCGGAGTCGCCGTCGGTGAAGGCCGCGACGATAGACATCTTCTCGCTGCCCGGCCGCGTGCAGTCGCAGTAGGCCAGGAACGAGGCGGCCATGGAGGCCAGCGTCCCGTGCTTGCCCGCGTCGGCGACCGGCACGCACAGCTCGCAGCTGCGGCCGTCGAGGTAGAGCGTGCCCACCTGGAAGATGGCGCCCTTGCCCCCGTAGAACTCCGAGAAGTTCACGAAGTTGTTCAGCAGCTTGAACAGGTCGCGCTGGAGGAGGACCAGCTTCTCCACCGAAGCGATCTGCGCGAACTCCTTCTCCAGCGCCAGGTCGGCGGCGATGAGCGCGGCCACCTTCTGCTCGGCGCCCTGCGAGACCATGGCGCGCACGTGGTCGATGCCCAGCTTCTCCACGGCGGTCTGGGGCTTGGCCGCCATCCACGCCTCGTAGGGCGCGATGAGCGCGAGCGCCGCCGCCCAGTCGCCGTCGCTGATGGAGTGCTTGCCCGGGTCGAGCAGCGGGCCGATGACCTTCGAGCCCAGGTCGGCGACGTGCTTGGCCCACACCGGGTTGAGCGCGCCGCCGGTCAGCGGCAGGACGCGCCCGCTCTCGATCTTGGCGAGCGGCAGCTTGGCGATGGCGTCGCAGGTGAGGGAAAGGTCCTTGTCCGCCATCGCCTGGTAGTCGGCCTCGGTGCGGTTGAGCGGCGCGGCGGCGCGGTTGTCGAAGGCGGCCAGCCGGCAGCGGGCGAAGAAGTCCTCCACCTTCACCTTCAGGGTGTGGACGACCTCCACCGCGGCGGCGGTCTTCTCGCCCAGGGGCAGGATGGTGCGGTCCGCCTTCGCCTTGGCGGCCCACTCGCACAGCGTGCGCGCCTCGGCGAAGAACGCGTCGGCCCGGGCCTTGTTCACGCCGGGCTTGCCGCTGCGGTCGGGCACCGAGCCCTGGACGGAGATGAGGTCCTCGAGGACCTTCTTGAGCTCCGCGTCGTCGGTGGAGTCGGGGGTGACGACGCCGTCGCCGTTGAGCTTGGTGGCGGCGAAGGCCTTGGCGGTGTCGTTGACGTCGGCCAGGGTCACCTTGTCGGCGGTCTTCTTGCCCAGGTTGTCGAGCAGGTGGCGCGCGCCGGCGAGCACCGCGGGATCGCGGATGGCCGACAGCTCCACCCCGTCGCCGCCCTTGAGCAGGTCGTTCGGGTCCTTGAAGACCTCCTTGACCCAGGCGATGGCGGAGAGGACCTCCGGGGCGCGCACGCGGCCGTCCTTGTCGGTGTCGAGGACGTCGAGGGTGCGGGAGTCGAACTCGACGCCGCGGGTGGGCATCGACAGGGCGACCCAGAGCTTCTGGTCCAGCCGGTCGAGCGCGACGACGTCCGAGCCGTCGCGCAGCATCACCTGGTCGACTCCGCCAGCCCTGAAGAACTTCCACCGTCGAGTCGTCGTATCCGCCATTGCGCTCCCTCGGGGTCTCGCGCGCTCCCCGTGCGAGGCGGGAGCGGGCAGCACTAAGTGGAGGCAGTGATAGCAGCCGGCCGTGCGCGGGTGCAATGCCGCTCAGTAGTGGCCGGGGCGCAGCCGGTGGGCGGGCACTTCTCCGGCGTACGGGTAGCCGGCGGCGACCCAGTAGCCTTCCACCGGGCGGTCCGCCAACTCGAGCCGGTAGACGTACTTGGCGTTCTTGTAGCCGAGCAGCCGCGGGACCACGACTCGGGCCGGGAAGCCGTGCTTCAGGGGGAGGGTCGAGCCCTCGATCCCATAGCCGAGCAGCGCGTGCGGCTCGCGGGCCACGGAGAGCGGCAGCGACTCGTTGTATTGGTCGTTGACCGTGTGGAAGGTCACGTAGGTGGCCCGGGCGGTGGGGCGGACGAGGTCGAACAAG
>DASXVQ010000230.1:0-161596 GCA_036504155.1 Myxococcales bacterium
GCCCTGGGCAGGCCGACGTGCCAGACCCCGAAGACCACGTCGGTCGCCGGGTCGATGTCCACCGCCAGCGCGCGGTCGGTCTCGTGCCGCGCGGCGAAGTCCGTGGCCAGCGCCCGCGCCCGCGCCAGGCCCGCCGGCGTCCCGTCGAGCTCGCGGGCCCCCGCCAGCGCCGCGGCGTCGCAGGCGGTCTGCAGTTGGCTGCGCACCACCATGAAGTGGCCGACGTTGAGCCCCAGCGCGAGGAAGCCGCCGAGCGCCAGGAGCAGGATGGCGACGGTCACCGCCGAGGCCCCGGTCTCGCCGCGATCGATGGTGCGGAGCATGGCTATTTCCCCTGGGGGACCGACGGCGGTGGCAGCGGCCTGTTCTGGGACTGCGCCGAGGGCGGCGCCACGAAGAGCACCGAGGACTCGTCGACCGCCGCGCCCTTGGGGGCCAGCGAGCGCCGGTAGGACTCCGAGATGATGGCCGCCTCCTGCGAGTCGAGCCCGGTGGCCGCCGCGGCGGCCGGCTGCGACGGCGACCGCACGGCCTGATAGGTGGCGATCATCTTCGTCGCCCGCCCGGTGGTCCCGTCGCCCAGGTGCTCGGGACCGGCGCACCCCGCCAGAAGCGCCGCTGCCGCTGCCGCGACGGCCGCGGCCGCCCACTGCCCCACGCTGGTCATGGCTCCCGCCCCTCCTTCTCCTTGCCGGTCTCGTCCGCCGAGGCGGCCCTCGCGCCTTCGGGGACCGTCCGCCCGAGCCGCCGCGCGACGTGCTCGAGGTTCGAGCGCGCCTGCGTCGAGCCCCGCTCCAGGCGCGAGGCCTCGAGGTACAGGTCGAAGGCCCGCGCCAGGTTGCCCGCGAGCTCGTAGGCCAGGCCGAGGTTGATGCGCGCCTGCGCCGAGCTCCCGGCGTGCTGGAACTGCTCGGCGGCGCCCCGGAAGTCGCCGGACCGCGCCAGCGCGAAGCCCAGGTTGTTGCGGATGCGCGCGTCGCCGGGGGCCAGCCGCACCGCCTGGCGGTAGTCGGCGATGGCCTCGGCGGTCTGCTCCCGCGCGAAGCGCGAGAAGGCCCGGTTGTTGAGCCAGCCCGGGTTGTCGGGCTCCAGGGCCACCGCGCGCTCGTGGTGGGCGAGCGCCTCGTCGGGCTTCTCCTCGAGGTCGAGCAGCACCGCCAGCTGGGCGTGGGCCCAGGCGTAGCGCGGCGAGAGCCGCACCGCCTCGAGCAGCTCGGCCTCCGCCTCGCGCAAGAGCCCCTGCTCGCGCAGGACGACGCCGCGCAGCGCCAGCACCTCGGCGTCCTGGGGCGAGGACCGGTAGAGCTCGCCGAGGACCTCGAGCGCCGTGCTCCAGCGCGCCTGCGCCACCGCCTGGCGGGCCATCGCCTTGCGCAGCGCCGCCGCCTCCTCGGCCGGGGTGCGGGTGTGCGCGCAGCCGGTGGGGGCGAGCAGCAGCAGCGGCAGCAACAGCGACAGCAGCGGGACCCCGAGGGACATCGGCAGGGGGCGCATGGTCAGGGACCTCCCAGCTTCGAGTAGAGGCCCTGGTAGATGTTGACCGCCGCCGGGCCCATCACCACCGCCAGCAAGCTGGGCAGGATGCACAGCACCAGGGGCACGGTCATCTTCACCGCGACGATGGCCGCCCGCTCCTCGGCCCGGAACATGCGCCGGGTGCGGATGCCCTGGGCCTGCACCCGCAGCGCCAGCCCGACGCTGGTGCCGAACATCTCCGCCTGCGAGAGGGTGGCGGCGAGCGACTTGAGCTCGTCGCAGCCGGTGCGCTCGAAGAGGCGGCGGAAGGCCTCGGGGCGGGGGATGCCGGCCTGCGTCTCCAGCGAGGTCAGGCGCAGCTCTTCGGCCAGGGCCGGCGCGCACAGCGCGCTGTCCTGCGAGACCCGCAGGAGCGCGGAGTCGAGCCCCAGCCCCGCCTCGACGCAGGTCACCAGGAGGTCGAGGCTGTCGGGCAGGCCGCGCTCGACGAGCAGGCGGCGCTGCGCCACCCGCGAGGACAGCCAGAGGTTGGGCAGGAACAGGCCGCCGGCGCACAGCCAGACGGCGACCAGCGGCGCCATCGGCACGGGCTCGACCAGGGTCGCCTGGACGCCGAGGAAGGCGAGCGGCAGCAGCAGGGCCAGGCCCACCTTGGCGGCGAGGAAGAGGTGCAGGGCCGAGCCCTGGCGCAGCCCGCCCTGGACGAGCTTGCGCCGCAGGGCCGAGGCCTCCGCGTCGCCGCCGCGGGCGACCCAGCCCAGGGCCAGCAGCGCCCGCGAGGGCCGGGCCTCGGCCGAGAGCCCGCCGGTGGAGAGGTCGGCGCCGTCCGGCGCCGGCGCGCCCAGCAGGCGCCGCGCCAGCGGGTCCGCCCCGCGCCGCAGGCTCCAGGCCCCGGCGCCCAGGCCGGCCAGCGCGAAGCCGGCGAGGGCCGAGGCGAGGGCGAAGGTCCACAGGTCCGAGTCCAAGCCGCCCCCCGCGTCAGAAGTCGACCTTGCTCATCCGGTACATCCACAGCCCGCCCGCCACCCAGCTGAGCACCGCGTAGGCGAGGATGAGCTGGCCGATGGGGTTGTCGAACAGCCGCGAGACGTAGCGCGGGTTGATCACCGAGAGCAGGCCCATCATCCCGATGGGCAGGCAGCCCAGGACCATCCCCGAGGCGCGCCCCTCGGCGGTCAGCGCCTTGAGCTTGGCGTAGAAGCGGTAGCGGTCGCGGACGGTGGAGGCGATGTTCTCGAGGATCTCCGCCAGGTTGCCGCCGGTCTCCTTCTGCACCAGCACCGAGACCGCGAAGATCTTCAGGTCCCGGCAGCCCGGCGTGCGCGCCGTCATGCTCACCACCGCCTGCTCGGCCGCGAGCCCCAGCCGCTGCTCCTCGTAGGCGCGCCCGAACTCCACGCTCACCGGGGTGGGCATCTCCGAGGCCACCAGCCGGAAGGCCTCGGGCAGGGCGTGGCCCGCCTTGAGCGAGCGGCTCATCATGTCCAGCGCCTCCGGCAGCTGCTCGCTCAGCCGCTCGGCGCGCTGCTCGCGGGCGACGACCGCCCCCAGCACCGGCACGGCGGCGCTCAGCGCCCCGAACAAGACCGACGGCAGCGCCCCCGCCCCCAGGATGAGCGGGACGCCGAAGCCGAGGACCGCGGCGGCCAGGCACCCCGCCAGCAGCCGCGCGACCGTGAGCGAGGAGTCGGCCTGCGCCAAGAGCCTCTCCAGCGCCGCGGCGAAGGGCAGCGCGCGCACCAGCGGGTCGAGCAGGGGGTTCGCCGCGTAGCGGTCGCGACGCAAGAGCCCCAGCGAGCCCCCCGACTCGCCCGAGTCGAGCAGCCGCAGCCGCCGGCGCAGGTCCGCGGCCCGGCGCTCGGACAGGTAGCGCGCCAGGTGGAAGAGCCCCTCGACCGCCGCGGCGGCCACCAGGGCGACCAGGATGACCAGGACCTCGCGCATCAGGGGGCCTCCGCCACCACCCGCTCGAACAGCGCGTCGGGGTCGATGCCGGCCCGGGCGATGCGCTCGGCGCAGCGGGGCCGCACGCCGGTGGCCACGAACCGGCCCAGCACGCGCCCCTTCTCGTCCACGCCCTGCTGCTCGAAGCGGAAGATCTCCTGCAGGGTGATGGTGGGGCCCTCGGTGCCGGTGATCTCCGCGAGGCTGGTCAGCCGCCGCTTGCCGTCGGAGCCGCGGTTGAGCTGGACCATCATGTGCAGCGCCCGGGCGATGGTCTGGCGCACCGCCCCGTCGGCCATCGGCACCCCGCTCATCCCCACCATCGCCTCCAGGCGCGAGAGCGCGTCGCGCGGGGTGTTGGCGTGCACGGTGGTCATCGACCCCTCGTGCCCGGTGTTCATGGCCTGCAGCATGTCCAGCACCTCGCCGCCGCGGACCTCGCCGATGACGATGCGGTCGGGGCGCATGCGCAGGCAGTTGCGCACCAGGTCGCGGGCCACGATCTCCCCGGCGCCCTCGATGTTGGGCGGCCGGGTCTCCAGGCGCACCACGTGGCGCTGCTGCAGCTTGAGCTCCGCCGAGTCCTCGATGGTCACCACCCGCTCCCCGTCGGGGATGAAGGCGGAGAGCGCGTTGAGCAGGGTGGTCTTGCCGCTGCCGGTGCCGCCGCTGATGAGGACGTTGAGCTTGGCGCGCACCGCCGCCCCCAGCAGGGCCAGCGCCTCGCGGGGCGCGCTGCCCTTCTCCACCAGGTCGCGCAGCTTGAGCGGCGCGGCCCCGAAGCGGCGGATGGACAGGCACGGGCCGTCGATGGCCAGCGGGGGGATGATGGCGTTGACGCGCGAGCCGTCGGAGAGCCGGGCGTCCACCATCGGCGAGGACTCGTCCACCCGCCGCCCCACCCGGGCCACGATGCGGTTGATGATCTGCAGCAGGTGGTCGTTGTCGCGGAAGCGCACCGCGGTCAGCTCGAGGCACCCGCCGCGCTCCACGTAGACGGTGGAGTAGGTGTTGACCAGCAGGTCGCTGATGGTCGGGTCGCGCAGCAGCGGCTCGAGCGGGCCCAGGCCGATGAGCTCGTCCACCAGCTCCTGGACCATGCGCTCGCGCTCGGCCCGGCTCAGGGGAAGCGCGCTCTCCTGCACCAGCGCGACCAGCGCCGCCTTGAGCTCCTCGCGCACCCGCTCCGGCGGGAGCTTCTCGAGCGTGCGCAGGTCGATGCGGTCCACCAGGCGGCGGTGCAGGTCGGCCTTCAGGTCGTGGAAGAGCTGCCCGGCGGCGCTGCCCTCGGGGCCGGCGGGCGGCTCGGGCGGGCGGCTGCGCTGACGGTCGAGAAGTGCCATGGCCGATCACCCCCGGGAGAGAAGGCGCGCCCAGAGCGGGCGCGCGGCTTGGGACGGGACGGGCGCGCCGCCGCCGGAGCCGGAGCCGGGCAGCGCCGCGGCCAGCGCCGCCAGGTCGCGGGAGAGCGGGGAGCGCGGCGCCGTCTCGAAGACCAGGGCCCCGTGCTGGACCGCCTGGCCCAGGGAGTGGAAGTCGTTGGCCAGCGTCGCCGCCACCGGCAGCCCCACCGTGTCCGAGAGCAGCGAAAGCCCGATGCGCGCCGCCTTGTGGAAGCGGTTGACGACCAGCTTCACCCGCGCCTCGTCGCACCCCAGCCGGTCGAGGAGGTCGCGGGTGCGGCGGGCGCCGCGCACCGCGACGACCTCCTGGGTCACCAGCAGCACGATCGCGTCGGCCTCCGGCAGCGCGGCCCCCGCCAGGCCGTCGGTGCCGCGCAGCCCGTCGAGCACCACGTGGCGGAACTGCTCGCGCAGGAAGGTGAGCAGCCGGCGGGCGCTGGTGGCCGGCAGGCGCCGGGACGGCTCGGCGCGCTCGCCCTGGCCGACGACGAAGAAGCCCCCGCGGTGGCGCGCCAGCGAGGCGTCCAAAAGCTCGCGGTCGAGCCGGTGCAGGTTGGAGTCGAGGTCGTACAGGTCGAACTTGCAGGACAGGTCGAGCGCGGCCAGCGCGTCGCCGCTGTCCTGGTCGAGGTCGACGAGGCAGGCGCGCGCGCCGCCCTTCCCCACCAGCGCGCCGGCGAGGTGCGCCGCGACCACCGTGGCGCCCAGCCCGCCCTTGGCGCCGAGGACGGCGACCACCGAGCCGCGGCCGCTCTCGGCGGCGGCGCGCAGGGCGGCGGCCAGCGCCGGTTCCTCGCCGGGGACGAGGAACTCCTGGGCGCCGGAGCGCATGGCCCGCAGCAGCAGCTCGGCGCTGCGCTCCGGGCAGAGCACCGCCACGCGCGCCCCGGAGCTCGCCGCCTGGCGCACCAGCCCGAGCGCGGGGTCGGCGGCGCGCGGCGAGAGCGCCACCACCGCGGCGGCGGGGCGCAGGCGGGAGAGGGCGTCGGCCAGGGAGGCCGGGTCGGCGGCGCAGCGCTCCACCGGGCTCGTCCCCAGCACCGGCAGGAGGCGGGCCTCCGCCTCGGGGTCGAGCCCCACCAGGAGCATCAGGTCGTCGCGGTCGCGGGGGTCGCTCATCGGTTCTCCGGTGGGGCTCTGGCTAGCGAAGGAAGCCGACGGCGCCGGCCGGGCCGCTCTGCGGCGGCTTGCCCAGGCCCTGGTCCATGCCGAGCAGGAAGATCTGCCAGTCGCTGGGCGGGCGGACCTCGTCGGTGGGCAGCGGCGGCAGCTCGTGCGGGGCGACCGGGTGGACCAGCCGCGCGGTGACCACCACCAAAAGCTCGGTCTCGTCGCGGCGGTAGGCGGTGGAGCGGAACAGCGCGCCCAGCACCGGGATGCTGCCCAGCAAGGGCACCTTGGCGACCTGCGAGCGGGAGCGGTCGGAGAGCAGCCCGGCGATGGCGAAGCTCTGCCCGTCGCCGAGGCGGACGGTCGTCTCGCCCTGCCGGGAGGCGAAGCCGGGGATGGTGCTGCCGGCCACGGTCACCGCCAGGGTCGGATCGGGCTCGCTGACCTCGGTGGCCAGCTTGAGGTGGATGGTGTCCTGGCCGATGACGGTGGGGGTGAAGTTGAGCAGGATGCCGAACTTCTTCCAGGTGACGTTGACCTGCCCCAGGGCGGAGGAGACGGGGATGGGCATCTCGCCGCCGGCGAGGAACTTGGCCTCCTGCCCGGTGAGGGTGACCAGGGTCGGCTCGGCGAGGATCTTCGCCAGGTCGTTCTCGGCCAGCAGGTTGAGGGTGACGCTGAAGGGGAACCCGGAGAAGTTCTGGGAGAAGAAGAGCGAGAAGGCGTTGGAGAACATCGGCGCCAGCACGTCGGGCGGGCCCCCGCCGCCGGTGCCGGGGACGGAGGCGTTGCCCGAGTTGAGGAAGGCGCCGGGGCTGGTGCCGGGGCCGGTCATGCCCGCGACCCGGGTGCCGGGCTTCTCGTGGAAGAAGTGCACGCCCATCTCGCGCAGCGCCGAGCGGGAGACCTCGGCGAAGCGGACCTCCAGCTGCACCTGCTGCTGGCCGGTGACCTGCAGCAGGTTGGCGACCTGCTTGCTGTGCAGGCGCGCCACCTCGCCGATCCGCTCGGGGATGCGCACGTCGCTGACCTGGCCCTCCAGCACCAACAGGTCGCCCGCCGCCGAGAGCTTCACGTTCTCGCCGGGGAAGAGCTCCTTGAGCTGCTTGCGCAGGCCGTCGAGGTTGCGGGCGACGCGCAGCGCCACCACCAGCGGCTGGTTGGCGCGGTTCCACAGGGTGAGGTCGGTGTTGCCGGGCCCTCGCGCCGTCAGCAGCAGCTGGGTCGGGGTGACCACCTTCAGGTCGGCCACGTTGGGGTCGGCGACGGCGACCCGGGCGATCTCCTCGGAGACGATGAGCAGGCGGTTCTGGCCGGACTCGAGGGCGAGCTCCTTGACCGCGCTCACCTCGCGGTCGATGCGCAGCTCGGCGGGCGAAGGCGCCTCGGGGGCGGAAGCCGGCGCCTGCGTCGGCGCGGCCGGGGGCGGGGGCGGAGGGGCCGGGGGCCGGGCGGGCGCGGCGCAAAGGGCCGCCAGGAGGAGGGGGACGAGGGCGTTCAC
The DNA here is from genome assembly GCA_036504155.1 of Myxococcales bacterium. Classification (GTDB taxonomy): domain Bacteria; phylum Myxococcota; class Myxococcia; order Myxococcales; family UBA5297; genus JACRCT01. The sequence goes on from DASXVQ010000230.1 coordinate 7,435, forward strand.
GGCGTGGCCTCCTCTTGGCGGAACTCGCGCTTCTCGAAGCGGTCGCCGCGCAGGATCTCGACCTCGCGCGAGGGCGGGGCCGGCGGCGGCGCGACGGGGGCGGCCGCCGCCTTCTTGGGGGCGACGGCGCGCGCCGGCACCGGGCGGGCGCCCGTCGCGGTGGCGGGAGGTGGCGCAGGAGGCGGCGGAGCCGCGGCGGGTCGGGGGAGCGGGGCCTGGGCGCGCTCTCCGACCAGCTCGGGCGGGGTGACGCCCTCGGTCTCGTACTGGCGCGCGTCGGCGCCGCCGCGCAGCGCGAGGAGGATCTGCCCCTTGGTGGAGGCCAGCGCCAGGCGCTCGGAGTCGGGGACGGACACCATCAGCGTGGCCACCGTGACCGGCACCGCCTTCTCGGCCGCCTTGGCCTTGTGGTCGAGGTCCTTGCCCACCGAGAGGACCTTGACGTTCTGCAGGATGACCTTGGAGGTGTGGAGCGCGTCGCTGTCCTCGCGGGGCTTGATGGTCACGATGACGTCCACGCGGTCGCCGGGGTGGACGAAGCCGGCGACGCCCACCACGTCGTCGACGCGCACGGCCACCGCGCGCATCTCGTCCGGCAGGACGGCGGCCAGGCCCTGCGCGAGGTCGCCGGTGGCCAGCCGCGAGGGGAGGATGGCCTCTCCCTTGGCGATGGGCGCGGTGGTGACCTTGCCGGAGAGTGCGGCGGGCTCGCGCGCGGCACCCTGGGGGGCGTAGGCCTTGGGCCACTCCACCGCCGCCAGCAGGTCGGGCCGCAGGGTGGTGGCGACGGGCAGGTCGGCGGCGGCGACCACCACCCGGACGGTGGGCACGCCCGTGGCGCCGCGGCGATCGAGGTAGCGGCTGAAGAGCAGGCCCGCGCCGAGGGCGGCCACCAGCGCCATGGCCAGGAAGGCGACCGCCCGCAGCCCCGAGCCGTGGGGGCGCGGCGGCTTGCGGGGCGCCGCGGTGAGGCGGTCGAGCGGTTCGGCCATGGCGCGTTTCCTCTGCTAGCGAAAGGGTTCAGCGGCGCATCTCGGCGGTGGCGCGCGCGGCCGAGGGGACGATGACGGTGCTCAGGCCGGTGAGCGACCCGGTGGGGAAGGTGATCGCCACGGCCACGGAGTCGGCGCCGACGGTGGTGGCGACGACCGCGCGCGTGGCGTCCAGGCCGGCGCGGGTCAGGTATTCGGAGGCCACGCTCGTGGCCTCGGCCTGGGCGAGCGCGGAGTCGAGCGTCGCCAGGCTCCCCGCGCGGGCGCCCTCGCGAGCGGCGTTGACGACGATCTGCTCGGCGAAGAAGTAGTAGCCCCAGTCGAGGATGCCCATCACGAGAAGCAGGAGCAGCGGCAACACCAGCGCGAACTCCAGGGCGGAGGCGCCGCGGCTTCGGGTGAGTCGGCGGAAGCGCGGCATCGCTAGGCCCCCCACCGCAGAGCCGCCACGGCCCCGGCGGCGATGGCGATGGCATACGGGACGCTGGACCGGGCCTTGGACGCCGCCGACGGGCTGGGGAGAGAGCCCGCCAGGGCGAGCTGGGTGAGGTTGGCGCGGACCTCCGTCCGCGAGGTGCGCGAAGAGGCGAGGTAGCAGCCGACGGCGACGAAGCCGCCCGCCAGCGCCGCCCCCAACAGGAAGATCGGCAGGCGGGCGTGGCCCAGGGCGATGGCGGTCGCCGCGGCGAGCTTCATGTCCCCGCCGCCGAGCCGGCCGGCCGCCCAGGGTCCCCAAAGGAGGAGCCCCGTGATGAGGAATGCGAGCAGCCCGGAGCCGACGCCGGCGAGCCCGCGGGCAATCCATTCCAGGAAGAGGCCCGTCGCCGCCACCGCCACCACCAGCCCGTTGGGGATCCGCCTCGCGGCGAGGTCCGTGACGACCGCCGCGGCCAGCAGCGCTCCGAGCAGGGCGAAGACGACGTTCGAGGAGGAGGACATGGCGGAAGTCCTGGCGGTGGAACAGCCCGCCTCACGGCATGGCGGTGTCGAAGGAGGTGAACTCGCCTTCGACCTTCCTGCCGAGGGCGAAGACGATGGTGATGATGACCGCCGCGATGCCGGCGACCATCAGGCCGTACTCGACCGCCGTCGCACCGCTCTCGTCCGCCCACAGCACGGAAAGCTGCTTCATGTGCCCCCACCTCCCGACCGCCCACTCGCGCGGAAGGACTTGCGGTCCTCCCGCCTGCCTGTCCCCCAGGCGACCGGCGAAACGTGCGCCGTGGTTGGGGCATCGGCAAGGCACCCACGTGAGGAGGCCCGGAGGCGGATGGCTCGGGCCTGCCACGAGATTTCCTCGACAGGCCGCAGGCTTCGGTCCCCGCGGACCGCGTGTCCGAGGAACGCCTGGCGTGTTCCAAGCGCGAGGCTGGCCTCGGGGCCGCAGCGAGCGGGAGCTCGCCGGCCCGGCTGACTCGAACCGAATATGGGGGGAGGGCGCCCGCAGCTCGGCGAGCGGCACGGCCACTCGGGCGCGCGAGCAGGGCGCGACGACAACCGCTGGTCGAGGGAGCCCGCAGAGACGATCCGCCGTGCCTTGGAACAGCCGGGCCAGGCGGAGCGGCCAACCGTGACGATGAAGACGAGCAGCCGGAGCCGACGAGTGTCGCGCTCCGGCGCCCTATTGCAGCAACAGGCCCGTCACCGCGACCGCCACGACGAGCGCGGCGGTCAGCACCGCTCCGACCAGGTCGACGACGAAGTTCGACGAGGGAATCACGGTGACGGGCAAGGTTTGAAAGGAGTCCGCCGGCGCTTCCCTACGGCAGGTTGGTCTCCACGGTGACGAACCCGGCCTCCACCTTCCGGCCGATGGCGAAGACGGTGGCGATGATGACTGCCGCGATCGCCGCGACCATCAGGCCGTACTCGACCGCCGTCGCACCGCTGTCGTCCGCCCACAGCTTCGAGATCTGCTTCATCTGTCCCGCCTCCCAGACACCCGTGGAGTTCGCCCCGTGCGGAAGGACCACCCGACCGCCCGCTTGCTCATGCTCCAGGCGAACGGGGAAAAGCTGGGCCGGGGTTTGGTCGGCGGCAAGAGACCCGCGCGAGGAAGCCCGAAAGGCGGGCCGGGAGGAATCCTCGACGCCTCCAGGGCCCGGAGGCCGGGTCGTCAGCCAGGGCCTGGCCGGGGGCGCTGGAGGGGAGCGCCGCCCTTAGATGTTCACGCGCAGCCCCAGCCCGAACTCGGCCAGCGGCGTGGCGAGGTCGACCGCGGGCGTGGCCGGCGCGTCCAGCCCGAAGCGGAACTCGCCGCCTTGGTGGCCGTAGTGCCAGGCCGTGTACGCCTCGACGCGCAGGTGCGTCAGGACGATGACCGACACGTCGAGCCGGGCCACGAACGAGCGGTCCGAGAGGTTGCCGACGTTCGAGAGGACGACGTTCAGGTTGTGGTAGCTGGCCGGGGTGCTGAGCATCCCGTAGAGGCCCAGGTAGTGGCGGCCGGCGTAGTACGGCGTGAAGGCGTTGGCGGCCAGGAGGTACGGGTAGAGGGTCTTGTCCTCGCAGCCGACGGAGTTGAAGAAGTACTCGGCGCCGAAGGTGAGGACGTTGATGTCCATGTAGCTGAGCGACCAGCTCAGGCCGCCGGAGGCCTGCACCGTGTAGTCGTTCTCGCGGTAGCGCTCCAGCACCCGGCCCATCGCCGGGTCCGTCCCTTGGGCGAAGCGGAAGAGCGGCTGCTCCCAGCCCTTGCGCAGCGAGGCCTCGGCGTAGAGGTCGATGGGACCGAGGCCGGTGCTGACGTCGGCCCCCAGGCGCGGCCGGTGCCCGCTCTGGAAGATCGCCTCGGCGCCGATCTCCGCGGGCCCGAGCACGACCTCGGCCCGCAGCCCGCCGCCGATGTTGCTCAAGGTGCCGTTGACGATGGCGTCCTCGAACAGGCCCACGGCGTACAGGTTCCAGCCCAGCTTCTCCCAGGGGATGTGCACCTTGAGCAGCGTGGAGCCGACGCGGGCGTCGAAGGGATCGAGCGGGTCGCGCCGCACGTTGTGCAGGAAGTCCGTGGGGTTCCAGAAGTGCGACGGCCCCCACTTGACGTGCTGGCGCCCGACGGTGACGTAGACCGCGCGCGCCACGTCGAAGCGCAGCCAGAGCTGGTCGAGCGAGAGGGAGAGCCGCTGGGCGCTCCCGAAGGGCGCGGTGGCGGTCGAGGTGCCGGTGGTGTCCGGCACCATCGGGTCGTAGGCCAGGCGCGCCAGCATGAAGCCGCGCACCCGGTCGTTGGGCCGTGCGTCCATGTAGCCGTCGAGCAGCGTGGGCACCGAGAAGCCCCACCGCTCCGGGTCCGACTCGGCGCTCATCGTCGTGTACGCCCGCGTGTAGAACTGCCCGCCGATCCGGAGGGGGTCCTCGGGGACGATCTCCTTGGAGGCGTCGGGGGTCGTCAGCGGCGGGGGCGGGCCGTCGCCGAACATGGAGTCCTCGGTGACGCGGCCGTTCTCGTCCAGCTTCGCCTTGGCCGGCTGGGCCTCGGGCTTCTTCGCTGCTGCCGCTTCGTCCGCCTTGGCGGCGGGCGCTGCAGCCTCGGCGGGCGCGCCGAACATCGCGTCCTCGCTCGGCCGCTCCTCGGCAGCGAGGGCGGAGGCGGGCAGGAAAGCGAGGGCGGCGAGGGCGGCGAGGAGGCCGAGCGCCGCGGTGCCGGCCTTTCTCCTCGTCATCGGCTCTTGCTCTCCAGCCAGGCCTTGGTGAACAGGTTCGCGTCCAGGGGGCGCAGGTCGACCGCGGTGAGCTTCACCAGCGTGGAGTTGGCCTTGTCCACCTCGTCGTAGAAGCGCATCTCCGCCGGGAAGAAGGTGTCGGCCTTCTTCGACTCCGAGTAGACCTTCTGCCACTTGGGCGTGTAGTTGGTGCGCATCAGCCGACCGGAGAGCGCGTAGTCCTGCGACTTGAGGACGTTGTTGGTGGCCTTGTCGACCCACAGCTGCACCACCGGGTAGGCGACGTCCACCCCCTCCTTGGCCGTGAGCTTGAGGTGGTGCACCTCGTAGGCGCCCAGCTTCTCCTCGGCCACGTACTCGGGGCGGTACTCCTCGGCCAGCCGCGACTCGTCGAAGTCGCGCCGCCGCGAGCCGGTGCCGCCGATCGCCTCGCGCTCGGTGCGCCGCTCCCACTTGCCCACCGACGGGTCGTACATCCACAGGTTCTTGTCGATGCGCAGGTAGCCCTTGCCGGCCTCGGTCTTGGGCTTGAGGAAGAGGATCATCAGCTTCTGGTCCACGTCGCGGCGGTAGATCACCGCTTCGTAGACCACGTCGGCCTTGTCCCGCTCCTTCTGCTCGATGTACGCGAGCGCCTTGTAGTCGCCGGTGTTCTTCTGGTTGCGGTCGATGGTCTTGAGCAGCTCCACCGACTGCTCCGCGGTCAGCGGCGCGGCGGCGGCCGGCGCCGCGGCCAGGAGGGCGAGCGCGGCGGCGACGGCGGCGACGAGGGCGAGGGACGTGGAGAGGCGCATGGCGGTCACCCGATGTGGTGCATGGCGGTCACCGGCTCGAGCCGGGCCGCGAAGAAGGCGGGGATCAGCGCCACCAGGGTCGTCCACAGGGTGATCCCGGCGATGGAGGCCAGCGCGCTGGAGAGGTGCGGGGCGAACACGACCTTGTCGGCCATGAGGATGGCCTGGATGGCCTCGGGGGTGGGGATGCCCAGGGCGTTGATGGCGAGTGAGGTCCCCGCGCCCACCGCCGCGCCCACCGAGGTGCCCAGCAGGCCGAGCAGCAGCGCCTCGACCAGGAACATCCCCATCACCCGGCGGCGGTGCATGCCGATGGCGCGCAAGGTGCCGATCTCCCGGGTGCGCTCGCGGATGGCGATCCACATGGTGCTCATCACGCCGGCGCCGACGATGAGGATGAGGACGACCAGCATCATGAAGTTCAGGCCCTTGATCATCAGCAGCGCCTGGTTCATGAAGCTCATCTCGTCGGCCCAGGTGGTGATGTCCAGCTTCTGGCCGGTCCAGTCCTCCTTGCCGACCTTGGTGTAGAGCTTGACGTAGTAGGGCATCCCGTCGGCTTCCATGACCCGGTAGCCCTTGGCGGCGAGGCTCTTGCGCAGGCGCTCGGCCACCGCCGGCGCGTCGTAGGGGTCCTTCAGGTACAGGTGCAGGGCGCCGGTGGAGCCCGGCCGCAGCTGGTAGAGGGTGGCCAGGGTGGGGAACGAGATGTAGGCGTTGAAGAAGCTCATCGCCCCCATGTCCTTGGCGATGGCGGCCACGCGGACGTCGGCGGTGTTGGCCATGCCCTTGAAGGTGGGCGCCGAGAGCGTGAGCGTGTCGCCCACCTTGACCCCCAGCCGCTTGGCCTCGGTCTGGAAGACCAGGATGGTGTTGGGCTTGGACAGCTCGGCGAGCGAGCCCTCGGCGACGGCCACCACGTCGCTGAAGCGCCGGTCCTTCTCGAAGTCGAGGCCGCCCAGCACCAGGTCCATCGAGCCGGTGGGGGCCACCGCGGTGGCGTAGCCGCGCCCGCGGCCGATGGCCAGGTCGAGCTCGGGGACGTCCGGCCGGACCGCGGCCAGCACCTTGTCGGCGTCGAGGACCAGCGGCGCGGCGGAGCCGGCGGTGACCTTGTAGAAGCCGCCGACGTTGACGTGGCCGGTCATCAGCGTCGAGCCGGCGTGGAGGATGGTCTCCTGGATGCCGTCGGTCAGCGCCATCAGCTGCACCATCATCATGGTGACCAGCGCGGTGGCGCCGCCCAGCAGGAGGGTCCGCTTTCGGTGCTGCGCCAGGTTGCGCCCGGCGATCTGGAAGTCGATGAGGGCCATGGGGGGCTAGTCCTCGGACTGCATCGCCTCGAGCGGCGTGATGCGGGTGGCGATGAAGGCGGGGTACAGGCAGGACAGGAAGCTGACGACGAGCACGGTGGCCAGCGCCACCAGCAGCGCGATGCCGGAGAGCGAGGGGAAGAGCCGCGGGCCGGAGAAGACGAACTGCATCTCCTGCGAGTAGGCGGGGATGCCGACCACCCCGAGGAGCTCCACCAGGAGGGCCCCGACGACGGCGCCGATGAGGCCGAAGAACAGGCCGATGGCCAGGGTCTCCACCGCCACCATGCCCAGCACGAAGCGGCGCTGCCCGCCGATGGCGCGGACGGTGCCCACCTCCTTCACGCGCTGCAGGGTGGCCATGACCATCGCGTTGGCGATGATGATGACGGCGATGACGAAGATGATTCCCAGGATGACCGCCACCGAGACGGCCAGCATGGTGACGAGCTGGCCCACCATGCCGGCGGCCTTCTTCCAGCCGACCACCTTGAGCTTCAGGCCGTCGCGCTGCGCCGCCCGCTGGATGTCGAGCATGGTCTGGTCGGCCCGGGACGGGTCGTGCAGCTGGATGGCGGCGCTGATCGCCACGCCCTGCTCGATCTCCTCCTTGGTGTAGACGCGCTTCTCGTTGTCCTGGCGGGCGATGGACCCCAGCGCCGCCGCGGGGTCCTCGAAGACGGCCGGTTTGACCTCGGCCACCAGCTCCCCGCCGCCCCCGAACAGCTCGGCCTCGGCGCGGTCGCGGTCGACGGCCTTCGAGCCCGCCGCCTCCTTGAGCTGCTTGATCTCGGCGACCTGGTCCGCGCCCAGGTAGCCGTAGAGGTCGCGGAAGGTCATCAGGTCCAGCAGGCTCACCATCCCCGCGAAGCCCGACTTCTCCAGGCCCTTGAACGCGTAGATGCCGTACAGCTTCACGTTCACCGACTTGAGGTAGCCGGACTTGGAGAAGGCCTTGATGGTGATGGTGTCGCCGGGGCCCATCACGTAGAGCTTCACCAGCGGCGCCACCTGCGCGTAGTAGAGGGCGTAGCGCGCGTCGAAGTTCTCGTCGGTGGTCTCCAGCAGCTTCTCGAGCAGCTTGCTGACGTCGGTCTCCCCGGAGTCCAGGCCCCTCTGCAGCCGCGAGACCAGCTCCTTCGTCTTGAGGGAGTCGAGCTGGACGACGATCTCCCGGACCTGGCGCACGTTCTCCTTCACGAAGCGCCGCAGCTCCACGTCGTCGGCGATGCGGCGCTGGTTGACGTCGCGCGCCTCCTTGATCTTGTCCAGGCGCAGCGCCGTCTTCAGCTTCACCCACTCCTCGTAATAGAGCTTGGGGAAGAGGATGCCGCGCTGGCCCTTGGGCACCATCTGCCCCTCGAGGATCTGCATGCGCGCGAAGGCCTGCTGGTAGGCGTCCAGGTCGGTGGCGACGTAGCGCACGAAGATGAAGTCGCCGTCCACCGAGAGCGGGGCGATCTTGTTCTCGAGGAACTCCAGGGACGCGAGCGGGTCCCGGTCGAAGCCCGCCCAGAACGCGTCCCGGGCCGCCAGGTTCAGGTCCTCGAGCATCCCCGGGTCGAGGGTCTTCTCGTCGACCATCACGGTCAGGCTGGACATGTCCTTCTGCAGCAGCCCGATGTTCTGGCGCACGTGGTCCTTGAGCGAGGCGTACTCGGCCTCGGCCTCGGCCTCGGACGCCGACGCCTCGCCGGCCACGCGCTTCTTCACCGCGCCGCGCAGCCGCTCGAGCGCCAGGTCGAGCGCGTTGCCGCTGGAGGGCATCGCCTGGGCGACGCCCATGGGGACGACCGTCTTGACGTTGGGGACGGAGAGCAGCGTCTTCTTGACCTTGGAGAAGTCCTCCATCGGCCGCAGGTCGGGCTCGCCCATCATGCCGCCGTAGAGCGCGACGTCGTCCTTGGACTCCGAGTTGGTGACGTGCAGGTCGCCGGCGATGCTGCCGACGATCGACTGGCTCATCCCGTCGACGATGGAGAAGAGCAGGGAGGTGCCCAGCACCACCAGCGCCGAGAGCGAGGCGATGATGCCGCCGACGATGACCGTCTTCAGGCGGCTGGCGAACAGGTTGCGCAGGGCGATCTGGACGATGATCCCCAGCATCTCGAGGCGCCCGCGCATCAGTGTGCTCCCGCCGTGGCGGAGGCCGGAGCCGGCGCCGCGCCGTCGCCGGCCCCCGAGGTCTTTTCGACGATCTTGCCGTCCGCAAGCTTCACCACGGCGCTGGCGTGGGCCATGACCTTGGCGTCGTGGGTCGAGAAGATGAAGGTGGTGCCCTGCTTGCGGTTCATCTCCCGCATCAGGTCGATGATGTTGGAGCCGGTCTGCGAGTCGAGGTTCGCGGTGGGCTCGTCGGCCAGCACGATCTGCGGGCGGGTGACCAGGGCCCGGGCCACCGCCACGCGCTGGCGCTGGCCGCCGGAGAGCTCGTTGGGCCGGTGGGCGGCGTAGTCCTTCAGGCCCACCTGGTCGAGCAGCTCGTGCACCCGCGAGCTGCGCTCGGCGGAGGTGGTCTTGCCCTGCAACAGCAGCGGGAACTCGACGTTCTGGAAGACCGTCAGCACGTTCACCAGGTTGAAGCTCTGGAAGATGAACCCCAGGTGGTGCAGGCGCAGGTCGGTCAGCTCGCGCTCGGAGAGGCTCAGGGTGTTCCTGCCCGCGACCTCCACCGTCCCCGCGGTGGGCGTGTCCACGCAGCCCACCAGGTTGAGCAGGGTGGTCTTGCCGCTGCCCGACGGTCCGGCAATGGACAGAAACTCGCCGGCCGGGACGTCGAGGCTCACGTCCCGCAGGGCGGGGACGACCACCTTGCCCAGCCGGTACTCTTTGACGACGTTTCGGACAGCGACGATGGAAGACATCGCAACCTCTCGGACGGAAAGGGACTTTCTAGCCTTTGGAGGGGGGCCGGGGAAGCCCTTTGAGCCAGGGAGCCCACCGGGGGAGGTGCCGAACGTTTGGTTTTCGGCTATGGTGCCGGGCTTCGCTTAACCCTGGATGGAGAGAACACGCATGTCCACGCTTGACCCCAGCCGCTACTACCGACTCCCTTGGTCCCTCAACGACAACGTGCTGGTGTGGTTGGAGCCGACCAAGCGCTGCAACCTGTACTGCGAGGGCTGCTACTCGCGGAACGAGAAGAAGTTCGACAAGTCCGTCGACCAGATCCGCGCGGACCTGGAGGTCTTCACCAAGAACCGCCGCTTCGACTCGGTGTCCATCACCGGCGGTGACCCGCTGGTGCACGACGACATCGTCGAGATCGTCCGCGTCATCAAGCAGGAGTACGGCCTCAAGCCGATCATCAACACCAACGCCCTGGCGCTGACCCCGGAGATGGTCCGCGACCTGAAGAAGGCGGGCGTCTTCGGCTTCACCTTCCACATCGACTCCGGCCAGCACCGCCCCGGCGGCTGGACCGGCAAGAGCGAGATCGAGCTGTGCGAGCTGCGCCTGAAGTACGCGCAGATGGTGGCGGACGCCGGCGGCATGTCGGTGGCCTTCAACTCCACCGTCTACCCGCACACGATGGAGCAGATCCCCGGGATGCTGAAGTGGGCCAAGGAGCACATGGACATCGTCAACTCCATGGTGCTCATCCTCTTCCGCACCAGCCGCACCACCGACTTCGACTACTTCGCCCAGGGCAAGGCGGTCGACCCGAAGGAGCTGGTGTACTACGACGAGAGCAAGCTCCCCAAGCCGCTGACCGCGCAGGACCTCGTCGCCAAGATCCGCGAGACCGACCCGGCCTTCGAGCCCTGCGCCTACCTGGGCGGCACCAAGGACCCGCAGAGCTTCAAGTGGCTGGTGACCGGCCGCGTCGGCGACAAGGAGACCATCTCCGGCTACGTCGGCCCCAAGTTCATGGAGCTGATGCAGACCAGCCACCACCTGTTCTTCGGCAAGTACGTGGCGTACTCCGACCCGTCCTCGCTGAAGATGGGCCGCTCGCTGATGGCCGGCGGCGCGCTGGTGGACCCCAGCCTGCGCCAGGCCGCCATGGGCTGGGCCAAGAGCCTCATCACCAACCCGATGAAGGCGCTCAAGAAGCAGTACTTCCAGTCCATCGCCATCATCCAGCCGATCGACTTCATGGCCGACGGCGAGGCCAACATGTGCGACGGCTGCCCGGACATGACCGTGCACAACGGCGAGATGGTGTGGTCCTGCCGCCTCGACGAGCGCCTGCGCTACGGCTGCTTCCTGAACGCGGCTCCCCGCTGCGGCGGCGCCCAGAAGCCGGCCGCGGAGACCAAGGGCAACGGCGAGAAGACGCCCGAGAAGACCGCCGAGAAGCCGGAAAAGGGCGAGAAGGGCGAGAAGGCCCCGCGCCGCAAGTCCGAGGTGAACGCGTAGCGCTGCGGACACCCGCCTGAAATTCGAAGCCGGCGTGCGATCGAGAGATCGCCGCCGGCTTCGTCTTGGGCCCCGCCCCCTTACCCCTCCCAAGGTTGCCTGCTTCAAAGGCTCTGCCTCGATTGCGCCCCCAAACCTGCAAAGCCGGGTGGCCCGATCGGCGAGGGAGGGGCGATCCCTGGTCGCCTGCGGCGATCGCCGAAGAACGCCCCGGCGGGGATCTTTCAGGAAGACTCTGCCGCGTTCCGAGGAGCCCGCGGCAAGCAGACGGGATCGCCCCTCCCTCGCCGATCGAGAGAAGAGCGCGGGGACGCGAATAGGGTGACTCGAGGCAGAGCCCGCAAGCAGGCAGCCCCGGGAGGGGTAAGGGGGCGGGCCTACTGCTTCAGCCGCTCCGTCAAATCCGCCCCGGTGACCGGGTGCTTGCCGAAGATGTCCACGTAGTCGACGGTCCAGCCAAACTTGAGCTTGATGTACGCGCTCTTCAGCTCGGCGCCCTGCACGTTGGCGATGATGGTGCGCACCACCGCCTTGCACTTGCCGTCGGGGCCCTTCCCAGTGGAGACGACCAGCTCGCGGGCGAGCGGCTTGAGCTTGAGCGTGATGTCCGCGCCGGTCTCGGTCTTGGCGGTCCTGACCCCGACGACGCCGTACCCCGCGTACTCGAAGAACTTGAGCGAGTGCGTCTTCTCCGGCGGCGCGTTCTCGAACTCGCGCCAGTAGGGGAAGACCGGGTCGTCGCCCACCGGCTGGCAGTTGGCGTCGAGCCGCAGGCCGTAGTCCACCCGGTTCTTGTCGTCGCTCTTGTTGATGAAGAAGAGGGTCTGGATGTCGCTAGGGCCGAACTTGGGATCGGACACCGCTGCCTCCGCGCCGCATAGCACCAGAGCGATTCCCGCCAGCGCTGCGGTGCGCAGGGCAGGGTAGCGTCGTTCTCGGGTGCGGACCTGGTTCACGGCTCGGACCTACCACGCTCGATGTGGGCAGGGCAATCAACCTGGCGCTTCGACGCCGGGTGGCACAGCCGGCTTCATGGGGCGGTGCGGCGAACCCCGAAAGCCCCTCGCGGCCGCCGCGCCCGCCCGTCGAGAATCCGAGCAACGCCAAAGGGTTAGGCTGCCGCTTCGCCGGGTTCTCCAGGCTCGGTCACCATCCCCTGTGGGGCGTGCTCGGTGGGCTGGAGCGCCCCCTTCTTCCTGGGCAGCAACGCGGGGAGCACCCCCAAAACCGTGACCACCGCCAGGACCTCTCCCAGCACCGCGGCCCAGCCGAAGCTGCGCAGCGCACCGGACTGGGCCACCACCAGCGACAGGTAGCCGACGACGGTGGTCAGCGAGCAGAGCAGGATGGCCCCGCCCATGCGCGAGCAGGCCTTCCGGGCGTCCGAGCCCAGCGCGTCCATGGCCCCGTAGAGGTTCACCACGTAGTCGGCGCCGACGCCGATGGTGATGGGCACGGCGGCGAAGTTGAGCATGTTGACGCGCACCCCCAGGGCCACCATCAGCGCCTGGGAGGCGAGCGCCACCGCGCCCACGGTCAGCACCGTCACCGGCACCCGCGACGGCTTTCGCCAGAAGAGCGGGACGAGCAGCAGCGCCACCAGCACCGAGACGGTGAGCACCACGATCGGCGCCTCGTCGCGGACGCGGCGAATGATCTCCGCCATGAACAAGAAGCCGCCGCCGATGACCGTGCCCTCGGGGAGCTTGGCCTTCGCCAGGCGGTCGGCGAAGTGCAGCACGTTGCGACCGTCGTCGAAGTCCGCCTTCAGGGACGGGAAGAGCAGCACGGCGGCATCGGTGCGGCCGCTGACCTCGGAGAGGCCCTCGAGCAGGTTGCGCGGGACCTCGGCCACGGTGATGGGCTCGAGCTGCGCGGGCGCGGTCCACAGGTCCAGGCGGCGCCAGGCGTCCTCGGGCAGCTTCTCGGGAGCGAGCTCGCGCAGCTTCTCGACCTGGGCGCCCAAGCGGGCGACGCGCTCCAGGCGCTGCCGCTGATCGGCGAGGGGCGGCACGAAGTCGGAGATGGTCTGGACCCGCTCCGCGAGGGGCTCGGGCCCGGCGACGAGCGCCTGCTTCAGCCCCGCGGCGACCTCCTCGCGCTGCGCTCCGCTGGGAGCCATGGCGACGATGGGGTTGAGCCAGACGCCGAAGATCTCGTTCATCTTGGGGTCCCACGACGCGCTGCCCTTCTTGAGCGAGTCGGTGTTGCGCAGGGCGCGCAGGTCCCACTCGTACAGGCCGCCGCGAGCGGCGCGCACCGCGCCGAAGGCCGCGCCCGTGAGCATCACGCCGAGCAGGGCCGCCGCCACGGCCCGGGGGATGTGCGGCCGCGCGAAGTAGCGCTCGAGGAGCTTCTGGGCGCCGGTGGTCTTCTCCGCCAGTCGCGGCGGGCGCAGCAGGGCGATGGCCACCGGCATGGCCAGGAAGGTGACCGCCCAGGTGCAGATCATCCCCACGCCGCCGAGCCAGCCGAACTGCGAGAAGCCCTTGAAGGAGGACGAGGCGAGCCCGCCGTAGGCCGCCGACGCGGTGGCCGCCGCGCCCAGGGTGCCCGGCAGCGCCCGGCGCGCCGCGGCGACGATGGCCTCCGGCAGCGGCAGGCGCGCCTCGGCCGCCCGGAAGTAGGCCAGGAGGATGAGCGGGTAGTTGATGCCGTTGCCCGCGATGATCGAGCCCAGGAACGCGGTGTTGGAGTTGAGGGTGCCCGCCAGCAGCCGGCCGACGGCGAAGGTCGCGAAGAGCCCGGGCAGCAGGCCCACGCCGATCGCCAAGACGGCACGCCAGGAGCGGAAGTAGGCCGCGATGAGCGCGGTCACCAGGACGAAGACCAAGAGCGTCGAGAGCGACAGGTCGGACAGGATCGCCGCGTGCTCCTCGACCAGGTTGGGCGCCTCGCCGTTGTAGGCGACGGTCATCCGCTGCGGGTAGCGCGGGCGCAGCGCCTCCACCTCGCGCTGCACGGAGGCGAGCAGCCGGGACGCCGGCTCGACGTCCACCTCGGAGCCCTGCAGCTTGACGACGAGCACCGCGGTGCGCCCGTCGGGCGTCTCCATGAAGCCGCGCGGGAAGCGATCGTGCTGCTGGAGGCCCGCCTGGAGGCGCGCCTGCAGCCGGGAGGCCGCGCCCTGGCCCGCCGCCGGCGCGTCGTCCTCGAGCCCGAGCGCGAACGGGCTCGCCTGGACCTTGGCCTCGGCGATGGCTTGGTCGATCTCGTCCATCGCCCGGTCGAACTCGGCCCGCGGGAGCAGGAGCGGCGCGCGCTTCTCGGCCCACAGCCGCTCGGGCATCACCGTGGACTGGATGGACTTGGCCTCCGGCAGGTCGAGCGCACGCAGCCTCCCCGCCAGCTCGTCGACGAAGCGGCGGTTGGCCGCCGGGTCTTCGGACTGGACGAGGACGCTCAGGTTCGCCTGGCCGCCCAGCCGCGCGTGGAGCTGCTGGAGCGCGGCCACGTTCGGCGAGGAGGCGGGCAAGAGCTCCTGCAGCCCGGCGCGCACGTCGGAGAAGTAGGCCGCGCTGAGCCCCAGCGCCGGCAGGCAGAACAAGGCCAGCAGCAGCGCGGCCAGCCTCGGCCGCCGGCAGACCGCGGCGACGTAGCGGCGGTACAGCCTGGCGGGGCCGCGCATGAGGGGACGCTTCGGGGGGACGGCGGCGACGGGAAGAGAGGTCATGTCGGGGGCAGGGCGCGACACGCCCGGCGGGCCTCGTGCCCGGCCGGCGAGAAACCCGCGTCGCAGCGACTGGAACAGCGGGACGGGCAGAGCCCATCCCACCGGGCCCGCGCCCTGCCCTCAGGGGGCCATCAGCTTCACCAGCTCGGCGTGGAAGCACCCGTTGGACGCCACCATGTCGAGCGAGCTCGGGTCGTGCGCTTCGCCGCCATAGGTGGTGACGGTCCCGCCCGCCTCGCGGACGATGAGCGTTCCCGCGGCGGTGTCCCAGCTCTTCAGGCCGTGCTCGAAGTAGGCGTCGAAGCGGCCACGCGCCACGTCGCACAGGTCGAGCGCGCAGCAGCCGTCGGAGCGGACGGCCTCGGCCACGGCGAGGACCCGCGCCAGCCGCTCGAGGTGGTCGCGGTCGGCGCGGCGGACGCCCGGAGTCGGGTCGTAGGCGAGGGCGCTGGCGACCAGGGCACGGGAGATGCGCCCGGTCGACGAGACGTGGACGGGCTTGCCGTTGAGCGTCGCGCCCCGGCCTGCCTCGGCCGCGAACAGCTCGTCGGTGGCCGGGTTGTAGATGACGCCGACGACGACCTGCCCGCTCTCGGCGACGGCGATGGAGACGCAGGAGCGCGCGTACCCGTGGGCGTAGTTCTTGGTCCCGTCCAGCGGGTCGACGATCCACAGGTAGGGCGAGGAGCCGCCCTTCGAGTCGGTGCCTTCCTCGCCCAGCACCGCGTGGCCCGGGTGCCGCGCGGCGACGAGGTCGGCGACGGCGCGCTCGCACTCGCCGTCGACCTCGGTGACGATGTCCGCGGCGCCCTTGTCCTCGACCTTGAAGCCGGCCTGCCGGCGGGCGAGCTGGATGGCCCCGGCGGCGCGGGCCGCCGCGAGGGCGCTGTCCAGGAGATGGGCGGGACGCGAGGTCATGGGGCGCTCCAGAACCTAAAGGGGAAGCGGGCATCGCACCGGTCGTGCAATGCCCGCTTCGGGATACCGGGGTAGGTGGGGTCCGCTAGGACTTGGCCTTGGCGACCACGTCGCCGAGCCGCTTCCAGACGCGGGCGAAGGTCTCGGCGTAGGCCTCGACCAGGTGCGCCGGCTGCGGCGCGATGGGGCAGGTGTGCGAGAAGAGCACGATCGACGAGTCGAGCAACCGGGTGGTCGTCGCGAACTGGTCGAGGTCGTAGCGCACGCCCGGCGACTGGTCGAACGGGAACGCGCGGCCGCCGAAGCCCGCCTTGTTCTTGAACAGGCCCTGGCCGGGGACGGGCTGGGTCTGCCAGAGCACGGCCTCCAGGCCCTCGGCGCAGAGGGCGGCGCGCAGCGCGTCGCGCACCACCTTGGGCGGCGCGTCCACGCCCGCCTTCTTGGCGTCCAGGACGACCCGGTACTTGTGGTAGCAGCTGGTGTCGCCCGGCCGCGGCGCGGGGGGCGTGACCCCGGGCAGCTCCGAAAGGTGCCGGGAGAGGATCTCGGCGTTCTTCTGCGCCTGGGCGTTGAAGCGGTCGAGCTTGGTCAGCTGGGCGCGGCAGACCGCGGAGGACAGCTCCGTGGTCCGGTACATCCAGCCCATGCCGAGCGAGTCGTAGGCGCGGTTGCCGTCCAGCGCCCGCTCGATGCGGTAGCCGGACTCGTCGCCCGCCTTCACGTTCTCGCCGAACATGCGCGTGCGGTTGGCCTTCTCCCACAGCGCCTCGTCGTCGGTGACCAGCAGGCCGCCTTCGCCGGCGGCCAGGCTCTTGGAGGACTGGACGCTGAAGCAGCCGATGGAGCCGAAGGTGCCCACCTTGCGGCCGCGGTGGGTGCTGCCGTGCGCCTGGGCGGCGTCCTCGATGAGGACCAGCCGGTGCTTCTGGCAGAGGGCGGCGATGGCGTCGATGTCGCAGGGCGTGCCGTGCAGGTGCACCGGCATGACCGCCTTGGTCTTCGGGCCGATGGCCGCCTCGAGCCTTCGCGGGTCCATGCCGAAGGTCTTCTCCTCGACGTCGACGAAGACCGGCACCGCGCCCTGGTGCAGCACGGCCAGCGCGGTGGCCACGAAGGTGAAGGCCGGGACGATGACCTCGTCGCCCGGACCGACGCCCGCGGCGGCCATGGCCATGTGGATGGCCGCGGTGCCGCTGTTGGTGGCCAGGCACCACTTGGAGCCCAGGTACTTCGCCCACTCGGCCTCCAGCGCCCGGACCTCCGGCGCGAACGGGCCCGAGAGGACGCCGCGGTCGAGGACGCGAAGCACCGCCTCGCGCTCCTCCTGGCCGAGCACCGGCCAGCGCACGTGGTCCTCGGCGCGCACTGCCGGCTTCCCCCCGAAGAACGCGAGCTCGCTCATGACGACACACCTCGTTTCGTGGAAAGAGCGCGACCCCGAAAGCGGGCCGCGCTCCTCCCATGGACTTGTGACCTGAGACCCGACGGACGCGCTACGCCTTGCCCGCGTGCTTGTTCGACCAGTTCTCCAGCAGGTTGTACTGGCGGAACAGGTCGTGGACCGGGGTCTCGCCCTCGGTGTGGTAGGGGCTCTTGAAGAACACCGACATCTGGCGCTGGATGCCCTTCTCGCCCTTGCTCTTGGCGTAGTCGAGCAGGCGCGCCATGTCGATGACCAGCGGCGCGGCGAGGATGGAGTCCTTGCAGAGGAAGTTCATCTTCAGCTGCATCTTCTCGCCGGCGAAGCCCTCGATGTCGATGTTGTCCCAGGCTTCCTTGTCGTCGCCGCGGGGCTCGTAGTAGTGGATGTGCACCTGGTGGTAGGGCACCTTGTAGCCGAGCACGCTGTCGAGCACGCTCATCTTGCTGGTGACCTTGGTCTTGTTCGCCGCCGGGTCGTTGAGCACCAGGCCGTCGTTGTTGCCCAGGATGTTGGTGGAGAACCAGCCGTTCACCTTGAGCTGGCGGACCACGAACATCGGCGCGAGCACGGTCTTGAGCAGGGTCTGGCCGGTCTTGCCGTCCTCGCCGCAGATCGGGATTCCGCACTGCTCGGACAGCTTCTCGAGCGCGGGGATCTTGCTGAGGCTGGGGGTGAAGTTGGCGTGGGGGAGGCCCATCTTGCAGGCCAGGTAGAGCATCTTCATCGCCGGGCTGATGCGGGTGTCGTTGGCGTCCAGGCCCTTCTCGAAGGCCTCGATGGTGCGGTGGACGTCGGCGACCTCGCAGTACTTCTCGGTGGAGGTCAGGTTGACGATGACCACGCGGTCGAGCTTGTGGTCCTTCTTGAAGCCCTCGATGTGCCCCTGGAGGATCTCCAGCTCCTTGCGGAAGGTGGGCGCGCTCACCACGTTCTTGATGTCCTTCTTGGACATCGCGGTCAGGAACTGCTCGGAGACCACGCCCGGCCAGGCCTTGACGGCCTGCAGCTCGGCCTTGACCTGGTCGAGGACGTGCGGCTTGAGCACGTGGTGGTGCTGGGCCCACTCGTAGGTGCTGCCCGGCAGCAGGTCCCAGCCGCCGAAGACGATCTCGTCCACCGGGGCGAGGCCGAGGCGCTCGAAGTCCTGGGTCTCGGAGATCATCCCGGTGTGCGGCGTGAGCTTCTTCTTCATCAGAAGCTGGCCGGCAACGACCGTGGTGGCCACGGCGCCATTCAAGCCAACGATACAAATGCCCAGTCGATTGCTCACGGTATCTCTCACTTGTCCGAAGGGGTCGCCAGCGACCTCAGCAGGCGGCTTCGGGACGTGTCGATGATGCGGGGGAACTTCTGCTGCACGCTCGTCTGCCCCAGCTCCTCCATGAAGCGCCGGGTCGCGCCCCTGGGGAGCGGTACGACCTCGGGGGCGAGGATCGCCACGTCGTTGGCGCGATGCTCGCGGTAGACACGGTTCTGCTCGCGCAGGCTCTGGTCGAACGCCAGCGCGAAGGCGGCGAGGTCGGCGGGGGGCCGCTCGAACTCGACGAACAGGGTGTAGCGGCCCTTGGCCGTCCCGCCCACGCCCACGTCCGGGCCGGCGGCGAACTCGACGATGGGCACGTGCGCCCCGGCGGCGGCGGCGCCGACGGCCCGCTCGATCTCGCCCTGGGTGGTCAGCTCCTGGGTCAGCGAGAGCACTCCGCTCTTGCGGCCGGAGAAGCGGATGCGGTGCGGGAACAGCGAGGTGAAGCGGACGTAGTCGCCGATCTCGTAGGCGAACAGGCCGGAGCAGGTGGTGAGCACCACCGAGTAGTCGACGTCGCGCTCCACCTCGGAGAGGCCGACGCGGCCCGCCTCGGGCCGGTCGCGGCGCAGGAACTCGAAGTAGACGCCGCGGTCGGGGATCATCAGCAGCGAGTCGTCGTTGAGGCTCCAGGTCGCCGCGAAGATGCCGCCCTCGGTGGCGTTGTAGTTGTCCATCACCACGCCGGGGTGGCCCAGGCGCTCGGCGATGACCGCGCGGTACGGCTCGGCCGTCACCCCGCCGCCGAAGAGGGCGTGCAGGTTCGGCCAGATCTGGTTGACGGTCGCCACCTCGCGGCCGCGGGCGCGGGCGGCCTTGAGCAGCCGCTCGAAGAAGATGGGGAACCAGCAGGTGGTGCCGCTGATGCCGCGCACGTCGTAGTCGAGGTAGGCGCTGGCGATGGCGTCCAGCTTCTGCGAGTAGTTCTCGATGTCGCGCACCGCCGGCTCGGGCAGCGTCATCAGCTGCGACAGCTTGGGCAGGTGCAGCTGCATCAGGCCGGGGTTGCTGGCCACGCCCACCGGGCCGTCGCGCTTGACGACGCCGGGCGGGAACAGCCCGAGCAGGTACCCGCCGCTGAGCCGGGAGTCGCCGGTCAACGCGAGGTAGCGGGCCACCACGTCGAAGCCCGCCTTCTGCTGCCAGCGGATCTGCTCGCGGCTGATGGGCAGGAACTTGTTGAGCGCCGCGGTGTGCGAGGTGCCCGAGGACTGCCCGTAGTAGGGGATGAGCCCGGGCCAGAGCACGCTGTGCTCGCCCTGGCGCATGCGCACCAGGTACGGCTCGTAGTCGGCGTAGGCGCGCACGGGGAGGCGCCGGCGGTAGTCCTCCGGCGTGCGGACCTCGCCCAGGCCGTTGGCGCGCCCGAACTCGGTGTCCTTGGCCTTCTGGCAGTAGTCGAGCAGCGTCTGGCGCTGAATGCGTTCGACCGCGTCGGGGGAGGCCGCGAGGCGGTCCCACAGGGCGACACGGACTTGGGCGGCGGCCCAAAGGGCACGGCCGGTGATGGTGGACCCGGGAATGGACTTCACGCGCTCACCCTCGTCTCGAAAAACGAAAGGGCGAACGATAGTCGCCAGAAGCGCGAAGCGGAAGCACTTTGTTGAATTCGACGCAGACGTTTCCTATGGTGCCGCCCAGTCCGGCCTGTCCAAGAGCGAGCACCCCCCGAATGATGTCCTTCAAGAACCCCTCCCTGTCCGAGACCGAGCGCCGGGTCGCAGCCGCCCTGGCGCAGGCCCTCATCCCCGGAACCGCCCGCATCCCCGCCGCCGACGCCCAGGACGTCGAGCGGGCCGAGGAGGTGATCCGCGAGTTCTCGCCCGTGCTGGTCAAGCCCTGGGCCCTGCTGCAGCGCGGGATGGACCTGCTCTCCCTGCCGCGCACCGGCAAGCGCTTCCGCGACCTGTCCCCTGCCGACCGCGAGACCGTGCTCAAGGGCTGGCAGTCCGGCCAGGCGATGCGCGCCCCGCTGTCGGTGCTCTCGCTCGTCTACAAGCTGGTCCACTTCGACGACCCGCGGGTGCAGCGCTGCATGGGCGCCCGGGTCCGCGAGCAGCCCAAGACCCTCGAGCAGCCGCGCTGGCTGG
Organism: Myxococcales bacterium; assembly: GCA_036504155.1. Classification (GTDB taxonomy): domain Bacteria; phylum Myxococcota; class Myxococcia; order Myxococcales; family UBA5297; genus JACRCT01. The sequence continues at coordinate 27,965 of DASXVQ010000230.1, forward strand.
AGCAGATCCACAAGGCGGCCGAATGGGCCGAGGGCGACCTGGAGTGCGACGTGGTGGTGGTGGGCACCGGCTCCGGCGGGGCCATCGTCGGGCGCGAGCTGGCCGAGCGCGGCCACGCGGTGGTCTTCCTGGAGCGGGGCGAGCACTACCGGCGCGACGCCTTCACCGGCAGCTCGGTGGCCGCGCACCAGAAGTTCTACCGGGGCGCCGCCTCCCTCGGCAACGCGGTGATGCCCATCTTCATCGGCGAGCTGGTGGGCGGCTCCACCGCGGTCAACGGCGCCACCTGCTTCCGCACCCCGCCCTGGGTCCTCGACCGCTGGTGCGAGCAGCTGGGCACCGACGAGTTCTCCGCGCTCTCGATGGACCGCTGGTTCGAGAAGGTGGAGGGCAACATCGAGGTCGCCCCGGCCAACCAGCCCGAGGTCGGCCCCATCCGCGGCGTCATCGCCCGCGGCTGCGACGCGCTGGGCTGGAGCCACTTCGCCATCCGCCGCAACGTCAACGGCTGCACCGGGTCGGGCTTCTGCGACTTCGGCTGCCCCAGCGACGCGCGCCGGAGCATGAACCTGAGCTACATCCCCGCCGCGCTCAACTCCGGGGCGCAGCTGTTCACCGGCGCCCACGTCGACCGGGTGCTGGTCGAGGGCGGCCGCGCGGTGGGCGTGGAGGCGGACGCGGGCGGCGGGCGGCGCCTGAAGGTCCGCGCGCGGGTGGTGGTGCTGTGCGGCGGGGCGGTGCCGACGCCGCTGCTGCTGCTCAAGCAGGGCCTGTGCAACCGCAGCGGCGAGGTGGGCAAGAACCTGACCCTGCACCCCAGCACCGGCGTCTCCGGGCTGTTCGACGAGGAGATCAAGGGCTTCCACCACATCCCGCAGGGCTACGGCTGCGACCAGTTCCTGCGCCAGGGCGAGCTGATCACCGCGGCGCAGCCGGACGTCAACGTGGCCGCCACGATGTTCCCGGTCGGCGGCGACCACCTGATGCAGACGCTGGAGCTGCTCCCGCGCATGGCCTCGCTGGCGATCCTCATCCACGACGCCAGCAGCAACGGGCGCATCTGGGGCGAGGTCGCCGGGCGGCCGGCGATCACCTACTGGTTCACGCGCAAGGACCGCGAGCTGCTGCACTCGGGCATGGTGCACATCATGGAGCTGTTGCGCGCCGCGGGCGCGCGGCGCTTCTTCCCCACGCGCATGTCCACGCCGGTGGTCGAGCTGGCGGACCTCGACAAGTTCCGCAAGAACGTCCCGGCGGCGGCCGACCTGTCGGTGATCAGCTACCACCCGCTGGGCACCTGCAAGATGGGCCGCGACCCGAAGAAGAGCGTGGTGGGCCTCGATCACCAGGCGCACGACGTGCGTCGGCTCTTCATCGTCGACGGCAGCACCGTCCCCAGCGCGCTGGGCGTCAACCCGCAGCTGACCATCATGGCGATGGCCACCCGCGCCGCCGAGCGCATCCACGACACGCTGGGGTAGCTTCGGCGCTCCTCGATCAGCAGGACGGGCTGCCCGCGCGAACCAGGCGCGGGCCGGGCTACCGGGCGAAGAAGTCCCTGATGGTCTTCGCCCGCCGGCGCATGAGCAGCGGCAGCTTCCAGGCGCGCTCGATCTTGAAGAGCTGCGCGTCGATGAGCAGCCGGCCCAGCTCGGCCAGGTCGCGGTCGAAGGGCATCCAGAACATCTCCGGGCTGCCGGACTTGTCGACGACGACCGCGCGCGGGCGGCAGTAGGTCAGGAGCGCGTGGTGGCTGTTGGCGATGCCGAAGCCGGTCTCCCTGGTGCCGCTCCAGGGGAGCTCGGGGATCGCGCCGGTGAACGAGTGGTTGTTGACGACCACCACGCCCACGTCCAGCTGGCCGGCCAGCTTCCCGGCGCGGTCGAGATCGCGCGTCCAGATCGACGCGCCCAGGCCGTAGCGCGAGCGGTTGACGTGGCGGACGGCGTCGGCGGCCGAGGAGACGCGGACGATGGCCAGCACCGGGCCGAAGGTCTCCTCCTTCACCACCGCCATCTCCTCGGTGCAGCGGTCGATCAGGGTGGGGGGGTAGAAGAAGCCGACGCCGGTGGGCTTGCCGCCGCAGAGCACGCGCGCGCCCTTGGCCTTGGCGTCCTCGACCTGCGCCACCACCACCTCGAACTGCTTGCGGTTGGCCAGGGGCGAGAGGTCGGCGTGCTCGGCGGGCCCGACCTTGAGGTGCTCCCAGGCGCGCTGCAGCCGCGACGCCACCTCGTCGGCGATGTTCTCCTCGACCAGGGCCACCTCCAGCGCGCCGCAGGACTGCCCGACGTTGGCCAGCGCCCAGTGCGTCAGGCCGGCGCAGGTGCGCTCCAGGTCGCAGTCGGCCAGGACGATGGCCATGTCCTTGCCGCCCATCTCCACGCTGCAGGGGATGCCGCGCTCGGCGCAGCGCACCTGGACCATCCGGCCGGCCGCCGTCGAGCCGGTGAACACGCAGGCGTCGATGCCCGCCTCGAGGAGCGCCTGGCCCACGCCGCCGGCGCCGTGCACCACCGAGAGGAGCCCGTCGGGCAGCTCCTGGGCGAGGGCGTCGGCGAACCACTGGCTGGTGCGCGGGGTGTGCTCGCTGGGCTTGAGGACGACGCCGTTGCCGGTGAGCAGCGCCGGGTAGACGGAGCGGTACAGGCCGGCGATGGGGAAGTTCCAGGGCGCGATGATGCCGACCACGCCGCGGGGGACGAGGTCGATGTGCGCGCTCTTGCCCAGGAACTTGAGCGGGTTGAGGCGGATCTTCTCGCGGCCGGCGCCCTTCTCGACGACGCCCACCCAGGCCTCCAGCATGTCGAGGTGGCCCAGGGCCTCGTTGAACAGGCCCTCGCACTCCAGCTTGCCCATCTCCTCGCGGACGAGGGCGAGCACCTCGTCGGTGCGCGCGAGCATCGCCTTGGCGGCGCGGCGCAGCGCGGCGGCACGGTCGGAGAGCGAGCGGCCGGCCCAGCCCTCGGCGGCGCGGCGGGAGACCTCGACGGCGCGGCGGACCTCCTCGGGCTTGGCGTCGGGGACGCTCGGAAGCGGGCGCAGGTCGATGGGGCAGACGCGCTGCGCGCGGCCGGTGGCGGGGTCGATTGCGGGGACGGCGGCGGCGAGGTTCGACGAGCTCATGTCAGTCCTCCTGGAGGGCGCGGAGGATAGGGTGGCGGCAGAACGGGTCGCAAGCGCGGAGTGCGCTCGGGGCGCTGATCGCCACAGCTACCTTCGGAGAGACGGCCCCTTGCCCTGCGGCAGCACGACTCCCAGGACCGGACTCGACTCTTGCGCACGAGAGCGGGGCAGGGCGGGACTCGGCTCGAGCGCGGTCCACCACGGCTCCCGGGCAAAGAAGGCGGCTCGGGCCGAGTCAGGGACGGTCCAACCCCGAAGCGGGAGCGGAAACGGGATCCGGCTACCCCCAGCAGCCGGTCAACGCCCGCGGAGTCCACGGCGCCCAAGTCCTGGGCAAGGCCGGGCGGCTCACGCCCCCGTGGGGCCCGAACTCCACTCGGTCACCTGCCCGCCCGCCGCTTCCCCCGCATACCTTCCGGCCAGGGAGCGATTCATGGCGTGCAGGCGGAGAATCGGATCACGTGCGCTCAGCCTGCTGGTGCACCGAGGGAGGCCAGGTACCTCAGGTAGTCGGAGTTGTAGCTCAACCATTGCCGCACGATGCGCGCGCCCACGACCTTGAGCAGCGCGTTCTCCACCGAAGCTGCGCCCAGCCGTTCCGGGACCACGCCAACGACTCGCCCCAACGACGCCACCGCGGTTTCCCAGCCCGTCCGGCACGCCTGCCGCAGATTGTAGAACCTGCCGTAGCATCCGATGGCGAGCCGCTGCAATTGCTCGGGGCTGAAGCCACGGGGTCGAATCACCACGTGCATGCCGTCATAGTAGCGCCAGACCTTGTGCAGCAGCCGGTCCTCGGCCTCCATCTTGCGGAACAGCTCGGTGCCGGGAAAGGGGGTGCCGACCATGTACTGGACCGAATCGAGCCGCTCCCCTTGCACGAAGCTCTCTGCCGCGCGCACTTCCGCGGGGCTGTCGGAGTCCGTGCCGAACATGAACATGCCGTGGACGCTGATGCCGTGTCGGTGGAAGCGCCGCACCGCTTGGCGAACGTCCTCCGCGGTCTGCTGCTTGTGCATCTCCTTGAGCGAGCCATCGTTGACGGACTCGATGCCGACATAGACGCGGACGCAGCCGGCCCGCGCCAGCTTGGCGACCAGATCCTCGTCGCGCGCGACGTCGGCCCGGACCTGTACGGAGAAGGTGAAGCGCCGGTCTCGGCGAAGCAGGCCGTCGAGGAGAGCGTGAGTCCGCGTGCGGTCGGCCGCGAAGTTGTCGTCATAGAAGAAGGCCCACCGGTCAAAGGGGCGCCGAAGCTCGGCCAGCGCGCGGTCCACGCTCATGGTGCGGTAGCGCCGGCCAAACATCGAGGTCACCGAGCAGAAGTTGCAGCCGAACGGGCAGCCGCGCGAGAACATGAAGGGCTGAGCCTTCATGCGATCTTCGTCGGCCAGCAGCTCCCAATCGATCTCGGGCAGGCGATCGAGATCCTCCACCGGCTTTCCCTGGATGACCCCCGAGTCGCTGCCGTTGCGCAGCAAGTCGACGATGACCTCCTCCGCCTCGCCGGCGACCGCCCAATCGGCATGTCGCAGCGCCTCCTGCTGCATGAAGGAGACGTGCGGCCCGCCCATGACGACCTTGCCGTGCGGATTCCTTTGCTTGAAGAGAGCGGCCAGCTCGTAGCCTCGCTCAACGGTCGGCGTCAAACAGGAGAGCAGTAGGAAGTCGGCGTCGAGCCCCGCGAACCCCAGGCGCCCGGACAGGTTTTCGGACACAACCTTGACACGGAAGCCCTCGCGCTTGAGCAGAGTGCCCAGGTAGAGAGGCCCGAGCAGCGGCTGCCTGCCAAATGCTGAGAACACGTGCGCTTCGACGGCCGCGGGTTCGACAATCAAGACGCGATTTCGGCGAGTGGGCGCCATGGCCTCATCCGACGGAGCATCGGTCGTGGCTCGCCCGCGATGGCGCGGGGCGAGGGTCAGCAGGGGATTCGGCTGGGCTTCTCATGGTTGCGTCCTGACCCGACTCGGCGATGCGCTCCGTGGCGTGCTCGATGCTGTGAATGGCCGCGGCTAGAATCGGTTTTCCGCGCTGGGGCTCTCCGGCCGGGGCATCCGAAGCGCTCGCCCGGGGTCGGTCCACCAGAGCAAGAGCGATCGCCTATTTGACGATCAGGTTGTCCTCGACGGATCTGACGCCCTCGACGCCCTTGGAGATCTGCGCGGCCCTGTCCTTGGCCTGCTGAGAATTGACGAAACCGCTCAGCTGGACGACGCCCTTGTAGGTCTCGACGCTGATCTGGAACGACTTCAGGAAGTCATCCTTGGCGAGGAGCGCCTTGATCTTGCTGGTGATGACCGAATCGTCGACGTATTCGCCCGTGCTCTCATGGGTCCGGCTCGATGCGCAGGCCAAGAAGGCGGCGAGCGCGCTGAGAACCACGAGATAGCGCAGCTGAGTACCTAGACCTGCCATGACCGTCGTTCCTCCCAGCAGCCCTTCATCAGAAGAGAATCAACACGAGGCGAGGGAAATCACCACGAGGCATCGGTACTACCGCCCGAACAGGTCTTTCAGGCCCTTGCGGACGAACCTTCCGGTCGGGGTCGCTTCGATCACCGATGGGTCGACGTCGCCCTCGCTGACGTTCACTTGCGGCGACGGCGCTACTTCGCCGACAAGGCCCCGGTCGGGTGGCATCTGGTCCCCGAGCACTATGACGACGGCGGATTCACCGGCGCAGACCTCGACCGGCCCGCGTTCCAGCGGCTGATGGAGGGCATCGAAGCACGCAAGGCTGGACGCTTGATGCTCACCGCTTCCGGCGGGTCGGCGTGCCCGGGAAGCTCGCGCTGGTCGGTCCACTCCTCGCCCTCGAGGCAAGACCAAGCAGCCCGAGGCGCGCGGTCGCAGCGTGGCGATGGCCGGCTTGCGCGGGCCGGGGCGGGCGTCGACCTGCTGGCCCACCACGAAGCTCGCGACGAGCTCGGTGGCGTGCGCGCGGGTGCCTCGAACGAAGCTGGGCGCTGAACCGGGCGCGGGCTGGCTCATAAGGAAAGGCAGGGGCGGCCGCTTTGTGGCGGTGTCGGCGCGTCCGCAGCAACTTCCGGGAGCGAGTCCTGCTGGCGAGCACCCGGGTGGTGGTAGCGGGGCGCTGGCGACTTTGCGGCAATGACACCTCAAGGTGTCGTGTCACCTTGAGGTGTCATTGTTCATGACTGCCCGAAATCCCTGATGGGGAGCCTGCCTGCCGGCTCCCGTCGAGACCGCGCTGAAGACGTGGGCGGCGAACCTGAAGACGGCTCGTCTGCAGTGGAAGCCGTCGGGCCAGGCGAGTCGGTCGGCGGCTCGTAGCCCTCGGCGTCGGGGAGCCCCGCCGAGGAAACTCCCTGGCATCCCAGCCTTGGGCGGCCAACTCGACCGCCGTCGCTCGCAGGGCGGCGCTGAACGACTGCACCGTCTCGCCCGCAGCGTCCCGCCGCAGGAACTCGACAGTCCGGCCGAGGTCGGCTGACCCGTAACAGGCGGCGGCAGGGCTGGCCAAGTCAGTCGGGGGACGGCGGGTCGATGCCGAGGTCGTCGGACGTCGGGTCAAGCCACTCCACTTGGTGGTGGCCGCGGCGCGGCGGGTCGGGCGGAGGTGCGGTGGCGTCGGCGCAGAAGTTGGAAGCGGTCGCCCGAGCACTGCTCGACCAGTTCCTTGCCAACGCCGGTCAGTCCAGGCGCGATCAACGCGTCAGCGAAGCGCTTCAGGCTGCGCCGCTGCCTGCTCCGCCACCGCCCTGGCACGCGCGATCGCCGCCGCCGCGTCGTCCCCGCTGACGACCCGGGTGTACAGCGGGCTGCCTGGCTGCTGGAGCCTGCCACCTTCCTGCAACGTCCCCGTGTCCACCGGGCAGAAGCCGATGTCGCGGATCAGCGTCGAGACGACCTTCTTGGCATGGGCGTCGTTCCCTGCGACGAGCAGTGCGGGCCGGCCTCCGACGCTGCGTCGCGGCTGGGCTCGGCTGGCGAGGTCGTCGGCGTACAGCGTGTTGAAGGCCTTGACGATGCGGGCGCCCGGGAGCGCCTTGGCGACCTCCTCGCTCGAGGTCGAATCGCCCAGGTCGTACAGCTGGAAGTCGGGCTGATAGGGGTTGGTCGCGTCGATGACGATCTTGCCGCGCAACCGATCCTTCGGGAGCTCGTCCCGATTCCGCCAGGGCAGCGCTAGGAGCACCACGTGACCGAAGTCGGCTGCCTCCTCCACGGTTGCCGCTCTCGCCTTGGACCCCAGCTTCGCCACCAGCGGGCGAAGCGATTCCGGGCCGCCGGCGTGGCTGAGCGCGACCTCGTGGCCTGCCTTGGCGAGGAGCAGCGCGGCTGTGCCGCCGATGCGGCCAGACCCGATGATCCCGATTCGCATCAAAGGCCCCCTCTCTTTGAAGAGATGGGCAGCGTCCTGGTGCCGCGCAAACCACCTCGGCCGCCAGCCAGTTCCTGCCCTGGCGAGCGGCGGCTGCCTCCTCTGCCCCTGCACGAACACCAGGACTGCCGCGAGGACGCCAACGGAGCGAGCAGGGACCCGAGAGGCGCGGAACCGGAGGCTCGGGAGCTTTGGCTCGACGACTTCGCCGACAGCGACGGGCAGGGCCGCGTCGTCGCCCGCGCGGGCCTTGGCGACGAGGGTGTCGAGGTTCTCGCGGAGGAGCGTCCCGGCCGTACTCGCCCAGCCCGAAGCAGAAGGGCGGACGAGGGTCCGTCTCAGCCAGCGCCGGAGGGCAGGCAGGTTTCTCGATTCGGCGCGTCTTGTCTTCCGCCCGACCAGCCCCGCGTCATGGTCGTCGTCGAGCCACGCGCACGAGGCTGTCGCCGATCGCGGACTCGACGTCCACCCGCGTCTCGCGCGCCAGGATCTGGAAGCCGGCCGACTCGAGCTCGGCGTCGAGCTCGTGCTCGCCGACCAAGTAGCGATTGCCTCGCTTGGAGGTGAACGTGGTCGGGTCGAGATCGTGCCTGTCGAAGTCGACATGGCCTTCGCGCGACATCGTGTCGGAGAACAGGAGGCCGCCAGGGCGCACGACGCGCGCTACCTCGCGCAAGAACCGCGCGCGATCGGCGCCGAGGACGCAATGGAGCACGTGGTTGTCGACCGCGAGATCGAAGCTTGCCGCGGGCAGCTCGAGCGCGAGGCAGTCGCCGACGACGAACGTCAGCTCCGGTGCGTTGCGTCGCGCCAGCCCGATCGCGGTCGGCGCGAAGTCGACGCCGACGACACGAAAGCCGAGCGCCGCGAGCTTGATGCTGACTTGTCCGCCACCGCAGCCGAGGTCGAGAGCATCTCCCGGAACAGCGAGCGGAGAGGCGAGAAACGCGTCGATCGCGACGTACGAGTCGAACCCGTCGCGCGCCGCCGTCGGCAGGTCGTCCCAGCCGGTGCCGCCGCTCTCGGCGATCCGGCGATACGCGGGCTCGTGGTCGTAGTAGGTCCGCACCGATCGAAGGATGCCAGAGATCGCGGGAGATTGACGCCGAGCACCAGGCGGGCAGGCGTTCGTTCCCCGCCACGGCCTGCTGGTGTCCTCGCCCGAGGTTACAACCGGTAGAGGAAGGGCGGCTCCTCTCTCCTCCGACGCGGTGGTCCAGGGTGGTGGATCCGCTGGCCAAGTGGGATCCTCGACTGACCATGACGACCATCAACGTTCTGCTGGAGAAGGCCCAGGCGCCCGATGACGAGCTGGTCCAAGGCGTTCTCGGCAAGGCCTGGCCGTTCTTCGAAGAGATCCGCGCGCAGACCAGGTCCTGCGCACAGGACTGGAAGCACTACGGCAACAAGTACGGCTGGAAGCTGAAGGTCCACGCCGACGACAAGAACCTGTGCGAAGTCACGGTCGCGAATGGATGGTTCCTCGTGGCGATGGCAATTCGCGAGAAGGAACGCCAGGACCTAGCGGGCGACACGCGGCTCGCCGAGCTCGCCGGGGCCGGCGCGAAAGCCTCCGAGGGCTACGGCATCAAGGTCGAGGTTCGCGACCAAGCCTCCTGCGAGCACGCCAAGGCGCTGCTGCTGTTCATCATGGCGCGGCGCGACCTGGCATGACGTTTCGGACGGGCCGCCCAAGAGGCATTCGCGCATCTGGACCCGCATCGGGCCCCCTCGAGGTTCTTGGCGAGCGGCCGCTCTCCGAAAGATCAAAGCCGAATTTGCGAAAGTCCCGCTAGAGCCCTTGGTAGCCGAAGTAGCAGCCGACGAGGACGATGAGGACTCCGGCAGCACGCCGCATGAGGTCCGTCGTGCGGGTCACGCTCTTCGACTCGATGAGCTTGCGCGCCAGCCCCATCGACGTCCCGGCGACGAGGATGAGCACGCTGTGGCCGAGCGCGTACGTCATCAGCAGGAACCCGCCGTAGGGGATGGAGGCGCCCGAGCCCGCGAGGTAGGTCAGCAGGACGATGAGGATCGGCGCGGCGCAGGGGGCGGAGACGATGCCGAACAGCAGGCCCATCACGAAGGCCCCGAGCAGGCCGGTCGTCTTCGGTTGGACCCTGAAGGGCATGGGGATGGTGAAGTTGAGGATGCCGGCGAGGTGCAGGCCCATCACCAGGCAGACGGCGGCGACGACCCAGTTCCAGTACTTGGAGACGTCTCCGTAGAGCGTGCCGGCGAGCGCGGCGATCATCCCCAGCACCGTGAAGGTGAGCCCCAGTCCCAGGACGAAGACCAGCGAGTACCCGAAGGCCCTCGCCGGGCCGATCGCCTCGCCCTTGCGGCCGGCGACGAAGCTCATCATCAGAGGGACCATCGCGAGGACGCACGGGTTGGACGCGGTCAGCATCCCGCCGACGAAGGTGGCGCCCACGGCCATCCACGGGTTCGTGCTGATGTACTGGCCCGCGTTGGCTACGAACTGGTCGAGCATGGTGTTCCCTTCCGACCCCGGCAGATTCACGGCAGTTGCCTATACCCGCTTACCCGGTTATAAGCAACAACGCCATGCGCGACCTTGCCTCCGTCCTCAGTGCTCTTGCCGACCCGACCCGACTGCAGATGCTCTCGTTGCTCACGCGCCACGAGGAGCTCTGCGTCTGCGACTTCGTCGCCGCGCTGAAGATCACCCAGTCAAAGGCCTCGAGACACCTTCGCTACCTGTGGAACGCTCGGCTCCTGGTCGATCGCCGAGAGGGACTCTGGGTCCGCTACCGGATTACCCCGGAGTTGGCGCCCGACAGCGAGCTTCTGGTGGATGCCCTCCGGCGCGTCTTCGAGAAGCGTGCCGAGAACGAAGCAGATCAGCGCCTCGAGGCATGGCTCAGCTCCAAGGCTGGGGGCGCTCGCCCCGTTCCGGAAATCAAGGCCCGAGCCCCTCGCGCTACCTCCCGGACCAAGGAGAAGGCCGATGTCCGTCATCACCGCAGGCAAGCCGTTCAGTGACGCGCCTGCGCAGGGGATCGCTCGCGGCGAGCCCGAGGCCGTCGTCCTCGGCTCGCGCCACGTGCGGCGATCGTCGCTTCGGCGAGGAGGGCTGCGGGAAGGTTCGCGTCGCCCAGGAACGGTCCCGACGCTTGGCGGACGGCTAGCGCATCAAGTGAACGACTCGCCGTCTTTCAGTCGGTGAAGGCACCCACGGAGGCATCGACCATGGAAGTCAAAGTTCTCGGAACTGGCTGCGCCAAGTGCAAGAAGCTCTACGAGGCCACCGAGAAGGCCCTCCAGGAACTTGGCGTCTCGGCCACGCTCACCAAGGTGGAGAAGCTCGACGAGATCATGGCCTTCAACGTTCTGATGACCCCGGCCCTGGTCATCGACGGCGAGGTCAAGTCGGCCGGCCGCATTCCGAATGCCGCCGAGCTAAGGAATCTGCTCACCACCGCTGCTGCGAAGGGCTAGGCCACTGCGATGCCTGAGTTCGAAATCGACGCCTCTCAGCCGGCCTCGGGCTGACCACCCTCGGCAAGGACACGCCATGCGCACGACCGCCACCATTGCCTCCCTCTCCCTCGCCGCGCTCCTGTCTGGTTGCAGGGCCCCGGAAGCGGCGCCACCCGCTGCCGCCCCTAAGGCCTCGACGACGCAGGCGGCGCAGCAACCAACCAAGGCGGCGGTCAGCAAGATCGTCTTCATCGACAAGGAGCTCGCCTGCGAGTGCACGCAGAAGGCGATCGAGGCTTCCTGGACCGCCCTCCAGTCAGCCCTCGACGGCGCTGCGGTCCCCGTCGAGCGCATCCACATGGACACGCAGGCGGCGTTTGCGGCCGGCTACAAGGACAAGAAGCCGATGATGGCCATCCCGGGCATCTACTTCCTCGCGGAAGGCGGATCGGTCGTGGAGCTTCTCCAGGGGACGGTCACCGCGGAGCAGATCAAGGCAGTCCTCAACTAGGCCGCGGGGGCCATCGCGAAGACTCCCGCACGGTTTATCTCGCGATTCCCGCTCCCTGTGCGAGGCGACCCGCGCTCGGTCCACGCGCGCTCCCAGAGGCCGAATGCCTCCAAGCCCCGGAGTTGACCGAGCCTCTTTCGCCGAAGACAGACTTCCCCTTCCGAATACGTCTGAGATGCAGGTCAAGTCCGGTCGAGCCGAAGGGCCAGGACAACCAGGAGGGACCGCCATGCCACGCCAGGTGCTCGCTTCATCGCGCACGCGAACGGCTCCGCTCACTTCGTAAGGTGAAATCGAGCCACCCTTGGCGAGGCGGTCGAGCGCGCAGAGCCGCAGCGCTCTTGCCGATGCCGGGTCGCCGCCCGGGAGGACGAGGGAGCCGGGGACGACGCCGCCGCGCGAGGAGGCAGCACCGCAAGTGCGTGCCTACTTGTCCCACGGTGCCAACATGTCCCACGTGGGACATGTCGCGAGGCGCCGGGCAGCTCGGGGGCCGTGAGGCAGCGTGTGCCGAAGCCGTGACCGTTCCGTGACGTCGCCGCGCTTGCCCGCTCCTCGCCCGCGGGGCAGTCTCACCCGACCATGACTTCGACCCGACGAATCGCCGTCCTCTCGGCGTGCGCGCTCTCGCTCGCCGCCTGCTGCTCGACTAATGCCAGCGTGAAGCCGGCCGACGCCCGGCCGCACGCCCTGGCGGTGGAGGGACCGATGGATCTGAAGAAGGAGAGCGCGGAGCTGAAGGCGGCGCTGGTCGCCAAGCACGGCGAGGCCCAGCGCGCGCGCATCGAGCGCGGAGTGGACCAGGTGGCGGCGCTGTGGCGCGAGAAGGACGGCGACTTCAAGGCGTTCGTCTCCGAGGGCTTCGTCGCCGACGAGAAGCAGCTCGCCGCCACCCTCGACCGCCTGGAGGGGATCTTCGAGCAGGTCGGGGGCACCTTCAACGAGATGGGCCGCTCGCTGCGCTGGGCGACCGACGTGGACGTGGGGCCGCTCTTGCCGGTCGACCCGATGCTCTCCGCGCTCGACCCCGCGGCGCACCTCACCGACGACCTGTTCGACTCCAAGATCGCCTTCCACGTCCTGCTCAACTTCCCGCTGACGACCCTCAAGGAGCGGCTGGCCGGCGCCTCCTGGTCGCGCAGCGAGTGGGCCCAGGCGCGGCTGACCAACCTCTTCGCCTTCCGCATCCCCGGCGAGGTGCAGCAGAAGATCGCCCAGGTGGGCTCCGAGGCCGACCTCTACATCGCCGAGTACAACGTCTGGATGCACCACGTGCTCTCGCCCGGCGGCGAGCGGCTCTTCCCCAAGGGCCTGCGCCTGCTCAGCCACTGGAACCTGCGCGACGAGCTGAAGGCCGACTACGCCGACGCCAAGACCGGGCTCGCCAAGCAGCGGCTGCTCGCCCAGGTCATGCAGCGCATCGTGACGCAGACCATCCCCGCGGCGGTGGTCAACGACCCGCGCCTGGACTGGGACCCGGTCGCCAACACGGTGGTCCCCGCGCCGGCGGCGGAGATCGAGGACGGGGCGCCCAAGACCGCGGCCCCCAAGCCCGACGCCTCGCCCGAGCCGGACCGGCGCTATGCGAAGTGGCTGGCGCAGTACCAGGCGAACCGGGCCGCCGACCCGTACTGCCCGGTCTCGCCGACGGTCCTCGCGCGCCGGTTCGACCTGGGCCGCGAGATCCCCGAGGAGCGGGTGGTGGGCATGCTGACCCAGGTCGCCTCCTCGCCGCTGGCGGCGAAGGTGGGCGCGCTCATCGAGAAGCGGCTGGGGCGCAAGCTCGAGCCGTTCGACCTCTGGTACAACGGCTTCCAGCCGCGCGGGAAGTTCGCCGAGGCAGAGCTCGACGCCATCACCAAGAAGCGCTACCCGGACGCCAAGGCCTTCGCCGCCGACATCCCGCGCATCCTGGCCGACCTGGGCTTCCCCAAGGAGAAGGCGGCGTTTTTGGCCGACCACATCAAGGTCGACCCGGCGCGCGGCTCCGGCCACGCCATGCAGGCCACGCGGCGCGGCGACTTCCCGCGGCTGCGCACGCGCATCGGCGCCGACGGCATGGACTACAAGGGCTACAACATCGCCGTCCACGAGCTGGGCCACAACGTGGAGCAGGTCATCTCGCTCTACGAGGTGGACCACACGCTGCTGCAGGGCGTGCCCAACACCGCCTTCACCGAGGCCTTCGCCTTCGTCTTCCAGGCGCGCGACCTGGAGCTGCTCGGGCTGTCCAGGCCGGACCCCGAGGCCGAGAAGATGAAGGTGCTCAACTCCTTCTGGATGACCTGGGAGATCGCCGGGGTGGCGCTGATCGACGTGCGGACCTGGCACTGGCTCTACGACCACCCGAGCGCCACGGCGGCGCAGATGCGCGACGCGGTGGTGCAGATCTCCAAGGACGTCTGGAACCAGTTCTACGCGCCGGTGCTGGGCGGCAAGGACACGGTGCTCCTGGGCATCTACTCGCACCTGATCGCCTACCCGCTGTACACGCCCGACTACCCGATGGGCCACCTCATCGCCTTCCAGATCGAGGAGAAGCTGAAGACGGTGCCGGCGCTGGGCGTGGAGTTCGAGCGCATGGCGAAGTTCGGCACGGTGGTGCCCGACCTGTGGATGCAGCACGCCACCGGCGCGCCGGTGGGGGCCGAGGCGCTGCTGCGCGAGACGGAGCAGGCGCTGGTGGCTCCTTGAGAGTCGGAGCCCTGGCCCTCCTCGTCGCGCTCGGCGCGGGCGCCTGCAAGGAGCCCGCGCCGCCGCAGCTCAGGCACGAACCGCGCTGGCCTCCCGGGCCGACGCTCGAGCGCTGGTCGGTCTGCGAGAGCGCGGATCCGCCCACGGCGCGCCTCGAGTTCAGCTCCCGGGGCGAGCTGAGCCTCGGGCTGCTCAAGGGCGTGCCGGTGGGGTCGCGCTTCATGGACATGGCCGAGCAGCCGATGGTCGCGACGCGCGACGGAGAGGTCTCCCGCGTCGACGTGCGCCTGACCGTTCCCAGCAGCGACAAAGCCACCCTGGCGATCGTCGGAATGAAGCAGGACGACCCGGAGATCGCGGATCGGTACGGAAGGTCGGTGGAAGCCCGCTTCGCGAGCTACTTCACCGAGGACGCCCACATCAGTGGGGACTACTTCTGGAGGCACCCGCTGCCTGCGCCGAAGAAGTGGTGCCCGCCGGCGCCGCCGCCGAAGGCCGACCCTCCGCCCGACAACGCGGGGCAGCAGCAGCAACAGCAACAGCCGACGCAGCAGGAACAGCAGCCGCGAGGCGCGACCGACGAGCCCAAGGCGCCCATGGGGCCGAAGGTGTTCCCGAAGTAACGAGGCGAGAAGGCCTCGGTCTTCCGCTGCCTTCCTCGAGCTCGTGGCTCTTCTGCGCGCACTGCGCCAGCGACACTCGCCGTGTATGATGGGTGCAACACAAGCGGCGAACCGGGCTCACCGTTCTCCGGCAGGCCCATTCGCTCGGGACAACAAAAGCTGATCGAAGGGCCGGGAGGGAGGACTCCATGCTTCGCCACCGTATCGCGGTGCCCCTTGTCGGGGCGGCGCTGCTCGTCTGCTCCTGCGGATTCCAGCCCGTTGCGGATGTGCTGGCCAGCCTGAGCGCCCAGGAGCGCGCCGCCGTGGCCGCGCAGACCTCGTCCCCGACTGCGGGCTGCGCGGCGCAGACCCTCCAGGACGCCTCGTGCCGGCCGGAAGCCGACTGGCGCGCCGCCATGGAACTCGAGTGCGCGCGGGACGGCAGGACGGCCTCGCGGGCGCTCTTCGCCGGGGCCTGCGACGAGGGCGCCTTCCGGGTGCTGGCCTTCGAGTGCTGCGCGGCGGAGCTCCGCACCGACCCGCCCCAGCCGTCCTGCGAGAGCGGGCTGGCGAGGATGCAGGGCGGCTACAGCTCGTGCAAGGACAAGACGCTCTGGACCAGCTACGCCGAGTACGAGTGCGGCGAGTTCGGGATGTTCCTCTCGGAGAGCAGCCTGCGCTTCGTCACCGAGTGCGAGCCGGGCCGCTACGAGACCATCTATTACGACTGCTGCCCGCTGGCTCCCGGCACGGCCTGGTCGCTCGCAAGCGACTTTGGCGCCAGCCGCCCGGACCTGTTCGTCAGCGCCACCGGCTGGGTCTTCAGCGGCGACGTCTGCGGCGCCGGCCACGAGTGCACCGGCTACAGCTGGGAGTTCGAGGCCCCCCATGCAGTGGGCGAGGAGGTCTCCTGCAGGTTCGAGCGTTACCCGAGAGGGGCGTCCCCGAGCGGCGCGGTGCTCTCCGAGGCCGACTGCACGGCCTTCAAGCGCTGGCTGACGAGCGACGTGTTCATCGCGGGCCTCGACGACGAGTGCGGCAGGCTCCGCGGCGACGAGGAGACCACCGTCTACCTGCAAGGCGGGGAGACCCACCAGAAGAAGTACAAGGACTGCGTGGGCGAGCCCTTCGCCAGCCACCGCGCCATCCTCACGGCCCTGGTGTCGAAGTACTTCCCGTGAGCCTCGAGGGAAAGGCGGCGCGGCGCTCGCTGGAGAAGACCGGACCGATGCGAGCGCCAGGAGCGGTGCTCGTGCTCGTCGCCAGCGCGTGCGCCGCGGGTCCGGTCAGGCCCGTCGAGCCGCCCGTCACGACCGAGCCGAGGCTCGAGTGGAGGAAGGAAGAGGGCCTGATCGTCTGCGGAGAGACGAGGATCCGCATTCCGGACTTCCTTCGGCCGAACGTGAAGCAGCCGAAGCCAGACGAGATCGAGCTGGTCCTCTCTCCTGCGCACGGCCTCGGCGCCCTGGTGGTCAAGGCACGCGGCCAGGCCGCGCCGCAGGGCGACCGCTTCCGCGAACGGCAACGGCTCGAGAAGCTCGTCGCGCCAGACGCGACCTTCGAGCACTTCGGCAGCCTGCTGCGCGCCGGCCGCGTCCCCATCGAGTACGAGGTCGCCAAGGCCGGTCCGACGACCAACCTCGATGGCGACAAGAGGTACCGCCTCGTCTCCGGGGTCAGCCGCAATCCATCGATAAGTTGCCACCTGAGCGCCATCGAGCAGCTGCTGCCCAACACCGACATCGGCCCGGGACTGCTCGCCCTCGTCGACGACATCGTCGAGCAGAGCGAGCGCGAGGCCGAGCAGCAGGAGTTGCGCAGCGCCTGGGAGAGGCAGAAATTGCGCGAGGCCGGCGCGCTGATCGAGGGCCTGCTTCAGGTCGCCGGGGTCTTCCTGTACCTGCTCGAACCGTTCATCAAGTGACCTCGCCTCCACCCGGATGACTGTCGGGAGCGGCGGCGCAAGTCAGCGGCGGGCCAGCAGCCAGCGCAGCGCGCCCGGGAGCCGCCGGCGCCAGTCGACCTCCGAGTGGGCGCCGCCGCGCTCGAAGACCGCCTTGAGGTTCTTCGACCCGTAGCCCAACTTCCTGAGGTGCTCGCTGAAGGCGCGCGTCGAGCCGCCGTAGTCGTACGTCCGGCCCTCGCGCACGATCTGCTCGCGCGCACCGGCGTCGAGGTAGATGCGCAGCGGCACGTGGGTGGTCCACTCGGCGAAGAGGCGGCGGTCGGCCCACATGACCGAGGGCGAGAGCGCGGCCACGCGGCCGAAGACGTCCGGGCGCGTCAGGCCCAGGTGCAGCGAGATCAGCCCTCCCAGGCTGGAGCCTCCGACCGCGGTCCACTGGGGCTCCGGGCGCGTCCTCAGGCTGCGATCCATCTGGGGCTTGAGGTGGTCGGTGAGGAAGGCGGCGTAGCGAGGACCGAGGCCCTGGACGCCCTCGGCTGGCGAGTCCCACGGCGAGTAGTCGCTGAGCCGGTGCACGCCGCGGTGATCGATGGCCACGACGATCCACGGGTCGAGCCCCTCGTCGATGAGGCCCTGCATCGCGACGTCGACCTCCCAGGTCTGGGGCAGCGCCGAGTCGGGGTGCGCGAAGAGGTTCTGGCCGTCGTGCAGGTAGAGGACGGGGAAGCGGCGGGCCGAGTTGCTGTCGTAGGCGTCGGGCAGCCAGACGCGGACGGTCCGTTGGACGCCTTCCGGCGGGGAGAGGAACTCGCGGTCGATCTCGAGGCGGCTCATGGCGGGGGAGGATAGCCGAGGGCCGCGGCGGTAAGTGCGGGCATTGCGGGCGGCCGCGAAATGTCGGAGGCCGCGCGCGACAAGGCGGCGAAGGCGTTCGAGTTGGGGGAGCCTGGCGCGACTCTCGAAGCTGGACTAAATTTTGGTCAGTCTAGTCAGAAGCGAGGTGCTCCATGTCGGACTGGCAGCTCCAGGAAGCCAAAGCCCGCCTGAGTGAGCTCATCAAGAGGGCCAAGACCGGCGGGCCCCAGCGAATCACCGTTCATGGAAGGCGTTCCGTGGTCGTCCTCTCGGAGGACGACTACCAGCGGCTCAGCCGCCCACGACCTCGGTTCGTCGAGTTCATGCGCAAGTCGCCGCTGGCCGGAGTCGAGCTCGAGCTGGAGCGTGACCGGTCGCCCGTCCGCGAGACGAAGCTGAGATGAGCTACTTGCTCGACACCAACGTCCTGTCGGAGACCGTGCGCCCGCGGCCCCATCCCACAGTCCTGGAGTGGCTGGAGAGCGTCCCGGGCGAGTCGCTCTACATCAGCTCGCTCGCGCTCGGGGAGATCCGTCGAGGCGTCGAGGGCCTTGCACTTGGGCGCCGCCGCGAACGTCTGCTCGTCTGGCTGGAGCACGAGTTGCCGGACTGGTTCGGCGAGCGGGTCCTCCCAGTGGACGCCGCCGTTGCAGATCGCTGGGGTCGTCTGGTCGCCGAGGTCGCGCGGCCAGTGCGAGCAATCGACAGCCTGCTTGGAGCGACCGCTCTTCACCACGGGCTGAGGCTCGTCACCCGGAACGGCATGGACTTCCAGTTCCCCGGCCTGGTCGTGATCGACCCTTGGGAGACTGGCGAGGAGGGCAGGTAGTCGCGATGGGCCCCGGGCAGCGCTCGGGTCTAGTCACCGGCACCCGTCGTGGGAGGCCCACGGCTTCACCTGCTCCTCGATCGTGCCTGGGCTCTGCTGACTTCTTCACCGCACCCGCAGCCGGTCCATCACCCAATTCCCGTCCTTCTCCCGCATCCTGACGATGCCCGAGTGGCTGCCGACCCAGACCGTGCCGTCCTCGTCGAGCAGCAGGTCGCGCAGGTACCCGTCCTGCTTCATGTCGAAGGTCTGCTGCACGCGGCCGTTCGTCTTGAGGTACGGCCCCTCGGTGTAGTGCAGCATCCAGAGGCGCTCGGTCTTCAGGTCGAACGCGACGCCGGTGCCCTTCTGCGCCAAGCCGTCCTCGTGGAGGAACTTCCCGCTCGCCGGATCGAAGCGGTAGAGCCCGCTCTCGAAGTCCTCGACCCACAGCCTGCCGGCGGCGTCCTCGCGGAAGCGGCGCGGGTCGGAGCCGGGGTACTCGGCGCTCTTGAGCTGGAAGGTCTTCTGCCGGTTGGAAAAAGAGTTGAGGAAGTCGATCCACCAGACCTCGCCCTGCTTGGTGACGAGCGCGTCGTACGGACCGCCGGGCCATGGCGCCTGCACCGGTTTGAAGGCGTCGGAAGCCTTGTCGTAGGCGAAGGTCTTGCCGCCGTAGCGGACCCAGAGGCTGCCGTCGGGGCCGGACATCGGGTGGTAGTACTCGGCGTCGTTGTCCTTGTTGGCGAGGTAGCTCTTGAAGGCCTTGCCGTCCCAGCGGACGACCGACTGGTCGCAGCCGGCCCAGGCCATGCCGCCCCAGGCGATGGCATTGCAGATGAACTCCGGGTGGATGGCCACGGGCTTGGCGGGGGCGGCGGGATCCCAGACCGCGACCCCGCCCTGGGTGCCGGCGATCAGGTGCGGCCCGACGCGGGCGAGCGTGTAGATCTGATTCAGCTGGGCGCGCTTCTCGTCGACCGCGGCCTTGCTGCCAGGGCAGCTCTGCTCGTAGAGCGCCAGGTAGTCTACGGCCGACTGGACGGCGGCGGGCCGCAGGTTCCGCTTCGCGGCGGGGAAGCGGTCGAGCACCTTCTTCGGCACCTTGTAGATGTCGCACCACTTCTCGACGGGCCGGCCTTGGACGTCGACCAGCGCGCGCACGTATTGGACCGCGAAGTCGTTGGGGAAGGCCGCGGCGCCTTCGTCGACCAGCTTCGAAGGCAGCATGCCGCGCACGCCCGAGGCGCCGGCCTGCAGCGGCTGGAGGTCGAGGTACTTGTCCAGGGCGATGAGGTAGCCCAGCAGGAACTTCTCGGCGGGGACGAGGTCCTTGGCCTCGAGCGCGATCGCTTCGCGCTGGTGCGCCGCCGCGAGCGCCTCGATGAAGGTGTTGGCGTGCTGCTGTCCCCAGCCGGCGGCGTAGGCGACGGCGACCTGCTGGTCCATCGGCGCATTGGCCGAGGCGAGGAATTCGAGCGCCGAGCCCTGCAGCTTCTTGGAGGCGCGCGCCGCCTTGACCGCGGGAAGGTCGTCATATCCGGCGGAGAGATCGATCGAAGTAAGCGGCGAGTCGGCGCGGGCGCTCGTGGCGGAAGCGAGCACGGCGAGGGCGAGGGCGAGGGCGAGTCCGGAGCGGGTCAAGCGGTACCTCCTCGAAGCGTCTGAACGGATTATGCCCGTGCTGGCCGATGATCAAATGACTGCCGGCGCTCCAGTGGAGGCAGGCCTGCGCGCCTGCGCAGGCACGGAGGCCTGCCTCCACTGATGGGACCATCCTGTACACTTCTCGTATGCGAGCCCTCCCGTTGCTGGCCCTTTCCGCAGCGCTGCTGGGATGCGCCTCCAATACCCTGGAGGCGCGCGAGAGGCGCGGAGAGAAGCGCGCGGAGGAGGTCGACTCGGTCCTCCGAAAGTCGGAGCAGCAGTGCGAGGCCCTCGAGCCGGAGGCGGCCGAGAAGTCGCTGACCAGGGCCAAGGATCTGCTCGGCGACGAGGAGCTGGCCCTCTCGCCGGACAAGAGTCTGCTCGAACGCCGCTATCAGGAGGTTGTGGAAGGCCTTCCCGCCATCCGTGCGGCCCGCGCCAAGCGCGACCACGACCTGGCGGTCGCGGAGCGGAAGGCCATGGTCGAGAAGGCGCTCTCGAACCTGGACGGCTCGATGGCAGACCTCTCGCTGCAGAAGCCGACCAACGAGGCGATTGCGCTCTCCCGAAAGTGGCTGGACGGGCTGTCGAGGGCGGTCGTTGAAGGCAAGGCGCTCGAGTCGGACAAGGCCTACGCCGCGTGGGCGGACAAGGCGCGCAAGCGGCACTCCGATGCCACCGTGGTCGTGGCGCTCGCGGTCGACCTGGAGCAGTTCCTGGCCGGTCCCTGCGAGAAGCTGCGCACGGCGCGCGAGCAGTTGGTCGCCGCCAGGGCCGCCTCCGAGCCCAAGCCGCGCGTCGACGCGGTCTCCCTTGCAGTAGAGAAGCTCAAGGCCTGCGGCGACGAGGGCAAGGCCATGCTGGCCAAGAACGGCGTCATCGGCGGCAAGCCGCTCTCCTTCGCCGACGGCACCATCACCCCGACCGCGGCGGTCGCCGCCTGCGCCGCCGAGCTCAAGGACGCCGACAAGCGCCTGGAGATCGAGCGCAAGGCACTGGCCGCGTGGATCAAGAAGCAGGAAGCCGCCGAGAAGGCGCGGCTGAAGGCGGAGGCCGCCGCGAAGGCCAAGGCGGACGCCGCCGAGAAAGCTCGGCAAAAAGCGGAAGCAGCCAAGGCGGCCAGGGCAGCGAAGGCCGCGAAGGCCGCGAAGAAGAAGTAGGCCCGGCTACCTCCCGCCGTCCTGGTTGCGCACGCACATCACGCCGATGGTCGGCACGTTCATGCACACCGTGAGCTGGCCGCCGCAGGTCCCCGCGTCGCCGCCGCACTCGCCGGAGCAGTACATGGCGCCCTCGGGCCAGCCCCCGGCGCAGATGGCGCCTTCGCAGTCGTTGCCGGAGTTGCAGTAGTCCACGCCGGTCTTGCCGTTGCCGCGCGGACCGATCATGCAGACGAAGGCGGGATCGTCGCAGCGCTCGTTGGGCGGGCATTCGGTGTTGAAGGAGCAGGGCTTGGGACCGGCGTCGTAGTCGAGCGCGACGAACGCGTCGGGTCCCGCTGGGCTTCCGGCGTCCAGGCCGGCGGGCGCGGCATCGAGACCGGCCGAGGCCGCGTCGAGCCCGGGCAACTCGGCGGCATCCGGGCGGGGCTCGACGCAGCACGCGTCGTAGACAGGGGGTCGGGCGTCCTCGCCGGGCTGGGCGACGTCGGCGGCGATGGTCGACGCATCGGGACTGGATTGGCCGCTGCCGCAGCCAACGAAGCCGGAGGCGAGTGCGATGGCGAGCGACGCGGCGCAGAGGGCTCTCATGGGGTCTCCGATCACGATGCGCGGGGCAGGGTGCGGGTGGCGACGACCTGGACGCCCTTCTCGCCGAGCAGGTCCTCGATCAGCACCGCGCCGCGGGCGACGGGCGCCTTGACGCGCAGCTGGTGGATGATCCGCGCGGCCTCGAGGACGCGGTCCTTCGGGATGGCCCGGGTCACCTTGACCGGCAGGCGCTTCCAGCGGGCGCCCTCGATCGCCACCGTGGTGGACATGCCGCGCCGCGGGTCGGTGAACTCCTGCTGGGCGTACTTCGCGCCGCGGTTGCAGGCCGCGCCCTCGATCTCGATGATCTCGCGACCCTCGTGCGTGAGCTGGAGCGGGCACCCGATGGGGCAGCCGATGCAGGTGAAGCTCTTCACGTCGCTCATGACGCGCCCCCTTTCTCGACGGGGAGGATGTCGATGCGCAGCGTGTCCCCGTGGAAGCGCTCGAGCAGGTCCGGCTTGAGCTTGAACATGATCATCTCGGCGGGGACCACGAAGCCGAGCTTGCGCTGCATCAGGTCGCCGACCTGGATGACGCAGGGCCGCATCGGCTCCTTGCAGCGCATGTAGACGGTGTGCTCGCGCCCCGGCGAGAGCGTGTGCGGCACGCAGTAGCGCACGTTGTTGCCGGGCACGAGGTGGATGTTGTCCTTGGGCCGGCGGATGCCCTGCGCGTGCTCGCCGGCGAAGCGGCCCGCCAGCAGCGCCTCCTCGGTGACGTAGTCCACCAGGTCGTGCACGTGCAGCACGTTGCCGCAGGCGAACACGCCCGGGAGGCTCGTCTCCATGGTGGAGGAGACGCGCGGCCCGCTGGTGACGACGTCCAGGTCCACGCCCAGGCTCTGCGACAGCTCGTTCTCCGGGATGAGGCCGATGGAGAGCAGCAGCGTGTCGCAGACGACGTCCCGCTTGCGCGACAGGTCGGGGACCAGGTCCTTGCCCACCGGCGCCACGGTGATCTTCTCCACGCGGTCCTTGCCGTGGATCTCCACCACGGTGGTGGACAGGTGCAGCGGGACGCCGAAGTCGTCCAGGCACTGGACGACGTTGCGCGTCAGGCCGTTGGAGTAGGGCATCAGCTCGAAGACGCCGACCACCTCGCAGCCCTCCAGCCGCAGGCGCCGCGCCATGATCAGCCCGATGTCGCCGGAGCCCAGGATGGCCACGCGCCTGCCGGGCAGCACGCCCATCATGTTCACGAACTTCTGGGCCAGCCCGGCGGTGAGCACGCCCGCCGGCCGGGTGCCGGGGATGCGCACCGCGCCGCGGGTCCGCTCGCGGCAGCCCATGGCCAGCACCACCGAGCGCGAGCGCAGGGTGGAGATGCCGTGGCCCTCGCGCATCACGCGCACGCGGCGCGTCCCGTCGCTGTCCAGGCCGACGCCGCAGGCGTAGGAGGAGCTGACCACGTCGATGTCGTGGTCGACGGCCCGCTCCAGGAACCGCTCGGCGTACTCCGGGCCGGTCAGCTCCTCCTTGAAGTAGTGCAGGCCGAAGCCGGAGTGGATGCACTGCAGCAGGATGCCGCCGGCCTCGCTCTCGCGGTCGACGACGAGGACCTTCTGCGCCCCCGCCTCCTGCGCGCCCAGCGCCGCCGCCAGCCCCGCCGGCCCGCCGCCGACGACCACCACGTCGTAATCGCCTTCCATTCTTCCGAGCATCGATGCCTCTACCGTTCCACGAAGTTGGCGAGAACCCAGCCGGCTTCAGCCGGCATCCCAAGAAGAGCCGGGGTGCTTCAGCCCCCGGCGGGGATTCATCCCCCGGAGTCCTCCATGGGCCGGACGAGCCACGAGTCGCCGCCGCGCTTGGTCACTTCGGTGATGGGGATCTGCAGGCGCTTGGAGAGGATCTCCATGCAGCGCGAGGAGCAGAAGCCGCCCTGGCAGCGTCCCATGCCGGCGCGGGTGCGGAACTTGATGCCGTCCAGGGTGCGGGCGCCGTGGTTGATGGCCTCGTGGATCTCCGCCTCGGTCACCAGCTCGCAGCGGCAGACGACCTTGGCGAAGGCCGGGTCCCTGGCGGCGAGCCGGTCCTGCTCCTCGGGCGAGAGCTGGGCGAAGCGCGCCGGCCCGGCGATGGTGGGGATGAAGTCGGGCCGCGGGTCGAGCGAGAGGCCGGCCTCGCGCAGGAGGTCGCGCATGTACTCGGCGATGGCCGGGGCGCTGGTGAGCCCGGGCGACTGCACGCCGGCGACGTTGAAGAAGCCCTTCACCTTGGTGGGGCCGATGACGAAGTCGTTGGTGTCGCTGACCGCGCGCAGGCCGGCGAAGGCGGTGATGGCGTCGCGCGAGCTGATGGCCGGGCACAGCTTCTTGACGAAGGCGAAGACCTCCTCCGCGCCGCGGGTGGTGGTCGCGAAGTCGTCGCGGTCCTCCACGTCGTGGGCGGTGGGGCCCACCATCAGCGTGCCGTCGAAGGTGGGGATGATGAGCGTGCCCTTGGTGGTCTTGGTCGGCACCGGGAACACCAGGCGCCGCACCAGGCCCTTGAGCCGCTTGTCGAGCATGTACTCCTCGCCCTTGCGCGGCGTGATCTTGAAGGTCGCGCAGCCCACCATCCCGGCGATCTTGTCGGAGGCCACGCCGGCGCAGTTGAGGACGAAGCGGCCCCGCACCGTGCCGCGGGGCGTGGTGACGTCCATCCCGCCGTCGGTGGCAGCGAGGGAGGTCACCGGGGAGTCGACGCGCAGCTCGACGCCGTTGTCCTGGGCGTTCTCGACGAGCGCGAAGGCGAACTCGTAGGGGTTGATGACGCCGGCGGAGGGCGCGTAGAGCGCGCCGAGCAGGGCGCGGGAGAGGTTGGGCTCCTCGCGCTGCAGCCGCGGCGCGTCCCACAGCTCCAGGCCGGGCACGCCCTTCTCGTCGCCCTGGGCCTTGAGCTTCTTCAGGGCCTCCAGGTCCTCGGGCTGCAGCGCGACCTTCAGCTCGCCGATGCGCCGGAAGCCGAAGTGCAGCTCGGAGCAGAGCTGGTCGAAGAGCGCGTTGCCGCGCACGACCAGCCGGCCCTTGAGCGTCGACAGGGGCGTGTCGTGGCCGGGGTGGATGATGCCGCTGTTGGTCTTGCTGGTTCCGAAGCCAACCTCGGCGTTCTTCTCCAGCAGCACGACCTTCAGCCGGTAGCGGGACAGCTCGCGCGCAATGGCGCAGCCGATGACCCCGCCGCCGATGATCACGACGTCGAAGCGGTCAGCCATACGACTCCTCGGGCGGGCGAAAATGCGAGCCGCATCGTCGCACACCGAACTTTCCCGGTCATCAGTCCAGGGACGGTGGAGGCAGGCTTCTGCGTCCGCGCCCGCGCCTGCGCCGAGGCGAGGCGAGGCCTCGGCGAGGGCGATGGCCTCCCCGAGGAAGCCCGCGGTTTCCAGGACGAGGTGGCACGGGGTCAGTGCGAGCGGTAGGCGCCCTGGCTCTCGGCCACAATCCCGTCGTTGTTCAGGTCCACCGCGCGCAGGTCCCAGGCCAGCCACTGCCCGCGGTCCACCGCGACCGCCCCGTAGACGAGGATGCGCACGCCCGAGGGGTCCGGGAGCGGCTGGAGCGGCGCCGCGGCGAGCTGGCCGCCGACGTCGCTCGAGAAGACGGCCTTGAAGCCGGCCCTGGCGAGCTCGGAGGCCAGGTGTCGCGCGAAGGCCCGGCCGTGGACGTCGGCCTCGCCGCCGCGCATGCCGAAGGCGAGCGCGACCTTGGGCATCGCCGAGCCGAAGTCGACGATGGCCGGGGTGACGACCACCGGCCTGGACTTGAGGGGCTTGAGCTTCACGGCGATTGCGGCGGCCGCGTCCCTGGCGCCGAGGCGCACCAGGTCGGGGTCGCTCACCGCCGAATCGGGAGGTTCGGCCCGGGCCGCGGGTACGGGTGCGGCGGCGCTCGGGGGAACTTCTGCCGTGGAGCTCGAGGACCCCCTGGGCTCCGGGGCCGCCGGCAAGGAGGCGGCGCCGCTGGAACCGGGCAGGCCGGGCTCCGGCGAGGCCGCGGCGAGTTCGGTGACGGCCTTCGCCGCGGCGTCGGCCTCGGCGGCCGCGTCGCGGATCTGCACGGCGATCACGGCGGCTCGGAGGTCGAGGAGCTTCGCCTGCGGATGGCCCGGGTACTTGTCCATGAGCCGGCGGGACTGGTCGGTGAGGTCCTCGGCCATCGATCGGCAGTCGCCCGCGGAGCGGGCCAGGTCTTCGATCAGCTGCTCGCCGGTCGCGCCCGCCCGGACGCGCAGGGTGCTGCGCTGGACGCGCGCCGGAAGCGTCGCCGCGAAGTCGACGAGGGCCTCGAACCTGACGATCTCGTCTCGCGAGCGCTCGGTGGCGGGCCCGGGGGTGGCGCAGCCGAGCGCCGCGGTCAGGAGGAAAAGCGGGAATCGGAGGGAGGGGCGAGGCATGGGGAACGCTCGTTCGGGCGAGATTGGCTACCAGGTGTTCCGCTCCGGCGTGGAGGTGCCCTGCACGGCGGCCAGGGCCAGGAAACCAACGTCGTGGGGTGCCACTGCGCGCATCGCAAGCTCCCTTGGGCAGGCGAGCCTCATGCTACCTCGGCGAATGGCGCTCCTCCCCGACGACCATGACGCCGAAACGGAAGCGGAAGGGAAGGGCGCGCGCCGGCAACGTCACTTCGCCGCGAACTGGTAGCGGCCCTTGGCGTCCACCGTGATCCTGGGCAGGCGGTGCTCCTTCTCGAAGAAGTCGTAGCCCTGCTTGAGGTTCGCCCAGAACGAGAGCCTGGCCTCGTCGGCCTGGTGCTCCTTGGCGAGGCGCTTCACGGCCTCCTCGGTCATCTTGGTGGGGAAGATGTGGATGCGGACCGGGTCGCCGGCACTGGCGCGCGACTCGAGCGCGGCGAGGTAGACCTCCTCGATGTTGTCGTCCTGGATGGGGATGCAGCCGATCGTGCAGCACTTGCCGTGGATGTAGATCTGGCCGCCCAGCGGGCCTTCCTTGCCGCCGCCGCCGAGGATGCGGTCGGAGGCGTTCGGATAGCTGACGCCGAGCGCGAGGTGGTACTCGCTCCACGGGTTGAAGTGGTTGACCTCGTAGAAGCCCTCCGGGACCTGCAGGTCGCCTTCCCGGCGCTTGGGCCCCACCACGCCCGAGTTGGCGCAGACCGGGTACTCCTTCACCAGCACGAACGAGCCGTCCTTCTGCTTGGCCCACAGCTCGAAGATCGCGTCCTCCTTGAAGGTGCGCAGGAGGATGCCGGCGGGTGGCCAGGCGATCTTCTTCTCGGCGAAGAGGGCCTTGAGCGGCTTGGCCTTGTTCGCGGCCGCCTTCTTCACCCGGCCGTACTTCATCTGGTCCTCGCGGAACCCCGGGCCGGACTGCGGCGGCGGGGCTCCGAGGAGGAGGACGGCGGCGAGGACGGCAGCGGCGTTCATGCGACGATCCTACTGGGCGCGCAGGCGCAATTCCCCGGAGACGATGGCGTCCTGGAGGAGCTTCTCGCCCGCCAGGCGGGTCCCGGGCAGCACGGCGATCCGCCGGAGGAGCGTGTCGCGGACCTCGGCGCCCTCGCAGACGACGGCCCAGCCCTCCTCGGGGGATTGCTCGACCGTCGCGCTGGGATGCGCCCAGAAACGCCGACGCTGTCCGAGCAGGAGCTGCCGCAGCTCGTCTCGCGCGATGGGCCCGGCGTCGCCGAGCGGCTCCAGATCGCAGAGCCCGGTGAGCACCTCGGCGCAGGCGGTGAGATACCGGCCGGGAGTGCCCAGGTCTGCCCAGGCGCCCAGCGCCACGGGGCAGACGCGCACCTTCAGCCCGGCGCGGATCATGGCCAGGTAGACGGTGCGGTTGATGTCCTGCTCGTCCTTGGGCGGGATGAAGTCGAAGATCGCCGGCTCGATGACGTGCGCGCCGACGAAGTGCCAAGGCTGCACGCCCGGCGCGTCCTCGCCCGTCTTGCCGATGCGCTTCACGTCTCCTTCCGGAGTCGCCTCCACCGCCGCGAACTTCTCGTCGGGCGGCATGGGCACCGCGGCCATGGTCGCCGCGTCGCCGCGCGACTGGTGGGCTCCCAGCAGCACGCGCAGATCGAGCGACATGAAGGCGTCGCCGTTGAGCAGGATGAACGGCTCGTCGCCGAGGAGCTGGCGTGCGTCGCGCACGCCGCCGCCGGTGCCCTGGATGACCGGCTCGTGCGAGACGCGCAGCTCCAGCCCGAGCGACCGGGCCTCGCGCGCGGCGGTCTCCTCCATCACCTTCGGCAAGTGGTGCGTGTTGATGACCACGCGCTCGACGCCGGCGCCCTTCAGCAGCGCGAAGGAGTAGCGGATCAGCGGGCCGGAGAAGAAGGGCAGGGCGGGCTTGGGATAGACGTTGGTCAGCGGCCGCAGCCGCGTCCCCAGGCCGGCGCAGAGGACCATCGCGGTGCGGATGGGCTTGCCCGGCGCGACCTTCAGCGACGCCTGCTGCGTGCGCCAACGAAGCTGGAGGACCTTCAGCGGCGCCGGGTCCTCGCCCGTGGCTGTGAGCTCGGCCGCATCCACCTGGAAGAATTCTGGCTGTTGGTGGCGGCGGACGGCGACCGAGCGGGAGCCGTTCAGCTCGACCAGCAGCAGGCTCGTTCCGGGATCGCTCTTGCGGAAGCAGATGGCGCCGGGGCGCGGGCGGTTGTCCATGGCGGGGCGAACGATAGCATCCGCTCATCTGGTAGAAAGGCCGCTCCCATGGACGCCACCCTCTTCGACCTCGACGGCACGCTCATCGACAGCTTCGTGGACATCGCCCGCAGCGCCAACCACGCGCGCTCGGTCGTCGGCCTGCCTCCGCTCCCCGAGCGGCAGATCTTCGGGTACGTGGGCGAAGGCGCCCAGCGGCTCATCGAGCGCACGATCGGCCCGGAGCACCCGGAGTTGTTCCCGCAGGCGATGGCCGCCTGGCGCGAGCACTACGAGGTCCACTGCCTGGACACCACGCGGCCGTACCCGGGCGTCGTCGAGGCGTTGCAGAGGATGGAAGGGCCGAAGGCGTTGGTCACCAACAAGCCGGGCCCGGCGGCGCGCAAGCTGGCGGAGGCGCTGGGGTTGGCGCCGCTGCTCTCGGCGATCGTCGGTGGAGGGGATGTCGCCAACCGCAAGCCGGATCCCGAGGGGTGCAGGCTGGCGCTCTCGAAGCTGCCGAGGGTCGAGCGGGTGGTCTTCGTGGGCGACAGCGTGGTCGACGCCCAGACGGCGGTGAACGGCGGCTACGGCTTCGTCGGCGTGCTCTGGGGGATGGGGACGAGGGACACGCTCTCGGCGTGCGGGGCCAAGGTGTTCGCGGAGAGGGCCGAGGAGCTGCCGGAGGCCTGCCGCCGGGCTCGGCTCCCATGATGGTGCGCGATGGCGACCGAGAGTGAGCTCCAGCGCCTCGAGCGCGAGTACGTGGAGGCGGGCTACGACCTGCGGCTATTGGAGTCGTCCCTCCGAATGTCGCCAGACGAGCGAGTCAAGGCCCACGAAAGCGCGGCGTTGCTTGCGCTCGAGACGCGGAGAGCCAGGGAGGAGAGCAATGCGCGACTTCGCGGGACTCGTCCGTAGGCTCATAGACTCCAAGTTCGAGTTCGTGCTCATCGGCGGCTTGCAGGAACGGTTCACGGAGTCACTCGGGTTTCCGAAGACCTCCACGTCCAAGCTCAAAGGCTCCTGAGCGCCGCCTCGATCTCCCGGCGCAACGCGTCCTCCGGCAGCGCCCCGCTGTGCCCGAGCAGGATCTGCCCGTCGCGCCCCAGCACGTAGAGCGTCGGGAGCGTGCCGGCGCGCCAGTCCTCCTGGGTCCTGTCACTCGGGTAGACCACCAGCGGCGCCGGGGCCCTCAGGTCCTTGAGGAACTCGGGCACTGCCTCCGCGCGCGCGTCCGGGTCGTCCAGGTTCACGGTCACCAGCGCGAGCCCCTTGTTGCGGTACTCGGCCTCCAGCTTCTGGAGCACCGGCATCTCGCGGCGGCACGGGCCGCACCAGCTCGCCCAGAACGAGACCAGCGTGACCTTGCCCTTGAGATCGGTGAGCGCGAACGGCTTGCCGTCATCCATCCGGATGGCGGCGAACGCCGGCGGGGGCGTCCCGGCGGAGAGGGCGGTGCCGTACTTGGCCTCGTTGATCGCCTCGACCATCCCGAAGGTCAGGGCGACCGCGGCCGCGACGTAGAGCACCCCGCGCCAGATTTTGTCCGAGACCCGCACGCCGACCTCCTGGCAGGTGAGAGCCGGTGGGCCCCCGTTGGAGTCAGAAGTGGATCCGCCGCCGGATCGCCTCCAGCCCCGCCCGGGCGGCCCTCCTCAGGGCCGGCCGTGACCCGACCATCGGGGCGAGCCGTGGGCCGACCCGGTAGTAGCCGGCCACGAAGGCGCGGCCGAAGAGGCTCGGCAGGAGCACGCGGTCGCGGAAGGCGCGGAAGTCGTCCAGCTCCGGCGCGTCCTCTCCGTAGACGGCGGTCGCCAGGAAGCACGGTCCCTTGGGGAGGATCCACAGCACGTGGCCGGTGGTGAGGTTCTCCACCGCGGCCAGGGACCCGGTGCCGGAGTAGAGCAGCACCACCAGGTCGCGCGGCGCCACCGCCAGCTCGCCGCCCGAGGTGTCGTCGAACTCCAGCGTGCTCTCGCCGCCGCCCACCTGCTCGACGTGCAGGACGTAGTGCGTGGCCTTGCCGGTGCTCCTGGCCTCCACCTGGCGCAGCTCCGCGAAGTGGCCGGTGAACGGCTTGCGGCAGACCGAGCAGGTGAAGCGGTGCGTGGCGTAGCGCGGGGCGACCGAGTAGGCGGCCGGCTTGCGGCAGTCCTCGTTGGCGCAGAACAGCTGCACCGTGAGCATCGGCTCGGGCCGCGGGTCGTAGCGCGAGGTCCGCGTCACGCGGTCGTAAATGGCGGCCGGCGCCTCGTTGCCCTGGACCTGGAAGAAAGAGCCGCTGCTCGTGGCGGCGCGCGCCGCTTCCCAGGCCTCGTGCGCCAGGTGGTCGCCCTCGGTGATCTCGCCGGAGGACATGGCCGCCAGGGCCCGGACGTGGGCCTCCACCGCGCGCACCAGCGAGGGCAGCCGCGCGTCGGCGGGGACGGCCTTGCGCGCCGCCAGCAGCCGCGAGAGCAGCTCGGTGGCGCGGGGCACCAGCTGGCCCGCCTTCTCCCGCGCGGGGTCGTTGGCCTTGCGGTAGGCGGGCGGCTCGGGCAGCTGCTCGAACAGCTGCATCGCCTCGGCGCGCATGGACTCCAGCCCCGCGGGCGAGACGACCGCCTGCAGCTGCTCGGCCTCGGCGCGCGCGCGAAGGACCAGCTCTTCACCGAGCGACACGGCGGGCTCCCCTCGTGAGGCTCACGGCACGAGCTGCTGGAGGACGCCGTCGCCCACGGACCAGGTCCCGACCTGCGACGACCCGCCGATCCCGAACAGGTCCTTGCCCGCCAGGCTGAAGCCCGAGGTGCGCTCCCAGGCGAGCCCGTTCCACTTGAGCAGGCCTTGCTCTTTCGAGCCGATCCACACCTCGCCGCTGCCGTTGCCCCAGACGGCGTTCCAGGTCGCAGAGTCGGCGGGAGTCACGTTGTCGAAGCCCCCGGTGTAGTGCCAGACGGCCTTGTCCCCGACGATCCAGTAGTCGGCGTCGGAGGTGCCCCAGATGCCGAGAAGCTTGGACGCGAGGCTCGTTTCGCTGCGCCAGCCCGCCGCGTCGTACTTGTAGACGCCGCCCAAGGCGTCCACCTCGAAGAACGTCGTGCCGCTGTACCAGAGGCCGGTGATGTCGGCGGTCGTGGCCGCGCCGAGCACCTGGTCGGTCCAGGTCGTGGTGCCCACGTCGTAGAGGAA
Source organism: Myxococcales bacterium (assembly GCA_036504155.1). GTDB lineage: Bacteria > Myxococcota > Myxococcia > Myxococcales > UBA5297 > JACRCT01. Next base: position 59,421 of record DASXVQ010000230.1, read on the forward strand.
GCGTGCGCCGCCGGCCCCGGCGACGAAGACCTGCGAGGCGGATGCTGCCACGGCCTTGAGGTCGGGGCTGGTGGCGCCGGGGAGCGTCGCCTGCGTGAAGCTGCTCCCATCCCAGCGCAGCACCGTCTTCGACGAGCCGACGATCCACCAATCGATCGCCGAGACGTTCGCCACGGCGTTCAGCTGGGCCGAGACCGTGGAGTTGCCCTTGGTCCACTCGGGTTTCGACGGGTCATAGGAGATGGCGCTCCCGTTGTCGCCGACCGCCAGCATCGTCGAGCCGTTCGCGGCAATCGCATTGAGCCGCGAGCTCGGCATGGCGCTCGGCGGCGGCACTGCGATCCAGACGGAGGCATCGGTCGGCACGAGCGCCGCGTCGGCCCGGCCCGCGTCCTCCCCGGCCAGCCACCAGGCGTCCGGGTACTTGACGCTGTCCACGTTCCCCTCGGGACATCCGACCAGGGCGACGGCGAGGCCTGCGACGAGAACGGCGGCCGAGAGCAGACGACGCATGGAGCCTCCTGAGCGCCAGCAACGAAGGACGACATTCTGCCCGACCGTGGGGCCGAGTGGCAGGCCTTTCCCCCCAGAAGCAGCCCCGCGATGAAAAGTCTCGTCGTTTCCGGAGATTGCGAGAAAGGGCGGCCGGAAATTCGACCCATGTAGGTCTGCATGCTACCCATGAGTGCAGGAGGAAGGCCCCCCATGTTCGGCTTGCTCAAGTTCCTCTTCTACTCGTGCGTGGCGGTCGTGGTCGGGGTCGTCATCGGCACCGTGCCGATCGGCGGCCGGACGGTGGCCGAGCGCATCGCCGCGCTGTACCAGAGCGGCCCGCTCATCCCCTCCGCGACGCCGAAGAAGGCTGCACCGACCAAGGCCCTGGCCCGCGCCGCCCCGCGCGGCAAGGCTCCGTCGGCCTCGCCCTCGCCGACCCCCTCGCCCTCCGCCGCGGCAGCCGTCGTGGCCGCCGCCGGCGCGCCCGGCCCGGTCAGCGCCGGCGCCGCCAACAGCCCGGACGGCCATACCGACTCCGACAAGGCGGGGCTGAACCAGCTGCTCGCGGCCAAGGCCAAGAAGACGAAGTGAGTCGCTCCCGCTGCTGGCCCGGCAGCCGGGCGAGCTCGTCGAGGATGACGGGGGCGCCGCCCTGAGCGCCGCGCTCGAGGCGAGCGCAGCTACCAGCTACCCCAGCGAGATGCGCGCCACCGGCTGGATGTTCAGCTCGGGCGACAGCTCCTGGTAGCTCACCACGCTGAACGGCGGCATGAACTCGTACTCGAGCAGCTTGCGGACGTAGCGGCGGATGTCCATGGCCGTGAGGATCAGCGGGCGCTGCGCCGTGGGCGGCAGGTGGCCGCACTCGTGGCGCACCGCGCTGATGATCTCCTGGGCCAGGTCGGGCTCGAGCGCCAAGTGGCTGCCGGCGCTGGTGTGCTTGATGGCCGAGCGGATGGCCTCCTCGATCTGCGGGTCGAGCAGGTAGACCACCAGGGTGTTGGAGCCGCGCGTGTACTTGTGGCTGATGTAGCGCTTCATCGAGGCGCGCACGTGCTCGGTGAGCATGACGCTGTCGGCCTCGACCTGGCCCCACTCGGCCAACGCCTGGAGGACGCCGCGCAGGTCGCGCACGCTGATCTCCTCCTCGACCAGGCGCTGCATGATGTCGGTGAGCTTGAGGATGGTGACGACCTTCGGGATGCACTCCTTGACCAGCGCCGGGAAGGCCTTCTCCAGCTGCTCGAGGCCGCTCTGGACCTCCTGGACGCCCAGGAACTCGCGGGCGTGGCGGCGCAGGATGCCGGCCATGTGCAGCACCAGGTAGCTCGCCGGATCCCAGGTCGTCAGGCCGGCGCTCTCCAGCATCGGCTTGTGGCGGTCCTCGACCCAGGCGCAGGGCTGGCGCGTCGCCGGGTTGAGGGCCTCGATGCCCTGCACGTTCATCAGCCGCAGCCGGTCGACGGTGTCGTTGACCAGCACGTGGCCCATGGTGACCTGGCCGTTGACCACCGGGATCTCGTTGATCTGGATCTGGTAGCCGCCGGGGGGCAGGCCGGGGTTGGCGCGCGCGCGCACGCCCGGGTAGCGCACGCCCAGCTCCACGAACAGGCCGTCGCGCATGAAGGGGATGAGCTCGAACAGGAACCGCCCGCCGTCCTGCCGGGAGTCGACCGCGGGCACGAGCGCATCGCTGACCTCGAGCACGATGGGCGTGACCACCGGGACGAACAGCTCGCTGTCCGGGTTGATCTGCTCCTTGGGCCCGGGCTCCACCGCCTGCGGCGTGCCGCCCTCCTCGACCGGGGCCTCCTCCTCGGCCGCCGGAGAGGCGTCGTCGCGCTGCTTCTTGAGCAGGAGGTAGCCGGTGCCGCCGGCGACGCCGCCGAGGATCATGAACGGGACGGTGGGCAGGCCGGGGACGAGCGCCAAGAGGATGAGCATCACCGCGGCGATGGCGATGGCCCGGGGCTCCTGGGTCATCTGGCTCAGCACGTCCTTGCCCAGGTTGTCGCCCGCGGTCTCGCCCTCGACGCGGGTGACGATGATGCCGGCGGAGGTGGAGATGAGCAGCGCGGGGATGATGTTCACCAGGCCGTCGCCGATGGTGAGGATGGTGTAGATGCGCGCCGCCTCGGCCACTTCCATGCCGCGCTGGGTGACGCCGATGAGCAGGCCGCCGACGATGTTGATGACGGTGATGATCATCGAGGCGATGACGTCGCCCTTGACGAACTTCATGGCGCCGTCCATGGCGCCGTAGAGGGAGGACTCGCGCTCCAGGTCGCGGCGCTTCTTCTTGCCCTCGTCCATGTCGATGGCGCCCGAGCGCATGTCCGCGTCGATGGACATCTGCTTGCCGGGCATGGCGTCCAGGGTGAAGCGGGCGGCGACCTCGGCCACGCGCTCCGAGCCCTTGGCGATGACGATGAACTGCACCAGGGTCAGGATGATGAAGAGGACCGCGCCGACGATGTAGTTGCCGCGCACCACGAACTGGCCGAACGCCGCGATCACCTCGCCGGCGTTGGCCTGCAGGAGGATGAGGCGGGTGGAGCTGACCGAGAGCGCCAGGCGGAACAGGGTGGTGATGAGCAGCAGCGTCGGGTAGACGGAGATGCGCAGGGCGTTGGGGATGTAGATGGCGACCAGCAGCAGGATGACGGAGATGGAGATGTTGGTGGTGATCAGGATGTCCAGCAGGAACGTGGGCAGGGGGACGATGAGCATCCCCACGATGCCGACGATGATCGCCGCCAGGACGATGTCGCTGTACTTGGAAATCTTGTCCAAGAGGCCTCCGGCCACCGACAAAACTGGAGCATTCTAGCGGATGTAGCAGGGCCGACAACTGCGCCCGCCCCGCGGCTCCAGGTCGGCTCGGCAGCGCCCCGCTCTCGGGCCGGACGCGGGCTTCAGCGCAGCGTGCGCGAGAGGGTCCGCGCCAGCACCAAGAGCGCCCGCGCCCGCTCGCTGAAGGGGTCGCGTCCGCTGGGGTCGGCGTCGATGGCCGCCTCCAGGTCCGCCAGCGCGGCCTGCGGCTGCCCGCGGCGCAGGCGGATCTCCGCCCGGCCGACCAGCGCCGCCATCTCGTCGGCCTGCAGCCCCAGCGCGGCGTCGAAGAGCGCCAGCGCCCGGGAGTCGTCCTCCTGGGCGAGGAAGATGGCCCCCAGCATGGTGTAGGCGAAGGCCTCGTCGGGCTCGCGGGCCACCAGGTTCTCGAAGACGACCTGGGCCTGCCGCAGCTGGCCGCGGGCGTAGAGCGTGTGCCCGAACAGCGCCATGTTGGTCAGCGAGTGGCTGGCCTCGTCGTGGTGCCGCGCCGCCATCTGCTGCAGCTTCAGGCGGTGGTACTCCAGCGCCTCGCGCGCGCTGCCGGCGGGGATGGCCGCGGGGGTGGGGGTGCGCGGGACGACGCGGCGGTCGAAGCCGGGGGAGGGCTCGCCCGCCATCGCCTTGATCTTGATGGTCGGGTGTCGCGAGGGGTCGGCCAGCTCGTTGCGGATGTTCCGGCGCACCGCGGCGCGGCCGTTGGCGGGCCCGCCGGCCGAGGGCCGCTCTCCGGTGTTGCGGCGGCTGCGTCCGGCGGCCGGCGAGGGGACCGCGGCCGCCGGCAGCTCGGGGATGGGGTTGTCGGTGGAGGTGGGCAGCTCCGAGGGCTCGGTGACCGGGTTGTCGTCGGCGGTCCCGACCTTGGCAACGGTGGGCGTGCGGGCCTTCTTCTCGAAGAAGTAGACCTGCACCTTCGCTGGAGTCTTGCTGCCCCGCTGGCTGGCCATCGGCTTCTCGCGCTCGTCGGCCGCGGACCGTCCCTTGTGCGGGGTCGGGGTACGGCGCTTGCGGCGTTCCGAAACCATTGTCGTGGGCCGCCGGCGAAAGGTGCGCGGAAGTGCGAGCTTTCCGACTTACTTGCGCGCCGGCTTGCCCTTCTTGCCGGGCTTGGGCTCGTCGTCGAGGATGCCGTCGGTGAGCCCGCGCTGCTTGAGGGTCTCCAGGGCGGCCGCGGCCAGGGCGCGCGCGCGCAGCGACAGCGGGTCCTTGTTCTCGGGGTCCAGGTCGACGGCCGACTTGAAGTCCTCGGCGGCCTCGAGCAGCTGGCCCTTGCGCAGGCGGACCTCGCCGCGGTTCACCAGCGCCGCGATGTCCTTCTTGTTCAGCTTGATCGCCGCATCGAACTCGGCGGAGGCCTCGTCCAGCTTGTCCTGGGCCAGGTACACGGCGCCCAGCGCGGTGCGGTAGTAGCTCTCGGTCGGGTCGAGCGCGGCCAGGCCCTCGAAGATGACCTTGGCCTCGCGGTAGCGGCCCTGCTCGTACATGGCGAAGCCGGTGACCGCCATCTCCAGCATCTCGGGGCCGCTGATGCCGTCGAGCTCGGCCAACGTCATCTCGCCCTTCGCCCACTTCTTGACCCGATCCTCGGTGTACAGGACCTGCTTCCAGTCCTGGGGCTTCGACTTGTCGCTCTTGGTCGACTCCGCCATCGTCCTCTCCTACGTCGGGTTCGGGTTGGCAAGAAGGACGGGGGCTCTTCGGCGCGGCACCCCCGAAACGTCGAGGACTCTACTACGCCCAGCGCGGCCTCGCCAACCCCGGGCGTTCGACCCAAAACAAGGGCGCGGTCCCTTGCGAGGACCGCGCCCGAAGCCACTCGAAGCAGCAGGATGCCGAGCTAGCGGATGTTGCCGATGACGTTCTTCTTGGTCTCGTGCTCCATCGAGATGATCTGGCTCATCATCTGGTAGAGCTCGCTGCGCTTCTGCATCTGCTGCTGGAGCTTGAGCATCTCGGTCTGGGAGAGCTCGCCGCCCTTGTTGATGAGGCCGTTGATCTGGCTGTCGAGGCTGGAGAGGCTGCCGCCGAACTTGCCGATGACCTGGTCCGCGTAGTCGGCGCCGGTCGTGGCGACCGGGGTGCTGGAGCCGCCGGCCTGCTTCGGGGTGGTGGCGCTCTGGGTCTTGACGGTGCCGCCGCCCTTGCCGTCGGTCTTGGTGGCGGCGCTCTTGGTGGTCAGCTCCTTCACGCGGTCGTTCAGCGTGGGCAGGGTGGTCTCGCCGTTGACGCTCTTGAGCGCGCGGCCGCCGCTGAACAGGTTGGCGATCGCCTCGGGGCTGAAGCCGAGGTCGCGGATCTTGTCGCCCGCGGCGCCGAGGAGCTTCTCAGCCAGGACGTTGACCGGGTTGGGGAGGCGCATCCCCAGGACGTTGATCTCGGACTGGAAGATGCTCTTGCCGTCGGTCGAGGGCTTCAGGAAGGTGTCGCCAGCGACCTTGGCGAGGTTCTTGACGGTGTCGACGATGCCCTTCCCGGTGATGCTGCTGAGGCTTTCCGGGATCTTGAAGTTGAAGGACTTGGCGAGGGAGGAGATGAGAGACATGGACTCTTCCTTTCAGAGGGTTGGTTTGTTCGCTGCCGCCCGAGGCTACATGAGAGTTATCGCAGGGGCGGGAATGAAGTTGCGTGCGAGGCCCTCATCCCTTGTTGCGCAACGCGTCAAGTAGCGCTCTTGCCTTGGTTTTTTGCCGTTCGTCGCCCTTGCAGGCCAGCGCTCTCTTCAGGTCTTCGGCCGCCTTCTGCTTCTGCCCGCTGGCCAGGAGGACCTCGGCGCGGCCGATGTAGGCGGCCTGGTCGCTCGCGTCGAGCTTGAGGGCCACCTCATAGGCGGCCACGGCGCCGTCGACGTTCCCGGAGGCGTACTCGACCACCGCCAGGGCCTTGGCGAAGTACGGGTCCCTGGGGTTGATGGCGAACAGGCCCTGGAACAGGGTCCGGGCCTCGGCCACCTTGCCCTGGTGGAAGAAGGCGTAGGCCGTCCGGGCCACCGCGTAGAGCTCCTCGTCGGTGTAGCCCCGGACTTCCTTGAGCGTGGCCTTTCCCTCGGCCCATCTCTGGACCGCGGCGGTGAGCTTGTCGGCTTCGGGGACGGCAGCGGGCATGGTGTCTTCTATGAGCTCTCGACGAGTCGACCACCGACTCGAGGCGGAGCCTCGCTAGTAGCTCCCGTTGGCCTTGTACTCCTGCTTCATCCGCTCGATGACCTCGTCGGTGTCGGCCTGCACCTTGCCGAGCAGCGAGAGCATCTGCGCCTCGCGGTGGATGACGGCGCGCATGCGCTCGAGCTTGTCGGGGGCGGCGTTGACCCGGGCCAGGGCCGAGTCCAGGGCCTTGCGCGAGCCATCGCCCCCGCGCTCGACGACGGTGCGGGTGAAGGCGCGGTCCGGGAACGGGGTCAGCTCCGCGGTGCCCTGGCCGAAGGGAGACGGCGGAGGCGGCAGCCGCAGCTCGTCGGAGGAGTGGCCGGGCCCCATGAACTCCAGGAGCGCGGCGGAGGCCAGCGGCGGGCGCTTGGGGTCGCCCAGCTTCTTGGCCTTCTTCTTCCGGTCGAACTGGGCGGGATCGACGAGCTTCTCGCGCACCGAGCGCGGTCCGCCCCAAGGCCAGAGGGGAATCCGGGGAGGTTGGTTGTCGCCGACTTTCGCCATGGGGGGACAGAGTCTCGCAAAGCGCGCGGAGAGGTCAAGGCGAGCTACCATGGGGCTCGTCGTCGGGCCGCCCCTGGAGCCGCCATGCCCCGCCTGCTCGTCCTCGCCTGCCTGGCCCTACTGGTGGCCCCGTCCTGCTTCGCGCCGACGTGGGAGGCGCGCCTGGCGGTGGACGGCGGGGCGGGCCGGAAGCCGGATGCCGGCGCCGGCCAGTGCGATCCTCCCTGTCCCACGGGCCTCACCTGCGACAACGGGATTTGCCTGCCGTGCCAGCGCGACTGCGCGGGCCGCGCCTGCGGCGACGACGGCTGCGGCGGCACCTGCGGCTCCTGCGACGACGGGATGTTCTGCAGCCCCGCCGGCCAGTGCGGCGGGTGCCCGGCCTCGCTGCGCTGCGGCGGCAGCTGCTGCGGGATGGACCAGAGCTGCATCGACGGCGCCTGCGAGACCTGCGGCTGCGGCCAGCGCGAGTGCGGCACGGACGCCTGCGGGCTGTGGTGCGGCAACTGCGCCACTCCCAAGGTCTGCTCCACGGAGGGGCGCTGCGTCGGAGTGACCTGCAGCTGCGACGGCAAGGAGTGCGGGGACGACGGCTGCGGCAAGTCCTGCGGAGAGTGCCTGGGAAACTCCTCCTGCCAAGGCGGCCAGTGCGTCTGCCAGCGTTTCTGCGACTGGGTCCAGTGCGGCGACGACGGCTGCGGCGGCTCCTGCGGCGAGTGCGGGCCCGGCAGCGTCTGCCAGTGGGGCACCTGCGTCTCCCAGACCTGCGAGCCGCCCTGCAGCGAGTTCCAGTGGTGCGACACGAGCGCGGGCTTTCCGTACTGCGTGGAGATCTGCAACCCGCCGATGGGCTGCCAGCCCGGCGAGATCTGCGACGTGATGAGCGGCAAGTGCCAGCCGGCGACCTGCAACGGCACCTACTGCGCGGCCGGCCAGGGCTGCTACGACCCGTGGACCCTGGGCCCCGGCAACGTCTGCACCTGCCTGCCGGGCCACTACGACGACGCCGGCAACTGGATCGAGGACACCTGCGCCGTGTACGGGCAGGCCTGCCAGTGGGACTGGAGCTCGCCTGCGGCCTCGGTCTGCGGCGCGCCTCGCGAGTTCGAGACCTGCCAGGTCGCGCTGGGCTGCCAGCCGGGCCTGGACTGCGTCGACTTCGGCGGCGGCTCGGCGATGTTCCTGCAGCCGTGCACCAAGACCGCCGAGTGCTCCAACCCGATGACCAACTGCCTGCCGGCCGCCCAGCGGCACTGCTGGTACGCCATCTGCGCCGAACCGGAGAAGAGGCCCGGCGACCGCCTGAACTACTTTAAGGCCTGCCCCTCCGCGTCCGTCTCCGACGGCATCTGCTTGCCGTATGCGTCCCAGGATTCGTACGGCAACCCCCTCGACCTCGGCGTCTGCGTCCAGACCGGCTCCGCCCCGCTCCTGGGCAAGTGCAGCGTCAACGCCGATCGCACGCGGATGGGCGAGCTGTGCCCTCAGGGCCAGTGGTGCGAGCCCGCCGCGCCGGATCCGTCCCGACCGGGCGAGATGCTCGGCGTCTGCCGCGCCGCCTGCAACTCGGCGCCCTCGCCCGTGCCCGTCGCCGGGTGCTCCTCCCCCACCGAGATCTGCGCGGACATGAGCTCGGCCGGCCAGGGAACGATGAACGAGGCTCGCCTGGGCGCCTGCCATGCCTCGTGCGATCTCCTGGGCACCGGAGCCTGCCCCTCGGACGCGCTCGGCAACCCCGAAGGCTGCATGCCCAACTTCAACCTGGACGGCACCGCGTTCTGCTACGCCCAGGTCCCCGGCGCGGCGGGCAAGGGTCAGCTCTGCGTCTGGGACACCGCGGCCGACCCGCGCAACCCCTGCGCGGACCGGCTCTACTGCAACGACCAGGGAGGCGGCGGCAGCTGCAGCGGCTTCTGCGACACCGCCGTCTGCGCCGACCCCTACCGCGCCTGCCCGGCGTGCGCTCCGTTCTCGATGTGCTACCCGCTGGGCGGCAACCTGGGCGTGTGCCTGTAGCCGCCGGCGAGGGCCGCCCGGTCGGCCGCTGACCCGGCGGCGAGAGGGGCCTTCGAGGATGACCCGGGCCCTCCTCGGGCGTTGCCCGTGAAAGGATTCGTGTGTCTTTCCGGTGGCTTGCGGGGCGACCCACCCGGTGTTTGACTTGAAAACAATCCGGCAATAGCCTCCGCCACCCAATTTCACCCAATCAACGCAGGTCTTGAGCGAGGCGCCAAGCGCATGAAGAAGAACTTCCTGTTCACCTCTGAGTCCGTGACCGAAGGTCACCCCGACAAGATCTGCGACCAGATCTCCGACGGCATCCTCGACGCGATGATCGCCAAGGATCCGACCTCCCGCGTCGCCATCGAGACCATGGTCAAGACGGGCTTCGCCATCGTCGCCGGCGAGGTCACCACCGGGGCCTGGGTGAACATCCCCGAGATCATCCGCAAGACCATCTGCAACATCGGCTACACCGACTCGTCGATGGGCTACGACGGCAACACCTGCGGGGTCATGGTCGCCATCGAAGGCCAGTCGGGCGACATCGCCCGCGGCGTCGACGCCGGCGTGAAGAAGGAGCAGGGCGCAGGCGACCAGGGAATGATGTTCGGCTACGCGTGCAACGAGACCGAGACGCTGATGCCGGCGCCGATCCACTACGCGCACGCCCTCACCCGCCGCCTCAGCGACATGCGCAAGAAGGGCAAGCTCCCGTTCCTGCGCCCCGACGGCAAGAGCCAGGTCTCGGTCGAGTACGTGGACGGCAAGGTCGCCCGCATCGACACCGTGGTGGTCTCCAGCCAGCACTCGGACGACGTGTCGAACAAGAAGCTGCACGACGGGATCATGGAGAACGTGATCATCCCCGCGCTGCCCAAGAAGCTGCTCGACAAGAAGACCCAGTACTTCATCAACCCCACCGGCCGCTTCGTCATCGGCGGCCCCATGGGCGACTCCGGCGTCACCGGCCGCAAGATCATCGTCGACACCTACGGCGGCATGGGCCGTCACGGCGGCGGCGCCTTCTCCGGCAAGGACCCCTCGAAGGTCGACCGCTCGGCCGCCTACATGGGCCGCTACATCGCCAAGAACGTCGTGGCCGCCGGCCTGGCCGACCGCTGCGAGGTTCAGGTCGCCTACGCCATCGGCGTGGCCGAGCCGGTCAGCGTGCTGGTCGACACCTTCGGCACCGGCAAGGTCGCCGAGGAGAAGATCGAGCTGGCGGTGCGCAAGGTCTTCGGCCTCAAGCCCCGGCAGATCATCGACACCCTCGACCTGCTGCGGCCCATCTACCAGCGGACCGCCTCCTACGGGCACTTCGGGCGCACCGAGAAGGAGTTCACCTGGGAGCGCACGGACAAGAAGGAGGCGCTGCGTGCGGCCGCCGGGGGAAAAGCCGGTCTCCGCGTGGTCAACGAGTAAGACCGCGCGGGAAGCGGGCCTCGAGGCCTAAGGCCTGAGGCTCTTGGAAACTTCGCGAAGCCCGGCTCTTCCGAGCCGGGCTTTCGCATTGGAGGAAGGCAACGATGCGCGCGGTCATCACCGGGGCAGGTGGTTTCGTGGGGGCGACGCTCGCCCGCAGGCTCTGTTCGTTGGGGACCCCGCCGCGCTGCCTGCTGCTGCCCACCGACGACGCCTCCCCGCTGTCCGGGCTGCCGGTGGAGATCGTCCGCGCCGACGTGACGCGCGGCGAGGGGCTCGAGAAGATCCTCGAGGGCTTCGACGCGGTGGTGCACCTGGCCGGCATCCGCCGGGCGCCGGAGCGCGAGGCCTTCTTCCGGGTCAACGCCGAGGGGACGCGCTCGGTGTGCGAGGCCATCGTCCGCGCCGGCGGCAAGGCTCGCCTGGTGCTGGCCGGCTCGATCGCCGCGACCGGCCCCAGCCGCGACAAGCCGGCGGAGGACGCCCCCTTCGCCCCGCGCGACTGGTACGGCGAGTCCAAGGCGGAGGCCGAGCGGATCGCCTACTCGTTCGCGGATCGCCTGCCGGTGACGGTGGCGCGCCCCTCGCGGATCCTCGGGCCGGGAGACCGCGAGAACCTCTTCTTCTTCAAGCTCGTGGACAAGGGCGTGAAGGTCTCGCTGGGCGAGCCCAAGCCGGTCTTCTCGTTCATCGACGTCGAGGACATCGTCGACGCGCTCCTGCTGCTGTGCGAGCGCCCCGAGGCCGTGGGCCAGTCCTTCTTCCTCTCGCACGAGACCGCGACGATGGAGGAGCTGCAGGACCTGGTCGCCACGGCGCTGGGGAAGAAGCCGCTGTCCCTGAAGATCCCGCGGCCGATCTTCCAGGCCCTCTCCAGCGCGGCGGACCTCGTGTCCCGCGCGACGGGCAAGCACCTGCCCATCAACCGCAAGATGGCTCAGCAGCTGCTGGTTTCAGGCTGGACCTGCTCGACGGTGAAGGCGAGCGAGCGCCTCGGCTTCAAGGCCAAGACCCCCATGGGCGAATCGATCGCCCGGGCCGCGCGCTGGTACCGAGAGAAGGGTTGGCTGTGAGCGGCCGAGAGCCGATGCGACGACCTGCTTCTACGGCTGCTTCGCCCAGGTGACGTTGTAGCCGCAGGAGAGCGCGCCGACCTTGTAGAAGCAGTTGCCGACGGCGCCGGTGGCGCTGGTGACGTCGACGTAGCGGCAGTCGAGCTCGTAGGCGGGGCAGAGCTCCTGGAAGCGCAGGGAGCACGTGTCCTGGAGCGCGCTGTTCTGAGCGGGCACGAACACCACCGTCGACTCGGTGCAGCCGCAGTTCTCCTCGCACTTGCTGGGCAGCTCGATGGTCTTGGTCTCCAGCGCCGGGCACTTCACCGTGTCGCCGCTGGACAGGGAGAAGCTCACCTTCCACTTTCCAGGCTCGCCGGCCTTGGTGCAGTCGTCCTTGGAGACCGGGCCGCTGCAGGAGGCAAGGGCGAAGGCGGCGACGAGGAGGGCGAGGGAACGAAACATGATGGGCTCCAGGGGGGCGGAAGTTTGCGCGTTCGCGCAGGGAAAAAGTTGCCGAATCCTGACAGCGAGCACGCCCGTGCACAAGCGGCGTGATTGTACGGCAGGCGGCCGGGCGGGCGGGCGGGTGGGGCGGCTTCTGGCCCGGCGCGCCCTGGGGTTCTCCGCGCCCGCTGCGCGACCTACTTCTCCGGCGTCCCGAAGTGGAAGGCGAGGTAGCCGGTGCAGGAGAAGAACCGGCCGCCGCTGCCCTCGGGCAAGGGGATGGTCATCCCCGGAGAGGCCCGGTTGTCGTAGTCGATGATGTACTCGTTGAAGGCCGGGAAGTACCAGGTGGCGCGCACGCCGATGGAGACCCACTGCGCGGGATAGCCCTCGGTGCCCAGGCCGACCGAGCCGACCAGGCCCTGCATCGCGCGGTGCTTGCCGACGAGGCCGAAGCCGGCGCCGCCTTCGACGAAGAGGTCGTAGTACTTCTGGCCCGACTTCTCTCGGACGTGGTCGGGCACCAGCGCGAAGATCATTGAGAGAGGGTGCCAGCCGACCTCGCCGCCGATGTAGCCGCCGCCGCCGCGCTCCTTGGTGAAGACGTCCCAGCCGGTGCCCGTGAAATTGAAGCCGATGTGGGCGTGGCCCAGGATGTCGTAGCCGCCGCGCAGCCCCGCGGCCGCGCCGTTCTGGAGGGAGGCGTCGAACATCCAGTTGGTGTCCTCGGCCGGGTTGGCCTGGGCGACCTGGCCGGCGACCTTGCCGCGGTTGAGCGACCACCAGTTGTAGCCGCCGCTCAGGGTCAGGTAGGCGCCGGCGTGGCCCACGGTGCGGCTGGGCGCCGGTGGCGGAGGAGGGGCGACGGGCTCCGCCTTCTTGGCCTCCTCGGGACCGGAGAGGTCGGCGGGGGCGGCCTCGATCTGCCTGGTCTCTGCCTTCGGCTCGGCCGCCGGCTGCGAGGCCGCCGCGTCCTCTGGCTCGGGCTCGGCCTCGGCCTTCTTCTCGGGGGCCTTCTTCCCCTTCTTCTTGGCGTCGGCCTTGGAATCGGCAGCGAGCGCGACGGAAGGAGCGGCGAGGGAGAGGCAGAGCAGCGCGAGGAGCGGGAGCGAGCGGCGCATCATGGCGGGCCTCGGGGGTTCGAAGTCAGCGAGATTAGCTCCAAAGCCCCGCAACGACGAGGAGGCTCGGGATCGCTCCCGAGCCTCCTCGGCCAAAGACGGTTGGGAGACCGGCGCGGAGGCCGGTCAGCCCCGGGCTAGTACCGGTAGTGGCTGGGCTTGTACGGCCCCTCGACCGGGACGCCGATGTAGTCGGCCTGCTCCTTGGTGAGCTTGGTCAGCTTCACGCCCAGCTTCTCCAGGTGCAGCCGCGCGACCTCCTCGTCGAGCTCCTTGGGGAGCATGTAGACCTCGCGCTTGTACTTGTCGTTGCGCTGCCACAGCTCGAGCTGCGCGAGCATCTGGTTGGTGAAGGAGCTGCTCATCACGAAGCTGGGGTGGCCGGTGGCGCAGCCCAGGTTGAGCAGGCGGCCCTCGGCGAGCACCAGGATGGAGTGCCCGTCGGGGAAGCGCCACTCGTCGTACTGCGGCTTGATGTTGATGTGCTGGATGCCCTTGAACTTCTTCAGGCCGGCCATGTCGATCTCGTTGTCGAAGTGGCCGATGTTGCCGACGATCGCCTTGTCCTTCATCCGCCTCATGTGCTCGACGGTGAGGACGTTCTTGTTGCCGGTGGCGGTGACGAACACGTCGGCGCTGGCCACGTAGTCCTCGACCGGCTTGACCTCGAAGCCCTCCATCACCGCCTGCAGCGCGCAGATGGGGTCGATCTCGGTGACGATGACGCGGCAGCCCTGCCCGCGCAGCGCCTGGGCGCAGCCCTTGCCCACCTCGCCGTAGCCGAAGACCACCGCGACCTTGCCGCCCAGCATCACGTCGGTGGCGCGGTTGAGGCCGTCGATGAGCGAGTGGCGGCAGCCGTAGATGTTGTCGAACTTGCTCTTGGTGACGCTGTCGTTGACGTTGATGGCCGGGAAGAGCAGCTCGCCCTTCTCCTGCATCTGGTAGAGCCGGTGCACGCCGGTGGTCGTCTCCTCGGAGACGCCCTTGACGGCCTTGGCGAGCTTGGTCCAGCGGTTCGGGTTGCGCTGCTGCTCGACGCGCAACAGGTCGAGGATGACGCCCCACTCCTCGGGCTCGCTCTTGGCGTTGAACGCCGGGACCTTGCCGGCCTTCTCGAACTCCACGCCCTTGTGGATGAGCAGGGTGGCGTCGCCGCCGTCGTCGACGAGCAGGTTCGGGCCGCCGCCGTCCGGCCACATCAGCGCCTGCTCGGTGCACCACCAGTACTCCTCGAGCGTCTCGCCCTTCCAGGCGAAGACCGGGGTGCCCTTGGGGCTCTCGGGCGAGCCGCCGCGGCCGACGACCACCGCGGCCGCCGCGGTGTCCTGGGTCGAGAAGATGTTGCAGCTGACCCAGCGCACGTCGGCGCCCAGGTCGACCAGCGTCTCGATGAGGACCGCGGTCTGGGTGGTCATGTGCAGGCTGCCCATCACGCGGGCGCCCTTGAGCGGCTTCTTGGCGCCGAACTTGGCGCGCAGCGCCATCAGGCCGGGCATCTCCTGCTCGGCCAGGCGGATCTCGGCGCGGCCCAGGGTTGCCAGCGAGAGGTCCCGCACCTTGAACGGCGGACGCTCGTGGGCCTTGCGGAGGGGCAGGACTGAGGCGGCTTTCTTGGGAGGCATCGGAGACGTCCTTTCGTGTTTGGGGAACAGCGTTCTATCGACTCGAAGTCTGCGGCGCAGCCCTTCGGCCGGGCTTGGCGGACCGGACCGCGGTGGCGGCGAAGAGCGGCGGGCCCTTGACGTTGGGCGAGGGAGGCAGCGGCCGGGTGCGCGCCGCCTCGAAGCCCGCCTCGGCGAGCCAGCGCTCGATCTGGGCGGCCTCGAAGCCGAGCCAGACGTGGCCCATCTGAGCGCGGTACTCGGCGCGGTCGTGCGGCTGCATGTCCATCACCACGAAGCGGCCGCCGGGCTTGAGCACGCGCGCGGCCTCGGCGAGGGCGCGGGCGGGCTCGGGCAGGTGGTGCAGGACCAGGACGATCAGCGCGGCGTCGAGCGAGGCGTCGTCGAGCGGCAAGGACTCCATCGCCCCGCGCTCCAGGCGCACATTGGTCAGGCGGGCGGTGCGCTTGCGGGCGGCGGCGAGCATGGCCGCCGAGGTGTCGACGCCGACCACGCCCGCGACGAAGGGCGAGAGCGCCTCGAGCAGGCCGCCGGTGCCGCAGCCGAGGTCGCCGACGGTCCAGGACTCGTCGAGCAGGCCCGCGAGCAGGGGGATCTCCAGGCCCGGGCCGAACAGCTCGCCGCGCAGCTTGTCCCACTGCCCGGCGCTGGTGGCGAAGAAGGCCTGGGAGCGGGTCTGGCGGGCGGAGAGGACGCGCTCCAGGCGCTGGTCGTCGGAGCCGGCCTGGCCGTTCTCGCCGACCTGCTCGCGCAGGAGCGTCCAGAGCCGGCGGGCGGGCTGCGGGCGGTCCTCGTCCATGGCGTAGAGGCGGCTGGTGCCGTCGCGCCGGCAGGCGGCCCAGCCGCCGTCGGAGAGGACCTTCAGGTGCCGGCTGACCGTGGACTGCGGGAGCTGGAGCACGTCGCACAGCTCCACGACGGAGAGCTCGTGGCGCTCGAGCAGGCGCAGCGCGCGCACCCGGGTCACGTCCCCCAGGGAGGCCATCCAGCCGAGGATTTCGGGCGCCGCGGCCATCGATTACTCCATCCGTTCAGCCGGATGGAATGGTGGAGCAGGGCGTCGGCGATGTCAAGCGCGAGCTTGGCGGCTCGGGGCAAAGAACCGACCGAACGCTCGCGGGAGCCTTCGGAAGGCAGCCGCGGAGCGTTCGCAAGGCTCCCCGGGACCGTTCCCAGCGCTGCAAGGGAGCGTTTTTCCAGGCACTTTCGCAGCGTCGCGAACGCTCGCCGGAGGCTTGCGAAGGCTGTTGGAGAGGGTTCCGAACGCTGCCGGGGAGCGTTTCTTCAGGTACCCCGGGAGCGTTTCGAACGCTCGCCGGAGCCTTTGGAAGGCCCGCGGCGAGCGAAGCGAAGGCCCCGTGGGACCGGGCCTTCGCTGCAGAGGAGCGTTACTTGGGCTCCGGTTCCGTCTTGCGAGGGCCCTTGGCGAAGTAGCGCAGGACCGGCTCGAAGATCGTGAGCAGCTCCGGGGTGTGCTTGCCCTGCGCCTTGACCTGGTCGTTGACCTTGCGCAGCTGCTCCCAGGCCTCGCCGTCGAAGAGCAGGTTGGACTGCTTGAGGATGCTGAGCACGACCTCCAGGTTGGCGATGACGCTGTCGATGTCCTCGGCGCGCTTGCCCAAGGTCCGCAGCGAGTCCGCGGTGACGCCGCGCGGCGGGTCGAACTTCTTGTCCGCGGTCGTGATGCCGTTGGCGGCCTGCTCGCAGGCCAGACCGAGACCGTGCGGCGCCTTGGGCATCCGGGAGATCTCGACGACGCTCAGGTTGCCGGCCTGGGCCGGTGGCTTCAGGGTGTCGTCGACCACGACGGTGACGTTGCCGTGCTTGACCTCTGCCATTGGATCCTCTCCTCACGTCGACAAGGGCGCACCTGGCGCCCTCACCGACCATCTCGTCTGGTTGGACTTCCCCCCTCGGAGCACTGAGGCCGGACTCGGTGCAACGCGTGCCGGCTCTCGAGGTGGCACGAAGGTATGGCTAACCCACGGTGATGGTCAAATCCCTCCGGTGGTACGTTTGCGCCGCCGGGATGGATGGAGAGGAGATTCCCATGCTGCGAAGCCTCGTCGTCTGCGCGCTGGTGTTGCTGGCCGGCGCGCCAGTGCTAGCCGATGGAGGCGCCGGGTTCTGCTTGGGGCCCACAATCGAGCCGATGGATGGAGCTACCAACGTCGATCCGAGCGTCGTGATCGCCATCCGCACCGGTTGCGACAACACCGAGCCCTGGCTCGAGGGCCCCGGTGGAGTAGTCGTAGGTTTGGACCTGACGCGATGGGAAGGGTCCAGTTACATGGAAGCTCGTCCCCGCCAGGTGCTCACGCCTGGCATTTGGAAGGTGCATCTTGGCGTCATTATTTGCTGCGCGCCTACCCAAGACGCCGCGAGTTCGTTCGAGGTCGGAGGCGTCCCCAAGCTCCTTGATGTCTACTTCGATGTCGGGGCGGGCCAGGGGTTGGACTGCCTGGACGCAATCAAGATCGCCCTGAGTGAGCCGCCCGCCGAGGCGGCGGTCCCCTACCTCGAGGCCAGCCTTGCTCCGACGGAGGAGACGAGCACGCCCTCGCGCGGCTTCGTGGTCTTGAGCTACCGGCACTTGTCCCCCGGGCAGCGACCAAGGGCCAGCCAGCCGTTCACCCTGCGCATCCGCAAGGAGCTGCCATTCGTCTCGGGCGCGCGGTTGCCGGAGGACCTCGAGGTCACCTACACGCCGCCTCCGCGGAAGTCCGGCTGTTCCACCGCAGGCGGGACCGCGCTTCCGGGGCTGCTGGGCATCCTGGCCTTCCTGCACAGGAGCCGTAGGTGCCTCAGGGGGTGACGGGAATGGCGCTCGCTGGCGAGCGCGGCGTTTGCGCCGGAGCGAGGCCGCCGTGTACAAAACTTGAGGGAGCTACCGGGCCTCGGGCTTAGTCTGACCCGCCGTGCAGGGCTGGGGTGCGTGCCTCAAGGGCGCGATGCGTCGGGCGGAGAGGCGGATTTCGCTTCCTCGATTCCAAGAAGCTGCTTGCACACGGCGGAAAGTCCCGTTGGGTCAAGGGTGAGAATTCGGCCGCGCTTTCGCCAGCGGCCCGCGGCAACGGTGCAGAGTGGGCCATCCGGAGAATGGCTCCACCTACTTCCGTCGCCGAATAGCAGCGCCCCGCGGGGCTTGAGGGCGTCGTGCTCTTCGCCCGACTCACTGAGAACGCAGAGGGCCCGTCCAGCGACCAAAGACGGAACGAAGTAGGAACCTTCAGTGCCGCAGGAGCAACGCGAGTACTTTTTTGGTTCGGCGGTTGGGGTCGCCAAGTCGAGTCGCAAAATCGTGGGTCCTGGCGTCTCCCAGAAGTACAGGTAGCTGGCCCCGACAGCCACACCGAATCCGCGCCAACCGAGGACCCGCCGGACGCCCAGCCTGGCTCCCGACTTCAGGTCCCAGAGGCGCACCACGCTGGACAGCCCATCCGCCGACTGGACTTCCACTTTCAGGTCGCCGATGCAGAAGAAGAAGTGGTCCTTCTTCAGCTCGGCCTCTGCGTCGGGCAACGGCGAGAAGAGGTGAACCGGCGGAGGAGGGAGGTTCTTGCACGGGAACTCCTCCGCGAGCCGGCTGCTCTGGCCAAACTGGATGAGTGCGACATCCTTTTCGATTGGCTCGGTGGGCGGCGCGGGCGTGCTTCCTGCGTCGCCCTCTGCGGCTAGGGCAAGCGCCGAAAAGCAGGGGAGGAAAAGGAGCAGCAGGGTACGCAAGCGCATCACACCGCTGATGCTACCGCGCCGCGCGCCGCGAGCATCAACGTCTGCCGCGTTCGGCCGGGAAGGAGGCCGCCGTGTAGCGTGGCTGGGCCTCCTCCTCAGTCCGGTGTCGTCACGGCGTGATCGGCATCGAGGCCGACACCGGGCGCTCGCCATATCCCCGCGGAGCTCGACGTGGCCCCTTGGAAATCCGCCCGCAGGAGGGATTCGACTTGCTGTTAGGGGGGCCTTGAATTGCACAGCAGGCGGGCTTGGGCCCCGGCGTTGGCGGGCCCAAGGCGCTGCGCCTGGAAACTCCGCAACCGCGGCGATGGGAGGGTCGATGGGATCGCGTACGTGGCTTGCCTTGGCGCCTTGGCGATGGGCTGTTCAAGTCTCCCGCTGGCACCGGACGCCGGCGCGCCTGCGAAGGACGGGGGCGGCGAGCTCGCCGATGCCGGCCCGGAGTCGAATGCAGACGCCGCCGCCCTGACGGGCGATGCAGGCTCGGCCCTCGACGCCGCGGCAGGGTTTATCGACGCAGGCCTGCCGTACCCCGCGCTGCCCTTCGGCTATGGCGTGGGCGAGACGGTGCAAAACATCGGCATTTTCGGGTTCCCCTCTGGAGCGTCGACCGCCCCCGAGAACGCCTGGAGGGCCATCTGGACCAAGGCCACGGTCACCGCCTGGCTCGCAGCCTTCCCGGCCCAGGCCGCGGTGGTGGCCGATTGGAAATCCGAATGGAAGGCCTACTACGGCGCAGTCCCCCAAGGCTTCATCCTGATCGAGCCCCAGACGATGAAGATCCTGGATATTCAAACCGGATTTGATCTCACTCGCCTCGACGCTGCGATAGCCCTGCACTTGCCCTAGCCTGCCATCGGTGGCGTGGAGGGTATTCCAGGGCGCGCTTTGCCCATTCAACCGACCGACGGGTGGCCGGGGCTCAGTGGGCGTGCATCACCACCGCTCAATGCTCCGCCACCGTGGAACGGCGCGGCCTCTGCTACCGTGCCCCCATGCGAACGCTCCCTACGGCCTTCGGTCTCATGCTTCTTGGTTTGGCGGCCTGTAGCGGCACCCCGGCTGGTGCTCCCGACTCCGGCGCTGCGGGCAGCGAGGACTCTGGAGCCGGGCCAGCCGACGCCGCCGTCGTTGTCCCGCCGATCACCACTCCCGCCGAGCTCGCCACCGCCACGGCGGACGCCTTCTGCGACCTCTACCTGCGGTGCTCCGGCGTCCCGGACCTCGCCACCTGCAAGGACGCGCTGCACGTCGAGAACGGCGCCGACTGGGTGCAGGCCCTCGCCGACCAGAACGCCGGCAAGCTGACCTTCGACGGCGCCAACGCGGCCGCCTGCGTCGCGGCCATCCGCGCGCTCGGGTGCGACTCGACTCCGGACTTCGGGGACCCGGCCTCGCCCTGCAACAACTTCTTCCAGGGGACCGTCGCCTCCGGCGGCGCCTGCCTCATCGACTGGGAGTGCGCCGACGGGCTGCTCTGCTCCAAGAGTTGCGGCCAGGCGTGCTGCGCGGGCACCTGCGTCGCGCCGTCCTGGAAGGTCGTCCCCGTCGGCGGAGAGTGCGGCCTCTACACCGAGGTCTGCACCTCCGGTTCGTGGTGCCGGGACGAGGGCCTCGACGACCGGTGCCGGGCCTTCATTGCCGCGGGGGCCAGCTGCACCTTCAAGGACAAGTGCGTCTCCGGCTACCTCTGCACCGCCACCGAGACCACCGCGGGGACCTGCGCCAAGCGGCGCGGCCTTGGTGAGGACTGCCTCACCATCTCCTACGGGCAGGGCGTCACCTACGGCAACTGCGGGTTCGACACCTACTGCGACCGGACCACGAACAAGTGCGTGGCGCGCAAGAAGCCGGGAGCGAGCTGCGACCCCAACGACGTCTTCGCCGAGTGCGTGGGCTACGCCAGCTGCGAGGGGACGCCGCCCGTCTGCTTGGAGGCCCCCGGTTCCGGCGACCCCTGCGGCGCCACGGACCAGCCGCACTGCCTGCTCAACCTGGACTGCCTCTCCGGAACCTGCCAGTTCACGGCGGAGACGGCCTGCCCGTAGCGCAAGGCTCGAACCGATCGCGTGGAAGCGCCTGAGGGCGCCGGGACGTCTACTTCGCCGGGGGCAGCGCCTCGTAGCGGGCCATGCGGTCGTTGAACTCGACCAGGACCAACTGGAAGGGCTGCTTCTCGACGAGCTCGAAGGCAGCCTTCATCACGCCGCCGAGCCCGCGCAGGATCATCTCGTTGAAGAGGTGCGGCGGGAATTGGAGAACGCCGCGGTTGATGCTGGTGCCGGGGACGGTCGTCGCCTGGAACGTGCTGCCGCGATGGATCATCGCCCAGCGCGAGCCGGCGGCGTCGAGGAGCATCGCCTTCGAGGCGAAGGCCATGATCAGCTTGCCCACGAAGCCCTTGTAGATGCTCCGGCTGTTACCGAGCACCCACTCCTCATAGGCCGGCTGGGTCATGTGCAGGTGGTCCGCCACGCACAAGCGGAACGCGCAGTAGAGGACCTCCGGCATGAACGCCGAGTTGGTGGGCGGAGCGGCGAGCAGGTCCTGGAGAGGCTGCGGCCAGCCCGCCCCGATCTCCGCTGGCGCCTTCAACGCCTGCAGGCTCTCGCGGAAGTAGAAGCCCTTGATACGGCAGTCGGGATAGGACTCGAAGCCCAGGGGAAGGGCGGCCATGTAGCTGGCCAGACGAGGGAAGCGCGCTGCGTCGATGGTCACCTTCGGGGCGGGAGCCATGGCGGTGTCCAAGACGAGTTCCCCTCGGTCGAGTCTCGATCCGCGCATTCTCGTCGGCCCGCGCAGATGGGCCCGGACTGTACTTCCTCCCTCGGTGAACACAAGGAATCGCCGGGTCACATTCACGGCGTGATGGGCATCGTGCTGCGCAGCAGCTTGCCTGCCTGGTCGGCGAACTGGAGGTACCAATCGCCGGGCAGTCGGTAGCCATCGACGTTCAGCGCCACGAAGGGCGCCTGGGTCGGCTGGTCGGCCGCGGTCTCTGCGAACTTGCGCCGCCGGTCCAGGGCGCCCGCGCTACTTCTTCTTGGAGAACTCGACGGCGTCGTCGAGCGACTCGAACATCGAACGGTCGGACCCCTCCGGCTTGGCGCCGAAGTCCTTCAGCTTGGGACCGTGCGTCGGGGCCTCGGGAGCCTCCGGAGCCGCGGGAGCGTCAGGGCGCGCGTCCCGACCCCGGAAGTAGAAGACGGCCAGGACGACGGCGATCAGCAGCCCTGCGGCCATCCCGAGGAGCAGCACGCGCCACACCGGAGGCTTCTGCTCCACCTTCGCCATCAGGGCGTGGGAGAGGCGGGCGAGCCTCGCGCGCATCCGGCGTTCGCGCAGCGGGTCGACCCTCGGACGCGGCGGCCCAGCGGGCGGGGGCAGTTCCGGGGCTCGCGGAGCGGGTGGAGAGGCGGCCGGGGGCGATGCCCTGACGGATCGGAGAGGGAGGGTGGGCACGTCGGCGGCTGGGTCGACGGCGGCGGGCCTCTTCGGCGCAGCGGCTCGCGGCAGCGCCGGCGGCAGCATGGGTGGCTGCTTCACGATCGGAGCGGGAGGCGGGGCCGGGGGCGCGGGCCTGCGCTCGAACCGGGCCAGGGCGGTGGAGGGCTGATCGCCCGGTGCCGGAGGCAAGGCCGGGGGCAGGATCGGCGCCACGACCACGGGATCGGTGACGCGCTGCTCGAGGTCTCGAAGCAGGGCGGCAGGCAGCAGCGGTGCGAAGGCTTGGGCCGAGGGGGGAACGCTGGCCTGGACTGGGATGGCGCGTCCAGGCAGGTACTGCAGGGTGCTCGCGTGCGGCTGAGGCCGGGACACCGGTGTCGTCTCGAGAGCGTCGCCGAGGAGGTCGTGGGCCATGCTGATCGGCGATTGGCGCACGGTCGGGTTGGGATCCGAGGCGGCGGAAGTGGCCTCGAGGTCCTCGCCCGGAGGGTCCAGCGTCGCGCAGCCCTGAAGGCGCACGGTCGTGTCCGGCCCACTGGCCACAGGGGTGAGCTCGAGATCGTTCCCCAGGAAGTCCTGGGCGATTGTGTTGTCTCGCGCGATGGCGGGATCGGTGGAGGCGCCAGAGGTCACGGGAGCGCCGGGGGCCGGCCCCGTCACGGTCTGGTCCTCCTCCGGGGCTTGGTCCCTGGAACTCAAATCACCCTCCCCGCGCAGCGAGCGATTCTCGGCGAGACGGCGCCCGTTGTCAGGTCGGCCCTCCGTCGCAGGCGATGGCCGGCAGCGTCGCGAGGTTGTTGCCCTCCTCGCACTCGCTGCGTCCGCTCTTGCCGCTGCCGTCGTCGTCGGCGGCGACGGTGACTTGGGTCGGCTCGGTGGGGGCGCTCTTCCAGTCGCAGCCCACCGCCTCGCAGTCGCCGGGGTTGAGCGTGCCAGTGGTTTTCGCGGTGCAGATCGGCAGGTGGTCCGTCTTCGCGCCCCGGTAGAAGGTGACCGCCAGCCCGGCCGCGACCGGCGCCGTGCCGCGGTTGCACACCTTGGCCTTCAGCGGATAGGTGCCGTTCACGCAGGTGCCGGGCTTCTCGTCCGGTCCGTAGGTCGGTTCCTTGGAGGTCAGGTCGGGGATCTTCTCCGGGTCGAGCGATCCCTGGACGTTCATGCGGAAGTTGTTGAGCGCGGGGTCCTTCCAGTTGGCCTTCCACGCCGAGGTCCGCGGGATGGTCCCGTCGTCGTTGACGTTGGTGACGGCGTAGGCGTGCTGGTTCCAGATGGAGCGCGAGCCGACCCAGCGGTCGAGGACGTCGGACATCACCAGGATGCCCTGCTGCTCGACGCCCACCGGGTGCGCCGCGCGGCAGACCTTGCCCTTGGCCGACGGGCCGGCGATGGGGTCCTCGCACACGTACTGGCTCGAGCCGCAGTCGGCGGTGGCGGTGCAGCGGCAGCGGCCGCGCGAGTCGGCGGCCTGCTCGCGGGCGCAGGTGGTGGTGCCGAAGCACTCGGCGCTGGTGTCGCAGGAGACGCCGTCGTCGATGGGGTCCACCGCGGGGCAGACGACGTTGCAGTTGGCGTTGGAGGGGATGACCACCTCGGAGCGGAAGTCGCCGTCGACGTCGGCGACGATCACGTTCTCGTACCAGGTGCAGGAGGTGTGGTGCTGCGAGAAGAGCACCGCGCCGGAGCGGCCGTCGTAGACGCGCGAGAAGCACTCGTCGGCGTAGACCACCTCGGCCTTGCCGTCGCCTTCGAAGTCGAAGACCGAGGAGCCGGTCACCTTCGAGCTGTGGTCCTGCGACTGCCGGCTCCAGAGCACGCCGTCCGTGGCGCCGGTCGGGCAGAGCGCCGGGTCGGCGCCGGCCACGCAGTCGGGGTCGAACACCGAGTAGGCGTCGGCGCCGGCGACGCCGAATTCGGCCCGCCCGTCTCCGTCGAAGTCCGCCACGGTGGGAGCGCCGCCGGTTCCGCCGGCGGGAATGCCCAGCGGGCCGAAGACCGCGCGGCCGTCGAGGGTCTGCACCCGGACCTCGCCGGCGCTCACCACGACGATCTCGGGGATGCCGTCGAGCACGGCGCGCAGGTCGTCGGCCGGGTTGGCGCCGAAGGTGCCGAAGTCGGCGATGGCGGGCTGGCCCAGCGGCTGGGCCGAGACGTAGGCGGTGGACCACTTCTTGGTGGCCTTGTCGAAGCGGACCGCCTCGCGGCCGTCGACCATCTCCACCGCGCCGTCGCCGTCGAGGTCGGCGAGCACCGGGTGGATCTTGTTGCTGTAGGTCGTGTCGAGCGTCGAGAGCCCGTCGATGAGCGAGCCGTGGACGTCGTAGGCCGCCGGGGAGGGGCCGTTCTGGACGATCTCCGGGACGCCGTCGTCGTCGAGGTCGTGGATGGCGAGCGAGTCCCAGTGGCAGGTGCCGCCGTTGAAGTCGGAGTACCCGGCGAACAGCGGCGAGAACTTCTGGGCGGCCGGGTCGAACCGGAAGCCGATGACCCCGCCGCCCTGGCGCGCCCCGACGATCTCCGGGCGGCCGTCGCCGTCGAGGTCGCCGATGGCCGGGGTCACCGAGCCGATCATCAGGTTGTCCGGGTCGGCGACCGAGTACTGCTGCGCGCAGGTCTCGCCGTCGATGATCCGGATGACGCCCGAGCAGCCGGGCTCCGCGCCGCAGGAGCCGTCCTCGCAGTCGTAGGTCATGAAGGCGATGGACGGGTGCAGGGTCTTCGGGTCGCCGTCGAAGTTGAAGTCGGCCACCAGCGGGGTGGCGAGGACGTTGCGGTGGTCGGGGTAGGGGTCGCCCGCGGGCGGCGCGGTCCACTCGCACTGGGCGCGCGGCGCGAAGACGCCGAGGACGACCAGGCGCTTGCAGGCCTGGTCGACCGTCCCGCGCGGCCCGACGCCGTAGGGGATGCACTCGCCCGCTTCGCAGTAGGTGTCGTTCTCGCAGTTCGCGTCGCCGGTGCAGGAGGGCGGGGGAGGCACGCAGGTGTCGAAGCGGCAGACCATCGGCGCCACGCAGGCCGCCGCGCCGCAGGACTCGCCCGCGTCCGGAGCCTTCGAGCCGGTGTCCGGGAAGTCCCAGTCGTCGGCGTCGGCGGAGCTGCCGGTGCCGCCGTCCCTCTCGCCGCCAGGAGTCTCGCCGCCGCAGCTGCAGCCAGAGCAAGCCAACGCCAAGAGGATGGAAATGCCGATCGCCGTTCTCATCGGAGCTCCGGGAAACGAGAGGGAGCATCCTCACTCCCCGGAGTGGATCGCCACAAGCGCGCAGGGGCGCCCGAGCAGGGAGCGCCGCCGCCAGGCCTCAGCCTGGCGGAGGGGCGGAAGGCAGACCGGCGCGTGAGGACAGATGCTCGCGCAGCTTGGCCACCAGGACCGCCGAGTCGATGGGCTTCTCCAGGTAGTCGGTCGCCCCCGCCGCCAGGCAGTGCTCGCGGTCCCCGACCATGGCGAAAGAAGTCACCGCGATGATCGGCACTCCGGTCAACGCGTCGTTCTTGCGCAGCTCGGTCGCCACCGCATAGCCGCTCATGGTCGGCAGCTGGATGTCGAGGAGGATGGCCGCGGGAACGCGCGTCCGGACGAACTCCAGGCCGGCCGGGCCGTCCCGGGCCTCGGCGACCTCGAAGCCGCTCTTCTCCAGCAGGAACCGGGCCAGGTACAGGTTCTGCTCGTTGTCCTCGATGACCAGCACGAGGGGGCGGGTCATGGCGAGGCTCCGGCCCGCAGCGGCAGGCGGAAGGTGAAGGTGCTGCCCTCGCCGAACGCGCTGCACACGTGGATGGTGCCCCCCAGCAGCGCGAGCAGCTTGGCGCAGATGGAGAGCCCCAGGCCGGTCCCCTCGTGCTTGCGCGTCAGGCCCGAGTCCACCTGCTGGAAGGGGCGGAAGAGGATCGCCTGGTCCTCGGGCTTGATGCCGATGCCGGTGTCGTGCACCGAGGTCTCGAGCTGGCCGCCCTCGACCTCGCTGGCGACCTCCACCTCGCCGTGCTCGGTGAACTTGATCGCGTTGCCCAGCAAGTTCAGGAGCACCTGCTCCACGCGGCGCTGGTCGCTCTCCAGCAGGCCGACCTCGGGAGCGAGTCGAAGCCGCAGCCGCAGCCCCTTCTTCCTGGCGAGGGGCTCCAGGGCCTGGAAGACCTTGGTGGCCGACTCGCGAAAGTCGAACGGCGCCCGCGCGATCCTGAGCTGGCCGGCCTCGATCTTGGAGAGGTCAAGGACGTCGTTGATGAGGGCGTGCAGGTGGCGGGCGCTGGTCTGGACCATGCCGAGCTGGTTGGCCTGCTCGGCGTTGAGCGGTCCAGCCAGCCCCTGGAGCAGGATGCCGGTGAAGCCGATGATCGAGTTGAGCGGCGTGCGCAGCTCGTGGGACATGGTGGCGAGGAAGGCCGACTTGAGCCGGTCGGCGGACTCGGCGGCCTCCTTGGCCTTCACCAGCTCCCGCTCGATGGTCTTGAGAGGGGTGATGTCGTTGCCGACCGACAGCAGCTCCACCAGCCGGCCGGCGGGGTCCAGCACCGGGCGGTTGGTCCAGGCGATCCAGACCCGCTCGCCGCTGCTGCGGACGTTCTCGTTCTCGTTGACGATGAACTCGTCGGGGTGAGCCGCGATCCGGGAGATCAGCTCGGCCATGTTGCCGCCGCTGGTGTCCGTCCGGGGGACGATGGTCCCGACGATGCTGCGGCCGAGGAGGTCCTCCTCCCGGTACCCGAAGAAGTTCTGCCCGAACTCGTTGAGGAAGGTGACCCGCCCCTGCGTGTCCCAGCGCAGGATGATGCTGTTGGCGCTCTGGACCAGCTCCCGGTACTTGTGCTCGCTCTGGCGCAGCGACTCTTCGGCGCGGCGGTGCTCGAGGATCTCCCGCTCCAGCTGGGCGGTCCTCTCCCGGACCCGGCGCTCGAGCTCCAGGTTCAGGCGGCGCAGGTTCTCCTCGAGGCGCCGGCGCTCGCTGATGTCGCGCAGGAGCAGGACCGCGCCCTTGCGACCGCCAAACTCCACCATCCGCGCCGAGCCGGCGACGCGGCACGGCTGGCCGTCGCTGCGCAGGATGTCGTACTCCAGCTCCGGGATTTCGCCCTCCCGGGTCTTCTCGACCAGGTGGATGACCCGGGCGCGCTCGGCCCTGCTGCCCCAGATCGGCAGCTCGGCCGCGGTCCGCCCCAGCACCTCCTCGCGGCGCCAGCCCAGCACCCGCTCGCAGCCGTCGTTGACCTCCAGGAAGCGCCCGGTCTCGAGGTCGACGATGGCCGCCAGGTCGGGGATGCCGAAGAAGGCGACCTTGAAGAGCTCCTCGCTCTGCCGCAGGGCCCGCTCGGCACGGACCCGGTCGGTGACGTCCCGGAAGCTCCAGACCCGCCCGACGAAGGCCTCCCCAAGGCTCTGGGGCAGCGAGTGGCGCTCGAAGACCCGGCCGTCCGCCAGCTCGACCGTGTCGTGGCAGGTGGCCCCGGGCTCGGCGTTGATCTCCTCCACCCGCTTCCGGAAGCCCTCCGGGTCCTTGAGCTGGGGCAGCACGAACCGAATGGTCTCCCGCGTCTCCCGCGACTGGAGCACGGACTCGGGCAGGCCCCAGAGCTCCGCGAACCTGCGGTTGAAGCTCTGGATGTGCCCCTTCGAATCCACGGCCAGGACGCCGGCGGCGGTGGCGTCCAAGACCGCCTGCAACAGCGAGCGCGATTGCTCCTCGGGGACGACGGTCTGCTCCCGGATCCGCCGATCGAGCATCCGCTGGACGTGGGCGAGCTCTTCCTTCAGGCGCCCCAGCTCACTCGTCGCCTTGGGTGACTCGGAGGGAACCGAGCGCATGCGTGCCATCCAGACCTTCGTCGCCGAGACATCCTCTCGAAGCTAGGTCGATCGGGGACGGTCGGCACCGCGGCGCGCCCCACTCGGCCGGGGAGGCCGGTCCCGGCTAGGGCGCGTGCTCCTCGTGCGACCGCGCCACCAGCCCGAGCAACTCCTGCGGATCGGCGGGCTTGGTGACGTGCGAGTCGAAGCCGGCTTCCCGGGCCCTTCGCTGGTCCTCCGCCTGGCCGTAGCCCGTCAGCGCGACCAGCCGGGTCGAGCGCAGCGCCACGTCGCGGCGGATGGCCCGGGCGACCGCGTAGCCGTCGAGCTCGCCGGGCAGGCCGATGTCGCACAGGACCGTCTCGGGGGCCAGGGCCCGGGTCAACGCGAGGCCCGAGGGGCCGTCATAGGCCACCTGCACCTGGCAGCCCGCCATCGTCAGCAGCGCCTGCAGGCTGTCGGCGGCGTCGCGGTTGTCCTCGATCACCAGCACCCGCGAACCCTCGGCCGAGGCGGCCCCGGCCTGGGGGCCAGGCGCCGCAGGAGCTTGCGTGAGGGGGAGGTGCACCTGGAGCTCCGAGCCGTGCCCGGGGCCGGCGCTGGAGGCGTGGACCTCGCCGCAGTGCATCTCCACGATCCCCTTGACGAGCGCGAGCCCCATCCCGAGGCCCCCGCGGGTCCGGGCGCTGCTCTGCGGGGCCTGCTCGAAGGGCTGGAAGATCCGGGAGAGGGTCTGGGCCGTCATCCCAATCCCGGTGTCGCGGATGGTCAGGCTGCTCCAACCCGCGCGCCCGTCGTTGGCCAGGGCCACCTCGACCCGGCCGCCGCTGCCGGTGAAGTTCAGGGCGTTGCGGAGCAGGTTGCTGACGACCTGGGTCAGGCGCGTCGGGTCGCCGGCGACCCAGGCGGGCGCGGGCGGCAGGCTCAGGTGTAGCGCGACGCCGCGCGAGTCGAACTCCGCGCGGAGGTCCTCGACCCCCGCCCGCACCAGCTGCCCCCAGTCGGTCGGGCTTCGCTCGAAGGCCATCTTGCCGCGGGCGATGCGCGAGACGTCGAGCAGGTCGCCGACGATGCGCGCGAGGTGTGCGACCTGGCGGTCGATGACCTGGGTCGCCCTCTCGGCCCGGGGATCGCCCAGGTGCACGCGCTTGAGCACGTGGTTGGCGGTCCGGATGGGGGCGAGGGGGTTGCGCAGCTCGTGCCCCAGCAGTGCCAGGAAGTCGTCCTTGCGGCGCGAGGCCTCCTCCAGCACCTGCTCGGCCCGTCGGCGGGCGGTCACGTCGATGCAGGCGACCACCGCCGCGGCGCCGGCGGCGCCCACCCGCTCGGTCCGCACCATGAACCACCGAGGGTCCTCGGCGCTCCCGTAGGGCAGCTCGGTCTCCCGCTCGCGGCCTCGGTCGGCGAGCACCTCGCGCACGCCCTGCCAGAGGCGGTCGAGCGGGCCGCCCGGGTCGGCGGAGTCGAGGGCGGAGAGCAGGTTGTCCCCGACTCCCAGGTGGAAGGGCTGCGCGTCCTGCCGCGGGTCGGCGAACTCGGACCACGCGCGGTTGACCGCCAGGATCTCGCCCTTGGGACCGACCACGGCCACCGGCGCGGCCATGGCGTCGAGGACCGCCAGGTTGAAGGCGTCCTTCTCCGCCAAGCGGCGGTTGGCCTCCTCGAGCTGGCCCACCTTCTCCTCCAGCTTGTGGACGAGGACCGCGTTGTACGCCTGCAGGCGCTGCTCCTCGGGCACGGCGGTGGTCTCGTGCAGCCGCAGCTGGCCGCGCCGCTGATCCTCCACGACCTCGCCGATGAGCTCCAGGAACTGCTGGGGTTCGAGCGGCTTGATCAGGAAGCGATCGGCGCCGAGGCTCAGCGCCAGCTGCTCGTCCTTCGGATCGGTGTAGGTCGCGGTGTAGAAGACGAACGGGACCTGCCTGAGCGCGGGGTCGTGCTTCCAGCGCCGGCAGAGCGAGAAGCCGTCGAGGACGGGCATCAGGATGTCGGAGATGACGAGGTCGGGTCGCTCCTTGCGGGCCAGGTCCAGTGCCTCGGCGCCGTGGTGGGCGGTCTGCACTTGGTAGCCGTGGCCGGTCAGCAGCGCCCGGAGCAGGTAGAGGTTCTCCTCCTTGTCGTCCACGACCAGGACCCGCATTCCGACCTCCGCCTCCCGAGAGACGCCACCGCGACGGCCCATCGGCCGGCTGCTTCGTCGGGAGCCGGAGCCCTGCTCGGGCGCCTGCAGTCGCCAGCAGAAGGCCCCTCGCCGCTCGAGAGGATCTCGCCGACGCCTCTCGCCGGATGCCTCTCGACCATCGCGCTCGACACTCTCTAGCTGCCTACTGGTCGCCGCTGGCGCAATGGAGTCTGCCCGGTCGCCGGGCTCGGTCGCCGGGAGGCGCGCCCCCGCCCCGGCTCGTCCCGGGGCAGTGGCGGACCGCCTCGCCGCCGGTTCGGCAGGCCCGCGGGGAACCTCGACGGGCCTGCTGCCCGCTCGAAGGCCGTGCGCTCAGGCCGAACCCGGAGCGTGCGCCAGCTCCTGCAGGCTGGTGATCTCCAGCGCGCCGGCCCGGACCGCGGCGATGGCCTCCGCCGCAGCCGCCGCCCCGGGGAGGGTCGTCAGGCACGGCAGGTTGAGCTGCACCGCGCTCGTCCGCAGCGCCCAACCGTCCTTCTGCGCGCCCTTGCCCAGCGGCGTGTTCACGATGAGGTGGATGCGCCCCGTGCGCATGGCGTCGAGCAGGTTGGGGCTGCCCTCGTGGAGCTTGTGGAGCACCTCGACGTCGAGCCCCGCGCTCTGCAGCACGGCGGCGGTCCCGCGGGTCGCGGCGAGCGCGAAGCCGAGCTGGGCGAGCCGGCGGGCCACCGGCACCACCGCCGCCTTGTCCCGGTCGTTGACGGTGATCAGCGCGGTCCCGCGGTCGGGCAGCCGGGTCCCCGCGGCGAGCATGGCCTTGTGGTAGGCGAGGCCCTCGCTCGAGGCGATGCCCATCACCTCGCCGGTGGAGGTCATCTCCGGCGACAGCCGGGGATCGACGCCGGGGAACTTCACGAACGGGAAGACCGGCGCCTTGACGAAGTGCCGCCGGACCTCGAGGTCGCGCGTGAGCCCCAGGCTGCGCAGGGACTCGCCGAGCATGAGGCGGGTCGCCATCTTGGCCAGCGGCACGCCGGTGGCCTTGGCCAGGAACGGCACGGTGCGCGAGGCGCGCGGGTTGACCTCCAGGACGTAGACCTCGCCGCCGGCGATGGCGAGCTGCGCGTTCATCAGCCCGACCACCTTCAGCTCGCGCGCCAGCGCCCGGGTGATCTCCCGAATCCGCTCCAGGTGCCGGGCCGGGACCCGCTCGGGAGGCAGCACCGCCATGGAGTCGCCGCTGTGCACGCCGGCCTGCTCGACGTGCTGGAGGATGCCGGCGATGACGCACTCCTGGCCGTCGCAGAGCGCGTCGACGTCGAGCTCCATCGCGTCCTCGAGGAAGCGGTCGACGAGCACGGCGTTGTCCGGCGCGGCCTGGAGGGCGGCGCGCACGAAGCGCTCGAGCTCGCGCTCCTCGTAGACGATGGCCATGGCCCGCCCGCCCAGCACGTAGGAGGGCCGCACCAGCACCGGGAACCCCAGCCGGCGGGCCGCCGCGGCGGCCTCGTCGACGGTGCGCGCGAAGGCGTTCGGCGGCCGGCGGATGCCGAGGCGGTCGAGCAGGGCGTTGAAGCGCTCGCGGTCCTCGGCGAGGTCGATGGAGTCGGGGCTGGTGCCCAGGATGGGGACGCCGGCGGCGTGCAGCGGCGCGGTCAAGTTGAGCGGCGTCTGCCCGCCGAACTGGACGATGACCCCGTCCGGCCTCTCGCGCTCGTAGACCTCGAGCACGTCCTCCAGCGTCAGCGGCTCGAAGTAGAGCCGGTCGGCGGTGTCGTAGTCGGTGGAGACCGTCTCCGGGTTGCAGTTGACCATCAGGCTCTGCACCCCGGCCTCGCGCAGGGCGAAGGCGGCGTGGCAGCAGCAGTAGTCGAACTCGATGCCCTGCCCGATGCGGTTGGCGCCGCTGCCGAGGATCATCACCTTGCGCCGCGCCTCGGGCGCGCTCTCGTCCTCGGACTCGTAGCAGGAGTAGAGGTACGGCGTGGAGGCCTCGAACTCGCCGGCGCAGGTGTCGACGCGCTTGAAGACGGGCGTCAGGCCGGCCTTCCGGCGCCGCCCGCGCACCTGGTCCTCGCCGGCGCCGGTGAGGTCGGCGAGCCGCCGGTCCGAGAACCCCAGCTTCTTGGCCGCGAGGAGCGCGGCGTCGTCGACCTCGGCCAGGCTGCGGCCGCGCAGCCCGCGCTGCGTCTGCGCGAAGCGCTCGAACTGCTCGATGAACCAGGCGTCGATGCCGGTCAGCCGGGAGACCTCGTCCACGGGCAGGCCGCGCTCCAGCGCGTGGATCACCGCGCGGATGCGGTTCTCGTGGGGCACCGACAGCAGGCGGACCAGCTCCTCGCGGGAGAGGTCCACGGGCCGCCAGGGCCGCAAGGCCTCGAGCGAGCGCAGCGCCTTGAAGAAGGACTCGCTCAGGGTGCGCCCGATGGCCATCACCTCACCCACCGACTTCATCTGCGTGCCCAGCGTGGACTCGGCCCCGGGGAACTTCTCGAAGGCGAAGGTGGGGATCTTGGTGACCACGTAGTCGAGCGCGGGCTCGAAGGCGGCCGGGGTCTTCCGGGTGATGTCGTTGGGGATCTCGTCGAGCGAGTAGCCGACGGCGAGCTTCGCGGCGATCTTGGCGATGGGGAAGCCGGTCGCCTTGGAGGCCAGCGCCGAGGAGCGCGAGACGCGCGGGTTCATCTCGATGACCCGCATGCGCCCGGTGCGCGGGTCGACGGCGAACTGCACGTTGGAGCCGCCGGTGGCCACGCCCACCTTGCGCAGGATGGCCGCCGCGGCGTTGCGCAGGCGCTGGTACTCGAGGTCGGTGAGCGTCTGCGCCGGCGCGACGGTGATCGAGTCGCCGGTGTGGACTCCCATCGGGTCGACGTTCTCGATGGAGCAGACGACCACCACGTTGTCGCGCCAGTCGCGCATCACCTCCAGCTCGAACTCCTTCCAGCCCAGCAGCGCCTCCTCGACGAGCACCTGGTGCGTCGGCGAGAGCGCCAGGCCGCGAAGGACGATCTGCGCCAGCTCGTCGGCGTTCCGGGCGATGCCTCCGCCGCTGCCGCCCAGCGTGAACGACGGGCGGACGACCAGCGGGTAGCCGGCGCGCGCGGCGAAGGCCTGGGCCTGGTCCAGGTCCGTGGCGATCGCGCTGACCGGGACCTCCAGGCCAATCTCGACCATCGCCTGCCGGAACAGCGAGCGGTCCTCGGCGATGCGGATGGCCTCGGGGCTGGCGCCCAGGACCTCCACTGCGTGCGCCTTCAGCACCCCGGACTCGGCCAGCTGCAGGGCGAGGTTGAGCGCGGTCTGCCCGCCGACCGTGGGCAGCAGCGCGTCGGGCTTCTCGCGGGCGATGACGGCCTCGACGAAGGCGGGGGTCAGCGGCTCGACGTAGGTCCGGTCCGCCAGCTCCGGGTCGGTCATGATCGTGGCCGGGTTGGAGTTCACCAGGACCACTTCGTAGCCCTCGGCCTTGAGCGCCTTGATGGCCTGGGTGCCCGAGTAGTCGAACTCGCAGGCCTGACCGATGACGATCGGCCCGGAGCCCAGCACGAGGATGCGCTTCAGGTCGTTGCGCCGAGGCATGGGCGTGCTCCCTCGCGCATCAGGTCGACGAACCGCTCGAAGAGGTAGTGCGCGTCATGAGGGCCCGGTGCCGCTTCGGGGTGGTACTGCACGCTGAAGGCGGGCAGGTCCCGGAAGCGCAGGCCAGCACAAGTTCCGTCGTTGAGGTTCCGGTGCGTCTGCTCCAGGGCCGCGGGCAGCGAGGCCGGGTCCACCGCGAAGCCGTGGTTCTGCGAGGTGATCTCCACGCGCCCGGTCGCCTGGTCGAGCACCGGGTGGTTGGCGCCGTGGTGGCCGAACTTGAGCTTGAAGGTCCGCGCCCCGCCCGCGAGCGCCAGCAGCTGGTGGCCCAGGCAGATGCCGAAGATCGGCACCTGGCCGAGCAGCGCCCGCACGTTCTTCACCGCCTCGCGCAGCGGTTCGGGGTCGCCGGGACCGTTGGAGAGCACGACGCCGTCCGGCCGCAGGGCCAGCACCTCGGCGGCGCTGGTCGAGGCGGGCACCACCGTCACCCGGCAGCCGACGTCCACCAGCGACCGCAGTATGTTTCGCTTCACTCCGAAGTCGTAGACGACGACCCGGAAGCGGGCGGGTCGCGCCGGTACGCCACGGTCGTCCAGGCGCATGCGTGGCCGGGTCCACTCATAGCGGGAGCGGGTCGAGACCGCGCTCGCCAGGTCCTGTCCCGCCATGCTCGGCACGGCGCGGGCCCGCTCGACGAGCGAGGCCTCAGAGGTGGACGCGTCGGCGATGATGCCGCGCATGGCGCCGCGGTCGCGCAGGTGCCGCACGAGCGCGCGGGTGTCGAGGCCCCAGAGTCCGGGGATGCGCTGGTCGGCGAGGAAGGCGTCGAGGGTGCGCTCGTGACGCCAGTTGCTGGCGACGCGGCTCGGCTCCTTGACGACGAGGGCGGACAAGTAGACCCGGCTCGACTCGAAGTCCTCGGGGGTGATCCCGTAGTTGCCGATCATCGGGTAGGTCATCACGACGATCTGGCCGGCGTACGAGGGGTCGCCCAGGATCTCCTGGTAGCCGGTCATGGCGGTGTTGAAGACGACCTCGCCGCCGGCGTCGCCGCGCGCCCCGAACCGCTGCCCCGCGAAGGAGCGGCCGTCCTCGAGCACGAGCACTCCGGTGTCGGCTTGGCTCATCCGTCAGACCCTCGGGCGATGCGCCGCGCGCGCGAGGCGGCCTGCATAGCACCGTGGCGAACGGCGGCGGCGCGGCGGTTCTTCCCGCCGGGCACAAGAGTTCACTTCTCGGTCAGTAGCTGCCGGCCGGGCCTGCCCCGAGCGTGCCGAGGGGCGCCGGGTCGGTCGGTCGGCCGGTCGGTCGGTGGGTGGGGATGCGGTGCCGCGCGCCAAGCCGGCTGCAAGGCCTACGGCGTCGGGCAGGCGCCGCGCGCGGAGTACGGCCGGGTAGGGCACGTCCCGCTGGAGCGGAAGGTCTTCCCGTCGCAGCCGCAGAAGGTCACCAGGTCCCGGGTGCACTTTCGCATCGGGACGCAGGACCACTTCGCGTCGCAGCCGGCGGGCCCGGCGCACTCCTGGCCCTTCGGGCAGTCGGCGGAAGTCGTGCAGGTGCCGGCGGCCGGAGCAGGAGCAGGAGCAGGAGCGGGCTCTGCGGCCTGCCCGGCATCGGGGGCGGTTTCGGGCTGCGCGGCCGGGGCCGGGGCGGGGGCCGGCTCGGGTGTCGGTGTCGGTGCGGGGGCTGCAGCTTCCTGCTGGGCCGGCGGCGGACTCGCGGCATCGTCGGCGGGAGGAGGCTGGTTCTTGTTGGCGGCGCTGCAGCCGGCGGCGACGAGGACGACTAGCAGGAGGAGGGTTCGCATGGCGGGGAGCCTAACCCAGTGTCGCGGACCTCGCTGCTTCGCCGTTTGGCCCCCAAGCCTGTCGCCCGTACCATGCGGCATGCTGCTGTTCCGACCGGTAGGACGCGACGAGCTCCGGCTGATCTACGAGGCAGGCCTCAAGGCTTTCCCTCCGCGGCTGCCCGAGCAGCCCATCTTCTATCCCGTGCTCACGGAGACCTATGCGCAGCAGATCGCGCGTGAGTGGAACACGGTGAGCCATTCGAAGGCCGGCTTCGTCACGCGCTTCGAGGTCGATGACGGTTTCGCCAGCCGCTACGACCGCCACAAAGTCGGGGGACGCGATCACGTCGAGCTGTGGGTTCCCGCCGAGGAGCTCGCCGAGTTCAACAGGCACATCCAGCAGCCAATCCGGATCACCGCGGCCTACTTCGGGCAGGGCTATGAAGGTTTGGTTCCCACGGGGTTTAGCCTCAAGGGGCACGACGTGCGCGCGCAGCTCCGGTCGCTGGGGGGAATCCTCGACCACAGCGGCGAGGACTTTGCCGGCGAGATCGCCGCCAACCACGTCGCCGTATTCGTGAACTTCCCGTACTGGGAGCAGGCGGGCGACCAGATCCAGGGCCTGGACGGCGCGTTGCGCGAGCGCGTCCTCGCGGAGATCCAGAGGATCTGGAAGGGCTGCTTCCCGTCGGTCCCGCTGGGCGTCTCGGGACGCTGGACGGATGTGCAGCGGTCGCCCTAATCTGCCGCTCCCGGTGCCCCCATGGACAAGAAGAACGAGCGCCTGCTCGACCTCATCGCCTTCTTCCTCGACCTGAAGGATCCCCTCCCGTTCCGGGAGATCCGCGAGGCTTTTCCGGCGGAGTACGGCGAGGGCACGCTGCAGGCGGCCGAGCGCAAGTTCGAGCGCGACAAGGCCGACCTCTCCGACCTGGGCATCGAGCTCGACTACCACAAGAAGGACGAGGACGGCGTCGAGGGTTACTCGCTCGTCCACGACGAGTACTACCTCCCGGACGTGCACTTCACGCCCGAGGAGATGGCGGTCCTCTACGCCGCCGGCTCCTCCGCGCTGGCCTCCGGAGCCTTCCCGGGGCGCGGCGACCTCGCGCACGCGCTGCGCAAGATCGCCTTCGTCAGCGCCGAGGACCCCGAGGCCGCGCCGCAGCGCCTCTTCGTGGAGCACGACCGCTCGCCGAAGGGGCTCTCCGAGAAGCTGGAGACGCTGTGGAAGGCGCTGCTCGTGCGCAAGAGGGTCTCGCTGCGCTACCGCGGCGTCGGCCGCGAGAGCCTCACGGTGCGCGAAGTGGATCCCTGGGGCATCTGCCTGCGCCGCGGCGTCTGGGTGCTCGTCGGCTTCTGCCACCTGCGCCAGGCCGGGCGCACCTTCCACGTCGACCGCATCGACGAGGTCACCCTCAACTCGGCGCGGCCGCGCTTCGCCGACTACGAGGTGCCCGAGGACTTCGACGTCGGCGAGGTCGCCCGCGAGCAGGTCTGGGAGCACCGCTTCCACCCGGCGGTCGAGGTCGAGCTGAAGCTGTCCGAGGAGCTCTCGCCGATGGCGGGCAGGCTCTTCCCCAACGCGCGGGTCGAGGACGGCGGAGCGACGGTGCGCGTGCGCGCGACCTACCTCGACGGCCTCTTGCGCCGCGTGCTGCCGCTGGGCGAGGCGGCGACGATCGTGAGCCCCAAGGAAGCGGTCGCCCGCCGCAAGGGCATGCTCAAGGCCATCGCCAAGGCGCACTCCGGGAGGCCGTCGTGAGCAAGCTGCGAGCCCCTCCGGCCGAGCGAGTCGATCCGCGCGAGCGGCTGCGCCGGCTGCTCTTGCTGGTGCCGTACGCCGCGAAGAAGCCCGGCATCACCGTGTCCGAGCTGGCGAAGAAGCTGGGCGTCGATCGCGCCGAGCTGATCGAGGACCTGGACGTGCTGGCGATGGTCGGCCGGCCGCCGTTCTCGCCGGACGACTTCATCGACGTCTACGTGGAGGGCGAGACGGTCCACGTGGCGCTCGACCAGCGCTTCAGCCGGCCGCCGAGGCTCACCCCGGCCGAGGCCGCGGCGCTGCTGGCCGCCGCCCAGGTGATGCTTCCCGCCGCCCGGAGCGCGCTCGGCTCGGCGCAGAAGAAGCTCTTGGCGGCGCTGCCCGCCCACGCCCGCCGCTCGTTCAGCCGGCTCGCGACGCGGGTGGGCGCGGACGAGGCCCCGATGGACGACCTGCTCGAGCCCCTGGCCAGTGCGGCCCGCGAGGCGCGCGAGGTCGAGTTCGACTACCTGACCGGCGGCCGGGGCAAGCGCGAGAGGCGCGCGGTCCGGCCGCAGGCGGTCTACCTCCACCGCGGGCAGTGGTACCTCGCCGGGTGGTGCCTCATGCGCAACGACGACCGGCTGTTCCGCGTGGACCGCATCAGCAAGCTGGTGGTCACCGCGCGCGCCTTCACGCCCAGCCGCCAGGCCCGGCGCGAGGAAGCCGGACCGCGGGAGACCAACGCGGCCAAGGCCGTGCTGCGCTTCACCAAGGGCGCGGCGCCCTTCGTGCGCGAGCGGTTCCCCGAGGCCAGGGCGCTCGAGGACGGCGGGCTGGAGGTCGAGCTGTCCGGCGTCAGCCGCGACTGGATCGTCCCGTACGTGCTCGGCTTCGGCGGCGAGGCGCAGGTGGTGGAGCCCAAGGAGCTGCGGGACGCCGTGCTCGAAGCGGCGCACAAGACAGGTTTGAGTGCCTGATCGCTGATCTAATGATGCGGGGAAAGCGTGACCCCCATCACGTTTCCGCCAGAACCCCAGGCGAATTGGCCAGATAGGCCCGCCGTCAGTCGAAATCCCGGCGCTCGCGCTTCTTCTCGCCCTGCCGCTTCTTGCCCTCCAGGCGCCGCCGCTTGGAGCCCAAGCTGGGCCGGGTCTTCTTCCGCTTCTTGGCGACGAAGGAGAAGGCCACCAGCTTGGCCCGGAGCCGCTCCAGCGCCGCGCCGCGGTTCTGCAGCTGGGACCTGCGCTCCGTCGCCGCCGCCACGAACCCGGTGGGCCGGTGCCGCAGCCGCACTCCGGTCTCGGTCTTGTTGCGGTGCTGCCCGCCGGGGCCGCCGGCGGTGAAGAACTCGAGGTCGCACTCGCCGGCCAGATCCTCGTCGGAGAGCCGTGCCGATCGCGCGGCGATCGCCTTGGGGTCCGGGGCGGGGGTGGGGGCAGGGGGAGGGGGCTGGCCGTCGGTCATCTCTTCGTTCTCCGAAAGCGCTACTCGCGCATGACCAGGCGCAGCACCGTCTCTCTCCGGCTCTCGAGCAGCGCCGCCGCCTGGGGCAGCAGGCGAGTGTAAGCGAACCAGAGCCCCACGGCGCACGCCGTCAGCGCGGCGAGGGTTCCCGGGCCCGGCGCCGAAGCGCCCAGCAGCCGCAGCGCGATCGCCAGCGGCGTCACCGCCACCCCGGTGGCGAGCAGTCCGACGAAGGTGCCCACCGCCGGCGGCCGGTCGCGCCGGCGCAGCGAGGCGTGGAACTTCCGCGGCGCGACGACGGAGAGCACGTTGCCCACCGCCAAGAGCACCGGCAGCTCCACCGCCGGCGCGAGCAGGCCCACCGCGATCTCGAAGGGTCCCAGCGCGGCGACGTAGGCCGAGTAGAAGGCGATGAGCGCCGCCGCCGCCACCAGGGTCCCCACGGCGTGGACCACGTTCTTGGCGACGAACAGCGAGCGCAGCGGCACGGGCGAGGCGTAGAGCAGCGCGAGCCCCGGCCCGTCGTAGGCGAAGGCGTTCTGCGCGAAGTTGGCGCCCACCACCAGCGCGGCGTAGCTCGTCAAGACGCCGATGAGCCAGGCGTCCGCGGCGGTCCCCACCACCGCCTGCGCCAACTCCCGCGCGTGCACCAGGCGCAGCAGGATGCACAGGAAGAACGGCACCGCGACCAGCAGCCGGGCCTTGGGGTTGCGCACGAAGTCGCTCGCCTCGCGGTCGATGAGCGCCCAGAAGGCCCCGTCGCGCACGCGCCGCCGACCCGTCGCAGTCTCGTCCCGCGGCTTGGACGGCCGGGCGGTGCCCCGGTAGAAGCGCACCAGGAGCCAGAAGGCGACGGCGTAGCCCACCGCCGCGCCGAACAGCAGCCAGAACATCATCTGCGAGGCCAGCCGGAAGTCGCCGCGCGCCAGCGACTCCAGGCCGACCGCCAGCGCGCAGGGAGGCACGTTGCCCAGCGCGGTGGCGGTGGCGATGACGAAGCGCTCGTCCACCGTCTCCAGGCCCCCGAACGCCCCGCCCTCCTTGAAGAGGTTCGCCAGCCAGCTGACGTCCACCGGCGGCGCCAGCGTCGCCAGGAACAGCCCGCCGACGAAGAGCAGGCCCAGGATCTCCGCCGATCGCCGGTGCCGCAGCACGTTGAGCACCAGCGTCAGGCCCACCCGGCCCCAGGCGACCGCGAAGAGCAGGTAGGAGAAGACCAGCAGCGCCCCCTGCGTCGCGGGGAAGGGCCGGTGCGCGGCGTAGCCCAGGGCGGCCCCGATGATCGGCGGGTAGAAGATGAGCGAGCGCGGCTCGATCAGCCCGGAGGCCGAGGAGGCCACGAACAGCTCGATGGGCCGGATGGGGAAGGTGGCGAAGCGCGACAGCTCGCTGTGCTCGTCCACGCCCGCGGAGAGCACCGGCCAGACCACGAAGACGATGAAGACCAGGAACGTCACCAGCCGCAGCACGAAGCGCGACCACAGCGGCGAGGCGGCGATGGCGGGGTGCGCCTGGATGGCGTAGGTGCCGAAGCCCAGCGCCGCCGCGACCGCGGTCAGCACCGCCAGGCCCACCAACGCCGGCGCCACCGCCGAGGCCTGGCGGTACCGGTTGGAGCCGGTCATCAGCCGCAGCTGCCAGATGAGCCCCAAGTGCGAGGCCCAGCGCCGCGGGTCGACGAGCGACCGCTGTGTGAGCGTGAGGTTCACGGGTCGAGCGTGTGGCCGGCGGCCTTCCAGCCGTTCATCCCGCCGTCGAGGTAGCGCACGGCGCGGTAGCCGCGGGCGACCAAGTCGTTGCCCGCGATGGTGCTCATGTAGTTGCTCTTGCAGTACACGACGACGGGCCGGTCCAGGTCGGCCCCGACGTAGGCCGCGATGGCGCTCGGGTCCAGGTAGGTGATGTTGGCGTCGGTCCCGGGGATGTTCCCCTCGTAGGGGACGTGCACGTTGATGAGCAGGAAGCCCTTGTCGCCGCCGTCGGGCGTGGCCTGGAGCACGGCCCAGAGGTCGGCGACGCTGATGGCGCCCAGGGTCGCGGCCGCGGCGTCGGGCGGCTCGACCGCGGCTGCGTCCGCGCCGGCCGGGTTGGAGGCGTCGGTGCCGGCGGCGGGGGCGGCATCCGCCTCGCCCGTGCTCGCATCCGCGCCGCCTGGCGAAGCGTCCAGGCTCAGCGGCGCCGCGTCCGCGATGTCGGGCGTGGCGTCGGCGCTGGCCGAGGTCGCGTCCTTGCCGATGGAAGTGGAGGCGTCCGTGCCGGACTCCTGCGGCCCGGGACAGGCAACCAGCCCGACGCAGAGGGTCAGGGCGACGCAAACGAGGCGCGACTTCATGGTGGGGAACTCCGTCAGCCGTAGAAGGAGAGGCGCACGCCGGTGGCGCGGGGCGCGCCGACGAGCGCCTGGAAGAGCTCTTCGAGGTTGCCCGCCTT
The DNA here is from genome assembly GCA_036504155.1 of Myxococcales bacterium. GTDB lineage: Bacteria > Myxococcota > Myxococcia > Myxococcales > UBA5297 > JACRCT01. The sequence continues at coordinate 100,161 of DASXVQ010000230.1, forward strand.
CCACTCGGCCTTCAGCTGGTCGAGCGGGCCGCTGGCCCTCATCTTGCCGGTCATGATGACCCCGGCGTGCGTGGCGAGCTTCTCGGCGATCTCCAGCACGTGGGTGGTCATGAAGATCGTGGTGCCGGTCCGCTTGAGCTCCTTGAGCAGCTCGCGGATGACCGCCGAGGCGAGCACGTCGATGCCCTCGAAGGGCTCGTCCAGGAAGAGGAGCTTGGGCGCGTGGATGAGCGCCGCGGCGATGGCCACCTTGCGGCGCATGCCCTTGGAGTAGTCGGCGATGAGGCCGTCGGCCTTGCCCGTCAGCTCCACCAGGTCGAGCAGCTCCCTGGCGCGCCGGGTCGCCTCGTCGCCCTTGAGCCCGTACATGCGCCCGCAGAAGACCAGGTACTGCAGGCCGGTCAGGCGCTCGAAGAGGGCCAGCTCCTCGAAGACCACGCCGATGGACGCCTTGACGCCCAACGGGTCGCGCTTGAGGTCCCGGCCGAGGATCCGGATCTCGCCCGAGTCCGCGCCGTAGATGCCGGTGAGCATCGCGATGGTCGTGGACTTGCCGGCGCCGTTGGGGCCCAGGAAGGCGTAGAAGGCGCCCTGCGGGATCTCGAGGGAGAGGCCGTCCACCGCCGCGAACCCGTCGAACTTCTTCACGAGACTGGTGGCGTGGACCGCGGGGAGGGCGGCGAGCGCGACCGGCTGGCCCAACGGCGGAGTGGGAGCGGCGGGCGGGACGGGCAGGGGGTCGGACATGGGAGCGCCGCTGTCGGCCGGGCCATGATAGCCGAGCCGCTGCGGATTCGCCCCGCTCGCCCTCTGGAGCTCTTCGCCCCAAGGGACCCGTTTTGGGTTGAGGACCACGCTACTGGGTGTGTCGAGCGGGCCCGAAAATCGGGGAACCCCCGACACCCCGAGCTCGTCGAGGGGCCAGAGCTTAGTCCTGGAGAACTCGAGGAGGCAGACCTCAGGACAGAGTCCTGGCGCGCAGGATCGTTGGGCCGAACACCGCCCAGTCCACCCGAGTCCACACGGACCGAACGCTGGCCCCTCGACAAGCTCGGGGTGTCGGTTCGGTCAGCCGCGCTTGCGACGCAGGAGCCCCAAGGCCAGCAGCGCCAAGGTGAGCCCGCCTGGCGCCGAAGCGGCCGAGCAGCCGCAGCCGGCGGAAATCGGACCCAGCGGCCCGGTCGTGCCGGCGTCGGGACCGGGGTCGCTGCCGGTGGTGATGCTGATGGGCCAGTCGCGGTTGGTCTCCAGCGGCGGCGAGCCGTCGTCGCGGACGCCCAGGTGGATCTTCGGGTTGGCGGGCAGCTTCGCGGCGGCCGCGGCCGTCATCTCGTGGTCGGCGACGGCGGTGGTGTAGATGACGTCGGCGGTGGTCAGCGTGGTGGGGACGTGCCACTCGAAGGTCAGCTTGTTGTTGTCCGGGTCGGTGCAGCCGGAGGCATCGAGGTGGAGGGTCAGCGGCGCCTTTCCGGAGGGCGGGTCGACCGTGGCCTTGGCGCAGTCGGGGGCGCGGTTGGCCTGGCCGGGCGTGATGGTGAAGGTGGTCTCGGCCGGGCCGAGGGCCGGCTTGCCGTCGTCCTGTGCGGAGAGCCTGGCGGTGAAGGTGCCGGCGGCGGCGTAGGTGTGGTCCACCGCGGCGGCGTGCGAGACCGCGGAGCCGTCGCCGAAGTCCCAGGTGAGGGTCACGCCGTCGCCGTCGGGATCGGTCACGCCCGTGGCGTCGAAGTGGACCGTGAGCGGCGCGGCGCCGGAGGTGGGGCTGGCCGAGGCGGAGCCGATGTCCGGGGGCGCGTTGCCGGTGACCCTGACGGTGAGCACGCCGGTGCTGCTGGCGCCGCCGGTGTCGGTGACGGTGAGCGTCGCGGTGAAGGTCCCCGCGTTCGGGTAGGCGTGCGACGGCTTGGAGTCGGTGGCCCTGGCGGAGCCGTCGCCGAAGTCCCAGGAGTAGGTGAGGTTCGTCCCGTCCTCGGGGTCCGAGCTGCCGGAGCCGTCGAAGGCGACGGTCAGCGGGGCCGGGCCGGTCAGCGGGCTGCCCTGGGCGTCGGCGGTGGGCGCCTTGTTGCCCGGCGTGTTGACGGTGACGGTCGCGGTCGCGGTCGCGGACAGCGCGGTGGGCTGCGTGCCGTCGGTGACGCGCAGCGTGACCACGTGCCCGCCCGCGACGTCGAAGCGGTACGCCTTCGTCAGGGCGGTGCCGCTCTCCTCGGCGCCGGAGTCGAGCTTGAACGCGTAGGCCTTGATGTCCGAGGCGCCGTTGCCGTCGGAGGAGGCGGAGGCGTCGCAGGTCACGTCGAGCGGCGCGTCGCCGGTGGCGGGGGTGCAGGCGAGGGCCGCGACCGGCGCGAAGACCGGCTTGCACTCGGTCTCGGCGGAGAAGTCGCCCTCGTTGCCCGCGGCGTCGACCGCGGTCACGCGGTAGCGGTAGGTCTGCGTGCCGTCGAGGCCGGTGAAGTCGCGGTAGATGCCGCTGGCGACGTCGGAGTGGCCGTAGTTGCAGCCGGCGTCGCCGGGGTGGACGCAGCCGGCGTGGGCGGAGGTGTCGGAGTAGACCTTGTAGGTCACGCCCGCCGGCTCGGGGTTGTTGTCGACCCCCGCAGTGACCGGGGCCCAGTTCACGCGGAGGGTGCCGCCGGCGCTGGCGGTGCAGCCGACGCCGGTCGGCGCCTTGGGGGCCACGGTGTCCGACGGGCCGGTGTTGAAGTAGCTGGGGTCGCCGGGGTCCCCGGCCATGACGGCGTAGCCGCGCCGGTCCCAGGAGACGATGTTGAGGATGAAGGCGGCGAAGAACGGGCCCGGGTCGTTGTCGGGGCCCTCGGCGGGGTTCTTCCACCCCGCCTTCGCGAGCAGCACGCCCTGCACCTTCTGGTCGTTCTTGTCGGCGATGCCGACCGCGCCGGCGCAGGCGCTGGCGACGTAGAGGTCGCCCCCGGGGTCGGCGCAGGCCGTGACCTCGGCCGAGTACTTCGAGTCGCCCATCATCAGCAGGGCCGCCTTGGCGACCTTGGCGTCGTCGCTGGTGCCGGCGGCGAGGCCCTCGAGGAAGGTGCGGGCGCCGGGGTCGTCGCCCAGGTAGCCCAGGGCGAAGAGCGCCATGTACTTCGTGGCCGGCGGCTCGGTGTCGTGGAAGGCGCACTGCAGGCGGGCACGCAGGGCGGGCAGGTAGGCGCCGAGGATGCTCTTGCGAGCGGCGAGGTGCGAGGCCGCCCACAGGTGCTGCACCTCGTACTTGGTGAAGCTGGAGGAGCTGGAGGGCACCGCGGGAGGGCAGGCCTTGATCTGCGTGTCCGGGCAGTAGGTGTTGGAGATCGAGGCGGGCCTGCCCGAGTCCCACGAGCCGCGGCCGGCGCAATAGTTCTTCACCAGGTCGGCCAGCCCGGTGGTGAAGTCGGTGCCGCTTCCGAAGTCGACCTTGGCGACGTACTGGAGGGTGGCGCCCTGGTCCTGCGAACCCTGGCCGAGCCCGGGGAAGCCGGAAGGCACCACGGTTCCACCGGTCTTGCGGATGGCCACGGCGTTGTGGGGGCTGCCGTAGGTGCCGTAGCGGTTGCTCTGCCCGGAGTTGCCGAAGCTGACGTAGAAGTCCAGGGTGCCGATGTCCAGGCTGCCCCCCGTCCCGCTGATGGAGAGCGTGCGCTTGAGCTTCTCGCCCGGCATCAAGTAGTTGCCCACCTTCGGCGCGGGTCCGGTGACGTCGATGGCGTAGCCGGGGGACTCGGCGTACAGCACGAAGTTCACCAGCGGGTAGCCCATGTTGTTCTGGATGAAGACGTCGACCGTCGCGGAGCCCGAGGCGGGGACGCTGACGACGTCCTGGCCGAGCCGGAGGACGAGGTTGTATCCGGAGGCCCAGAGGCAGTCGCACCAGTGCGCCAGCGCGGGCGAAGCGGCGAGCAGCACTGCGGCGCTGGCCAGGACGGCAACGAGGCGTCGGAGCATGGGCGGCTTCCTGGGGGCGTCGGCCACGCACCCCGGCTGGTCATGGGGAAGGGGACAGTATACTGGCGCGCCCAGAGCCGCCTCAAACCGGAGCCCCTTCGTGATCGCCGCCGCCGGACTCGCCGCAGTGCTCGCCCTTTCGTCCGTCGGGGCCGCCCCCGCCGAGGCGCCGGCGCTTCCCGATCCGGCCGCGCTGCGGACCGCGGCCTCCGAGGGGCGGCTGGACGCGGTGCGCGTCCTGCTCGACGCCGGGACGCCCATCGACGCGAAGGGCCCGCAGGACTGGACGGCGCTGCACGCGGCGGTGATCGCGGGCCAGGCCGAGGCGGCTTCGCTGCTGCTCGAGCGCGGGGCGGACCCGAACGCGCGCGGCCGCTACGACCTGACCCCGCTGCACTGGGCGGCGATGAAGGGCCGGGCCGACCTGGCGAAGCTGCTCACCAAGCGCGGCGCCAAGGCCGACGCCCGCGACCTGTGGGCCCGCACGCCGCTGCACGTCGCGGCCAACGACAAGGTCGTCCGGGCGCTGGTGGAGCTGGGGGCGGACGTCAACGCGCAGGACGGCAAGGGCGTCACCGCGCTGCACGTGGCCCGGAACGAGGACGTGGCCAACGTGCTGCTGGAGCTGAAGGCGGATCTCCGGCTGCGGGCCTGGGCGGGGCTGACGGCGCTGGAGCTGGAGGTGGCGCCGGAGCCGCTCGACAAGGGCCTGCAGGTCGTCACGCCGCGCAAAGCGGTGCGGCTCCAGGGAGAGCGGGCGAACTTCCAGTTCGAGGTGCGCAACCTGACCGACAAGACGATCGAGGGCCTCGGGTTCGCGTTCTCGAGCCCGGCCTGCGAGGCGAAGCTGCCGAACACCGACTTCCAGCTTCAGCCCGGGGAGCTGGCCCTCCCGATGGTCTTCATGGTCCGCAACCCCGGGGCGAGGGAGGGCGTTCATCCGCTCTCCGGGACGATGACGCTCGGCGGGGCGGAGGTCGCCAAGCTGGAGCTGACGGTCGACACCACGCCCGGGGTCACCCCGGAGGACCAGGGGATGATCCACCTGGGGTCGGGCAGCCTGCGGCGGGCGCCGGGCGCGTGGGCGAACGTGGCGTTCGTCCTCGGGCCGCTGGTGCTGCTGGGGCTGTGGTTCGGCGCGCGCTGGTGGACGAAGGGCCGGCAGGTGCCCAAGGGCTGAAGTCGGCGGCCGGCGACCTACTCCTTGCGCCCGCGCTTGCCGTACTCCTTGTCGAGGTAGAGCGCGGAGCCGGGCCGGTCGCCGACCATCTTGAGTTTGTCGACGATCTCCAAGGCCGCGGCCTCCTCCTCGACCTGCTCGTTCACGTACCACTGCATGAAGACCTGGGCGGCCACGTCCTTCTCGGTCACCGCCAGCTCATGCAGCGCGTGGACCCGCTCGGTGACGTGGCGCTCGTGGGCGAGCACGGCCTCGAAGACCTGCACGATGGTGCCGAACTCCGCGGGCGGGGCCTTGATCGGCTTGAGCGAGGGCGAGCCGCCGCGGGCCAGGATGTGGTCGACGAGCTTGAGCGCGTGCTGCTGCTCCTCCTGGTGCTGGACGCGCAGCCAGGCCCCGAAGCCCTTGTAGGCGTGGGACTCGCAGTGGGCGGACATCGCCAGGTACAGGTAGGCCGAATACAGCTCCTCGTTGATCTGCGTGTAGAGCGCGTCGAGCATCTTGCGGCCGATCATGGCTGCCTCCGGGGATCCGATGGATGCCTCAACGCTAGCCTCGGCAACCCTGGGCGGGCAGCGCCGGATGGGTGAGGCCGAGAGGGGCGCTGCCGCAGCCTCAGGCGCGGCGCCGCATCCGGTCCCAGCGAGTCAGCAGCATGGCGAACAGTGCCACTGGCACGAGCGAGATCGGGAACGACAGCCAGAACCAGCCGTTGGAGCGCACCGGTGGCGGCCGCCGGTCGCGCTCGTCCAGCGGCAGGGCGCGCAGCGTGCCGTCATAGCTGCCGTGAAAGACGATCCACGAGCCCTGGATGCGTGCGGCCGAGGGCGCGGCCCAGTTGCTGTCGTCGAGGCCGCCGACGGTCCAGAGCGGCTGCCCGGTGTAGGTCGTGAACTGATGCGCGCCGTTCTGGGCCGACACCGCGTGCAGGGCGTGGTCCCAGGCCGGGGCCAGCAGCAGGGCAGGGGACGAAGGCACGTAGGCAGCCGAGGCGTAGATGCCGCCGCGCGCGGCGTAGGACCAGGCGACCTGCCCGGTCCGCACGTCGAGGGACCAGAGCCTGCGGTCGTAGCTGCCGACGATCACCCGGTCCCCAGGGATCAGCACCGGCGAGGCCGTGACGCGGTCGCCCGTCTTGAAGCTCCAGCGCTCGTCGCCCGACTCCGCGTCGAGGCCGCGCACCATGCCGAACTTGCTGGCGGTCACCACCATCGGCCTCTCGCCGGGGACGAAAGCGGGCGGGCCGCGGACGGCGTCCAGCTCGGTCTTCTGCCAGAGGACGCGGCCGGTGTCGGCGTCGAGCGCGTAGAGGTTGCCGTCGGACGAGCCCACCCAGAGCCGGTTCCCGGAGGTGATGGCGGCGGTCACCTCGTTGTCGGTCAGGACCTTCGTCCAGATCGGCTTGCCGTCCTTGGCCGAGAGCGCCGTGACGCCGCCGCGCTGCAGGCTGTGCCCGAGCGAGCGGTCGAAGACCCAGTGGCTGACGAACACGGCATCCTGGCCGACGGCCTGGCCCACGCAAGGCGCCGACAGCCGCGCTCCGCCCAGGGTCGGCCGGTAGTCCTCCACCGAGTGCACCCAGAGGCTCTTGCCGGTCGCGGCGTCGGCTGCGTAGACCAGGCGGTCGCTCGAGGCGGCGAAGAGCACGGGAGTGCCGCCGGCCTTCCAGATCACCGGCGCCCCGTGGAGAGGCCCGCCGGTGGTGAGCTTCCAGACCTGCTCGCCCGTCGCCGCGTCCAGGACGTAGACGATCCGGTCGTAGCTGCCCACCGCGACGATCGCCCGGCCCTCCACGACGCCCAGCGCTGCGCCGGTCCAGACGACCATGCCTGGCTCGTAACCCCAGACTCGCCCGCTGCCCTCGAAGCTCCACGGTCGCGGCCGCGCGCTCTTGGGCGCGTCCAGCTCGATCGAGCCCGTGTTCTGCGCGTCCCGGCGGCTCTGCGGCCAGTCCTGGGCAGCGAAGGCGGGCGCGGTAGCGAGCGCCACAGCGATGGCGAGGAGGCGGCTCAAGTCGCGCCTCCGGTCGAGTTCGCACCCCCGCACTCCCCCTCCCCGCTCCCCACCCGTCTGAGTGGAGGGGGCGTGGGCAGGGATGCCGGGGGCGTGGGGAGGGATTCGGGGGCCGGTGTCCCTCGACTCTGCTCGGGATGAGGGGTGGCCCAGACGTCCACGACCTCGAACGCCTTGTTGGGGCAGGAGTCCACGCAGGCGTAGCAGAACTGGCAGTGCTCGGCGCGGATGCGGCCCTTCGCGATGGCGCCGACGTCGCAGACCTTGTCGCAGTTGCCGCAGTCGTTGCATCGCGACGCCACCCGCTGGATGCGCAGCCGCGAGAACCGGTGGGTGAAGCCCATCAGGTAGCCCCAGGGGCACAGGTAGCGGCACCAGGCGCGCGTGACGAACAGCGAGGCGACGATGATGACCAGCGTCGCGGTGGCGCTCGCGGGATCGGACCGGGAGGTGAAGGCGAAGTGGACCGGCGAGGTGACAATCTGGTGCGAGACGGCGGTGACCAGGATCGCCAGGACGCTCAACAGGCGCAGCCGGCGGGTGGGCAGGTCGTCGAGGGCCCCGGCGAGCACCATCCAGACGAGCAGGATGAGCGCCGCGGCCCAGTGCAGGCTCGAGTCCTCGATGAACATCTGCTTCTCGAGGGCGATGGCGATGACCAGGGCCAGAAAGCCCAGGAAGAACAGCGCCAGCAGCCCCAGCCGCATCCGCGTCGCCGAGGTCGGCTTCCTCACGACCAGCCGCCGCAGCATCGCCGCCCACTCCTGCACCGTGCCGGTCGGGCAGATCCAGCCGCAGAAGATGGGCCCGGAGACCAGCGTCGCCGACAGCACCACCACCGGCAGGGCCATCCAGTAGAAGGACTCGGTGTAGACGGTGCCGATGAGCGTCAGCCCGTAGAGCGAGTTGCGGATCATCCCGAACACGCCCAGGCACGAGTAGACGACGTAGAAGAACACGAAGATCGAGACGACCTGCACCCCGCGCCGTACGGCCTGCCGCCGGCGCTGGACGTTGGCGACCAGGATCACCGCCAGGAACAGGAGCAGCAGCGAGGCCATCTCCACGCTGGTCTGGTCCAGCGACAGGAACGGCGCGTTGAAGAACTTGGAGAGGGGCAGGCGCTCGGGTTGCATCGCGGTCGGGCTCCTCCTTCCTCTCTCAGCAGACGCCCGCGGGGTGGGTGCAGTGGTCGCCGGCGGACAGGCAGGAGCGGCCGCAGGCCGACTCCTCGGTGGGCTCGGCGGGGCCGGTGCCCAGGAACCGCGCGACGAACGGGCAGCGCGGGACCGAGAAGATCTGCTCGGTGGGGCCGCGCTGCACGATGGCCCCGGCGAGCATCACCGCGCAGTGGTCGCCCATCGCCCGGGCCTCCTCGCGGCTGTGGGTGACGTGCACGGTCGTCAGCTTGAACTCGGCGTGGATGCGTTTGATCTCCGCCTGCAGCTCCAGCCGCGTGTTGTGGTCCACCAAGCTCAACGGCTCGTCGAGCAGCAGCACCGCCGGGCGGATGGCCAGGGCCCGCGCGATGGCCACGCGCTGCGCCTCGCCGCCCGAGAGCGTGGCCACCGGCCGGCCCACGACGGAGGTCAGCCGCAGCGCGGAGACGGCCTCGTCCACGCGCCTGCGCCGCTCGGCCTCGGGCAGGCCGCGGGCCTTCAGGCCGTACTCGATGTTCCCGGCGACCGTGTAGTGCGGGAACAGCGCGGCCTGCTGGAAGACGAGGCCGATGTCGCGCCGCTCCGGCGGCTCTCCGGTCACGTCGCGCTCGCCCAGGAGGATCGATCCCTCGTCGGGCTCGTGCAGGCCGGTGAGCGTCTGCAGGAGCAGCGACTTGCCGCAGCCCGACGGGCCGAGCAGGACCCAGTACTCGCCGTCGCCCACGCGCAGGTTGAGCCTGTCGAGCGTGAAAGCTCCGAAGCGGCGCGAGAGGTTGCGGACGTGGAGGCTCATCGCGCCTGGACCTCCGGGCCGCGCCGCGCCAGGCGGAACGGCGCCAGGTGCTCGGCGAAGCGCAGCACCACGAAGAACCAGACGCAGGTGGCCAGCAGCAGGATGGCGAGCGGCCGGCTCTCGGCGGCGCCGGCGCGCAGGAACTCGGTGTGCACCAGCATCGGCGCGGTCACCGGCGAGGGCGCGAACAGGACGATGACCCCGAACTCGCTCACGGCCCGCGCCCAGCCCAGCGCCGCGCCGACCACCAGGCCGCGGCTGGCGAGCGGCAACGCGATGTTCAGGAAGGTCGCCGAGGGCGAGGCGCCCAGGCTGCGCGAGGCCTGCTCGAGCTGCAGCGGCACGGCCTCGAACGAGGTCAGCGCGGTCTTCACCACGAACGGCGAGGCCACGAAGACCTGCGCCACGACGAGCCCGAGCAGGCTGCCCGAGACCTGGATCCCGAGCGACTCGAGGCCCCGGCCGAGCGGGCTGCCGGGGCCGAACAGGACCATCAGCGCCACGCCCGCCACCGACTGCGGCACGAGGATGGGCAGGTCGATGGCCGACTCGACCCAGCGCTTGCCGGGGAAGTCGACGCGGGCCAGCGCGTAGGCGAGCGGGATGCCCCAGACCGCCACGACCAGCGTGGCCAGCGTCGAGGTCAGCAGGCTCATCCCCAGCGCGGACTGGACGTCCTCGCGCGCCAGCGTGACGGCCAGGGTCTGCACCGAGTCCTGGAAGGCGAGGTGCAGGACGGGGAAGAGCACCGCGACCAGCGCGGCGAGCCCCAGGCCCAGGCAGGCCAGCACGAACGGCGGGGCCTTGCGGCGCAGCTTCACGAGGAGCGCGTAGATGAGCACCAGCGGGACGAAGGTCTCGAACGCGTAGGGCTGGAAGACCACGAAGCAGACGACGAAGACGGCGAAGAAGCCCACCAGCACCGGGGAGGCGAAGAGGCTGGTGTAGACGACGACCAGCAGGATGAAGAGCGGCTTCTTGCCCAGGAGCACCATCGCCAGGAGGTAGAGCAGGGCATAGCCGGCCAGGAACACCGCGACGAGCTTCGCCGGCCGCTTCTGGAGGATCGTCCCGGCGCAGTAGGCGACGTAGAGGTTGGTCGCGAGCAGGACCAGGTTCATCGACGGCGTGAACGGCGGGTCGGGCATCAGCGCCAGCGCCGCGTGCGCCGCGGCGAGGACGAGGGCGACCACCGCGCCGTGCTTCCAGGTCAGGCTCACGGCAGCGGCCTCCGCGCCACGAGCGAGCGCGCGGGCTCCGGCAGAAGCTCCCATTGCCCCGAGACCGGCGGATCGAGCGGGCGGTATCCGGCCCGCAGCAGGGCGCGGCGGCCCGGCTCAGAGAGCAGCGCGGCGAGGAGCCGGCGCGCGCCCTCGGGGTTCACGGCGGCCTCGGGGACGGTCAGCCCGCAGAGGATGGGCCGGCCGCGCCGCTCTCCGAGGGAGGCCGTCTGGTAGGCGTCGATCAGCTCGGGCCGCGAGAGGTTCCACTCCGGCTTGAGCGCGGTGACCTTCAGATGGTGGCCCTCGGCGGTCGAGCGGTGGAGGAAGACGTAGTCGGCGGCCCGCGACTCGAGCAGGCCGACCAGCTCCGCCTCGCCCGGGACCTTCAGGTCGCTGGCGCAGCGCATGCGCAGGCCGGGCTGGCCCGCGAGCTGCCAGGCGAAGACGGCGTGGGCGCCCGTGGCGGAGGTCGAAGGGTCGGCACAGCCCAGCGCGATGCCGGGACGGTTCAGGACCTCGGTCCAGTTGGCGGAGGAGATCTCGTCGGTGAAGCGGCTGTGGTCCTTGTGGGCGATGACGACCTCGTCGGTCGCGAAGGACAGGATCCAGCTCGCCTTCCGGGCCGCGAGCAGGCTCTCGAGCGCGGCGGCATCGCACGAGACGACGAGGTCGGCCTTCAGGCCCATCTCGGAAATCTTGCGGACGGCGAGCGTGCCCTCGCTGGGCTCGAGCCGGGCTCGCAGGCCGGACGTCTCGCGGCGCAGGGCCTGGACGACATCGCCGAGCAAGGCGCTGAGCCCCTGATCGTGGAAGACGACGACCTCGCCATCGCTCGCAGACCGGCAGGACGCCAGAAGAAGCGCCAGCAGGCAGGCGGTGGAGAGCAGGGAGCCGGAGGGTCGGGGCATTCGAGGGCCGAGCGAGGAAGCATCCTCTCATAACCCGGTGTGGTGACAGGCTCCAGCAGGCCCCAATCCAGGCTCGCGCTTCCCGGATTGGTTGGGTTGGGGAATCATGGCGCCTCTCGAGGTGGACATGGCGCGCTGGGCGGTAGTCACCGGGGAAAAAGGCCACGACAAGGCCGGGTTCGTCCTGGGAGTGGCCGAGGAGCTCCGGGCCGCGGGGCTGCGCGTCGCCGGCTTCGTGCAGCGGCGGCGCTACGACGGCGACCAGAAGGGCCACGACCTGCAGCGGCTGGCGACCGGGGAGAAGATCGTGCTCGCGCAGGGCGGGGTGGCGGCGAAGGCGGTGAGCCAGGAGGCCTTCTGCACCTACGCCTTCCGCAACGACGCGTTCGAGCAGGCCTTCGCCTGGATGCGCGAGGACGCGAAGGGCGCCGACGTGCTGGTGCTCGACGACGTCAGCAAGCTCGAGACGCAGGGCAAGGGACACGCCGCGGCGCTCGAGTGGGCCTTGAAGCAGGAGGGCAAGGTCGTCCTGATCTCGGCGCGGGCAAGCCAGCTCTTCTACGTCGTGGAGAACTTCGGCCTCGAGGACGACCCGGTCGCCGCGGCCGAGCTTCCGGTAGGGGCAGGGGAGCGCAAGGCCTTCGCGCAGGCGATCCTCCGGCTCTGGAAGGAACGACAGTAGCTGCCGGCCTCCGCGCCGGGGTGGTCGGTCGGACGTGTCGCTTCCTCTTTGACTCGACCCCGACCGCGACGACTGCGACCCACCGCAGAGGGCGGCAGCTACGGAATCGCCACCCTCGTCGTGGAGGGCAGGCTCCGCCCGTTAGCCTACTGCGGGCACGCCAGCCGGCACGTCTGCAGCGCCAGGCACTGCGCGTCGGCGATGCACCTCTGGCGGACCCCGATGCAGGTCGAGGAATTGAGCGACTGGTTGGTGCAGGCGGTGCACAGGTCGGACGGGACTCCCGCGGGCGGCGCCTCGGCGCAGAACCAGTCCTTGCAGGCCACGGCGCACGGTCCGGGATCCGCAGCCGTGCCGCAGATGCACGGCGTCATCCACTCGCTGAGCTTGGTCCAGCCGACCAGGTGAACCGAGGCGCAACAGAGCTTGCAGTCCTCGCTCGACAGGCAGTCGCCCACCAGCGCGGGGTCGCCGCTGACGCCCGGCGCGTCCTCGATGAACTTGCCCGGGGTCAGGTCCCGGCCCGCGAAGCCCGGGAAGTCGGGCGGCAGGCGGATCGCCCGGAACAGGTCGGGGTCGATGGGCCCGCTGCTCCCCTGCGCGGCCACGCCCGAGCGGCCCACGGGGCTGCGGTAGCTCCACACCGTCTTGCCCGTGCCGGTGACCTCGAAGATCGCCCCGCTGTCTCCGGAGCAGACGAGGGTGTTGCCGTTGGGCAGGCGCTGCGCGCCCGAGATGTGGTTGGCGAAGAAGGACTGGGGCGGGTTCGCCGTGTAGGTCCAGGCGGGGGTCTCGGGGCCGAACTGGGTCCCCGGCTCCGGGACGAGGTAGGCGCCGGCGGCGTCCACCGGCGTCGCCAGCTCATCCACCGACGAGTAGTTGCGCCCCATCCCGTTGTTGAAGAGGAGCAGGTGCCCGGCCCCCGGCAGGCCCGGGGCGATCCACTGCACGTTGTGCTGGCCGAAGAGCATCTGCTTGCCCTCGACGCCGTAGTTCATGGGGCGGCCCCACCGATACAGGAGGTCGCCACCCTTGCCCTGCTTGCCGCCGCTGTGGCCCTTGGCCTCCTCGGTCGTCGTGCCGTGGTCGATGATCCACAGCTCGCTGAGGTTGCGGCTGCTGATCACGATCTGGTCGAGCTCGGCGTTGTAGTCGATGGCGTTGGAGTGCAGCCAGTCGGTGCGGGTGTACGAGAGCTCCAGCAGCTCGGGGTGCTCCGCGCGCGAGGTGCCCATCGGCAGGATGTGGTCCCACATGTGCCACTCCCAGACCACCTCGCCCGAAGTCGGGCCGGTGGGGAGCACCTCCACGATCGCGTCGGGCCAGACCGGGCCGTTGGGCGTGTACCCCAGCCCGAGCACGTCGATCTCCTGCTTGGTCTCCCAATACAGCAAGAGCACGTTGCCGTTGGGCAGCACGGCGAAGTCGTGGTGCGCGGCGAAGTCCTCGCCGAGCCACTCGAAGTCCCACAAGAGCTCGCCGTCCCAGGAGAAGCGCTGGATGCCGCCGCCGGTGGGCAGGCCCCCGAACATCGACTTGTGCGCCGTGCGCATCAGGTCGCCATTCGCCAGCAACTGGAAGCTCATGCCGGGCAAGTACATCGATGGCCAGGTGTGGACGACGCGGCCCACCATGTCGACGAGGTAGGTGTTGGACGACCAGATCGGCGCGAACAGGGTGTAGCCCTCGTACGCCTCGTCCGTGCACTCGATGAGCCCCACCGTCCGGCCCGGGGCGCTGAAGGGGCAGGAGGTGGGACGGGCGGCGTCGGGTCCCGCCACCCCGGCATCCAGCGGCTGCGCGGCGTCGCCGCTCCCCGCGTCGCCGTCCGTGGCCGTCGCGCCGCCGTCCGACCGGCCCGGGTCGGCGGCGTCGAGGCCCGGCGGGAAGGAATCCGCATCCGCGCCGGCCGGCGGCTTGGTCGCAGGGCAGGCGCAGAGGGCGAGGGCCAGCAACGCCGCGCAGAGCCGGGACTCCGGCCATCGCGGGCGAAGGGTCTCGAGGACAGTCATGAGGTAGCGCTCCAGGGAGTCGGCCGCGTCGAGCGAGAGAGCCTACCCCAGGCGACGCTCGAGGCGAATCGGGGCCGACCCCTCGCCTCGAGCGCCAAGCGCCAAGCGCCAAGCGCCAAGCGCCAAGCGCCGCGGCGCGACGGGGACGGAGGAGCGTCGTCGCCGCGAGGGTGACTGCCCGCCGCGCGGCGACCGCCCGGCCCACGATCTTCCCCGGGCTCTCGTCCGCCGTCGCCCGGATCACAGGTTGAACGTCAGCAGCACCCGCGGCACCAGCTTGTTGACGTCCTGGCAGGGCTGCTCCAGGCACCACATCCGCTGCCAGCTGACCTCGGCGTCCAGGTACAGGTTGTCGCCCAGGGTCCAGATGGCGCCCAGCGCCGCCTCCAGGCCCCAGGCTTCCAGCGACCCGCTGCCCTTGCCGATGAGCCGGTAGACCTGGTCGCGCTGCAGGATGAAGAGCCGGCTGGCCTCGGCGAGCGGGAAGATGCGGAACTCCAGCGTCGCGTTGGCGCGCTGCTGCACGTAGTCCTGCACCGAGGTCGTCGCCGCCAGCGGGTCCACGAAGACCGCGTCCTCCACCCGGCCCCAGCTGTAGTTGCCGGTCAGCTTGGTGGTCAGCGACCGGTTCCAGCGCATCAGCCACTCGGCGACGTACTCCCAGGTCTTCGAAGAGCCCCAGGGGGCGGCGCCGGGCGCGGCCACGAGGTCGTTGAGGGTCCGCAGGCCCTGGTAGTTGACGCGCAGCGTGATGGGCGAGGCGAAGGTGGGGCGCACGACTACGCGGTTGCGCAGCTCCAGCTTCTCGGCGTTGGCGTGCAGGTCCTCCTCGGTCTGGTCGACCTCCCACATCTGGTAGAACTCCAGCTCCAGCCGGCCGCCGGCGTACACCATGCGGTTGTCGAGGCGGTGCGCGCGGTTGAGGCCGGTCTTGATGTCGGCGGTGGCCTTGGCGTCGTTGGCCAGCGAGTAGCGCGGCTCGAGGGCCACCGGGGCCAGCGCGCTCCACCACTGCCCGGGGTAGATGCCCAGCGCGCCGGAGAAGCTGCCCTTGCTGGTGCGCAGCGGGTCGGCGCCGCGGCGGTCGTCGTCGTAGAGGACCGAGTAGTTCGCCTGCGGGATGAGGCCGGGGATGATGGCGCTGCGCGCCCCCGAGTTGAGCTCCCAGTGCCAGGCCGTCAGGTCGAACTTGCCGCCCTGCTCGGTCTGCATGCCCACGGTGCGCGTGCGGAACAGCGCGTAGAGCTGCTCGGTGTTGGTGGGGGCGAGCTTGGTCTCCAGGCGCGCCAGCTGCACCCGGTCGCCGTGGTCGTAGGCGCCGAGGTCCTTGGTCTCGCCCTGCGAGAAGCTGTAGAGGCCGCGCACCGAGAACGTCTTGAACTTGAGGTAGTTCAGCGGCCAGCGCGCGAAGTCGTACTCGGCCTGCCCCACCACCTTGTAGCGGCCGGTCTCCTCCTCGGTGCTCTGCAGCAGGGTGTGGCCGCCCTGCAGCGAGAGCGAGGGCAGCCCGTCCTTGTTGAGCTGGAGGCGGCCGAGCGCGTGCTGGACGACCCCGGCGTTGCCCAGGGCGTCGTGGGCCATCTCGCGCACGAAGAAGGCGGTCGCCGGCAGCCAGCGGGTGGGGTAGCCGGTGGCGTTGAAGCGGACCTCGTCGTCGAGCTTGCCGTACATCGTCAGGTCGCTGCCCAGCGGCGTGTAGTCCGGGCTGTGGTGCTGGGCGGAGAGCGTGCCCTCGATGTTCGGGTGCGCGACGCGGACCTTGCCCAGCGCCGCCCAGCCGTCCCTCTGGGTGCCGCCGTCGTGCGTGCCGGCGACCTCGGCGTAGCCGGTCAGCCGCCCGCCCGCTCCGAGGTCGGTCTCGTAGCGCGCGTCGGCGATGCCGGTGGTCAGCCGCCGCAGCGGGGCGTCGCCTACCACCCGCGAGCCGAAGCCCTGCGTCTGGACGACGCGGGCGCCGAACTCGCTGCCCGCGAAGGGCGAGGAGGAGAGGCGCGCCGCGGCCATCCACTCCTGCGGGCCCTCGAGGGCGAGCGAGCTGGTGTTGCTGCCGCGGTCGAGGATCTGCGAGGCGAAGAGCTTGAGCGACTGCTTGGCGGGGTCGCTCTTCTCGTCGATGGACAGCTCGATGTAGTAGGTCCCGGCGTGGGCCTTGGCGGCGTAGGAGGTGGCCAGGCCCACGTCGATGACCAGGTTGTCGCGGTCGGGCACCGCCTCGCGCGCCGGCGGCAGGTCGCGGTCGTAGATGGACTCGGCGTTGACCTCGTTGCCCATGTCGTGGATGGCGACCTGGATGTTGCGGCTGCCCTGGCGGTACTCGGCGTAGACGGAGCGGGTCCATCCCTGCTCGATGTACTTGGGCGCCGCCCCGTCGATCTGCGCGTAGAGCCCGCCCTCCTCGCTGATGAGCCGCGCCTCGCCGGTGCGCGACCAGTCGCCCACCTCCTTGTCGCCGGGAAGGAGGTCGAGCACCGAGAGCTGGCCCAGGCCCTTCTTGGGCATCAGGTCGTACTCGTACTCGACCTCGATGACCGACAGGTCGTCCACGCGCTCGGGGTCGAGGAAGGCCAGCTGCCCGGCGGGGTAGATGACGGTGTAGTCGCTGCCGTTGGTCAGCAGCTCGCCGTCGACCCAGACGCGCTCGGTGCCGGGCAGGATGTACTTCTTGGACAGCGCGTAGATCTCCTGGCGCGGGCCGGTGAGGAAGTCGCGCAGGGTCGCGCCGCGGCGCAGGCCGCCGTTGACCTGGCCGGCGGCGAGCGGCTCGGCGCCCGCGCTGGCGACGCGCCCGTGGACGCCCTGGAGCAGGAGCGGGCGCTCCAGGCCCTCCTCGACGCTGCGGTACTTGAGCTTGTCCTCCAGGCGCACCTCGCGCACCTTGGCGTCGGACTGGCCCAGGTACTCGACCTTGAATTGCAGGTCGCGGATGCCGTCGGCCTCGAGCTGCCCGTAGTCGAGGCGGGCGTAGGCGTCGAGGCTGCCGCCCCCCGCGAAGCGGTAGCCGGCGCCGAAGCCGACGACGCCGGTGTTGAAGCGCTCGGCGGCGAGCTTCTGCTTGCACTCCGCCCCGTCGGCATGGGCGCAGACGACCGGGCCCTTCAGGGCGAGGTCGAGGGGATCCTCGGCGTTGACGGTGCCGAAGACGCGGACGCTGCCGGCCTTCCCGGAGGCCTCGGTGACCTCCCGGTTGCGGCTGCCCCACAGCTCGCGCGCGATGTCGAGCACCTCGGCTCCGTCGGCGAAGAGGACGGTGTAGAGGCCGCCGGAGAGCAGCGTGCCCACGGCCCCCTCGCGCCGGGCCAGGCCGTCGGCCTCGGTGTAGCGCTTCATCGAGCGGTTGAGCTTGTTGTACTGGACGATCTCCCGGTCGGTGGCGATGAACAGGTAGTCGGTGAAGGTCTCGACGCCGACCACCGCCTTGCCGGAGAGCGCCGCCTGCTGCGGGAAGGGGACGAAGGCGTCGGAGGAGTTGACGTAGTTCATCAGCCCGTTCTCGGTGCCCAGCCACACCGTGTCCCCGTCGAGGACGAAGGTGCGGATCTGCTCGCCGCCGATGGCCGAGAACGGGAAGTTGGAGATGACGCGGGTCTTGGGCCGGATGCGCGAGAGGCCGACGTCGGTGCGGACCCAGACGTCGTCGCCCAGCTGGTAGAGCTCGAGGAAGTCGTCGCCGGCCAGGCCGTCGGCGGCGGTGAAGCCGCGCAGGCCGTCGACGTCGGGGTCGTAGAAGGCGACGCCGGCGCGGGTGGCGAACCAGACCTGGCGGCCGACGGCGAGCGCGTCGTTGACCGCCTTGTGGGGCAGGCCCTCGGCGTCGGTGTAGATGCGGAAGGTGCGGTCGAGCTTGCGGTAGCGGGCCAGGCCCTTGTTGGTGGCGAACCAGACGTGCTTCTCGTCGTAGGCCACCGCCGAGACCGACTGGCTGGGCAGCCCGTCGTCCATGGTCAGGCGGGTGGCGGCGCGGCTGCCGGGGTCGAAGCGGATGGCGCCGTCGTCGGTGGCGATCCACAGCGTCTTGTCGTCGACCACGAGCTTGTTCACCGTGGCGCCGCCGGAGAAGACGCTCCAGCGGTCCTTGGCCTGGTGGATGAAGACCTCGCCGACGCCGATCCACACGCCCTCCACCGGGTCGACCGCGATGGGCGGGTTGCGGGCGAGGGCGGGGGAAGCCGCGCAGAGGGCCCAGGCAGCAGCGGCGATCCCCAGCAGGCGGCGAGCGAGAAGAGTCCGCAGGCAGACCTGGAGTCGGCGGGCGGCTCGGCTTTCGTTCATGGAGGCAGGAGAAGCGGCCAGAGGGAGGCTGCCGGCGCCGGCTATCAACTATCGACCATCGACCATCGACTAGATCGCGACCTTCTTGACGTCGAGCTTGGCGAGGTCGATGGCCCCCAGCCCCGCCTTGCCGGCCAGCTCGATGTGCTTCACGTCGGCCGGCGTCAGCTGCTTCTGGTTGAAGCGCGCCAGCGTGAGCGCGTAGGCGTCGACCGAGGCCACCATACGGCCGGCGAGGATCTTGTTGGGCGTCACGGTCTCGCCGGGGCCGGCGGGGCCGTTGGTGATGAGCGCGCGGGTCGCGTCGAGCACGGTCAGCTGCGGCTTGCAGACGCGGCCCAGGTCGGCGATGGCCTGGTGGAGGTCGAGCGTGGTGTGGAAGGCCTGCCGGTCCTGGATGAGCCCCATGAAGTTCTTCAGGCCCATCGAGACGCCGGCCTGGAAGTGGTGCTTGGCGACCGGCAGGTTGATGAAGACGTCCGCGGAGAGGAACGCCTTGGACAGCTCGACCGACTTGAGGGAGACGCCGTCCTTGATCTCGGTCTTCTGGTACTCGCCCGGCGCGCCGGTGAGGACCTTGACCTTCACCGCCGGGACGGTGGCCAGCGCCGCGGTCAGGCCGCAGCGCTCCAGGCAGACCGCGCCCTTGGCCTGGGGGTACTCGACCACGAGCACCTGCTTGGCCTTGGCGTCCAGGCACAGCTTGGCGACGGCGACCACCACGTCGGGGTTGGTGGTCGAGCCCCAGACGGCGGGGTTGGCGAAGCCGGCGTTGGGCTTGAGCACCACGTAGTCGCCGGCGCGGACGAACTTGCCGATGCCGCCCAGGGCGTCGAAGGCGGCCTTGACCATCGCCGGGACGTCGGTGCCGCTGACCTCGACGAGGTCGGGGCCCGCGGGGGCGGCGGCGGCGAGGGCGTCGGCGTGCTCGAGGCCTGCGACGGCGGCGACCGAGGCACCGAGGAAGGTCCGGCGGGTCAGCTTCATCGTGTGGCTCCGTGAGGAAGGGCGGCCCGAAAACGTCGAACATCCTACTGTTCTTCCGACCCGCGCATCCAGGAGCCCAGGGCCGGCGCGGGCCTCGCGACTGGGACGGTCCGTGAAACGCCGGCATTCCCCGGGCGGGCCCGGTCGGAGAGGAGGGGAGGCACCTCGGCTATACTCGCGCCCTCCATGCGCCGCCGCTCCACCAAGACCCGCCGTGACTTCCTCAAGGACGCGGCCCGCGTCGCCGGCGCCGCCTCGCTGGCCAGCTTCGCCGGCTGCTTCCCCGACGTCGGCGGCCGGTGGCCGCACGTGACCGAGGCCTGCCTCGGCGGGGGCGGCGAGGTCCCGCAATCGCTCGCGGGGAAGGTCTCCGAGGTCGTCTGCGAGGCGAGCGTCGTCACCAAGCCGCGCTACGAGCTGCAGGTGGCCCAGGTCCGCCCGATGCTCGAGGCCGCGCTCGGCGCGCTGGCTCCGTCCATCCCCGAGCTGTGGAAGCAGGTCTTCCCCGACTACAGCGACGCCACCCGCATCGGCATCAAGGTCAACTGCCTCAACTCGAGCTGCGCCACCTCGGTCGCGCTGGTGGGCGCCCTGGCGGACGTGTTGGTGGAGACGCTGGGCGTCTCGAGGGACCGGATCCTCGTCTGGGACCGGCGCACCGACGAGCTGACCCAATGCGGCTTCACCCGCGAGGCGCTGGGCGGCGTGCAGGTCGAGGGCACGGTCCGCTCGCCCGACGACCAAGGCGGCCCCGGCTACGGCGAGCCCATCTGCGGAGCCGTCGCCGGCAAGACGCCGCGGCTGAGCCGCATCCTCACCGAGCTGACGGACGTCACCATCAACGTCCCGGTGCTCAAGACCCACGTCGTCTCGGGCGTGACCGCGGCCTTCAAGAACATCTACGGCATCATCGACAACCCCGGCGACTACCACGCCAACCTGGTCCAGACCCTCCCGGTACTCTACGCGCTGCCCCCCATCCGCAACTCCATGCGCCTCCACGTGCTGGACGCCTTCCGGGCGGTCGTCACCGGCGGGACCAGCGACCCGGCGGACACGGTGCCGAAGATGATCGCCGTGTCGGCCGACCCGCTCGCGCTCGACAGCTACTCGCTGGCGCGGGTGAACGAGTTCCGCACCAGGTGGTCGCTGGACGCGGTCGGCTCCGACGTCACCGGCTGGCTCCAGGGCGCCCGCGACCTCGGTCTCGGGACGCTGGAGTACCAGAGGATCCAGCGCACGCTCTGAGCGGGAGACCCAACGAGAAATCCCCCCAGGCCGCAGGGCCGGAGGGGCTGTCTCGAGACGCTCGCCGGCGTGCTACGGAAGCTTGTCGACCGTGAGCTTGACGAACTTCACCGCGAGGTCGCGGCCGGTCGTGTCCGCCACCTCGGAGTCCGAGAGTTGCGCCTCGACGAAGTAGGCCTTCTTGTAGGAGTTCACGCGCCACATCACGCCGCTGTTGCCATAGCGGCCGGCCGAGCCCATCGCCTCGTCGGTCCAGTTCTTGATGGCCGCATAGCGCGTGGTGTCCTTGATGCTGGCGTAGATGCTGGCGCCGGTGGCCGCGTCCTTCATCTCCCAGATGCGCAGGTCGACGGTGTAGTCGGCGCCGCCGACGCCCAGGCCGGCGCCGAGGTAGTGCTGGCGGGCGAGCTGGGTGAAGCCGGCGGCCTCGAAGGGAGGCAGGTCGCCGTCGATGCTGCCCTCGGCGGTGGTGCTGGTCTTGAAGACGCCGTCCTTGGCGCTGTCGGTGTTCTTGTTGAACCCGGTGACGTCGCCGTCGGCGGGGAACGCGGAGGTGATGACGAAGGGCGCGCCGCCATCGGGAGTGGGAGTGGTCGTGTTGCCGCCGCAGCCGGCGAGCAGCGCGCCGCCGAGGATGGATGCCAGGATCGCTACGGTCTGCCGCATGTTCCCTCCAGGAACGCGCACCGGCCCGGCGCGCAGAAAGTCTTCGAGCGGCGGGATTGTCGCGAATGGGGGGTGTCCGGCGCAAGCGGGCGATTTGACGGGCCTCTTCACTCAAGAGGGAGCGCCCCTCGGCAGATCGGCGGTGTAAGCTGGCGGCCCTCGAGGTCGCCTTGCGAACACTTGCCATCGCCGTGCTCGTCGCCGTTCCCCTTGCCGTGGTCGGCTGGGTCGTCCACCAGGGCATGAACCCGCCACCGCCCGAGCGCATGCTGGCCGCCGCCAAGCCCGCCGCGCCTCCCGGCGCAGCGCCCGGCAAAGCGCCGCCCCCCGCGGCCATCAACCTGGCGAACGCCGACTCGGTGCTGCTGGCGCTCTTCGACGGCCTGCTCGGCGCCGGCGAGAAGGCCAAGCTCTACGACTCGAACGGCCTGTTCGACTACATCGACGGCGGCGCTCCGGTCTTCATCGAGCGCGGCTTCCGGCGCCTGGCGGCCGCGGAGCTCAAGCTCGAAGGCAGCGACGTGGTCTGCGACGTCTACGACATGGCCGCGCCGGAGAACTCCACCGCCATCTTCAACAAGGAGAAGTCGGCCAACGCCAAGCCGGTGGAGAACTGGCCGGCGGCGATCTCCGGGGCGATGAGCTTCGTCTTCCACTCCGGCGCCTACTACATCAAGCTCACCGCGTTCGACGCCAAGGGCGAAGCGCAGCTTCCCAAGCTGGCGCAGCGGCTCAAGGAGAAGACCGCGACCCCGCCGGTGGCGGTCGCCACGGGCCCCTCGGCATCGGCCCCGGCCGCGGCGGCGGGATCGGCGCCGGCTCCCTCCGGCGACGAGGACAAGGCGCTCACCGCGCTCTTCGACGGCGAGCTGGGCGGCGCCAAGGTCAAGGAGAAGGTCGCGATCTACGACTCCAAGGGCCTGTTCGACTTCATCGACGGCGGCGCCCCGGTCTTCATCGAGCGCGGCTTTCGCAAGCTGGCGGCCACCGAGCTCGCCAGCGCCGACGGCGCCGACCTCGAGTGCGCCATCTACGACATGGCCAAGCCCGAGAACGCCAAGGCCATCTTCGAGAAGGAGAAATCGGCCAAGGCCCAGTCGGTGGACGGCTGGGACGAGGCCATCGCGGGCAACCTCTCCTTCGTCTTCTGGTCGGACCGCTACTACGTGAAGCTGACCGCATTCGACGCCAAGGGCGAGTCCGCGCTGTTCCCGCTCGCCAAGGCGCTGCGGAGGAAGGCGCGATGAAGGATTCCGACCGGCACGGAGGCCCGTCGCTCCAAGCCGAGAACAAGGCGCCCGACAGGCAGGGAGGCTTGCCGCTCCAACCAGAGACGCCACTAATCCAGGTGCCGGAGAAGGCGCCCGAGCCGCTGATCCAGGTCCCGCCGGCCGAGCCCGGGCCGCGCCGCCTGACGCGCCGCGAGCTGATCCAGGTCGCGGCCACCACCGCCGCCGCGGTGGGGACGGTCGGTGTCGCCGCCGCGCTGACGGATCGCAAGAAGGCCGGCAAGGACGAGGGCGCCGCCAAGAAGCTGCTGACGATCAAGGACCACCGCATCGTCCTGCCGGCCGGCTCCAACCAGATGGCCATCGTCCACGGCGCGGACGCGGCGGTGAACGCGCAGAAGGCCGTGGAGGCGCTCGGCGGCATGGGCGTCTTCGTGAAGCCCGGCGACAAGGTCCTCATCAAGCCCAACGTCGGCTGGAACCGGCTGCCCGAGCAGGCCGCCAACTCCAACCCCGAGGTCGTGGCCGCCGTGGTCCGCATGGTCAAGGCCGCGGGCGCCTCGAAGATCTGGGTCGCCGACGTGCCGGTGAACACCGCCGATCGCTGCTTCGACCGCTCCGGCATCAAGAAGGCCGCGGGCGAGGCCGGGGCGACGCTGGTGATGCCCGACTCCATCAACTTCCGCGAGGTCGCCGTCGGCGGGAAGCTGCTCCAGTCCGCCGAGGTGCTCTACCCCTTCGTCGAGGCGGACAAGATCATCAACCTGCCGCTGGTGAAGCAGCACAGCCTCTCCGGCGCCACGCTCTGCATGAAGAACTGGTACGGCGCGCTCGGCGGCCACCGCGTGCGGCTGCACCAGGAGATCCACAAGTCCATCGCGGAGCTGGCGGCGATGGTGAAGCCCACGCTGACCCTGCTCGACGCGACGCGCGTCCTCACCGGCAACGGCCCGTCCGGCGGCAGCCTCGACGACGTGAAGCGGCTGGACCTGCTGGCCGCCTCGACGGACGAGGTCGCGCTCGACGCCTGGGGCATCACGCTGCTGGGCGTCACGCGCGAGGTGGCGGCGTTCATCGGCGAGGCCGAGAAGGCCGGCCTGGGCAACAGCGACTACAAGAGCCTCAAGCTCGTGGAAGTGGGCGGATAGAACATGCGCACCTTCATCTGGCTCCGGCGCGTCTGGCAGGCCGTCTTCCTCGGCGTGTTCCTGTTCTTCGTCTTCGCCACCACCGCCTCGGCGATCGGCGGCTACGACGTCGAGTGGTTCCTCGAGCTCGACCCGCTGGTGGCCGTCAGCACCACGCTCGCCACCCGCTCGTTCAGCCACCAGCTGTGGTGGGCCGTCCCGCTCATCGTCGTCACCCTGGTCTTCGGCCGCTTCTTCTGCGGCTGGATGTGCCCGATGGGCGTCTTGCACCACGCGCTCGGCTTCCTGGGGCGCAGCAAGAAGATCCAGGAGCGGGCCAAGGCCAACGCCTTTCGGCCCGGGTGGCAGAAGGTGAAGTACTTCATCCTGCTCGGGATGCTGGGCGCGGCGGCCATGGGCAGCCTGCAGATCGGCTGGCTCGACCCCATCGCCTCGACCTGGCGCGGCCTGTCCACCGCGGTCATCCCCGCCGCCAGCAACACCGCCTACGGCCTCTACCAGGGCGAGCGGCACTTCCAGGGCGGCGTCCTCATCACCGTGGTCTTCCTGGGAGCGCTGGCGCTCAACCTCATCTTCCCGAGGCTGTACTGCCGCGTGCTCTGCCCCCTGGGCGCGCTCTTGGGCCTGCTGAGCAAGTTCTCGCTCTTCCGCGTCACCAAGAAGCTGACGGTCTGCACCGAGTGCAACATCTGCGGCGCCGACTGCCAGGGCGCGGCCGATCCGCAGGGCACGGTGCGCGTCAGCGAGTGCATGGTCTGCTTCAACTGCATCGAGGGGAAGGCGTGCCCCAAGGGCGCCTTGAGCTTCGGGTTCCTGCCGGCGCCCGAGGCGTCGACCACCGAGGTCGACCTCGGCCGCCGCCGGTGGATCGGCGCGGCGCTGGCGGGCGTCGCCGCCGGGCCGCTGATGCGCGCCTCGGCCGGCGTGGACCCGCGGCCCGAGCCCAAGTGCATCCGCCCACCCGGCGCCGTGGCCGAGCGCGACTTCGTCGCCCGCTGCCTCAAGTGCGGGGCGTGCATGAAGGCCTGCCCCACCGGCGGGCTGCAGCCGGCGATCAACGAGGGCGGCTTCGAAGGCTTCTGGACCCCGGTGCTCGTCCCGCGCATCGGCAGCTGCGAGCTGGACTGCGCCCTGTGCAGCAACGTGTGTCCCACCGGCGCCCTCGAACCGCTGACGCTCCTGCAGCGCCGCGGCAAGCTTCCCGAGGTCGAGCCGGTGAAGATCGGCTCGGCGGCCTTCGACAAGGGCCGCTGCCTGCCGTGGGCGTACGACACCGAGTGCATCGTCTGCGAAGAGGTCTGCCCGACCGCGCAGAAGGCCATCTACTTCAAGCTCGAGACGGTGACCGTGCGCGACGGCAGCCAGAAGGTGCTCAAGCGGCCGTACGTGGACCTGGCGCTGTGCGTCGGCTGCGGCACCTGCGAGTCGCGCTGCCCGGTGTTCGACCACGCCGGCGTGCGCGTCAGCTCCGTCGGCGAGACGCGCAGCGCCACCAACCGCATCGTGCTGGGCGGGAAGGTCTGACGCGGAACCGGTCCGTCGCAGCCCGGACGGCCGGGAGCGCCGGCATCGAATCCCCGGGGGCTGAAAAGCCCCCGGCTACTGGCCCCAAGTCCGCTGAAGCGGACTGGCCCCCGGCGCGTGTCCGCGGAGTCGACGCAAACGGCAGGTGCCGGCCTGTGCCCTCGTTCGGGCGACCTCGCGGTCGTTGGTGACGCTGGCGTGTGGGTCGTCGCCGCCACGGCGTAGGTTCGGGGGCAGCCCACCTTGGTGGGCTTCGAGGCCAGTAGCCGGGGGCTTTTCAGCCCCCGGGAATGACGCAAGGGGCCCGCCAACTCCTGTTTCCCGAGAAGGAACCTCAGGTTGCGGAGACCCTGTGACCACGGTCACAAGTGCGCGAGCCGCCGTTTTCCCAAGGTGAGGTCTGAGCTTGCGGCGCAGGTGTGACCTGCATCACCACGCGGCCCTCAACGATCATCTGGGTGGACCGGCAGCCGTCCGCCCGGTCCGCTCAGTCCATCCGGTCCATTCAGTCCATAGGCGGAACGCCACGCCTACTTCGCCGTCACCGTGACCACCGGCAGCTTCATGGCCCCCAGCTCGAACGGGTTCTCGACGTGGCGTATGGCCACCGTGCCGGGCGAGCTCCCCGCCCAGGCGCCTTCCAGCAGCAGCTTCACCGTCTTGCTCCCGCGGAAGGGCACGGCGAGCAGCTGCATCTTGGTCCCGCCCATCGCCTGCTGGCCGTAGATGAGCTGGCCCTTGTAGTCCGAGAGGATGTCCTCGGTCTGCTTGATGGCGGTGGTCGAGGGCACGGCGATGAGCGCGTAGTACTCGAGCGGGTCGCGGCCGTCCTCCAGCGTCACCGTGAGGACCGCTTCACCGGCGACCGGAATCTGCGCCGGAGTCAGCTCCACCTTGCCCATCGGCTTGCTCTGCTCCGAGGCGGCCATCGTGACCGTCCCCGCGCGGTCCAGGCGCACCACCGCGCACGCCGGCGCCGAGACGGTCACCCCTGCGCCACCGCGGATGGCCTCGCCGAACGCGACCGGCTTGCCCTTGACCGCCGGCATCCCCGCCTGCGCTGGCTGGCTGCCCATCGCGAGCAGCAGCTCCAGGAAACGCACCATCGCCATCGGCGAGGAGTAGACGCCGCCGAGCGTGGCAGGTCCCTGCACCATCCCCGGCTCCTGCGCGAGGATCATCCCGCGGGCGATGCGCGCGAAGAGCGGGTCGAAGGAGGCGCGGTCGCCCTTGAGCCACAGCGCGGTCGCGGCCTCGGTCAGGTACTGCAGGGCGCCGACGCGCTGGAAGGCGCGCAGGAAGCGGAAGGTGTCGTAGGCCTTGGAGAAGGCCAGCTCGACGTTCTCCTGCTTGGGATCGAGCGTCGGCAAGAGCTTGCCCGCGACCCACTTGGTCACCGCGTCGTCGGTGAGCACGCGGTAGACGACCTTGCCGTCGACCTCCACCGGGATGACCGTCTCGCCCTGCGCGTTGTAGCCCAGCTCCTCGAAGTTGAACTGCTGCTTCGCGAGCGCCGCGTCGATCTTGGCGGTCATCGCGTCGCAGCGAGCGATGGTCTGGGCCATCGAGTCCTTGAGCGCCGCGTCGGCTTTGAGCACGCGGGCGGCGGCGTGCAGGTTCTTGGAGGTCCACGCGCTCCACAGCGGGTTCACCGGAAGTCCGGGGTAGGGGCGGACGAGGCCGGACTGGCCGTCGAAGAAGGCCTCCTCCAGGTCGCGCACCGACTTGTCGAGCGAGGTCTTCACGTTCTGGGAGAGGCCCTCGTCGTCGAGGATCTTCCGCGAGATGGCGGAGAGCATGACCGCGTGGACCGCGGCGCGGGCGCTGAGGGCCTCGGCGTGCCCGAACCAGCTCTCCATGGTGGTCGTCATGTTCATGATGAGGCCCTTCAGCAGCGCGCCCGGGCCGGCATAGACGATGGCCGTCTCCTCCGGCGCGATGGCGATCGGCTCCTTGCCGGCGACGACCAGCCTGGAGAACGTCACCTTCTGGGCCGCGACGCTCTGGACCGGCAGCTCGCGCTTGTCGAGCGCCTTGCCCTTGGCGTCGGTGAGCACGAAGAGGACCTTGCCGGCGTCGGTCGGCGCCCAGGGAAGGGCAAACTCCTTGCTCCCCGGTGCGACCGTCTGCGTGAACTTGCCCTTGATGCCCGCGCCGCTGGCGGTGAGCGTCACGCTCTCCGGCAGCGTGTTGGAGACGGTGATGGGCACCTGCAGCTGCGCGCCGGGCACGAAGGTCCTGGGCATCGAGGCTTCGGCGCTGGCCTTCTTCGCGACATCCAGGCCCTTCTGCACCGAGGCGTGGTCGAGGCCCTTCACCGCGACGAAGCGCACGGACACGCGGCCGATCTGCGGGGGCAGCGTGACCTCGACCACGGCCTTGCCCGAGGCGTCGGTGCGCACCACGTCGCAGAAGACGACCTTCTTCTCGCCCTCGCGGATGATCTCCTGCTTCTCCTCTTCCTCCTCGTGCTGGCCGGCCGCGACGGCCCCGCCCTTGCCGCCCACGGCGCCCATGCGGCCCCGAGCCATGCCGCCAGGCGCCTGGGAAGGCGCTGCCAGGGACTTGGCCATGGGCCTGGGCTTGGAGGGCGCGGCGTCCTCCTTGGCCAGCATCTTCCTGTCCGCCTTCTCCATCTCGCGCATCGCCTTCTCGCGCTTGAGGCGCTCGGCCTCCTCGTCGATGCCGGTGCGGTCCTGCCAGTTGGAGACCGAGTTGGAGGTGTTGCGAATGGAGTCGCCCAGCTCGGAGGCGAGCCCGCTGAAGGGGCTCCGGTCGGCGACGCGGTTGTCGTAGACCTCGAGGATGCCGGAGACGGCGGCGCCTGCGCCCGTCTCGTCCTTGGCGGAGACGCCGATCTGGATGGTCTTGGCCGGCGCGGCGGCGGGCGGGGCCTCGACGTCGAGCTGCAGGCCCGCGGGCACGAAGGCGAGCGCCCAGCCTTCCTTGAACTCGCCGCCGACGTAGCCGGCGATGGTCACGAGCGAGTACGGCTGGGCGATCTTCGCGGTGAGGTCCTGGCCAGCCTTGAGGTCGCCCTGGAGCTGCGCAGGCTTGGGCTCGAAGTCGCCGTCGCCCTTCGGCGTCCAGACGATCATCGTCGCGGCCTGGATGTCCTTGGCCACGTGGATGGCCAGCTCGCCCTTCTTGGCGATGACCGAGTCGATCTCGAACGGATCCTCGGTGCCCTTGGCCTTCTCGACGAAGATCTGCCGGCCCGGCACCGGCACGGTCTTCTCGTACGGGGCGAGCCCGGCGCGGTGCACCCAGGTCACGCCGCCGGAGGCCAGCACGAAGTCGCGTTCGACGTGGCTGGAGCCCTCGAACTGGTGGCGCAGGCTGCCCTTGGGCGTGACGAACTCGATCTGGAACGGCCCGGAGTGGCCGCCCACGTCCATGGTCCCTTCGATCTTCCCCTTCACCGCCTGGTAGGTCTTCGGCGTCCCGGCCTGGACGCCGTTGCAGCCCGGGAGCATGCAGCGGCTGATGCACTGCACGTCGCCGTCGAAGGGCTGGTTGGCGAGGCGGATCTCGTTCTTGAACGACAGCCCGTTGCCCCAGCGCTTGCCCGCGCCGCCGGGGTTGCCCATGAACCAGGCGCCGCTGGCCTTCTCCAGCTCCTCGATGGTCGTGACCTGCTTGAAGTCGTAGGCCAGCGAGACCGCGCCGAGCGTGCCCTCGACCACCGAGAAGGTGGCATGGCCGCTGGCCTTGCTGTCCTCGCTCTTGACGTCGATGCGGTACTCGCCGACGGCGAGCCTGTCCTTGGCGCCGTCCATCGCCGTCAGGACCGCGACGCCCTGGGCGTCGAGGGAGCCGCCGAGGTCCGTCTTGTTGGCGTCCTTGCGCTGGACCGTGGCCTTGAACTTCCCGTTGGCGCGGCCGGGCATCATCACCTTGAGGTGCACCGCCTCGTTCGGCCAGTACTGCGGCTGGTCGACCGTGACGCTCGCGAGGTTGAGGTGCAGGGTGCCCGGGACGTGCTTGGCCGGACCGACGACCTTCTTGTTGGTGACGTCGACGTCGAAGAACTTCGACGGGCGGATCACCGGCTGGGCCGCTTGCGACACGGCGAGGCCTCCGAGCACGGCGGCGCAGCCGAGCAGCGCGGCCGGGATGGCGTTTCGCGTCGAGAACATGGGGCGTCCTCCCTCAAGGATTCCAGAAAAGCGCCCGCACTCTACCCCCCGTGGCCGCGCGATGGCGCTGTGCCTACCGATCGGAGGCCATGGCCCGCGAGATCACCACCGAGGAGCTGCTCCACCGCCTGCACTCCGGCGAGGAGCGCTTCTTCTTGATCGACACGCTGCCTCGGGAGTCGTACGCCCACCGGCACCTGCCCGGCGCCATCAGCCTGCCGCTCGAGGAGCTGGGCGGGCGCGCGCTTCGCCTGCTCGATCAGAAAGCCGAGATAGTCGCTTACTGCTCGGGCCCTCGCTGACACCGCTCCCGGGAGGCCGTGCGCCTCCTCGAGCAGTATGGCTTCAAGCGCGTGGCGCACTACGGCGAGGGCATCGTCGGTTGGCGCAAGGCGGACCTGCCCTTCGACACCGGGCGCGAGCGCAGCGTGCACCCGGAGGACTTCCCCCAGCCAGGGGCCCAGCCCAGCCCGTGAGCCGTGCGGTTTCGCACGCGCAGGCCCAGGCGACCGGGCGACGGGTCGGGGGCGCTCCCGTATAGTCCCGCGCAGCTCGGGAGCCCTCGATGTGCGACACCTGCATGAAGCACGGCGCCGGCGGCAAGTGGTACCTCAACGCCCGGCTCTACTCCGAGGAGATCGCGCGCAAGTACAACCTGCGCGAGTTCCTGCTGGAGCAGTACAAGAACTTCGAGCAGATGCCGGTGCGCAAGGTCAACGGCTTCGACCCCAAGAACCTGGGCTACACGCTGCGCATGCCCATCATCGGCCGGCTCGCCAAGAACATGGCCGAGAAGATGCTGCACAGCGAGCGGCCGCCGAAGAACCCGTTCTCCGCCGAGGGCCACATCGGCCAGGTGGTGCCGGTCGAGGACGGCGTCGCCATCCTGCAGAACTGCGCGGCCGAGCCCATCATCGAGAAGAACTGCATGTGCCGGCTGATGTCGCGGGGAGAGAAGGAGGCCTGCTGCATCAACTTCGGCGTGATGAGCGAGATCGTCGACAAGCTGCCGCGCTTCATCCCCGAGAAGTCCAAGTACCACCTCAGCCGTGACGAGGCGGTGGCGCGCTTCAAGAAGCACAACGAGAAGGGCTACATCGGGACCATCTGGTTCGGGCCGTTCCCGTACATCAACAACCTGTGCTCCTGCGCCAGCCCGGAGTGCGCCGGCCTGCGCCCGCGCGTGGACTTCGGCATCAAGTCCATCCACAAGGCCGAGTACGTCGTCCTCAAGGACGAGTCGAGGTGCACGCACTGCGGCGCCTGCGTCGCGCTCTGCCAGTTCAAGGCGCTCAGCGTGGACCAGAAGAGCGGCCAGGTGCTGCTCGACCTGCAGAAGTGCTACGGCTGCGGCGTCTGCCGCCCGGTGTGCCCCACCGAGGCGCTCGCCCTCAAGCCCCGCGACGAGGTCCCTGCGGTGGCGGGGCAGTACTGAGAAAGTGAACCCGGACCGGCCCCGGCCGGGAACGACCCATGGCGCGCATCAAGATCGAGATCGACTACGACCTCTGCGGCGACGGCAAGAAGGTGGACCCGCGCGCCTGCGCGAAGTGCCTGCGCGCCTGCCCGCCGGCGGTCTTCACGCTGCACCAGAGCTTCGGGATGGCCGAGAAGGACCCGTTCGATCCCCAATTCTGGCGCGTCTCGGTGCTGTGGCCGACCCTGTGCGACCGCTGCCTGAAGTGCGTCGAGGCCTGCCCCGAGAAGGCCATCCGCATCTCGTAGAGGAGATTCCCAAGTGAAAGTCCTGCTCACCGGTGCGTTCGGAAACGTCGGCTCTCACGCTCTCCCGGAGCTCCTGCGCCGCGAGCACCAGGTCCGCTGCTTCGACCTCGACACCCCGGCCACCCGCGCCGTCGCCAAGCGCTTCGAGGGCAAGGCGGAGATCTTCTGGGGCGACCTGCGCGAGCCGAGCCAGGTGCTGATGGCGGTATCGGGCGTGGACGCGGTCATCCACCTCGCGGCGCTCATCCCGCCGGACAGCGACGAGGACCCGGTTCGCGCCGAGGAGGTCAACGTCGGCGGGACCACGAACGTGGTGGTGGCCAGCAAGGCCCAGCCCAAGCCGCCGCGCCTGCTCTTCACCTCGACGCTCGACGTCTTCGGCAAGACGCAGTCGAAGCCGCCGCCGCGGCGCGTGGGCGAGCCCATCGAGGGCAACGACCCGTACACGCGGCACAAGGTGGCCTGCGAGAAGATCGTCCAGGAGTCCGGGTTGAGCTGGTGCATCTTCCGGCTCTCGGACGTGCCGGTCATGGGCCTGCGCGACCCGCATCCGATCATGTTCGAGATCGGCCTGGACAATCGGATCGAGTGCATGCACCCCGACGACGCGGCACTGGCGCTGGCCAGCGCGCTCGAGAAGGAGGAGGCGTGGAACCGCATCCTCCTGGTCGGCGGCGGCCCGAGCTGCCAGGTCACCTACCGCGACTACCTGTGGAAGCTGCTGACGGCGATGGGCATCGGCCCGCTCCCGGAAGAGGCCTTCAGCGGCCGCGAGTACTTCACCGACTGGCTCGACTCGACCGAGGCGCAGAGGCTCTTCAACTACCAGCGCCACACCTTCGACGACATCGTCCGCGAGATCGCCGCCTGCCTGGGCTGGAAGAAGTACTTCGTGCCGCTGGCCCGGCCGATCGCGCGGCGGATCATCCTCAAGATGTCGAAGTACTACGCGAAGAGCCAGGCGGCCTGAGCCCCTGACAGCCCGAGCTCGTCGAGGGGCCAGGGCTCAATCCTGGTGGACCGGCGCACCGTCATCCCTCGGTGCGAAGTGCGGGCGCTCAGAACAGCTCGGTAGCCCAGCTCGAGGCCGACATCCATGAATCGCCCGCCTCCGGGAAAGAGGGCGATCTGACCCTGCAGGCCGAGGGTGAAGCCCTGCCGTCGCGCCGAGGATGCGCCAGACCAAGCACCGACACCGTGCAGACTGCTGCACGCCGCCCGGCGCGAGCCGAAGTTCCGGCCTCGGCTAGCCAGGCGTGGCCGGGAGGCAGACGATGGCACCCGGGTTGCTCTGACCTGGGGGCGATCGATCAAGGATTCGGTGGGAGGGACCATGTCTTCGCAGCGACTTCTCCGACGCTTCCCGGTGGCCGTCGCAGGGCTCTTCGCATCGGCGTGCCTGATCCCGGTTTCGACACCGACCAACGGTCGCTGCGGAGATGCTGGGACCTGCTCCGCTGCCCAAGACGGCGCGCTCGGTTCGACCGACGCTGCCGCCTGGGGACCGGTCGATGGATCGCTCGCGACGGCTGACGCAGGGCAGGCGTGGCGGCCGGATGCCAGCGATCCGGTGGGGCCAGGGTGTCGCACGCTGATCTTCGACGCGACGATGAATCCATACGCCGGACGTGAACCTGCCTCCGCCGCCGTGGGTGACTTCGACGGCGACGGCAAGATCGACCTGGCGGTGGCGCGCTTCACGACCCCGGTCGTCGAGGTGCTGTTGAACCAAGGCGCGGGGAAGCTGGGTGCGCCCCTCTCCCTCTCCGTCTCGGGAGAGGTCTCGGCGGTCGCGGTCGGCGATCTCGATGGCGACGGGCGTCCAGACCTCGCCGCCGCCCAGAACGGAGCCCAGGCACTGCTTCCCGTGACGGTGGTCCTCAATCGCGGCGGCCGGCTGTTTGCCCCTGGGGTGGACTACTTGGCTGGCTTCGGGCCCCCGACGGTGGCCATCGGGCATTTCCACGGGGACCGCGCGGCGGACCTGGTGGTCGCGAACATGGGGAACTACCTGATCCAGGGCACGCCCACGGTCAGCGTCCTGCTGAACACAGGCGACGGGACCTTCGACGCCAAGGCGGAGTATCCGGCCGGCGCCATGCCCATGGCGGTGGCGGTGGGGGACTTCGACGGCAACGGGTTCGACGACATCGCGACAGCCATCGGCTTCACGTGGAATACCGTGAGCGTCCTGATGAATCGAGGCGACGGGACCTTCCTGCCGAAGGTGGAGTACCCCACCGGCAGCGACCCTCGGTCCATCGCGGTCGCGGACTTCAACCACGACGGCAGGCCAGACATCGTCACCGCGAACGAGCGTGGAGACTCCGTCAGCGTCCTGCTGAACCAGGGCGACGGTACGTTCGGAGCCACGAAGGAATACGTCACCAGCTCCATGCCCGTCGCCGTGGTAGCGGGCGATCTGGATGGTGACGGGAACCCCGATCTTGCGGTCGCGAGCCCCCGTGGCGACGGCGTGAGCGTCCTGCGCAATCGTGGAGACGGCACCTTCATGGCCGGCGAAAGCGTCCTCTCCGGCAGCCTGCTGGAGCTCGCGCTCGCCGACCTCGACGGAGACGGCAAGCTCGACATCGCCGCCTTCGACCAGAACGGTCCGGTGGACGTGCTGCTCAACCGGTGTCGTTGAGAGTGCGCGGCGGACGCGGGGAACGACGAAGCACCGGAGAGGACAGAGCGGCTCAGCTCGTCCCGCCCACGGCGATGTCCGGGAAGAGCTCGGGCTGGCCCGTGGAGTCCTTCAGGTTGCACGCGTCGAGCACGCGGATGAGATCCGCCGTGCGGACGCCGTCGTCGACCTGAACGGAGATGGCGCGCTGCTGGGGAGCCTCGGCCTTGAGCTTGCGCAGCGTCGCCACGAGCGAGCTCTCCTCACAGCTCGGGCCGATGCGGTCCGTCTTGCCGGAGGTGCACAGCACCTTGGGGAGTTCCCTGGCGGCGCCGCCGCCGACGGTCAGGGTGTAGCCGCGCTCGGTCACGACCAGCGTGATGGACAGCGCGTCCTTGGGAGCCTCGCCGTCCTTCGGCACCCCGCCGGCCTGCGTCACGGGAAGCCGCCCCACCTGGTTCCAGACCGCGGTCATGATGAGGAAGCTGATGGTCACGGCCATCAAGTCGATGAACGGGACGAGGTTGATGGGAGCGTCGAGGGACTTCTTGCCGCCTTTCTTGGTGCCGAGATCCATTCCGCCGGCCATGGCTGCACGCTCCTTGCGCGGCGCGCGCTCCAGGGCGTGCGCGTTCGTGTCCGATGGCCGGTTGGACAACGGGGAGGGGAGGCGGTTCTCGGCGCATCGGCCGGCGGCTCCACGCCGTCGCGCGGCGGCGGCACGCTGGCCGCGGAGCCGTCGTGAAGGTCATGTTCAACAGCGCCGTCCCTAGAACCCCAGCGCCCCGCCGATGCCGCCGCCGAGCTGCCACAGCTCGCTCGCGCCGCCTCCTTCGAGCCGGTACGAGCGGCCACCGACGGTCCAGACGTGCAGGTTGGGCAGGATGCGGTAGCGGACCTCGCCCAGGGCGAGAATGCGCCCTGGGTTGTGGCCCCAGTCGAACTGCCGCGCGGCGACGAAAGCCGAGACGGAGACCGGGCCGTTTTCGATCTCGAGGACGCCCGAGGCGTCGTGGACGAGCGCCCGGGTGAAGGGATCGCGCCCGCGCGAGCGGACGTCGGCGGCGAGGGAGACGGGTCCGACCCGCAGCCGTGCCTCGGCGCGCCAGGTGTCGTCGGTGCGGAAGGGGACGTCGGCCTTCGCCAGGCTGGTGTCGGTGCCGAGGGTCTCCGGCTCGATCAGCGAGGTGGTGCGCTCGAGCGAGTAGGCGAGGTCGAAGTACTCGGGCTGGTACGGCCCGCGGGTGTGCCGGTACTCGGCGCGCAACGAGAGCTCGACCGAGGAGATCAGGAAGTCCGCGAGGATGCCGACGTGCAGGCCGTGGCCGCCGCGGGCGGTGGTGTTGAAGTCGGCGTACGGGGCGAGCTTGGCCTCCTTGCGCCGCAGGAGGGTCCCGTCGAGCGAGGCCCCGAAGACGGCGGCGTACTGGGTGCTGACCGCCTGGGGATCCCAGTCGGCCGCCGCGTTCACGGAGAGGTGCATGCGGTCGTTGGGCTCGCCCCACAGCGAGAGCGGCTCGATGCCGACCGAGGCCGCGGTCACGTCCAGGCCGAGGACGTTGCCGCCGACGACCTGGGCGACGACGGGTCCCGCGGCGAGCCGGGCGGACAGGCCGATGGGCTGCGCGTCGGGGAGGAGGGCGTTGCCGTAGTCCGAGACGATGGTCCCGTGGCCCAGGGTCTCGTGCGCCAGCGCGCCGAGGTGCCCCACGAAGGTGCGGTTTCCGAGGCGGAGGTCCAGGCTGCGCAGGACGCGGCCGGCATCGGAGAGTGCGTCCCAATCCTCGGTCCGGTAGACGCCGCGCTCTCGCGACAGGTCGGAGTTGAGCCGCAGGCGGAAGGGGACGTCCAGCTCGAGCGACACCGGCTCGGAC
The DNA here is from genome assembly GCA_036504155.1 of Myxococcales bacterium. Classification (GTDB taxonomy): domain Bacteria; phylum Myxococcota; class Myxococcia; order Myxococcales; family UBA5297; genus JACRCT01. The sequence continues at coordinate 135,503 of DASXVQ010000230.1, forward strand.
TCGAGCGTGAACGCAGGGACCAGCGCGGCGTAGTACTCGCCGCCGAAGTACTCCGGCCCGGCTTCCAGCGAGAGCGCGCCGCTGACCGCCGAGCCCGCGACCGCGCTCGCTCCCCAGCACGTCGCCAGGACTGCCGCAATGGCGCTCGCTCGCACGGCCATGGGTTCGAGGATAAGCCCGGGCGATCGGAAGGCAATTTGGCGACCGGGCGCTACAATCGCCGCCTCATGAACGCACTCGGAATCGCCCTCGCCCTCGTCCTCGCCCAGTCTGGACTGCAGGATCTCCTCGGCGACTCCAAGCCGAGCCCCGCGGCGCTGCAGGCGATGGTCGAGCAGACGCTGCCCAAGGTCGCCAAGGTGATGGGAGCGACGCCGAAGAAGGTCGCGGTGAAGGTGGTCGACCGCGTGACCGCGGCCAAGAAGATCCGCACCGTCCTCGAGCGCGAGTACCCCGGCGACAAGCTCGAGCGCCTCGGCACCGCGCTCAAGCTCATCCACCTGGTCGAGCCCGGCGTCGACGTCACCAGGTCCGCGCTCGATCTCTACTCGACGCAGGTCAGCGGCTTCTACGACGCCACCGACCACACCCTGTTCCTCATCGACGACCAGCCGGAGATGCTGCAGGGGCTGATCATCCCGCACGAGCTCGCCCACGCCCTGCAGGACCAGAAGATCGGCCTGGACCAGGCGACCAAGGAGCGGATGGACTCCGAGGACGCGCAGCTGGCGATGATGGCCGCGGTCGAGGGCAACGCGCAGGCGGTGGCCGCGGAGGTCATGACCCTGGGCCTGGAGGGCGACGAGTCGGGCCTCAAGGAGATGCTGGGCGACGTCGCCGGGCTGAGCGCCACGATGGCCACGGACAAGCCCGACGTGCCGCCCTGGCTCGCCCTCCAGCTCCAGTTCCCCTACGTGGCGGGCGCCCAGCTGGTGAAGGCGGTGTCCGGCGGCAGCGACCCGTCCGCGGTCTCGCTGCTCAAGCGGCTGCCCAGCTCGACCGCCCAGGTCCTCGAGCCGGCCCTCTACAAGAAGGACGAGAAGCCGCTGCGCGGAGCGATCGATCTTGCGGCCGCGCTGCCCGGGGCCGCCAAGGTTTACGAGACGGTGGTCGGCCGCGCGAACATCGAGCTGCTCGGCCAGGGGCTCGGCGTGGGCTGGCGCGGCGACCGGCTGGAGGCCGTGAGGGTGGATGGCGGCAAGCCGTGCGCGGCCTGGGCCGTCGCCTTCGGCAAGGCGGAGCAGGCCGAGCGCTTCGCCATCTCCTATTCAGGGCGGACCGGCGCGCCGGCGAACACGCGCGCCAAGCCGTCCGGGAAGACCGTCTCCAGCGTCTCGTACAAGGGCAGCGTCGTGGTCGTGCTCGAGCAGGTTCCCGAGGACAAGGCGGACGCAATCGAGGCGGCGGCGCGCAAGGCGCTTCACTGAAGATTCCAACCGACGGAGGCAGGACAGCATGGACACGCAGCGAAGAGTCGCGGTGATCACCGGCGCGAGCGCGGGCATCGGCGCCGCCACGGCGAGGGTGCTGGCGAAGCAAGGCTTCGAGGTCGTCCTGGGCGCGCGCCGCAAGGACCGCGTCCAATCGCTCGCCAAGGAACTGGACGGGCGCGCCTACTCGCTGGACGTCACCGACCCCGAGTCGGTGAAGGCCTTCGCCGAGCGCATCCCGGTGGCCGCGGTGCTGATCAACAACGCCGGGCTCTCGCGCGGGCTGGACCCGATCGAGACGGGCAACGAGAAGCACTGGCGCGAGATGCTCGAGACCAACGTGATGGGCCTCTTGCGGGTCACCCACGCGCTGCTGCCCGCGCTCTCCAAGGCCCCGCACGCGCACATCGTCAACCTGGGCTCCGTCGCGGGCTTCGAGGTCTACCCGGGCGGCGGCGGGTACTGCGCGACCAAGCACGCGGTGCGCGCCATCAGCCTGACCCTGCGGCTCGAGCTGAACGGCCGGCCCATCCGCATCACCGAGATCGACCCGGGGATGGTGGAAACCGAGTTCAGCGTCGTGCGCTTCGAGGGCGACGCCGCGCGGGCCAAGAAGGTCTACGAGGGCCTGACGCCGCTCACCGCCGAGGACGTCGCGGAGACCATCGGGTACGCGGTTTCGCGCCCCCCGCACGTCAACCTGGACCAGATCGTGATGAGGCCGATCGCCCAGGCGGCGGCGCACCAGGTGACGCGCAAGACGAAGTAGGCGGCGTTGCGCCCGCCTGGTTGGTGTCAGGAGCGCCGCATCGATAGATGGATTGATTCGAGCGGAGCCGTGCCCCCGTCCCGCAGCTGAGAGAGCTTGGGACGGGGCAGGAGGGGAAGGGCTAGCGCTTGACCGCCAGGTAGAGCTGGTCGGGCCCGTTGGCTCCGGCGCCGATGTACGCCTCGCCGCCGGGGGTCATCTCGAGCACGATGCCGGGCGGCTCGACCTTCACCGAGGCCTTGGCGCCGGCCAGCTTCTGCAAGGTGACCTTGGCCAGCCCCTTCGGCAGCTTCACCGTGCCGGTCTCGTTCAGCTTGAGCTTCAAGGCTTCCTTGCTGACCAGCTTGAAGCTCGTGAAGGCCAGGCCGTTGCGCTTGAAGTCCGCGGCCATCGCCTTCAGCTCGGGCGCGACCTCGGTGCCCTTGGTGGAGACCTGGGCGACCAGGACCTGGACGTCGACCTTGTTGTCCTGCGCTTGGGCGAGGACCGGCAGGGCGAGGACGGTGGCGACGGCGAGGAGGGTGGTGGGGCGCACGAGGCTCACAGGTCGCCTCCCTTGGGCTCTTCGGGTGTGACGTCGGGGACGGGCGCTTCGCCTTCCGCAGGCTGGCGCACGAGCATGATGAGCGTCTTGCCGTTGTCCATCTTCATGACCACCGGCTTGACGTTCGGATCGTCGATCTGCAGGTCCTGGACGATGACCTCGGGCTGCACTGCCTGCTCGGTCGCGTAGCGGTAGACCAGCGGCACGGCGATGGCCAGCGTGACTGCCGCGGTGACCAGCGACGAGACGAGGGCGGTGCGGTGGTAGGCGAGGATCTCCGACCAGGCGATGCGCAGGCGCTCGAGCAGGCCGGGCTGGTCCGGGGTGACCTTGGCCATGACCTGGTCGGCGAAGCGCGAGAAGTCCACCTGCTCGGCCTGCGCCATCAGGTGCGCCGAGACGCCCTCGGAGAGGGCCTTGAGGTCGCCCAGGCGCGCGCGGCAGTCAGCGCAGCCCGACAGGTGCAGGTCCACCTGCGAGCGCTCCTTGGCGTCGACCTCGCCGTCGGCGTACGCCGAGAGCAGCAGCTGGAAACTCTTGCATGCGCTCTCCATCGCCCGGCCTCCTACTCCTCGCCCAACCCTTCGACCAGCTGGTCCTTGCCCAGGTACTCCGTGAGCAGGGACTGCATCTTCGCCCGCGCGTGGAAGAGCCGGCTCATCACCGTGCCCTTGGGGATCTTCAGCACCCGCGCCAGGTCCTCGTAGCTCATGCCCTCCAGCTCGCGCAGCACCAGGATCTCGCGGTGCTTCTCCGGGATCTGGTCCAGCGCCTTCTCCATCTTCTCCGCCAGCTCCGCCCTCAGCGCCGCCTTCTGGGGATTGGTGCCCAGCTTCGTCGCCAGGATCCCCGCGGTCGCCATCTCCTCCTGGTTCATCTTCTCGTCGAACTCGACGTTGTCCGGGGACTGGGCGCTGGACTTGCGGCGCAGGCGGTCGACGCAGAGGTTGGCCACGATGCGGTACAGCCAGGTGTAGAAGCTCGAGTCCCCTTTGAAGTGGTCCAGGTACCGGTAGACCTTGACGAAGGCCTCCTGGGCCACGTCCATCGCCTCGTCTTTGTCCTTCAACATGCCCAGCGCCTGGGCAAACGCCTTCTTCTGGTAGCGCTCCACGAGCGACCGGAACGCGGCCTGATCGCCCTGCCGACACCGGCGCACGAGTGTCAGGTCATCGGGCTGTTGTTTCAGTAGCTCCAAGGCGTTTGACGGGCGAGACGGCGTGCAATTCACGCGTGCTCGGGTGCAGGGATGCTACGCGGGCACGGTCCCGGCCCGCAAGCGGATTTACCCGGAAAACCAAGGGGATGGGGGCTCGGAACCTAGGGGAACGGGCTCGGAGGCAGGCCGCAGCGCCGCAGCAGCTCGTCGTGGAACCTGTGGCGGCGGACCAGCGGACGGTCGAAGCGGATGTGCAGCGTCTGTCTCGCCCCGACCACCCGGACGTGGTGCCGCTGGGCGAGGAAGAGCGAGGCGAGCGAGCCCAGGGTCAACACGGCCATGGCGACGAGCAGGACGAGCACGCCCAGCATCGGGTCGGAGCGGTAGGCCGCCGCGAGGATCAGCGTGAACGGGAAGGGGACGAGCAGGATGGCGGCCACCGTGCGCCAAGGGACCTGCTTCCAGACCGCGATGGTGTAGATGGCCCGGTAGGCAATCCTGCTGGCGGTCATGGGGAACCAGGCCACGACGGGGTCGAGCGCGCCCTCGACGACCGCGTCCGGCTCGAGCTTTCCATAGCGGCGCAGCATCCCGGAGCCCCGCACGACGATCGTCTCGGCCTCCGGGTCCGGCGGGGGCGGTGCGATCGACCGGTCGAGGAACGCCCCCGCGAACAGGGCGAACCGGAGCCCGCAGCGACAGGTCTGCAGGCTCCCCGCCGGGTGGGCTGCCGCGCCGCAGCGCGGGCACTGCAGCGCATGGGGTGGGGGCAGCGGGGGCCAGGCTTGGCTCGCGTCGACGGGCGCGTTCATGGCGAGCGGGAGCGTAGTCCAAGCTCCCGGCTCCGCGCATGCGCGCCGAGCCACCGACCGCGCCATCGGTCAGAAAGGATGCTCGAACGACAGGTACCCGAGCACGCCGACCTCGAAGCCCGAGGCGTCGATCACCTGCCTCGGCACGGAGATGCAGGGCACGATCTGCAGGTTGCCGTAGTTGCCGTAGTCGATGGCGAAGCGAAGCCCCGGGTTCGGGTCTTGGGGGTGGATGGCAGTCAGAAGCTACGAGGCTACGGAGCTACGGGGACGGCGGGCGCCCTGGGGAACTGGGCCGCGGCACTCGCAGCGCGACGAGCGAGTGGCTCAGGGCCGGGCAGGTCTTGGCGGTGGGCTGGGCCGACGGGGAAGCAGAGCATCCCGTGCAGCCGGAGCAGGAAGGCGCTCCGCTGGAGGGCGACGGAGCCGCGAACTTTCGGGCCAGCCGGACGGCGGCCCAGGCGACTGCGGCGGCGACGACGGCGATGACGATGAGCGTCTCCATGGTCCGGGCCCTCAGGTGATCAGCCGGCCGACTTGGAAGACGAGCATCGAGAGCAGGTAGGCGAGGCTGGTGAGTCCGCCCAGCTGCAGCAGGGCCCACTTCCACTTGCCGGACTCGCGCCGGGTGACGGCGAGCGTGGCCACGCACGGGGTGGCCACGAGCAGGAAGAGCATCATGCTCAAGCCCACCAGCGGCGTGTAGTCGCGCCCCAGTTGCGCGCGCAGTCCCTCGGTCCCGGCCTGGGGGTCGGAGATGGAGTAGACGATGTTCATCTGCGAGACGAACACCTCCTTGGCTGCGAAGGCGCCAATCATCGCGGTCACGATCTTCCAGTCGAAGCCCAGCGGCTTGAACGCGGGCTCGAGCATGCGGCCCACCCGCCCGGCGACCGAGGCCTGCAGGTCCTCGTTGGCGCGCCGCGCGGCGACGTCCGCCGCGGTCAGCCGCACCGGGGCGCTCGGAGCGCCGGGCCCTGGCGCCACGGCGGCGGCGGCCTTCGCGACCACCTGCACCTGGCCCGCGGCGATCTCCGAGTCGACCCGGTAGCTTGCGGCCTTGGGGTAGGACGTCGCCGCCCAGAGCAGGATGGAGATGCCCAGGATGGTGGTGCCGGCCTTGCGCAGGTAGAGCCAGCCGCGCTCGAGCATCTTCAGCGCGACGCTGCGCGCGGTGGGCATGCGGTAGGGCGGCAGCTCCATGACGAACGGCGCGTCGTCTCCGCGCAGCATCGTCCGGCGCAGCAGCAGGGCGAGCAGCAGGGCCAACCCGACTCCGGAGCTGTAGATCAGCCAGAGCACCGGCGCGCGCCAGGCCGGGGCGAAGAACGCCGGGATGAGCAGGGTCCAGATGGGCAGCCGGGCGCCGCAGGACATCAGCGGCAGCACCAGCATCGTCACCAGCCGGTCGCGCTCGTTCTCCAGCGTGCGCGTGGCCATGATGCCCGGCACCGTGCAGCCGAAGCCGGTGAGCATGGGGATGAAGCTCTTCCCGTGCAGCCCGAAGCGGTGCATCACGCGGTCGGTGAGGAACGCGGCGCGGGCCATGTAGCCGGTGTCCTCGAGGAAGGCCAGGCCCAGGAACAGCAGCAGGATGTGCGGCAGGAAGGTGATGACTCCGCCGACGCCGTTGACGATCCCGTCGACCAGCAGCGAGCGCAGCGGCGAGTCGCTGCCGGCGGGCCAGAGGGAGCTGAGCGCCTGCCCGAGCCAGGCCACCCCCGACTCGATCCATCCCATCGGGATCTCGCCGACGGTGAAGGTGAGCCAGAAGATGGCGTACATCACCAGGCCGAAGATGGGCAGGCCGAGCAGCGGGTGCACCACCACCGCGTCGATGCGGTCCGAGATGGCCCGGGAGTTGGTGAGCGAAGCCTGGGTCTGCACCTCGCGCAGCAGGCCGTCGACGAACCCGAAGTAGCGCTCGGTCACGAACATCTGGATGTCGCGGCCGCTGACGGTCTCCAGGCGCGCGCGCTGGCGGTCCGCCTCGGCCACCGCCTTCTCGCCGTCCGGAAGCGCCGACACCTGCCGGGTGCACTCGGCGTCCCTGACCAGCAGGCGCGTCGCCATCCAGTCGCTGGAGAGGACGGGGCCGCCGGCCTCCGCCTTGGGCAGCAGCGGGCGGATGGCGGCCAGGGCGCGCTCGAGCTCCTCGCCCACCACCAGCCGGTGGCGCTGCAGCGGCTGCTTCTGCGCCTTCAGCACGGCTCGGCGCAGCTCGTCGAGCCCCTGCGCCTTGTGGCCGATCGTCTCGACCACCGGGAAGCCCAGCAGCCGCTCCATCTGCTCGCGCTCGATGTGCAGGCCCGCGGCCCGGGCCTCGTCGGCCATGTTCAGGCAGAGCACCGGGTTGGCGCCCGTCTGCAGGATCTGCGCGAGCAGCACCAGGTTGCGCTGCAGCTGCGTCGAGTCGGCGACCACGACCACCACGTCGGGCTTGGTGGACAGCTCGTCCTGCGCCACCCGCTCCTCGGGCGTGTAGGAGCTCAGGGAGTAGGTGCCCGGCAGATCGATGATCTCCGCCTTGTGTCCGTCGAGGATGCAGCTTCCCGAGCGCCGCTCGACCGTCACGCCGGGGTAGTTGGCCACGTGCTGGCGCGCGCCGGTCAAGGCGTTGAAGAGCGAGGTCTTGCCGCAGTTGGGGTTGCCCGCCAGCGCCACGCGCAGCGGGCGGGCCGCCTCGGGAGCGACCTCGACGGGTTGGATGGGGGCAGAGCGTTCGAGCATGGCGTTGACACCGACCCCCGACAGCGGGCCCGACTCCTTTCGTCGCAGGCTAGGCAACCTGGCCGCGCACCCGGATGGCCTTGGCCTCGGCGCGGCGCAGGGCCAGCCGCGCGCCGTGGCAGCGGATCCACAGCGGGTCGCCGCCCAGGCCGAAGCGTTCGAGGTCGATGGTCGTGTTGGGGAGGATCCCCATGTCGAGCAGCCGCTGCCGCAGCGCGCCGGTGGCGCCCACCTGGGTCACCACGCCGCTCTGGCCGGCCTTCAGGTCCGCCAAGCTCATCGTCGGTTCGTCCTTCCGGGCCTTGCAGGCCGCGCACCCTTCGATCGCCAGAGGAGCGTGGCCGCAGGCCTTGCCCCCGGAGGTGGGCTGGCAGCGGCGGAACTGCTCGACGACGCTGGGGCAGTTGCCCACGAACTCGAAGAAGCGGACCAGGCGGTCCATCGCCTCGTCGGTCAGGCTGTGCTCCATGGCACAGGCCTGCTCGCCCGCCGCCGCCTTCTCCATCCCCAGCACCTCTTCGAAGAACCGGGAGAGCAGCCGGTGGCGGGTGAGCACCCGGCGCCCCGCCTCCTCGCCGGTGGGCGTCAGCGCGATGTACTCGCGGCGCTCGTAGCGCACCAGGCCCGCCTCCGAGAGCTTGCGCAGCGCGACGGAGACCGAGGCCGCCTTCACCTCGCGGGCCCGGGCGATGTCCTTCACCCGGGCGAAGCCGTGGTCCTGGACCAGCAGGTAGATGGTCTCGAGGTAGTCCTCGAGCGCGGAGCTCATCTCGAGGTGGCTGGCGGAGGTAGCGTCGTGGCCCATAGTTAGTCTTGTCTAACAGTGAGAGGCCTCCTGTCCATCCCCCTTTTCGGGAGGAGCTGCTTCACGCCTGGGGAGCGGCCGGGCACTCGGCCCAGACGGGAGCGTGGTCGGAGGGGGTCTTGCCCTTGCGGAAGTCGCGGTCGACGTCGGCGGCGGTGCACCGCGCGGCCAGCTCGCGCGAGAGCAGCACGTGGTCGATGCGCAGGCCGAAGTTCCGGGCGAAGCACCCGGCCCGGTAGTCCCACCAGCTGTAGCGCCCGGTCTCGGGGTGGTGGATGCGGAAGGAGTCCACCAGCCCCGCCTCGAGCAGGGCGGCGAAGCGCTCGCGCTCGGCGGCGGTCGCCATGGTGCGGCCCTCCCAGAGCTTGGGGCTGTAGACGTCGCGGTCCTCGGGGGCGACGTTGAAGTCGCCGCAGACCGCGAACAGTCCCGAAGCCGGCCGGTGGATCTCCAGGAAGCGCTTGAGGCGCCAGTACCACTCCAGCTTGTAGGTGTAGGCCGCGGAGCCGACGCCCTGGCCGTTGGGGGCGTAGACGCTGAAGATTCGGACCCCGCCCACGGTGGCGCCGAGGAGCCGGGCCTGCGGATCCTCCACGCCGTCCTGCAGCCCGCGCTGGACGTCGGCAGGCTCCTCGCGGGCGAGGATGGCGATGCCGTTGTAGGTGGGCTGCCCGAAGAAGGCCGCGCGGTAGCCCGCCGCCGCGAGCTCCGCCTTGGGGAACGCTTCGTCGACGCACTTGAGTTCCTGGAGACACAGCGCGTCCGGGCGGGCGGCGGCCAGGTACTCGAGCAGCCGCGGCAGCCGCGAGCGGATCGAGTTCACGTTCCAGGAGGCGATCTTCATCTTCGAGCACCGACAAACGAGACGCGCGGCCCCGAACCGAGGGCCGCGCGCCTGGAATCCGGAAGCTTTGGCCCGACTAGGCCTTGTTCTCGGCCGCGAACTTCTCCATGAAGCCGCACAGGTGCTTGATGTCGGCGACGGAGACGGCGTTGTAGGCGGAGATGCGGATGCCGCCGACCGAGCGGTGGCCCTTGATGCCGACCATGTTGGCCTTCTTGGCGTCGGCCACGAACTTCTCCTCCAGGCCCTCGTTCGGCAGGCGGAAGACGATGTTCATGAGCGAGCGGCTCTCCTTCTCCACCGGCGCCTTGTAGTAGTCGGCCATGCGGTCGAGGGTGCCGTACAGCAGCGCGCCCTTCTCCTCGTTCCACTTCTGGATCTGGGCGATGCCGCCGGACTTCTTCATCCAGTCCAGGACGTTGCGGACCATGTAGATGGCGAAGGTGGGCGGGGTGTTGAAGAGCGAGTTGTTCTCGGCGACCACCGAGTAGGTCAGCGTCTTGGGCAGGTCCTTGCGGCCGCTGGCGATGAGGGCCTTGCTCATGATGCAGACCACCACGCCCGAGGGGCCGATGTTCTTCTGCGCGCCGGCGTAGATCATCGCGAACTTGCTGATGTCCAGCTTGCGCGACAGGAAGTCGGAGCTCATGTCGCAGATGTGGGGGACCTTGCCGGTGTCGGGGAAGGTCTGGAACTGGGTCCCGAAGATGGTGTTGTTGCTGGTGGTGTGGACGTAGGTGGCGTTGGGGTCGAGCTTGAGCTCGCTCTGCTTGGGGATGCGGGTGAACTTCTTGTCCACCTCGGTGGTGGCGGCGACGTTGACCTTGCCGATGCCGAGGGCGGCGAGCTTCTTGGCCTCGCTGTAGGCCACGTTCGCCCAGTTGCCGGTGATGACGTAGTCGGCGCTCTTGCCGGGGGGCAGGAAGTTCATGGGGATGGTGCAGAACTGCAGGTGGGCGCCGCCCTGCATGAACAGCACCTCGTGGGTGTCGGGGATCGCCAGCAGCTCCTTGAGGAGCGCGATGGCCTCGTTGTGGACGGCCTCGTAGTCCTTGCCGCGGTGGCTGTGCTCCATGATCGACATGCCGCTCTTGCCGAACTCGATGAACTCATCGCGCGCGCGCTCGAGGGCGGGAAGGGGCAGGCCGGCGGGGCCGGCGTTGAAGTTGATGACGCGAGACATGGTTCTCTCCGCGGTTGTGGGCCGCTAGGCGGCCGGTCAAGAAAGCGGAGGGACTCTCGCGCGTTGCGGGCCGCGCCGCAAGGATCGCGGGGCGCGCGCCAACCTCGTGTCGCCTCTCTGTCGGATCGGGTTATCAATAGGCCATGAACCAGGCGCGCCTCGTCAAGATCCTCGTCTTCCTCTTCGGTCTGCCCATCCTCGGGACGGGGCTCTGGTACTCGCTCAAGAAGGAGGCGAAGTTCCAGAACGAGCTGTCGCGAACGCAGGAGGCCGCGCCGCAGCTGGCCGAGCTCCACCGGCAGGCCGCGAAGGGCACGCTCAAGATGCTGGGGCCCGAAGGCCTGGAGATGTCCCTCATCGGCGCCGGGTTCCCGCCCAAGAAGCCCATGCCCTCGCTCAAGCCGCGGGCGCGGCTGGTGGGCGGCGCAGTCGGCGACGCCGGAAGGCTGACGGTCGCGGTGGTGCACTACACCGCCGAGGAGGGCCGCTTCACGCTCTTCACCATCCCCGCGGACAAGGAGTTCCTCCCCGAGGACGCCACGCCGGTGAAGCGCCGCGGGCGCACGCTGCAGATGGTCAAGCGCGACGGCGTGACGCTGGTCTTCTGGAAGAGCGGGTTCTGGTACACGGCGCTGGCCACCGAGATGAAGGACGGCGACCGGGACCTGTTCGTCGAGCAGGTGCTGGCGACGCAGGGGTAAGGGGCCCGACCCGGGAGATCCGTCGAGGGGCAGGGGCAGGGCGCGGCCGCGAACGTCCCGCTACTGGCAGGTCCCGTCCTTGGGCGCGATGGCGCCGGGCACGCACGCCGCGGAGGACACCCCGCGGATGGGGCAGCACTCGTAGCTGTAGAGCCCCGCGCGGCTGCAGTCGAACGAGGAACCGCAGGACGTCCGGCAGGTCCCCTGGGCATCGCCCTCGCCGAAGTAGCAGAGGAGGATCCCGCCCTCGCACTTGCCGCCGGGCTGCAGGCACTCGGTGCCGTCCGAGGCTCCCGGAGCGCCGCAGGTGCCCACGGATTCGGCGCCGGAACGGTGGCAGGCGAGACCCTGCGAGCAGTTTTGGTCGTCCGCGCACCCGGGCAGGCACGAGCTGTAGGTCGCGCTGTCGCAGTATTCGCCGGGGACGCAGACCGCCTCCCCGCAGGCGGTGTAGCCGCGGTCCGGCCGGCCGCCGTCGAGGGTGTAGGCCCGGCTGCTCAGCCCGCTGCCGCAGGACAGCAGAGAGAGGAGGAACGGGAGCGCCAGCGGTCGGTGGAAGTCCATGACGGGCTACAGCCTACCGCCGACGGACGACCGCCTGCATTTCAGTCCACCGGCCGGGCCCGCTTGCCCATGGCCTTGCCCAGCAGCATCGAGAGGTTCTCCTGCTCCCAGGCGATGGCCTTCTCGTATTCGGGCCAGGCGCGCTCGCGGCGGCGGAACTCCGGGCCGTGGTGCTGCCGGCGGCGGCCCTTCTCCTCGCCGGGGATGGCCTGGTGGAGCATCTCGTGGAAGACGATGTACTCCACGAAGAAGCGCGGCACCTCCGGCCGGTCCAGCGCGGGGTGGACGCGGATGGTGCGCGTCAGGTGATCGTAGACGCCCATGCGGATCGACCGGCGCCGGCCGGCCCCGTTGGGCGCGCGGCCCCAGCCGATGCGCGCGTCGATGCGGCCGGAGAAGACCAGGTCGTTGATGCGGTCGAAGATCTCGCGCAGGTCGTGCACCGTGCCCTGCGCCGCCAGCCGCGCCGTCGGCCCGGAGCGGTGGCCTATCCGGATGGTGGTGGTGTTCTCGCGCACCCAGGCGTCGATCAGGGCGCTGGCGGCGCGCTTGCCCTTGCCCGAGTAGTCGGCGATGGCCCGCACCACCGGCTCCGGCGCGCCCAGGAACATGTGGTGGACGCGCAGGAACAGGACGTCGTCCTTGCGCCGGAACGAGATCATGGTCGAGCGGTTGTCGGTCACCGACAGCTGCACGGGCCGACCCAGCCGGTTCGACACCGCGTCGGCCATCGCCCGGGCGCGCAGGAAGCGCTCGGCGGGCGGCGGCAGGGCGCGCTGGTCGGGGACGTCCTCCAGCTCCGCCTCGACCTCGAACGGCTGGTCCTCGGCGTCGTCCAGGTCCGGGAAGAGCTCGGGCTGCGGCGGCATCTCCGGCGCCGGCGCTGGCGCAGGCACGGCGCGGCCCTTGGGGGCCTCCGGGATGGGGAGCGCGAGCTGCTCGGCGGTTCGGCTTCTCACGGTGTCGGATTGTAGGCGGGAGCGAGGGCGGCTGCTACAGGCCTGTGGCTGGACGTAGGGCGCCTGGGCGACCGGGCAGGCGGCCCAGAGAACTGGCCCTCCCGGGTGGCGCTCCTACAATGGGCGGGACGCAAGCCCTTCCCGACTTCCCCAGGTCCTTCCCAGAGGTGGCCATGACCGACCCCGAGCTCAGCCAGGCAGACGAAGGCCACGCCATCCCGTCCGCGGCGCGGCGCACCACCCTCGCGCCCCCGCCGATGGAGGTCACCGAGGACCTGCTCCGGGCGCTGCCCAAGGCCGACCTGCACTGCCACCTCGACGGCTCGATGCGGCTCGAGACCATCCTCGAGCTGGGCGAGCAGCAGAAGGTCAAGATGCCGGCCGAGGACGAGGCGGGCCTGGCCAAGGCCATCCACCTCGGCCAGATCTGCTCGAGCCTGGAGGACTACCTGGTCGCCTTCGACGTGACCTGCTCGGTGCTGCAGACCGAGGAGTCGCTCTACCGCACGGCCTACGAGCTGGCCATCGACGCCGCGAGCGAGAACGTGCGCTACCTGGAGGTCCGCTACTGCCCGGCGCTGCACCAGCAGAAGGGCCTGAAGATGACCGCCATCGTCGAGGCGGTGCTCGAGGGCCTGCGCGCCGCCAAGCACAAGGTGGGCATCAAGAGCGGCGTCATCATCTGCGGCCTGCGCCACATCAACCCCCAGACCTCGGTGCGGCTGGCCGAGCTGGCCGTGGCCTACAAGAACAAGGGCGTGAAGGGCTTCGACCTCGCCGGCGCCGAGTACGACTTCCCCGCCAAGGACCACAAGGCCGCCTTCCAGCTCATCCTCAACAACAACGTCAACTGCACCTGCCACGCCGGCGAGGCCTACGGGCCGGAGTCCATCGCCCAGGCGCTGCACCTGGTGGGCGTGCACCGCATCGGCCACGGGACGCGGCTGCGCGAGGACGGCGACCTCCTCAACTACGTCAACGACCACCGCATCCCCATCGAGGTCTGCCCCAGCTCCAACGTGCAGACCGGCGCGGTGCCGGACCTCGCCAGCCACCCCATCCGCTTCTACTTCGACTACGGCCTGCGGGTGACGGTGAACACCGACAACCGCCTCATCACCGACACCACCGTCACCAAGGAGCTGTGGCTGCTGCACAAGCACTGCAGCTTCACCCTCGAGGACCTGACCACGATGATCGTCAGCGGGTTCAAGAGCGCCTTCCTGCCCTACAGGGAGAAGGCGGACCTGCTGGCGGCGGTGAACCTCGAGGTCGAGGAGGTCCTGCGGCGCTTCCAGAAGATCGCGCCCGCTGCGTCGAAGCTGGCCACCGCCGGCTAGAGGCAGCCCAGAGGCAGTCCCCAACCCGTTCCTCCCTCCGATGCCGGTCGAGACTCCCATGCGCGAAGGCAACCTGGTCCGGCTCGGCCGGCTCCTCTCCGTCTCGCTGCGCAACCTGGGCGCCACGCCCCGCCCCGAGGCGCTCGAGAAGCTGGCGGTGCTCGTCCACGAGGCGATGTCCGGCCGCGGGCGCAGCTTCCACTCCGTCCACCACGTCTTCGACCTCGCCGAGGGGCCCAACGCCTACGTGGCCCTGGCCGCCGCGTTCCACGACACGGTCTACCTCCAGGTCGACGGCGGGCTCTCCGAGCGGGTGGAGGAGGTGCTCGAGGGCTCGTTCGAGCGGCGCGGCGGCGAGGTGCGGCTGCTGCTGGCCGACCCGCACGAGGACCGGCCGCGGGCGATGGTGATGGCCCTGTTCGAGATGCCGGTGGGCGTGGCGGTGGCGCCGACGGCGGGCCTCAACGAGATGCTCAGCGCGCTGCTGGCGGTGCGCGCTCTCGAGGGGCTGCTGCCGGACAAGGCGCTCCTGCGGATCGCCGCGGCCATCGAGGCCACGGTTCCCTTCAAGGGTCCGACCCACGCCGAGCGGCTGCGCGAGAAGCTCGTGCAGGTGGCGCTCGAGTTCGGCGTGGCCATGAGCGACGAGGAGCTGGACGCCAACGTGCGCGACGCGGTGGAGCTGGCCAACAAGGACGTTGCCAACTTCGCCGAGCCGGACGTGGCGCGCTTCCTCGACAACACCTGGGCGCTGCTGCCCGAGACCAACTGGTCCCTGCGGCTCAAGGCGGTCTACGGCGCGCGCGACTACCGCACCGCGATGCAGCGGATGGAGGGGTTCCTCTCCCACCTCGACGCCGGGAAGATCTTCCTGCACTTCCGCGGGCGGCCGACGCCCGAGGCCTACGAGGCGCTGCGCGAGGCGGCCGCGAGGAACCTGGCCACCGCCGCGCGCTACCTGGGCACCAAGCTCGTCGCCGCCTGCCTGCTCGACGCCTTGGCGCAGCGCACCGGCGGCGACGCCCCGATGGCGATGCTGATGGGCGACCTGCCGGGCGAAGGCGACGGGACGGTGCGCATGGAGCGCTTCCTCCCCGACCTCCAGCCGCCCGGCCAGGGCGACGACGAGATCTGGCGGCTGCTCTCGGAAGGGCGCGCCAGCGGCACCGGCTTCGACCTCAAGAACGCCCCGCTGGCGGCCTACCTCTACACGTCGATGTGGCCGCTGGACGCCGCCGTCTCGGCCTCCCGCCTGTACTGCGGCGGCCAGACCGACGCGGCGAGGTTCCTGGAGTCGCTCGAGCCCCACGTGGTGGCCGCCGTGGCGCTCGCCTGCGCTCAGGTCGCCTTCTTCCGCAAGGAGCGGTTGGAGGCGCTGGCGCGCGAGGTGACGGCGCGCTGAGGTCGCCGACCGCTCCCAGGGCCCCCCTGACCCCCTAACCACGCCTTGCCCGTTCGCCGGGCAGGGGTCTAGATTGCTCTTTCATTTCCTCGGGTTGCGGGGCCTACCGCCGCAGCCAGCAGGTCGAAGACAGAAATGGCAGACCCGGCACCGCGGACGATCAGCGACAGCGAACTCGAAGTCTCCAGCGTCGAGCCTCCGCCCAGGCGCAAGCGCCCCCTCCTCCTCTTCGACGACCGCGACTACGAGCTCGTCGACCTGGTCAACGAGTTCCGCACCGTCGGCAAGCACAAGAAGCCCGAGGTGCTGCGCCGGCTGTTCAACCCCGCCCTGCACCCGCGCGGCTTCAAGGAGCTGGCCGCCACGCAGGAGCGGCGCATCGCCTACGCCATCATCCGGCTGCTCGAGTCGTTGGAGCAGGGCAGCGCCCAGGACCGCATCCTGGCGCTGCGCGCGCTGCACGACGAGGTGTTCTTCGGCACCCAGGCGAGCATGCAGAACAACACCGCCCGCGTGCTCTTGACGGTGATGAAGGAGCTGGCCCGCGAGGAGCGCGACTACTGGCGCCAGGTGGAGCTGGCCCACGACTTCTTCGCCGCGGTCACCGGGCGCCCGGTCGAGATCCGCCGGCAGCTGCGCAAGTACCACCTCATCGAGATGTCCGAGGCCTGGAACCAGGTGGCCTTCGACCACCACGTCCACGACGCCCACACCAAGGGCCGCAAGGCGCCGACCCACCTGGTGATGGACGCGTGGATCAAGGGCATCCGCGAGCTGACCGTCGTCTACTACTACTACTGGACCGCGGACGCGGTCTCCGAGCTCACCGAGGCGGCGGCCATCATGGGCGTCACCGTCCGCCCGGGCCTGGAGTTCGCGGCGCGCTGCCACGGCAAGTTCGCGCAGTTCATCTGGATCCCCCAGGGGCTGGAGAACCCCGCGGACTTCGCGGCGTTCATGAACAAGCCCGCGGTCAAGGAGTTCCTCGACAAGGGCCGCGAGGTGGCCCGGCTGCAGTCGCGCTACGTGCTGGCGCTGCTCAGGGCCTTCAACCAGAAGCACCTCGAGCAGCTCAACCAGCGCTACGGCCTGAACCTGCCCCCGCTCGTCGAGGACGAGTTCGTCGCCTCCATCGGCGTGGGCCAGCCCTCGGTCACCCACCTCGCCGACTTCATCCACCAGAAGTGCCTGCAGCGCGCCAAGCCGCTCGTCGCCGAGTGGACCGGGCGCTACCAGGACGCCGGCGAGGCGGAGAAGGCCGAGCTGCGCGAGAAGGTCGCGCGGATCGACCACCTGCTGCCCAGCGTCATCGCCGAGACCTGGCTGCAGCGCTCGGTGAACCCGGAGATCCCGCACCCCTCCGAGCCGCGCGAGGGAGACGAGGTCCCCGAGCTGCTGCGCCTCAAGCCGCGCGAGCTCTGCGAGATGCTGGGCGCGGTGCGCTCCGGCTCGACCCTGGTGCTCAACCTGACCGGCCTGACCCCCGCCGACGTCCTCGAGGTGCTCTACCAGGGCCGCGGGCTGGTCACCCACCTCGAGCTCTTCAACCTCAAGGACTACCGGCTCAAGAAGGCGCCCCACACGCGGGAGATCGCCGGGATCCGCCAGACGCTCAACCGCGGCAACGCCATCGTCCTCAAGCGCGTGGTTCGCGAGGCCATCCGCGAGGTCGAGGCGGCCAACGGCCCGCTCAAGGAGGAGCGGCTGGCCGGCCTGCGCGAGGTGCTCTCGCACCTGCTCGACTTCGCCAACTTCTACTCGCGCGTCCCGCTGCGCACCAGCCTGGGCAGCGACTCGGTGGGCCGGGCGCAGTCGCTGTTCGGCATGGGGCTGGTCGTGGCCGACACGCTGCCCGGCCGCGCCCGCCGCGAGTTCTTCCGCCACCCCGGCACCCGCGAGGTGCTGCCCGTCCGCACCGACGCCGAGCTGCACACGGTCTGGACGCCCCACGAGAGCCCGCTGTGGCCGCTGGACTTCGCGCTGCGCGTGCTGCGCAAGCTGCCCGGCCTGCGCGAGTTCGGCTACGCGCGCAAGGAAGCCTGGGAGGTGGTGCCCAACAGCACCCGCTACGTCGAGGCGAAGGAAGGCCGCGGCAACATCCTGACCCTGGGCGGCGTGGAGGAGCACGCCAGCAACGAGCTGAGCCTGGAGCCGCCCGAAGAGAAGCCGCCCGCGTTCAAGATCACCCGGCTCAACACCCGGGTGCGCGACCTGGGGAAGGTGGCGCTGGGCTTCTTGCCGGCGTTCTTGACCTTCTACCTGACCAAGGACTGGCGGGTGCTCGCCTGGTTCGGCGCGCCCATCTGGTTCGGCATCACCGGGCTGCGCAACATCCTGCAGGCGATCATCGGCGGCGGCGGGCTGGTGCGCTCCAAGCTGCTGACCTGGAAGGACCTCATCAGCTGGGAGCGGGTCGCCGACTCGCTGCTCTACACCGGCTTCTCGGTGCCGCTGCTGGACTTCCTGGTCAAGCACGAGTTCCTGGAGCGCATCTCCATCACCACCGCGACCGCGCCCATCCTCTTGTACTCGGTCATGGCGCTGGCCAACGGCATCTACCTGTTCAGCCACAACACCTTCCGCGGGCTGCCGCGGGCGGCGGCCTTCGGCAACTTCTTCCGCTCGGTGCTGGCCATCCCCATCGCGCTCGCGCTCAACGCGCTCCTGCGCGCCATCATCACCAGCGCGGGCATGTCCGGCGTCGACGCCGACCACATGCTGCAGAACTGGGCCGCGGTGATCAGCAAGGCGTCGTCGGACCTGGTGGCGGGGTTCATCGAGGGCACCGCCGACCGCAACGTCAACGTCCGCACCCGCCTGCGCGACTATCGGACCAAGCTGCACTGGCTCTTGGCGAACCACGGGCGCCTGGAGGCGGTCTACCCCGAGCAGGACATCTTGAAGATGCTCGAGTCGCCCAAGGAGTTCGTCAAAGCGGTGGCCGAGGACCAGCGCGAGCTGGAGACCCGGCAGATCGTCAACGCGCTCGACCTCATGTACTTCTGGATGCTCCAGCCGCGCGCCCGGCCGGTCTTCACGAAGCTGATGGAGGCGGCGACGCCGGAGGAGCGGCAGATCGTCCTGCGCACGCAGCGCCTGCTCGAGCGGCAGCGGCTGGTGAGCCAGATGATGCTCGACGGGCTCGTCGGGAAGAACTTCTCGCCGGCCCTGGCCTTCTACCTCGACAAGTCGCCGGTCTACCTGCGCGACATGAAGCGGCTGCTGGAGGAGCTCGAGGCGGAGCAGAAGGCCAGCTAGCGTCGGCGTGCGCGGCCGCACGCTCCGCGTTCTCCACGGGAGGCGCAGCTCATGGATTCCCCGATCGCGAAGGCCCTGGGACTGAAGCACCGGCCGGTGGCCGTGGTCTGGACCGACGAGGCGCCGGAAGAGGCGATCCGGTTCGAGAAGGGCCGCTGGGGCTGCGTGATGGCCTCCTTCGCCGCCGCCGCCGAGCGCGGGCTCACCGCCGCGTTCGACCGCGAGACCTACGGCTGCCAGGGAGGCGGCGTCGGCCTGGGCTTCGGCAACTGCTACGAGGCCTTCCTGGGCGGCGTCGAGGGATTCCGCGGCTTCCTCTCGAACGGCAACGAGTCGAGCGAGGCGGGGCGGGCGCGCTGCGCGACGGCGGAGAAGCTCCTACGCGGGTCGCAGCTCGACCACTTCAAACACGGCGAGCGCTACCGGAAGTCGCCCGAGGCGGTCGCTCGCTTCATCGCTGCCTTGCCCATCCGCGAGGTGCCGACGAAGTACGTCCTCTTCAAGCCGCTCGACGAGGTGAAGGAGGGCGAGCGGGCGGTCGGAGTGGTCTTCCTGGCGAACCCGAACCAGCTCTCCGCGTTGACGATCCTGGCGAACTACGAGGACGGCGACTGCGAGAACGTCATCATGCCCCACGCCGCGGGGTGCCAGTCGATCGGCATCTACCTCTACCGCGAGGCCGAGAACCCGCGCGGCCAGCGGGCCGTCGCCGGGCTCAACGACCTCTCCGCCCGCAAGACGGTCCGCCGGCTCGGCAAGGACCTGATGACCTTCGCGGTGCCGATGGAGCGCTGGGCGCAGATGGAACGGAACCTCCCCGGCAGCTTCGTCGAGCGCGACAGCTGGAAGGACCTGCAGGGCTAGCCGATGCAATCGCAGCCCTGCCCGGACGTAGGGGCAGCCATGGGAGGTCACCGATGAACCGTGGCGAGGCGTTCCAGGAGCTCACGCGGGCGGTCGGTGCGGCCCTGGAGACGTACTCCAACGTCCACCGGGGCAGCGGTCAGCACTCGCTCGTCTCGACGCACCTGTACGAGCAGGCCCGGGACGTCGTCCTCCAGCACCTCGGGCTCCGCGCGGATCGGCACGTGGTCCTCTTCTGCACTCCGCGGCGGGCGGCAATGCTCGCGGCACAGCTCGCGCCCGGCACCTACCAGTCCGTCTCCAGCGCCGAGCTCGGCCTCCCGCTCGGGGTCAGGGCTCTGGCCGTCGAGCGCAGGGCGCTGCCCAGGGAGGCTCCCTTTCAGACCGGCGGGGGCACGGCGCGGCTCGTCTCTCCGGGCTCGGTCGTCTGGGCGCGGGCGCCGGACAGGTTCGAAGCGGGCACGCCGGCGATCGTGAACGTCATCGCGATGGCCAAGGCGCTCAAGCTGGTAAAGAGCCACGGGCGCGACGCCTTCCTCGGCACCACCGCGGCCGAGCCGATGGCCGCGAGCGAGATCCTTCACCGCGACACGCTCGGCGGGCTCTCGGGGCGTGCGCTCCTGGAAGGGCTCCGGCAGACCTTGATCGGCCGCGGGGCGCAGGTGCCCACCGCCGAGGGCCTGCGCCCCTACGTCAACCTGGACAACGCCGCCAGCACGCCGACGTTCGAGCCCATCTGGGATGCCGTGCGCGAGGCCTGGGGCCAGCCCCGCGAGGTCCAGGAGGACCTGGTCCGAGAAGTCCGGTCGATCTGCGCGCAGGCCCTGGGCGCACCGCAGGATGCCTACGACGTGGTCTTCACCTCCAACACCACCGAGGCCATCAACCTGGTCGCCGAGAGCCTCGCCAAGACCTCCGGCGCGGCGCCGGGGGGCGAGGTGGTCGTCCTCAACACCTTGCTCGAGCACAACTCGAACGAGCTGCCGTGGCGCACGACGCGCGGCCTGTCGCTGGTCCGGCTCGGGGTGGACTCCGAGGGGTTCGTCGACCCGAAGGAGCTGGAAGCGGTGCTGCGCGCCTACAACGAGGCTGGCGAGCATGGCCCGAAGCGCATCGGGCTGGTGGCCGTCAGCGGGGCCTCGAACGTGCTCGGGGTGTTCAACGATCTTTCGAGCATCAGCCGCATCGTCCACCAGTACGGGGCGCGCCTGCTGGTCGACGCGGCCCAGATGGTCGCCCACCGCAAGGTCGAGGTGGCCGCCCGGGAGATCGACTACCTGGTCTTCTCGGCCCACAAGGTCTACGCGCCGTTCGGCACCGGGGCGCTCGTCGTCCGCAAAGGGTTCCTGACGTTCAGCCCCGCCGAGCTGGAGCAGATCCGCGCCTGCGGCGAGGAGAACATGGGCGGCATCGCCGGGCTGGGCAAGGCGCTCGAGCTCCTCCAGCGGATCGGCATGGACGTGCTCCAGGCGGACGAGCAGGCCCTGACCCGCCGGGCGCTGCAGGGCCTGGCGACGGTGCCCGGCCTCACGCTCTTCGGGACGAAGGACGTCGGCTCGCCCCGGTTCGTCCACAGAGGTGGAGTCGTCGCCTTCAACCTGAAGGGCATGATGGCCGACCGCACGGCGCGGGGCCTCGCCGAGCGTGCCGGGATCGGCGTGCGCTGGGGCTGCCACTGCGCCCACTTGCTCATCAAGCACCTGCTCGGCATCCCCCCGCTGCTGCAGCGCTTCCAGAATCTCATCGTGCGCCTGTTTCCGCGCATCGCGCTCCCCGGCGTCGTCCGCGCGAGCTTCGGCCTCCAGACCACCGAGGAGGACGTCGACGCGCTGGTCCGAGCGCTGCGCGAGATCGCCGCGGCGCCGCGACGGCGCGCGGACCTCCGCAAGTCGTTGGAGGACTTCAAGGCCGCTGCCGCGCGGAGGGTGTACGAGGCGGCTTCCTCGACCGGGTGAGCAGTCGGGTCCGGGCTGACGAAAAGAAGAAGCGCCCCCTCCTCGCGGAGAGGGCGCCTCGATCATCTTTGCGTCAGAGGATGCGCCTTACGCCCGGTTCGCCTGGGCCTTGATGATGGCGTTGAAGGCCTCGCGCATGCCGGCGGCGAGGGACTCCACGTCTTCCTTCTTCCACGAGGCCACCGGCTCGCGCGCGAAGGTGGTCAGGTCCTTGCGGTTGTCGAAGCGGCCGATGGGCAGCTTCCAGGTCTTGCCGTGGGACACGACCTTGACCGTGTCCGGCTTGTCCGACTGCTTCATCAGGTACTCGACGTCGTCGCAGCCGTACTCGTTCATCATCACGGCCATCGGGACGCCGTGGAACAGCGAGAGGTGGGTGCCGGTCGTGGCCTGCTTGGTGGGGTTGGCGCGCGCGATGTTCTTGCGGCGCGACTCCTCGGGGGTGACCCAGACGTAGAGGATGGAGGAGCGCCGGAGCAGCTCGGGCGAGAGCTGGGCGAGCGCGTACTGGTAGCCGTAGGGCGCGGGCAGCGGGTACTTCGAGTCGGCCTTGCCGCCGCGGGCGAACTCGATGACCACGGTCTTCCCCTCGAGCGTGTCGGGGATGCCGGCGTTCTTGCCCTTGAGCAGGTCGGCGCACTCCTTGGCGATCTTGTCCTTGAGCTTGGCTTTCACCTCGGGGTTCATGCTCGAGAACGCGGGCGGGGCGCCCACCTTCTGGCGCGCGGCGTCGAAGCGGATCAGCGCCCACTCCACCGGGTCCTTGGCTTCGATCTTGCGGTAGGCGATCAGGTCCTCGAAGTCGTCGTTGATCAGGTGGATGAGCGTGCCCCAGTCGAGCGGCTGCTTCATGGGCTGGTCGCCGGCGTCGAAGAAGATGCCGTCCTGCTTCATCTCCACCAGCGCCTCGGAGATGGACCGCATCAGGTGCACGTAGGGGTAGTCGTCCAGCTGCGCGTTGGTGCCGATGTGGAAGTCGCTCTTGAGCTGCTCGGGGGTGAGGCTCCCGAAGTACTTGCGGACCTCGGACTTGCCGGAGGCGGGCAGCGCCATCAGGAGGAGGACGTCGAGGGTCTGGGACATGGTCGGGCTCCGTTACGGTTGGGAAGAAGGGTCAGAAGCACGCTTGCGACGAGCGCCCGGGGACTATACCGGCAGACGCGACGAGCGCGAAGGCTTCAGCGTCGCGCCTCGGCGTCGCGCTTCAGCGCCGGACCTGTGCCTTGTGCAGCTTGCCGAAGGACTCGCAGAGCGCCGCGTGCAGCGCCTTGGTGTCGGCCTCCGGCCAGCCCTCGCGCGGGCCGCGCAGGAAGCTCGTCCGGTCCTTGCGGTTGTCCAGGCGGATGGCCGGCAAGTAGAAGGTGCGGCCGCGGGAGACGACCTTGAGGGTGTCCGGGCGGTCGGAGTGCTTGAGCAGGTGCTCGAGGTCGTCGCAGCCGTAGTCGACCATCATCACCGGCAGCGGCACCTGGTGCAGGGTGAAGAGGTTGGCGGGGCCGGCGCGCAGGCGGTTGCGGCGGCGGGACTCGTCGGCGGTGACCCAGACGTAGAGGACCGAGGCCTTGGAGAGGATGGCGTCCGCGAGCACCGCCAGCGAGTAGCCGTAGCCGAACGGCGCCGGCAGCGGCATCGCCGAGCCGTCCTTGCCGCCGCGGGAGAACTCGACGACCACCGTGCGGTCCGCCGGCGCGGCGCTGAAGCGATCGTTGCGCTCCTTGACCAGCGCCGCGGCGTCGGCCTCCAGGGCCGCGGCCAGCTTGGCGCGCTGCTCGGCGGGAAGACCTCCCACGGCCGGGCCGGCCCCGACCTTGGCGCGGGCGGCGTCCAGGCGGGCGAAGAGCCACTCGGCGGCGGAGGTGGGCATCGCGCGGCGCCGGGCGGTGAGGTCCGCGTAGTCCTCGTTGAGCAGCTCGACGAGCACGCCCCAGTCGAAGGGCTCCTTCATCGGCAGCTCGTTGGCGTCGAAGAAGATCCCCGAGAGCCCCAGCTTCTGGGATTCCTGGCTGATGCGGCGCATCAGGTGCACGTAGGGGTAGTCGTTGAGGGCGACCAGGGGGCCCAGGCCGAATTCGGCCCGGCACTGCTCGGGGCCGAGATCCCTCAGGTACCTGAGGATTTCCGACTTCCCGGAGCCGGGGAGCGAGACCAGCAGGAGGACTTCGAGGGGCCTGGGCATTCGTCCACTCGGCGGCAAATCGGTCGGCGCGGACTATAGGGGAGTGGGGGGATGTCAGCAATCGGACAGCGGGGTGGCCGCCGTGCGCCCGCCTGGAGAAAGCCCGGCATCGGCGGCCCGGCGGTCGGTCGGCTCGCTGTTTTGGCAATCCCCCGAGCCGTCAGTACACTGACCGAGCCTTCCGAACCTTGGAGATCCACCGCCCCGTCGCCGTGTGTGACCATGACCCGCCTGCTCCGATTCGCCTGCCTCGCCGCCGTCTTCCTCTCGCCCTTTGCAGCCCCCGCCGCCGAAGAGCCGGCCGCCTCCAACGCCGCCGCTCCGGCCTCGGCCTCGGCCTCGGCCTCGGCCTCGCCCCCGGCGCCCTCGGTGGCCGGCAAGGACTTCATCGCCGAAGCGAAGCTGCTCTACCGCGCCGTCGCCTGCGAGGGCTCGGAGGCGCTGCCGGCGCACCTCGATGCCAAGGTCGTCGCCGAACACTGCAAGGCGATGGCTCCCAAGAAGAAGAAGTACAAGGAGCAGTGGATCGGCCAGGCGCGGGACTTCATCGCCAAGCTGCGCCCGGCGGGGCTGCCGACCACGGTGGTCTACCCCTTCGGCGGCGGCGACCTCATCTCCGCGCTGACGACCTATCCGGACGCCACCGACATCACCACCCTGTCGCTCGAGTACGCGGGGGACCCGACGCGCCTCGACGACATCAAGCCGGCGCGGCTCAAGGAGAGCCTCGGCCTGTTCGACAAGACCATCTGGGGCCTGCTGATGGCCGACAACAGCACCACCGAGAACCTGCAGAAGGGCCAGGGCAGCGACATCCCCGGCGAGATCGGCTTCTTCCTGGTCGCCCTCGCCGAACACGGATTCGAGCCGGTGTCGCTGCGCTTCTTCACGCTGGAGAAGGACGGCTCGCTGCACTACCTGACCGGCGAGGAGATCGCCGCGCTGGAGAAGACCAAGGCCAAGACGCTGCGCGGCAAGTGGGAGTCTCCGGACCTCTCGGTGGCCTTCTCCAACAGCGAGATCGTCTTCAAGGCCGCGGGCGCCGGCCCCGCTGCGCCCGTCCGGGTCCACCGCCACCTCGCCGCCAACCTCCACAACGAGGGCTTCGCGAAGTCCCCGGAATTGCTCGAGTACCTGAAGAAGAAGGGGCGCGTGGTGGCGATGACCAAGGCGGCGAGCTATCTGCTTTGGAGGGATGACTTCTCCACGATCCGGGACTACCTGCTCGAGCACATGGAGCTGATGATCTCGGACAGCACGGGCATCCCGCCCACGTTCCTGAAGAAGGCAGGCTTCGAGTTGGAGACCTACGGCAACTTCGGCGAGTCGTTCCTGCCTGCGAACAAGGAGCTCAACAAGGCCTTCCGCGCGGAGTGGAAGAGCCAGCCTAAGCGCAAGCTGCCGTTCCGCTACGGCTACATCGACGGCGCCGGCGGCGGGGCGCACCTCTTCGTCGCCCGCAAGGCCGCCAAGCCGGCCGAGCCCGCGGCGCCCTCCAACCCCTGACCCGACCCGACCCCGAACGATGACCCTCGCCCTCCTGCTCGCCGCTGCGCTGGCCGCCAACGCGCCCGCGGTGTCGGTCAGCGGGGCGGCCAAGGGCGTGGTGGACCCGGAGGTGAGGGCGCAGCCGGTCCCGGCCGCCAACCCGACGCCCGCGCCCGCCGCTCCCGTGCCGGGGGTCGCCGAAGAGCCCAACGCGGTCGTCCGCGACCTGGTGGCCGGCGGAACGCACTGGAGGGTGCCGACCGACCGCGGGCCCATCCACCTCTGGAAGCCCGCCGGCTACGACGCCAAGACCGCGGGCGTCCTCATCTACCTGCACGGCTACTACACCAACGTCGACGAGGCCTGGCGAATGCACAAGCTGGGCGAGCAGTTCCGCGCCAGCCGGCGCAACGCGCTCTTCGTGGTGCCCGAGGTGCCGACCGGCATCAACGACCCCGTCCGCTGGGCGAGCCCGGAGATCCTCTTCGAGACCGTGCAGAAGCAGGCGGGGATCGAGGTGCCGGCGGGCCCGGTGTCGGCGATGGGCCACAGCGGCGCCTTCCGCACGCTGCTCGCCTGGCTCAACAGCCCGCGGCTGGAGCAGATCATCCTGCTCGACGGCCTCTACAACGCCGAGGACATGTTCCTGGCGTGGCTGAAGACCGAGACGGCGCCGCCCGCGTCCCACCGGATGGTCATCGTGGGCTTCGAGACCATGGAGCGCAGCCTCAACTTCCTCACCAACCTCCCCGAGGCGCTCTACCGCGAGAACATCCCCGACGCCGGGGCGCGCTTCCAGCGGCGGGAGAAGCTGGCGAAGCTGCTCTACATCCACTCGCAGTTCGACCACATGGGCATCGTCACCGACGGCCGCGCGATCCCCGTGCTGCTGCGGCTGACGCGGTTCCGGGCGCTGTAGCCGTCAGAGTTCGCCGATGGCGAGCCCGTCGAAGCGCTTGCGGCAGTCCTCGAACGACAGGGTGTTGGTGCGCAGGGTGCCGCCCGCGGCGTTGCCGCCGTCTCTGGGCGTGAGCGGCGTAGTCGCCCTGCTCTAGAGACGAAGACGGCCGCGACCCGGGCGGTCGCGGCCGCCGTGCGCGCGCGGTGGGTT